>NZ_JAXCFK010000004.1:0-454044 GCF_056150025.1 Micromonospora aridisoli | reverse complement strand
CGCCCGGCTCGGGCGGGGGTGGGGGGGCCCCCCACCCCGGGGGGGGGGCGCGGGGGGGTGGCCCCCCCCCCCCCCCGCGACGTGGTGTGCCCCGGCTCACCCGAGCCGGGACGAACCGGGTAGAACTCAGGTCACTTGAGGGTGACCTTGGCGCCCTCGCCCTCGAGCTTGGCCTTGGCCTTGTCGGCGGTCTCCTTGTTGACCTTCTCCAGGACCGGCTTCGGCGCGGCCTCGACCAGGTCCTTGGCCTCCTTCAGGCCCAGGCCGGTCAGCTCACGGACGACCTTGATGACCTGGATCTTCTTGCCACCGTCGGCGTCGAGGATGACGTCGAACTCGTCCTTCTCCGGCTCGGCCTCGGCGGCGGCGCCACCGGTGGCCGGACCCGCCATCATCATCGCGGCCGGGGCGGCGGCGGTGACCTCGAAGGTCTCCTCGAACTGCTTCACGAACTCGGAGAGCTCGATCAGCGTCATCTCCTTGAACGCGTCGAGCAGCTCGTCGGTGCTGAGCTTCGCCATGTCTGGCGTCCTTTCCTAATGGTTCAAACTAAGAACGTGGTGCGCCGGCGCGGTCTCAGGCCGCCTCGGCGCCTTCCTTCTCGCGCTTGTCCTGCAGGGCGGCCGCCAGGCGGGCGGTCTTCGACAGCGGGGCCTGGAACAGGGCCGCGGCCTTGCTCAGGTTGCCCTTCATCGCGCCGGCCAGCTTGGCCAGCAGCACCTCGCGGGACTCCAGGTCGGCGAGCTTCGTGACCTCGGCCGCGGAAATGGCCTTGCCCTCGAAGACGCCGCCCTTGATGACGAGCTTCGGGTTGGCCTTCGCGAAGTCGCGAAGACCCTTCGCCGCCTCGACGACGTCGCCCGAAACGAAAGTCAGCGCGGTAGGACCGGTGAACAGCTCATCGAGGCCGGAGATGCCCGCGTCCGCCGCGGCACGCTTGGCCAGCGTGTTCTTGGCGACCGTGTAGCTGGTCTCCTTGCCGAGCGAGCGCCGCAGCTGGGTGAGCTGGGAAACCGTCAGACCGCGGTACTCGGTCAGCACGGTGGCACCCGCGCTGCGGAAGCTCTCGGTCAGCTCAGCGACGGCCGTGGCCTTGTCGGCCCGGATCGGCTTGTCCGCCATGTCCCTCCTCTCTCGTTGCTCGAGGCTGGCCACCGTCGCAGGCGAGCCTGTGACGGGGCGGAGGTGTCGCGGCAACAGAAAAGCCCCGGCGCAGGGCGCACGGGGCGAGGCGGCGCGGATCAGGTGGTCGGCGGACCACATGACGCAGCCGATGTTCGCTTGCCGCCCTGCGCGGGTCGCCCGTCTTCGCGGAACCTTCGACCGTGCCGGGGCACGGTGACCAGCGGTCTCTGGGTGGTACTTCGCGGACAAGGCTACGCGACACCTGCGGTGACCAGCAAATCGCCCCGGTGCCCCCGCTGACGCCGGGGCAACGGCGACCGACACAGGCGCCTAGGCGCGCCGGACGCGGGCGCGGGCATAGCCGGTCAGCACCACCGCCGCCCAGACCATCGCCCACATGGTGAGCAGCAGCCCGGTCGGCACGGAGAGCGGTCCGGCCAGCGCCCTGGCGGTGGGCAGCAGTGGCGGTGCCAGCCACGGCACCACCGACTTCGAGAAGCCGAACACCATGGCGCCGACCGCGCCGAGGGTGAGCACCGCCACACCGTATCCGGCGCTGCGCGTGATCGCCCGGCTGGCCAGCGCACCCAGCGCCACGGCTGCCGGCAGGACGAGCAGGTGCGCCCAGAGACCGAGCGCCACACCCAGGGGAATCGACCGGTCGCCTGGCACGCGCGGCCCGGTCACCCCACCGAGCAGCCACGGGAGGACCAGGGCGATGGCGACCAGGCCGAGACCGGCCACCGCCGCGGCGAGAAGGCCGGCCGCCTGCTCCCGCGCCCGGCCGACCGCGACCAGGGTCAGCCGCCGCTGCACGTCCGGCTCCACGTCGAGCAGGATCTTGGTCTGCCAGGCCAGCACCGGAAAGAGCACCACGGCTGAGACACCGTAGGCCTCCGCCGGCTGGGCCCGGCCACCGCCGTAGAGGATCCCGAGGGTGAGCAGGCCGGCCAGGACCGGCGCCAACGCCCGTCCGGTACGCAGGAAGCCGGCTAGCCGGAATCGGACCAGGGCGGTCACCGGGCCACCTCGGTGGGCGGGACCGCTCCCGGCCGCGTGGCCTCGGGTGGTGCGTGCTGGCCGCGTACCCGGAGAATGCGATGGCCCTCGGCGCGTAGGTGGGCGACGGTGGCCGGCAGTTCCCCGACCGGGACCTCCAGCTCGACCACGGCCAGCGCCGGCCCGCCCGACGGCGACCGCTCGACCACGGCCCCGTCGGCCACCGTCCACTCCCGCGCGCCCGGCAGCCGGACCGTCTCGCCCCGGTGGTCGCTGACCAGCACCGAACCGCCGTCGGCCAGCACCTCGTCGATCACCTGCGGGACCAGCTCACGCGCTCCGGCGTCCAGGCCCTCCCAGGGTTCGTCGAGGACGAGCAGGCCGGGCGGGCGCAGCAGGGCCTGGGCCAGCCCGACCTTCTGTGCGGTGCCCTTCGACAACTGGGACAGCCGGACCGTGCGGAACGGGCCGAGGCCCAGTCGATCGACCCAGCGTCGTACCGTCCGGTCCGCCCCGGCCGGGGAGAGGCCGGCGACCCGCGCCATCGCGGCTAGGTAGTCGTCGACGGTGAACGGCTGGTCGGCCGGGAAGCGTTCCGGCACCCAGCCCACGACCGCCGGCCGGTCGACCACCCGACCCCGGGTCGGCCGCAGGACTCCGGCGACGAGCTGGAGCAGCGTCGACTTGCCGACGCCGTTGCGACCGAGCACCACCACCGCCTCGCCCCCGGCGACCCGGGCCGTCACCTGCCGCAGCACCCACGGGCCGTGACGGTGGTACCGCAGCCCGACGTCCTCCAGCAGCATGCCGTGAGCCTGCCACAGCGGACAGACGAACGCGGCCCCGCCACGGGTGGCGGGGCCGCGTTCAGCGGTCGTGCTCAGCTGTCGGCCGAGCTCTCCTGCAGGTTCTTCACCGCGTTCGGGTCGACCGGTACACCGGGGCCCATCGTGGTGGTGAGGGTGACCTTCTTGAGGTACTTGCCCTTGGCGGCGGACGGCTTGGCCCGCAGCACCTCGTCCAGGACGGCCGCGTAGTTGTCGACCAGCTGAGCCTCCGAGAACGAGGCCTTACCGATGATCAGGTGCAGGTTCGAGTGCTTGTCCACCCGGAAGGTGATCTTCCCGCCCTTGATGTCGGAGACGGCCTTGGTGACGTCCATGGTCACCGTGCCGGTCTTCGGGTTCGGCATGAGACCGCGCGGGCCCAGGATCCGCGCGATCCGGCCGATCTTGGCCATCTGGTCCGGCGTGGCGATCGCCGCGTCGAACTCCAGCCAGCCACCCTGGATCCGGGCGACCAGCTCGTCGGTACCCACCTCGTCCGCACCGGCGGCGACGGCCTCCTCGGCCTTCGCGCCCGCGGCGAAGACGATCACGCGGGCGGTCTTACCGGTGCCGTGCGGCAGGTTGACCGTGCCGCGGACCATCTGGTCCGCCTTGCGGGGGTCGACGCCGAGGCGCATCGCGACCTCGACCGTGGCGTCGAACTTGACGGCGGTGCTCTCCTTGGCCAGCTTGACGGCCTCGGCGGGGGTGTAGAGCTTGGACCGGTCGATGGCCTCGGCGGCCTTGCGGTAGCTCTTGCTGCGCTGCATGTTCTGTCTACTCCTGTGGTCTCTGGCGGGCCGCGGTGCTCGCGCGCCCTCCCACGATCCGTACGGGTCGGTGCTGGCCGACGTCAGTCGGTGACGTTCAGACCCATCGACCGGGCGGTGCCGGCGATGATCTTCTCAGCCTGGTCGAGGTCGTTGGCGTTGAGGTCGGCCATCTTCTTCTCGGCGATCTCCCGCAGCTGGGCGCGGGTCACCGAGCCGACCTTCTGGGTGTGCGGGACGCCCGAGCCCTTCTGCACACCGGCGGCCTTGATCAGCAGCCGGGCGGCGGGCGGGGTCTTCAGCACGAAGGTGAAGGACCGGTCCTCGTACACGCTGATCTCGGCGGGGACGATGTCGCCCCGCTGCGACTCGGTCTGCGCGTTGTACGACTTGCAGAACTCCATGATGTTCACGCCGTGCTGACCGAGCGCGGGACCGACCGGCGGCGCCGGAGTGGCCTGGCCCGCCGGCAGCTGAAGCGTGAACGTCTTGACGAGCTTCTTCTTCGGAGGCATGTCTCTTCCTGGGGCTTGGAACTGGGAAAGGTTCACACGACACCGCCGTCGAGGCGCGCACGGTCAGCGCGCATGCGACGGCGGCGACGTTCTAGGGTAGCGCAGACCGGGATCCCGGCAGCCACGGAGGTTGCCCGGGCCGATGAACCGGACGTACGGCGACCGGCGGCGGTTTCCCTCCGCCGCCGGTCGCCGACGAATCAGATCTTGGCGACCTGGTTGAAGTTCAACTCCACCGGCGTCTCCCGGCCGAAGATCGACACCAGCACCTTGAGCTTCTGCTGGTCGGCGTTGATCTCGCTGATCGTGGCCGGCAGCGAGGCGAAGGCACCGTCGGTGACCGTCACCGAGTCGCCGACCTCGAAGTCGAGGACCTTGACCTCCGGCTTGGCCTTCTTCTGCTCGGTCTCGACGGCCGGCGCCAGCCACTTGAGCACCTCGTCGAGGCTCAGCGGGGCCGGGCGGTCGGCCCGGTCCGTCGCGCCGACGAAGCCGGTGACGCCGGGGGTGTTCCGCACACAGGAGTAGGACTCCGCGGTCAGTTCCATCCGCACCAGGATGTAGCCGGGGAAGACCTTGGCCTGCACCTGGGAGCGCTTGCCGTTCTTGACCTCGACCTCTTCCCGGGTCGGCACCTCGACCTGGTAGATGTAGTCCTCCATGTCGAGGGACGTAATCCGGGTCTCGAGGTTGGTCTTGACCTTGTTCTCGTAGCCGGCGTACGAGTGCACCACGTACCAGTCGCCCGGTGCGTAACGCAGCTTCTGCCGCAGCTCCGCGACCGGGTCGAAGTCCTCCTCGGGAGCGGGTTCGGTCAGGGCGAACTCCGGCTCGCTGGCGGCCTCGACCGACTCGTCACCAGCCGCCGTCGCCACCGTGGACTGCTCGTCCGGGGTCTCGGCGGTCTCGTCGTACTCAGGCACGCTTGCTCACTTCCGTCACTATCGGCACGTGTCAGCCGGTCAGCTGGGGTTGCCGAAGACCCACAACACACCCTTGGCGAAGGCGAAGTCGAGCAGGGCCACGATCGTCAGCATCACCGCGACGAACGCGATCACCACGCCCGTGTAGGTCAGCAGCTCCTTGCGGGTCGGCCAGATGACCTTACGCAGTTCGGCCACGACCTCGCGGATGAAACGCGCGATGCGACCGAACAGGCCCACCTTGTCGGCGTCGGTACGCGTCTTACGGCCATCCGCGGAATCCGCCCTGGCCCGCGAACGGGTGGCGGTGCCACCCCGCGAAACCGGCTCGTCCGCGTCGGTGGCGTCGTCCTCGGCGCCGTCGTTGACGACGTCGTCGTTCAGGCGGTCGTCGTCGGCGTCCTCGCCGCGCCGCTTGTTGTCGGCCACTTCGCCCTCCGTCGCGGGATGTCGGTGTCGCACGCGGTGCGCGTGCGCGGCGCTTGGTCACGCCGGCCGGACCAACCGTCCCGGGACGGGCCGCGGCCGGCGGATCAACCGGAAGGCCCGATGCCTCGGAACCTCCCCGCCGATGCCACCACCACGGGCCGGACGCCACCAGAAAGGCGGCGCGACCCACGGAACGGTCAGGCCTGAGGCGCAGGGGTGACAGGACTTGAACCTGCAGCCTGCGGTTTTGGAGACCGCTGCTCTGCCAATTGAGCTACACCCCTGTGCGGCAACGCTTGCCCTACCTGGCCACACGACCAGGCAGGGGTCACTTGCCCCACGGCGGACCAGTGTACGGGTACCGACCCGACTTTCCCAACCGGTCTACCCGACGCGCCGCCCGGTGCTGGTCAGCCGGTCGTCCGCACGGTGGCCCGCGCCTGCGACAGCACCTTCTCGCCGTGGCACGTGGCGGTGACGTCCAGCCTGGTCAGGCCGTCCTCGGTCACCTCCCGGACCACCGCTGTCACCACGATCTCGGTGCCCTCGTCGTCGTCGGGGACCACCACCGGGCGGGTGAACCGCACGCCGTAGTCGACCACCGCGTCGGGCGAACCGGCCCAGGCGGTGACCGCCCGGCCGACGAGCGCCATGGTGAACATGCCGTGGGCGATCACACCGGGCAGGCCCACCTTGGTGGCGAACCGGTCGCTCCAGTGGATCGGGTTGAAGTCGCCTGAGGCCCCCGCGTAGCGGATCAGGTCCGCCCGGGTCACCCGGAACGTCTGGGTGGGCAGTTCCACGTCAGGCCTCCCCGCGTACGACGAGCTTCATCCAGGCGGTGACCACCGGTTCGCCGGCGGTCGTGTTGACGTCGGTACGGGTGGTCACGAACTCGTGGCCGCCCCGGCTGGTGATGTCCTCGACAGTGTTGACGCAGACCAGCTCGTCGCCGGCCACGACCGGACGGGTGTACGCGAACCGCTGGTCGCCGTGGACGACCCGGCTGTAGTCGATGCCGAAGGCCGGGTCCTCGATCATCTGGCGGTTGGCGTGCATGGTGAGCACCATCGGGAAGGTCGGCGGCGCGACCACGTCCGGGTAGCCCAGCGCACGGGCCGCCTCCGGATCGTGGTGGGCGGCGTCTTCGGCGCCGATCGCCGTCGCGAACTCGCGGATCTTCTCACGGCCCACCTGATAGGGGGCGGTCGGCGGATAGGTCCGGCCGACGAAGGAGTGGTCCAGGGACATGCCGCGAACCTACACGCAAAGCACGATCGCCGATCCGAGCGGTCGGCGACGGCTCAGGCCGCGCCGTCCGTCCGGACCGGCGATCGTGACACGTGCGAAGCCGGGCCGATCGGCCCGGGCAGGTTCAGCGCGTCTCGCGGTGAACGGTGTGCCGTCCGTCCCGGGGGCAGAACTTCTTCAGCTCGATGCGGTCCGGGTCGTTACGACGGTTCTTGCGCGTGATGTAGTTGCGCTCCTTGCACTCCACACACGCCAAAGTGATCTTCGGCCGGACATCGGTCGCCTTCGCCACGGCGGAGTGCCTTCCTCGATAACGGATACAACTACGGCGCTAAAGCCTACGCGCCACCTGGGCGGACACGCAAAGCGGGCGCCTGTGGCGCCCGTCCCACCGACCACCGGAGATCCTCCGGGGCGGATGAGAGTAGCGGTGGCCGGACTTGAACCGGCGACACAGCGATTATGAGCCGCTTGCTCTGCCATCTGAGCTACACCGCCGCGGTGGGCCCAGCCGGACCCTCTGAGCCCCCTTACGGAATCGAACCGTAGACCTTCTCCTTACCATGGAGACGCTCTGCCGACTGAGCTAAGGGGGCCTGCGCGATCACTCGGTGCCCGCGCAGAGGTAAGAGTACACGGCCCCAACGTGCTGGTGAAATCGGATCCCCGGCAGGGGCGTAGGAGCAGCTCAGGGCACCACACGCAGCCGCGGGAGCTCACTGCTGGAGATCGACTCCGGGTCGATCTGAGCGCCGAACCACGCCTCCAGCCGCTCGAAGGGCAGCGGGCGGCTGAACAGGAACCCCTGCCCGACCTCGCAGCCGATGTCCTGGAGCAGCTCCAGGGTCAGCTCGCTCTCCACGCCCTCGGCCACCACCGTGAGCCCGAACTGTTGGGAGAGGGTGACCACGGCGTTGACGATGGCCAGGTCCCCCGGATCGGTCGCCATGCCCTGTACGAAGGAGTGGTCGACCTTGACCTCGTGCACCGGCAGGCGACGCAGATGGGCCAGCGACGAGCTGCCGGTGCCGAAATCGTCCACCGAAAGCCGTACGCCGAGGTCCCGCAGGCGGCGCAGGCTCGGGATGGGGCGGTCGGTGCCGTCCAACACGCCGGCCTCCGGGATCTCCAGGGTCAGCAGTTGCGCCGGTACGTCGTACTCCTCCAGCAGTTCCCGAACCCGCTCCGGAAAGTGCTGGTCGGTGAGCGTACGCGCGGAGAGATTGACCGCGACGGCGAGCGACTGGCCGCCGTGCGCCCAGTCCCGGCTGTGCCGCAGGCCTTCCCGGAGCACGAACTCGGTGAGCCGCCCCAGTTGGCCCGTGTGCTCGGCGACGGCGACGAAATCCTCCGGGGCGACCGAGCCGTGCATCGGGTGCTCCCAGCGAGCCAGGCACTCGACCCCGATGAGCCGGCGGTCCCGCAGCGTCACCTTGGGTTGGTAGTAGACCTCCAGCTCGCCGTTGTCGAGGGCGCTGCGCAGGTCGCCGGCGAGGCCGAGCCGGTGCAGCGACCGCGACTCCAGCGCCGGCGTGTACAGCTGCACGCTGCCCGGGACCGTCTTGGCCGCCGTCGCGGCCACATCCACCCGTTGCAGCAGGGTGGCCGGGTCGTCGCCATGGTCCGGATGCACGACCACCCCGACCGCCGTGTCCACGTCCAGCGTGAGCGCGTCGAAGACCATCTCGTCGCGGATCTGTTCCCGCAGCTGCCCGGCGAGCTCCACCGCCGCCTCCGCGCTCTCCAGCCGCAGGGTTACCAGGAACTCGTCGCCACCCGCGCGCCCGACCAACGCCGCCGAGGGCACACAGCCGCGCAGCCGGTCGGCGACCTCCACCAGGACCTTGTCTCCCGCCGCGTGGCCGAGGGACTCGTTGACCTGGCGCAGCCGGTCGACGTCGAAGAGCAGCAGCGCGACCACCTCGCCGGGAGCCCGGATCCGAACCGCCTCGGCCAGCGCACCGAGGATGCGGCGGCGGTTGGGTAGTTTCGTGAGCCCGTCGTGGTACGCATCGTGCCGCAGTCGGTTGACCAGCCGGGAATTCTCCAACGCGACCGCGGCATGCGCGGCGACCGTCTCGAAGACGGGAACGTCGGCCGGGGCGAAGTTGCCCACGTCGCTGAGGCGGTTCACCACCTCGAGCGTGCCGATGACCACCTGCCCGGAGCGCAGCGGTACGGCGATGACGTCCTTGACCTGCCGACGGGCCAGTTCCCGTCGCAGTTCCAGGTCACCGCCGAGCAGCCGCCCGGACGCCAGGGTCTGGCCGGACTCCAGCGTGCGCTGACGGACCAGCACGGGGGTCTGGGCCACATCCAGCAGACCCTGGTCATCCAGCCGGGCAGTGAGCAGCACCTCCGGGTGGCGGCCCTGGGCCGGCAGCCACAGGGTGGCGTACTCGGCCTGCATCAGCGCCCGGATCCGGCCCAGCAGGATGTCGGCGAGGCTCCCCTCCGCACCGGCACTGGCCATCGCGCGGGTCAGTTCGTACATGTCGCCGAGCGTGCGGTGCTGCCGAAGGAAGCGCGAGTAGGACCGGTAGAGCAGGGCGCCCGCGACGGTGATCGCCCCCAGCAGCAGGATCGACCACAGGGTGCTGGCCAGGGTGATGAGGATCAGCAGGCCGACCGCGAGATTCAGCGCCGCGGTGAGGAAAACCTGGGCGGCCGTACCGGCCGTTTCCCGGGAGCCCTGCCAGCCCTGCAGCAGGGTGATCACGCCAACCACCGCGGCCAGGCTGATCAGACTGTTCGCTGTGATCGCGCCGAAGAGAACCGCCCAGGTCGCGGGACCGACACCGTCGAGCGGCGCGGCCGCAGCGACGACGAGCCCTGCCACCGACACGGCGGCGGCGTCCCGGGCCACGTTGAACCACAGCTTCGGCGGTGCGTACCGCCGGTAGGCCTGGGTGATGACGGCCGCCACGGTCGCGATCGTCACCACGAGCACCGGGGTGAGACTGAAGAACGCCAGAACCAGGGGTATCTCGGTGAGGGTGACGACGACGGCCTGTCGCCGGACCACGAAGCTCAGGGTGGGGATCCCGGCCACGATCATCACGACGAGCAACAGCGCCGCCAAGAGCAGATCGCGCTCGCCGATCTCCGCCGAGAAACTCAACAGGACGGTGCTCAGCACGGCAAGCACGGCCAGGGGAGCCGTTATCAGCCAGGCACTCGTTATCGGGCGTCGAGGCGCCTCTCTAGCCGGCACGCAAAGTTCCCCTAACCGTTAGGGCCGGCGCGGCGTACGGTACGAGTCAGTCTGCGTTCGGGACGGCAGCCTCGTGAAGCGCAGGTGCCCCCCACTCGATGCCGTTCGCGGCCTCCGGGGCCACACCCCACTCGATGCCGAGCCCCCACTCGATGCCGGACAACCGCATCTCGTCGAGCCCGATCAGGGCGGCGCTCACGGCAGCAAGTACAGCGGTCGCCGCGATCGCGGCGAACAGTCGACCACTCCTTCGACGAGACATCGGGAGGACTCCTGCCTTCGGGGGGTGTAGCGACGGGCACGCCGATCGTGCCACAGCCTGAGCAGCCGGGAAAGCGGACGATCGGGCATGCCCCAACCCCCGTACGTGCGATCTGCCATCGTCGGCTGATCCCAGGGCCACTCACGTCGCGGCCAGGCATCGATGTATGCGCAAAACGACAAGCCTCGCGATCAGGGCTTACCGGTCGGGAAACCGCAAACCGGTAAGCCGCCTGCACGCCGCCCTACCCACTCTTGCCGCTACATGGCCGCTGGTCAACGGTCAAACAGTCACGAAATTGGCGTAGACCCGACACCGACGGCGACAGGGACGGAAGTCGACCAACTGGCACTCCTGGCCAAAGCTTGACGCGAATCGGCGCGACGATGAGTCACCGCAGGGGCGGAACGCAGCCCCGGCTGGTCCCTCGTACGCCGGTATCGACCACACGATTACGAGTCGCTCGAAGGGCTTTCGAGTGTCTGCTCGGCCGGTTGAACCAGCCGGACCGAGCTAGCTCAACGAGAAACGACCCCCGATCAGCATCTCTGCTGGTCAGGGGTCGTTGTCGCACCTGGTGGCGGGTAGAGGATTCGAACCTCTGTAGCTTTCGCGACGGATTTACAGTCCGCTCCCATTGGCCGCTCGGGCAACCCGCCAGGGCGTACCACCGCACCGTGGCGCGGCGGCGGAAGCAAGGATAGCGGCTCCACTCGGCGCTGCCGCAACCGGGTACCGTCAGGGAGTCGCACCCCTGGGCAACCAGGGCCAAAGGATCACAAACCAGCCGGACAGCAGGAGCATGAGTATGGCAGCGAACCCGTCGTTCGACATCGTGAGCAAGGTCGACCGCCAGGAGGTCGACAACGCCCTCCGGCAGGCGGAGAAGGAGCTCGGGACGCGGTTCGATTTTCGGGGCACGGGCGCGGGGATCTCCTGGTCGGGCGAGGAGGTGATCAGCCTCCAGGCGGAGACCGAGGAGCGGGTCCGGGCCGCGTTGGAGGTGTTCAAGGAGAAGCTGATCAAGCGGAACATCTCGCTGAAGTCGTTGGACGCGGGAGATCCGCGTTCGTCGGGCAAGGTGTTCAAGATCGACGCCAAGGTCATCCAGGGGATCGACCAGGACAAGGCGAAGGCGATCAGCAAGAAGATCCGCGACGAGGGCCCCAAGGGCGTCCAGGCCCAGATCCAGGGTGACCAGCTGCGCGTCACCGGCAAGAAGAAGGACGACCTTCAGGCGGTCATCACGCTTCTCAAGGCGGAGGACTTCGGCGTCGCTCTCCAGTTCACCAACTACCGGTGAGTGACGTTCAGGCCGTGGGCTGGTGGCGTAGCCAGACGTAGCGTACGGGCTGGCCCACGTTCCACTCGTCGGCCTGCTGTTGCGGCACGGGCACGAACCCGGCCTCGGCGTAGCAGTGCAGCGCCGGCGCGTTCTCCGGATGCACGCGCATGAAGACGGCAGGGTGTCGGGCGCAGGCCGCCTCGGTGAGCATGGTGACGAATCGGCGGCCGACGCCCCGGCCCCGCCGCGAGGGGGCCACGATCAGGCGGGCCAGTTCGACCTCGGCCTCGTCGTCGTCCGGCCAGAGTTCCCCGTACGCGACCGTCTGGCCGTCCTCGACCGCGACGTAAGCGATCACGTCGGCCGCCGCTGCCCACGCCGCGACGGTCTCCGGCGAAACCGTTTCCCGCGAGCACCAGCGTAGGCACTCCTCGGTCGTGGCGGCCCAACCCGCCACGGCCGACGCCTGTGCTGCCGTGAACGTCCTCAGCTCCATGGTCACCGCCTTCCGCGTGTCCGGCCGGGATGCTACCGGGGACACACCGGTCAGCGGCCGAAGATCAGCAGCAGCAGGACGGTGAGGATCGCGCTGACCAGGAGCGAACCCAGGCAGCCCAGCCGGTTGGAGAAGAAGGCGAACACGGCGGTGACATACCCGGCGACGGGCGGATCAGACCGCCGCCGGGGAGTCGAGGCGTACCGAGGCGGCCTCCGCGCGGGCGATGGGGCCGGCGGGCAGCGCCGCCACCGCCGCCCCGACGGCGACGGCCGCCCCGGCGAACAGGAAGGCCCAGGGCACGCCGCCGGCATGGTCGACGATCAGGCCGGAGACCGCGCCGCCGAGTGCGCTCGCCCCGACCGACATGGTCACCACCCAGGTGTACGCCTCGTTCAGCATGCCGGCCGGCGAGATCCGCCCGACCAGGGTGTTCTCCAGGGTCAGCGCGGGCGCGATGGTGGCCCCGCCGATCAGCAGGGCGACGCCCAGCGCGCCTGGCGTGGGCATGACGGCGAAGACGGCGAAGCTGCCGGCGACCCCGGCGAGCAGCCAGGCGAAGAGGCGGGTCATGTTGCGTGCCGGCCGGCGGACGCCGAACCAGAACCCGCCGATCGCGCTGCCGACCCCCCAGACGGCCAGGAGCACGCCGGCGAGGCTGTCCGGGTCGTCCGGGGTGTAGCGGGTGGCGAACGCCGGGACGGTGACGCCGGCCGCACCGAAGGCGATGCCGAGGCTGGCCACGCAGAGCAGCAGTGCCGGGAAGCCGGCGACGCGCAGCGGGCCGAGGCCGCGGGCGTGGTGCTCCCGGGCGTGCGGACGCCAGCCGCGCATGGCCTGGCCGAGCGCAACCGCCACGGTGCCGACCAGGGTCACCACCGCCGCACCGACCAGCGCCGCCCCGGCGTCGGCGACCAGGATGAAGCCGGCCACCAGGAGCGGGCCGAGCACGAAGACGATCTCGAACAGGGTGGTCTCGGCGGCGAGGGCGGTGTTGCGCAGGTGGTACCGACCCGATTCGACGTTGGTCAGGTCGTTCCAGGCGCCCCGGATCGCGGCGGTCATCGGCGGGTACGTCGCACCGGCCAGCGCCGCGGCGAGCAGGACCAGCGTGAAGGGAGCGGCGTCGGACCGGGCCGCCCAGAGCAGCCCGATCAGGGCCAGCGGGTGGGCGATCGCGGTGCCGAGCAGCACCGGGGTGGGTCCGATCCGGTCGGCGATCCGGCCCGCCACCGGACTCAGGGCGGCACCGGAGAGGGCGTAGCAGCCACCGGCAACGGCCGCCAACGAGTAGCGGCCGGTGACCTGTTCCACGACGAGCAGCAGCGCCAACGGCGTCATGCCGATCCCGAGGCGCCCGATGATGCCGGTGATCAGCAGGGTCGGCGCGCCCGGGATCTGCCAGACGGCCAGATACCGGCGCAGCCCAGCCACAGCGGACCTCCACGAGATGTAATGAGCGAGACTCGGTTAGACCCTAACGCCCGGCACCCGGCCGGCGGCCTGGTCGGGGCCTGTGGCGGCGCTCACCCGCCATCCGGCCCAGGCCGCCGCGTCCGTGGGCCGGCAAGCTGCTCCCCGCTGCGGCACCCCTGCGCCGTCCAGCCGATCCGGACTGCCCAGGACGCGGCAACCCGCGGCCTCCAGCCGATCCGACTGCCCGGGATACCGCATCCTGCGGGGCGGGCCGCCGCCCGGCCGACGTACCGCAGGTCAGGCCGCCCTCCAACCCCGACGAGACGGCGCCGCCCGCGCCGGTCGTACCGGGCGCGGGCGGCGAAGGGGTCAGACCGAACCGACGGGACTGCGGACCGGACGAGGCCGGCCGACGCTGGTCCCAACGGTCAGCGCTGGTAGCGGACCGGACCCATCTGGGCCGCCAGTTGCTCCAACCGGGCAACCCGCTGCTCCATCGGCGGGTGCGTGGCGAAGAGAGCCGCCACGCCGCCACCCCGGAAGGGGTTGGCGATCATCAGGTGTGCGGTGCTGGTGAGCTGCCCCTCGGCCGGCAGTGGCCGCCGCTGGGCACCCATGTGGATCTTCCGCAGGGCGCTGGCCAGCGCCAGCGGGTCCCGGGTGAGCTCGGCACCCGAGGCGTCCGCCTGGAACTCGCGGCTCCGGCTGATCGCCAGTTGGATGACCGTCGCGGCGATCGGCCCAAGGATGATGGTGAGGAGCAGGACCAGCGGGTTCGGACCGTCCTCGTCGCTGTTGCCCAGCGGAATGAACAGGGCGAGGTTCGCCAGCATGGTGATGATGCCGGCCAGGCCGGCGGCCACGCTGGAGATGAGGATGTCCCGGTTGTATACGTGGGACAGCTCGTGGCCGATGACGCCCCGCAGCTCCCGGTAGTCGAGCAGCTCGACGATCCCCTGGGTGACGCAGACCGCCGCGTTCTGCGGGTTGCGTCCGGTGGCGAACGCGTTGGGCTGGGCGGTCGGGCTCACGTAGAGCCGGGGCATAGGCTGCCGGGCCTCGGCGGCCAACTCCCGAACCATGTGGTACAGCTCGGGGAACTGGGCCTCGCTGACCGGTTGCGCCCGCATCGAGCGAAGTGCCAGCTTGTCGGAGTAGAAGTAGGTGACGCCGTTCATCACCAGCGACACGAGTACTGCGATGACCAGGCCGCCACTGCCGCCGAACCAGTAGCCCACCGCCAGGATCAGCGAGGTGAGCAGGCCGAGCAGCGCGGCGGTCTTCAGACGGTTGTGGTGCACGATCACTCCTTCGGTGCACGGACGCGGTGATCCGCTGACCGGTACAACACACCGGTACCCGTCAACCATCCGTCTCATGACTGAGAGTTACCTGAACGACGGTCTCCGACGGGAATGCGCCCGGCTCAGCTCCCGGCGAGGTCGAGCACCACCTGCGGCGCGAAGCCGACCACCAGGGCGACCACGGTCGCCACCGCCAGCGCGGCGGCCACCGCCCGGGCCGGCCGGATCGCGGAACCCGCCACCTCGCCGGCCGGCGCGTACAGCAGCGCGGCGACCCGCAGGTAGTAGGCCAGGCCGATGACCGCGTTCACCGCCACCACCAGGGCGAGCCAGCCCGCGCCGCTACCGAGCAGCGACCGGACCACCGTCACCTTGGCGAACAATCCGGCCAGGCCGGGCGGCAGGCCGGCGAGGCCGATCAGCGCGAAGGCCAGGCCGGCACCGACCCACGGGTGCCGCCGCGCCGCGCCGCGCAGGTCGTCGAGACTGCCGCCGTCGGCACCGGCCGGGCGGAGGGCCACCACGCCGGCGAAGGCCGCCAGTTCCAGCAGCACGAAGAAGACGGCGTACGCCAGGGCGGCGGCGTACGCGCCGGTGCGGGCGGCTGCGTCGGCGGTCAGGGCCAGCGCGCCGAGCGGGGCGAGGATGTAGCCGGCCTGGGCCACCGAGGACCAGGCGAGCAGCCGCACCGTACGCCGCTGGCGCAGCGCCACCAGGTTGCCGACGGTCATGGTCAGCACGGCGACCAGGGCGAGCACCGGCCCGGTCACCTCCGGCGGCAGCGCGTGCCGCACGACCGCCAGCAGGGCGACCACCCCGCCGAGCTTGGACGCGGTCGACAGGTACGCGGCCACCGGTAGCGGCGCACCGTCGTAGGTGGCCGGCGCCCAGGCGTGGAACGGCACCGCCGCCACCTTGAACGCCAGCCCCGCCACCACCAGCGTCACCGCGACCGTGGTCAACGGCAGGTCGGTCAGCGTCTCGTCGGCCAGCAGGCCGCCCAGCCGTTCCAGGTGCAGCCCGCCGGTGACCGCGTACAGCAGCGCGGCACCGAGCAGGGTCAGCGTGGTGGCGACCACGCTGACCACGAAGAACGTCACCGCCGCCTCGGCGCTGGCCAGGCTCCCCCGGCGCAGCCCGACCAGGACGTACAGCGGCAGGGTGAGCACCTCCACCGCGACGATCAACGTGATCAGGTCACCGGCCGCGCCGAGCACCACGCCACCGGTCATCGAACAGGCGAGCAGGAAGCAGAACTCCCCCACCGGGGTCTGCCCGGCCCGCAGCAGTGGCCCGGACAGCGCCAGTACCCCGAGGACCAGCAGCGGCACCAGGGCGGCGACCAGGGCGGCCCGGCCCCCGAAGACGTACGAACAGTCGGTGCCGACGCAGAACGAACGCCGTTCGAGCCCCGAACCGACCGCCGCCGCCCCGACGGCGGTGGCGACCGCCCCGGCGGCCGCCGTGACCACGGTCGCCGACGGTCGGGCCAGCAGCAGGTCCACCAGGAGCACCAGCACCGCCGTCCCGGCGGCCAGGTACGCGGGCAGCAGCGCCACGTGGTCGACGGTCTGCGCCAGACTCGATCCGCTCATCGCGCCACCACCCCCATCAGGGCCTCGACCGGAGCTTCGGCGACGCCCAGCACCAGGGTCGGGGCCAGCCCGACGGCCAGGGCGAGCAGCACCAGCGGCGCCCAGGCGACCAGCTCCGCTCCGGCCAGCCCGGGCCCGAGCGCGGCGACCGCCGGGGTGGGCCGGCCGTGCGTCACCCGCCGCAGCAGCCGCAGCAGGTACGCCGCCGTCAGCGCCCCGCCGATCGCGGCCAGCACCGCCAGCGTGGTCCACAGCGCACCACCGGACTCGACGGCGGCGACCACGGCGAACGCCTCGCCCCAGAAACCGGCGAGCCCGGGCAGCCCCAGCGAGGCGACCGCCGCGAAGGCGAGCAGCCCGGACAGGCGCGGGGCGGTCTCCCGCAGCCCGGACAACTCGCTGAGCGCACCGGTGTGGGTACGGTCCTTGATCGCCCCGGCCAGGAAGAACAGCAGGCCGGTGATGATGCCGTGGGCGACGTTGCCGATCAGCGCCGCCTGGATACCGGTGGCGGTCAGGGTGGCGATCCCCAGCAGGACGAAGCCCATGTGTCCCACGCTGGAGTACGCGATCAGCCGTTTCAGTTCGGTCTGTGCCAGGCAGACCAGCGAACCGACCAGGATGGCGGCGACGGCGAGCACGCCGAGCACCGGTGCCGCCCACCGGGCCCCCTCGGGGGCCACCCCGACGGCGACCCGGATCAGGCCGTACGTGCCCATCTTCAGCAGCACCCCGGCGAGCAGCACGCTGCCGACGGTGGGTGCCTGGGTGTGCGCGTCGGGCAGCCACGAGTGCAGCGGCCACAGTGGGCTCTTCACCGCGAAGGCCAGCGCGAGCAGGGTGAAGGCCGCCAGCTGGGTGGCCCGGGACAGCTCGGTACCGCCGGTCAGCGCCACGATGTCGGCGGTGCCGGCGGCGGCCACCACGACGTACACGCCGACCAGCAGCAGCACCGAACCGAAGAGGGTGTAGAGGGCGAACTTCCGCCCCGCCCGCCGGCGGGCGTCGCGCGACGCCGGGTCGGCGCCGTCACCTCCCCAACCGACGATGATCGCGTACATCGGCAGCAGGACGACCTCGAAGAAGAGGAAGAACAGCACCAGGTCGAGGGCGAGGAAGGTACCGAGGATGCCGACCTCGACGACCAGCAGCAGCGCCACCAGGGCCCGGCCGTCGCCCCCGCCGGGCACGCGCCAGAGGCTGTAGCCGCAGCAGAGCAGGGTGAGCAGGGCGGTGAGCACCACCAGCGGCCAGGAGATGCCGTCCACACCCAGGTGGAAGCGCAGGTCCAGCCCCGGCACCCAGGGCAGGTCGATCGAGTGCCAGGGACGCACCGCCGGGGCGGTGGCGGTGTATGCCGTCCAGCCCTGGTTCCGGCCGGCGACCAACGCCACCGCCGCTACCAGGGTCAGTGCGGCGGCGATCGTGCCCACCAGCCGGGCGGCCCGGTCGCGTGGGGTGGCCGCCACGGCCAGCGCGCCGAGTGCCGGCACCGTGAGCACCGCGAGCAGCAGGAACTCTCCGGACGTCATGCCGTCACCCCGGTGTGCGTGGCCGCTTCCGCACCGTCGGCCGGGCCGGCGCCGCCGGTACGCCCGGTGGGGTCGTGCCACGCCACCGAGCCGGTGCCGACGGTTCGCTCGCTCATGCGGTGACTCCGATCAGGGCGGCGGCCAGGCCGATCAGCAGCGCGCCGGCCAGGACCGCGGCGACGGCCCGGGGCAGCGCCGCCCGGTGCAGGGCACCGAGCCCACCACCGAGGGCGCGGGCGGCGCGCCCGGTGCCGGTGACCGCGCCGTCGACCAGCCGCTCGTCGGCCGAACGGGCCAGCCGACCCAGCGCGGTCGTCGGGCGTACGACCAGGGTGTGCTGCACGTCGTCGAGCCGGAACGCGCGGGCGAGGACCGGCCGCAGCGGACCCAGCGCCGCCGCCGGATCGGCGGTGCGGTCCCGCCGCCACCCGGCCCACGCCAGCCCGACCCCGACGAGCAGCAACGCCAGCGGCAGCAGCATCAGCGGCCCGACGTGCAGCAGAGCCGGTACGCCCAGGTCACCGGGCGTGGCGGTGGACAGCAGCCGGTCGGTGAACCAGGGCGAGAACCCGGCCAGGCCGAGCAGCCCGGCCGGCACGGCGAGCAGCAGCACCGGCCAGCGCAGCGTCGCGGGCGGGTCGTGCGGGCGGGCCAGCGGTAGGCGGGCGGTGCCGAAGAAGGTCCGCAACAGCAGGCGGGTGGCGTACCAGGCGGTGATCGCCACCCCGACCAGCCCGGAGAGGAACACCAGCCAACCCACCCAGGCCGGTGCCGGGCCGTGGCCGAGCAGCGCGTCCTCCGCGGCGGCCAGCACCCCCTCCTTGCTCCAGAAGCCGCTGAGCGGTGGTACGCCGGCCAGCGCGCCTAGGCCGATCACGGTGCACCAGAAGGTCACCGGCATGCTCTGCCGCAGCCCACCCATCCGGGACATCAGCGTGGTGCCGACGGCGTGGATGACCGCACCGGCGGCGAGGAACAGCAGCGCCTTGAACGCCGCGTGCGTGAGCAGGTGGAACAGCGCGGCCGGTGGGGAGCCGACGGCGAGCGCCCCCGTCATGTAGCCGATCTGCGACACCGTCGACCAGGCGAGCACCCGCTTGATGTCGTCCTGCGCGGTGGCGGCCAGCGCGCCGAGCAGCAGGGTCACCGAGGCCATCACGCCGAGCACGGCCAACACGGTCGGGGTGGCCTCGAAGAGCGGCCACAGCCTCGTGACCGCGTACACGCCGGCGGCGACCATGGTCGCGGCGTGGATCAGCGCGGAGATCGGGGTCGGGCCGGCCATCGCGTCGGGCAGCCAGGTGTGCAGCGGGAACTGGGCGCTCTTGCCGGCCACCCCCGCGAGCAGCAGCAGACAGGCGGCGGTGAGCGTGGCGCTGCCGTGGTCGTGGGCGAGCACGTCGGCGATCCGGAAGCTGCCCGCCGAGACGCCGAGCAGGGCGATGCCGAGCAGGAAGCCGACGTCACCGACCCGGGTCACCAGGAACGCCTTCATCGCGGCTGCCGGAGCCTCCGGCAGCCGCCGGTCGTGGGCGATGAGCAGATAGGAGCAGAGTCCCATCACCTCCCAGCCGACCAGCAGCAGGATCAGGTCGCCGGAGACCACCACCAGCAGCATGGCGGCGGTGAAGAGGCTCACCTGCGCCGCGTACGGCGGGTAGCGGTGGTCGACGTCGACGTCGTCGTGCGGACCCCGCTTGAGGTAGCCGGTGGAGTAGACCTGCACGGCCAGGGCGACCGTGGTGACCGCGACGGCGACCAGGGCGGCGGCGCCGTCGAGGCGTACCCCGAGGGTGACGGTGAGCCCGCCCAGCTCGATCCAGGTGGTGGCGGACTCGGCCGGCCCGTCCAGGGTCAGCAGCAGGACCACCGCGATGGCGAGGGCACCGGCCGCGCCGGCCACGCCGAGGGCCACGGCGGCACGGCGGGCGGTCTCCTGGCCGATGGTCGCGCCTCGCGGCGACGGCGGCAGCAGCAGCCCGGTCAGACCGGCCAGCAACGGTACGACCGGCAGCAGCGCACCCAGCGTCGTGGCGGTCACCGCGGTCCCTCCGGTGCGGGTCCGGCCGCGCCGCCGCTCGTGGTGGCGGCGACCGGCTCCTCCGCGGGCCGTTCGGCCAACGGGATCTCGTCGACGACGACGCTGGCCCGCATCCGGTAGAGCTGGAGCACGATTGCCAGGCCAACCCCGATCTCGGCGGCGGCCAGCACGATCACGAAGAGGGCGAAGACCTGCCCACCGTGCGGCAGTACCGCCCGGGCCGTGGTGTCGGCGGTGACCAGGATCAGGTTCACCGCGTTGAGCATCAGCTCGACGGCCATCAGCACCAGCACCGCGTTGCGTCGCCGCAGTACGCCGTACACCCCGAGGCCGAACAGAAGCGCGGCGGTGACGTACGGGATGACCGGTCTCACCGCGACCTCCCCCCGTCGCCGGCACCTGGGCGGTCGGTGCGGGTGGCACCGATGTCGGGACGGGACAGCACGATCGCACCCACCAGCGCGGAGAGCAGCAGCACCGACAGCACCTCGAAGGGCAGCACCCAACTGCTGAAGACCTGCTCACCGATGCGCTCGGCGGTGCCCGCCTCGGGCAGCTCGACCGTCGTCCAGCGGTAGGCGTCGACCAGCAGCGCGGCCAGCCCGAGCCCCACCCCACCGCCGATCAACGCGGCCGGCCAGCCGGGGCGGTCCAGATCGTCCGAGGCGCCGATCGGCGCGCGGGTCAGCATCACGGCGAACAGCAGCAGCACCACCACCGCGCCGACGTAGATCAGCACCTGCACCCAGGCGACCAGCTCGGCGGTGAGCACCAGGTACATGCCGGCCACCGCGCCGAGGCAGACCACCAGGTAGAGCCCGGCACGAACCAGATGTCGGGTCGCCACCACCAGCACCCCGGAGCCGACCGCCACCGCACCGAGGGCGAGCAGCAGCGCGTCCACCCCGGTCACGCGGGCGTACCTTCGCCGTCGCCGTCCGCCGTGGGTCGACGCTCTGGGCGTACCGCCGGGGTGCTCGGTCGGGCGGCGGGCGTGCCGGGGAGGGCGGCCTTGCGCGCGGCGGCGGTCTCCTCCTTGGCCGGCTCGCCGTTCGGGTCGTGGGCCGGCGGCGGCGGCACCGTGGCCATCCACTCGCCCAGATGGTCCTTGTCGTGCAGCAGATCCTTGATGTCGTACTCGGCGTACTCGAACTCCGGCGACCAGTAGAGCGCGTCGAAGGGGCAGACCTCGATGCAGATGCCGCAGTACATGCAGAGGGAGAAGTCGATGTCGAACCGGTCGAGCACGTTGCGCTGCCGGGCCCGGGCGGCGCCCGGCACCGCGACCTCCTCCTTGTGCGAGTCGATGTAGATGCACCAGTCCGGACACTCGCGGGCGCAGAGCATGCAGACCGTGCAGTTCTCCTCCAGCAACGCGATCACCCCACGCGAGCGGGGCGGCAGGTCTGGGGCCACATCCGGGTACTGCTGGGTGGTCGAGCGCTTCGTCATCGTCTTCAGCGTGACGGCCAGTCCCTTGACCAGGCCGCTGCCCGGCACGCCGGACGCCTCGCTCCGCTCGCTCATGCCGAACATCCTGCCCTGTGGCCCCGGCGCGCGCGACCACCACCCGGGGGTAGCCGGCCCTGGGGAGAGACGACGCACCGGAAGGGACCCGTCAATGACCGCCGCGCTGCACGACGGCGGCTTGGCGCCGGGCGAGTGGACGACGGACGACCTGGACCGCCTGCCCGACGACGGCCGCCGCCGTGAACTTCTGGACGGACAACTGCTCGGGTCGCCCTCCCCCGCGCGACTGCACCAGTCCATCGCCGGTCGGCTCATGGCCGCACTGGAAGAGACCTGCCTCGCCGAGACCGAGGCGGGAATCGTGGTGCACGCCCACCGGCTCGACCGGATCACGCCCCGCTCCCGCTGACCCGGGTCGTCGGCGCCCTTTCTCCCCTGCCGCTGGGCGGCCGGCTCGCCCACCGGGCCGGCCGGTCGAAGATCCGCCATGATGGGACCGAGGACGCGTCGGGCACACCCTGGGGGGCGACATGGGCGAGGACGGCAAGAGCGGCGGCGGCAGGTACGTAGAGCCGGGCGAATTCAAGCGGGACCAGAACTACATCACCACCCGGATCACCGCGGACGGCCGCGACGGGTACCCGGTCGAGCCCGGCCGGTACCGGTTGGTGGTCAGCCGGGCCTGCCCCTGGGCCAACCGGCTGATCATCGTACGCCGGCTGCTGGGGCTGGAGGAGGCCATCTCGATGGGCGTCGCCGGACCCACCCACGACGCGCGGAGCTGGACCTTCGACCTCGACCCGGACGGGCGGGACCCGGTGCTCGGCATCGAACGCCTCCAGGAGGCCTTCTTCGCCCGCTACCCGGACTACCCCCGGGGCATCACCGTGCCGGCCATCGTGGACGTGCCGACCGGGCAGGTGGTGACCAACGACTACGCCCGGATGAGTCTGGACCTGTCCACCGAGTGGACCGCGTACCATCGTCCCGGCGCCCCGCAGTTGTATCCGGAGCACCTGCGCGCCGAGATCGACGAGGTCAACGCGCTGGTCTTCACCGACGTCAACAACGGCGTCTACCGGTGCGGTTTCGCCGGCAGCCAGGAGGCGTACGAGCAGGCGTACCGGCGGCTGTTCGACCGGCTCGACTGGCTCAGCGAACGGCTGGCCGGGCAGCGTTACCTGGTCGGCGACACGATCACCGAGGCCGACGTACGGCTGTTCACCACGCTGGTCCGCTTCGACCCCGTCTACCACGGCCACTTCAAGTGCAACCGGCAGAAGTTGAGTGAGATGCCGGTGCTGTGGGCGTACGCCCGGGACCTGTTCACCACCCCCGGCTTCGGCGACACGATCGACTTCGACCACATCAAGCGGCACTACTACGAGGTGCATCGGGACATCAACCCGACCGGTGTGGTGCCGCTCGGTCCCGACCTGTCGAACTGGCTGGAGCCCCACGACCGCGAGGCCCTCGGTGGCCGCCCCTTCGGCGAAGGCACCCCACCCGAACCCCCCACCCCCGCCGAGCGAGTAGACCCCACCCACACCCCGCTCTCCCCGCCCCGCCCGCGTTGATCATGAGGTTAGCGGCAGTTTTGGAGATCAACATCGCCGCCAACCTCATGATCAACCGGGCGAAACAGGGGCGAGGGTAGGGGCTGTCAGAGGGTCAGGCGGACGGCGGCGGTCAGGACCAGCTGGGCCAGGGCGGTGGGGACCAGGACGAGCCAGCAGAGACGCTGGAGCTGATCCTCGCGCAGTCGGGGGTAGGACACCCGGAGCCAGATGATCACGAAGCTGACCGCAGCGACCTTCAGCAGGGTCCAGAGCCAGCCGAGCTGCGCGTCGGCGAACGGCCCCTGCCAACCGCCGAGGAACAGCACGGTGGTGAGCGCGGCGATCACCACGATGCCGACGTACTCGGCCAGCAGCAGGAACGCGAAGCGCAGGCCGGTGTACTCGGTCAGGTAGCCGAAGACCAGCTCCGAGTCGGCGACCGGCATGTCGAACGGTGGCCGGCGGATCTCGGCCAGACCGGCCACGAAGAAGACCACCATCGCCGGTGCCTGCCACAGCAGCCACCACGGCTGCCATGCCTCGACGATGCCGGAGAGGCTGAGCGTGCCGGCGGCCATCGCCACCGACGCGGCGGCCAACACCAGCGGCAGCTCGTAGCCGAGCAACTGCGCCGCCCCGCGCAGGCCGCCGAGCAGGCTGTACTTGTTGGCCGACGCCCAGGCCGACATGAGCACGGCCAGCACGCCCACGCCGACCACCGCCAGTACGAAGAAGAGCCCGATGTCCAGCGGCTGCCCGACCAGGTCGTTCGGACCGAGCGGAATCACCAGCAGGGCCAGCAGGTACGGGACCAGGGCCACCGCCGGAGCCAGCCGGAACACCGGCCGGTCGGCCGCGCGCGGGGTGACGTCCTCCTTCTGGACGAACTTCACCCCGTCGGCGATCAATTGTGCCCAGCCGTGGAATCCGCCCGCGTACATCGGGCCGAGCCGGCCCTGCATGTGCGCCATGACCTTGTGTTCCGCCTGACCCACCAGCAGCGGCAGGACCAGGAAGGCGGCCAGCACCCCACCGATCCGGATGACCAGCTCCAACCAGAGCGGCATCAGGGCCTACCTCCCTCGTCGGGCGCCGGACCGCCGTCAGCCCCGGAAGTCGGGCCACCCCCGCTGGCCGGGCCGTCGGGTGCGGGCCCGGGGACCGCGCCGTCGGGGGCGGGCCCGGTGGCCGGGCGGTCGGGGGCGGGCCGGGTATCCGCTGGTTCGCCCGCAGAGCCGGCGGACCGGGAAGGGCGCGGCGCACGGGCGCCCGGTGCCGGACGGGCCGGCCGCTCCCGAGCGGGCCGGGCCGGGGTGCCACCGCGCGGGCCCTCGCCCACCCCACCGGCACCGGCGGGGGTCGGCACGACTCCCCACTCTCCCGGCGCCGGCACACCCGGCGGCCGGATCGGGCGACGTCCACCGCCGGCCTCGGACTCGCCCGGTTCCTTCGCACCCGGCCAGGGCTTCGCCACCCGCGAGGCGAGGACGAACTCCTTGCGCAACGGATGCCCCTCGAACTCCGGCGGCAGCAGCAGCGGGCGCAGGTCGGCGTGCCCGGCGAAGTCGATGCCGAACATCTCGTGGGTTTCCCGCTCGTGCCAGGCCGCGCCCGGGTAGACCGCCACCACGGAGTCGACCGCCGGCGTCTCCCGGGGCACCCGGGCGCGCAGCAGCACGCCGTGCCGGTGCCGGGTGGACCAGAGGTGCGCCACCACGTCGAAGCCGTCGGCCAACTCGTCGACCGCCGACAGCCAGTCGAAGTAGTCGCAGGCCAGCTCGGCGTCGTCGCGGGCGGCCAGTAGCGCGGCCCGCCAGGCGTGCGGGGGTACGTCGACGGTGGCCCGGGCATGGACCTGACCGCCGGAGACCGTCGCGGTGGCCTCGACGGGCGCGAGCAGCGCGACGAGCCGCTGGCCGACCTCTTCCGGTGTCATGTCGCTGATCCTAGGGCGTGTCTCCTGGGCCTCGCTGAGCCGAGACGAGGCCCGGGCGCGGGCGCCCGCACCGGCCCGGTGCACGCGGCCGGGTGACTCTGCCCGGCTTCGCCGGTGCCGCCCACCGTCGGCCAGCAGGATGAACCCGTGCGCGCTGTGACCGTCATCCCCGGAGTACCCGGCTCGCTGCGGCTGCTCGACGACTACCCGGAACCGGCCCACGAGGAGGGCCCCATCCTGGTGGAGGCCGTCTCGGTGGGGGTCTGCGGGACCGACATCGAGATCATCGAGGGGCAGTACGGCGAGGCGCCGCCCGGCACCGACCACCTGGTGCTCGGTCACGAGTCACTGGGCCGGGTGCTGGAGGACCCGACCGGCACCCGGCAACCCGGCGATCTGGTGGCCGGGATCGTCCGGCACCCGGATCCGCTGCCCTGCCCGAACTGCGCGGTGGGCGAGTGGGACATGTGCCGCAACGGCATGTTCACCGAGCACGGCATCAAGTCGCTGCCGGGCTTCGCCCGGGAGCGGTGGCGGTTGCAGCCCTCCTTCGCCGTGGGGCTCGATCCGTCGCTGGTCCAGGTGGGCATGCTGCTCGAACCGACAAGCGTGATGGTCAAGGCGTGGGACCACATCGACCGGATCGGGAAGCGGGCGGAGTGGCAACCCCGCACCGCGCTGATCACCGGAGCGGGTCCGATCGGTCTGCTCGCCGCGCTGCTGGCCACCCAGCGGGGTCTCTCCGTGCACATGCTGGACCTGGCCACCGAGGGCCCGAAGCCCGCGCTCGCCGGCTCCCTCGGGGCGACGTACCACTCCGGGCCGCTGGACCAGTTGGACCTCGAACCGGACGTCATCGTCGAGTGCACCGGCGCGCCGGTGGTCGTCCTGGAGGCGATGTGCAAGGTCGGTCCCAACGGGATCGTCTGCCTGGCCGGAGTGTCCAGCGGCGGCCGGACCATCGACTTCGACGCGGGTGCCCTGAACCGGACCCTCGTCCTGGAGAACAACGTGGTCTTCGGCTCGGTCAACGCCAATCGGCGGCACTGGGAGGGTGCCGCCGAGGCGCTGTCCAAGGCCGACCCCGCCTGGCTCGGTTCGCTGATCACCCGCCGGGTGCCGCTGGCGGAGTACGCCACCGCCTACTCGCCGGGACCGCAGGACATCAAGGTGGTCCTCGACTTCGCCGCCTGAGCCGGCCGGGCGAGCCGCCGGCCCGGCCGGCCGAGACTACCCGGGCACGCCGGGCACGGCGTGCCGGGCGGCGGTCAGATGCCGGGCAGCCGGCCGTTGCGGAACAGGTCGACGAAGAGCTGGTGATCCTGCCGGGCGCGTACGCCGTAGGTGTGGGCGAAGTCGACCAGGTGCCCGACGAAGCCGGCGGGGTCCGCGTCGACGGCGGCGACGATGGCCTCCTCGGTGGAGTAGTCGACCAGGTCGTGGCTGGACTCGTCGTCGGCCACCGAGTGCATCCGGGCGACCGCCCGGCCCAGGTCGGCCAGCACCCCGGCCAGTTCCTCCGGCTCGTTGACGTCCGCCCAGTCGAGATCGGCCGCGTACGGGGAGACCTCGGCGACGAGCTGGCCGACGCCGTCGAGTTCGGTGAAGCCCACCCAGGGGTCGGCGTGTGCCTGCAGGGCCCGCTGGGACTCGGCGGTGCGGTGCCCCTGGTGCCGGAAGTAGCCGCGGACCCGCTCGTCGTCGATGTACCGCGCCACCGCCGGCGTCTGCGCCTGCTTCATGTAGATGACGACGTCGTTCTCCAACGCCTGGGTGTGCCCCTCCAACAGGAGGTTGTACGACGGCAGCCCGGCCGAGCCGATGCCCACGCCCTTGCGCAGCACCACGTCCTTGATCTGCGCCGCGAGCGGCCGGGCCTGGGCCGTCGTGGCGGGCAACGTCTCCAGGTACGCCTCGAACGCCGCACAGACCCGCGTCCGGACGTCGCCGTCGATTTCGTACACCCCGTCGCCGAGGGAGAAGCGCCGCTCGTAGTTGTCGATGGTGGTCTGTCCGCGCAGCAGGTCGACCCGGGTGTTCAACCGCGCCTGCTGGAGCACCCGGCGCAGCACCCCGTCGGCGTTGTCCAGGGTGATCGACCCGATGGCGTCGTCCCCGCCCGCGGCGATGGCCCTCAGCTCGACCAGGTACGCGTCCGCGAAGCAGGTGACCAGATCGCTGATCACCCGGTCGGAGAGCGCCTTGGTGTACCCGATCAGCGCCACGCTGGCGACGAACCGCCGCAGGTCCCAGGTGAACGGCCCGACGTAGGCCTCGTCGAAGTCGTTGACGTTGAAGACGAGCTGGCCGGAGCCGTTCATGTAGGTGCCGAAGTTCTCCGCGTGCAGGTCGCCGTGGATCCACACCCGGCTGGTCTGCTCGTCCAGGAAGCGGTCGTCGGCGAAGTCGCCGCGCTGGTCGGCGTAGAAGAGGCTGGCACTGCCCCGGTAGAAGGCGAACGGTGAGGCGGCCATCTTGCGGAACTTGCGCCGGAAGGCGGCCGGGTCGAGCGCCATCAGGGTGCCGAACTCCTCGGTCAGCACCTTGACGATGAAGGCGGAACGCTGCTCCGCGACGTCGGTCATGGCCGTACGCTAGCGAAGCTCCACCACTCCGCGGGCCAGCCGAGCGGCGCTCGCGATCAGCGGTTCGGCGGACGTACGGGTGGGGCGGTGAGCGAGGCGGTGGATCGCGGCGCGGCGCCACCACCGGACGCGGCGTCGACCGAGCCGCCGTCGGCGGGCGGGGCGTCGACCGGCGCGGCGAGCGGGTCGGGGCGGGGCACGCCGCCGATGCCGGACTGCTCGGCGGCGATCTTCTCCTGGAGGCGGAGGATGCCGTGCAGCAGCGCCTCCGGCCGGGGCGGGCAGCCGGGCACGTAGACGTCGACCGGGATGAGCTGGTCGACGCCCTTGGTCACCGAGTAGGAGTCCCAGTACGGGCCACCGCAGTTGGAGCAGGCGCCGAACGAGATGACGTACTTCGGCTCGGGCATCTGGTCGTAGAGCCGCTTGATCGCCGGGGCCATCTTGTCGGTGACGGTGCCGGAGACCACCATCAGGTCGGCCTGCCGGGGCCCGTGCGCGAACGGGATCACGCCGAGTCGCATGAAGTCGTGGCGGGACATGCTGGTCGCGATGAACTCGATGGCGCAGCAGGCCAGGCCGAAGTTGAAGACCCAGAGCGAGTAGCGCCGGCCCCAGTTGAGCACGAACCGGATCGGCTCACCGAGCACCGCAGGCAGCTGCACGACCACTCCCCCTCCCGTCCCCGACAGTCAACCACAGCGCCCGCCGAGCCTTGCTGAAAGGAAGGGCCCCCTGTTAACGCCTGGCGTGGTACAGGGGCCCCCTCTTAACATCGCGCGCCGACGGGCCGCTACCAGGCCGGGCGTTGCAGCAGGCTGACGAACTCGACCAGCAGCCGCTCGCGCAACGCCGGGGGCGCGGCGTCGAGCAGCGTGTTGACCATCGCCATCCGCTCCGGCAGCCCGCCGCCGGAGCCCAGCCCGAGCCCGGCGGCGAGGCCGGCGACCAGGTCGCCGGTGAGCGCCGCCGGGGTGAGCGAGCCGGCCAGGGCGCGCAGTTCCGGGGGCAACACGACCGGGCCCGAGGCACGGGCGGCGGCGACCGCGTCGGCCAGGTCGGGGCCGAACTCCGCCGCCCGGGGCGCCACCGCGGCGGTCACCGTCAGGTGCACGCTGCGCGGCAGTCCGGCGTACGACAGCTGGGGCTGGGTGTGCCAGCCGCGCAGGGCCAGCTCGTCGACCAGCACGAACAGGTCCGGCCCGGCGTCGGTGGCGGTGAGGCAGACCACTGTCGACTCGGGCTCGGCGACCAGCCGCAGCCCGTCGGTGCCGCGCACCGCGTCGGCCAGCGTCCGGACGGCCTCCCGCGTCCGGCGGGTCAGCTCCAGGTAGCCGTCGTCACCGAGGTGCCGCAGGGTGGCGTACGCGGCGGCGATCGGACCACCCGACCGGGTCGAGGAGATCACCGGATTGATCATCGTGTACCCGGGCCAGTCGGCGTACGCGAAGTACTGCGGGGCGCGCAGCCGTGAGTCGCGGTGCAGCAGCACCGACACGCCCTTCGGCGCGTACGCGTACTTGTGCAGGTCCACCGAGATCGAGGTGACGCCGGGTACGGCGAGGTCGAAGGGGGGTACCTGCGCGCCGAGGCGGCGCAGGTACGGCAGGGTCCAGCCGCCGAAGCAGGCGTCCACGTGGCAACGGACCCCGGCGGCGGCGGCCACCTCGGCGATCTGCTCGACCGGGTCGACGACGCCGTGCGCGTACGAGGGTGCGGAGCAGGCCACCAGCACCGTCTCCGGCCGGACGGCGGCGGCCACGTCGGCGACCGCCGGCCGCAGCGTCATCGGGTCGACCGGCACGGTGTCGAGTGCCACCCGTAGGTAGTGAGCGGCCTTGGCGAACGCGGCGTGAGCGCTGACCGGTACCACGATCCGGGGCTCCGCGACGTCCGGCCGAGCGTCCCGGGCGGTCTTCACGGCCAGGATGAGCGACTCGGTCCCGCCGCTGGTGACGCTGCCGACGACGTCCGGGGCGCTCGTGCCCGGCCCACCGCCGAGCAGCCGCGCCGCGGCCGCGACCAGCGCGTTCTCCATGGCCAGCAGGGACGGGAAGGCCGTCGGGTCCAGCCCGTTGACGTGGGCGCTCTCGGCGTACGCGGCGGCGGCGAGCGCGTCCAGCCCGGCCACCGCCGGGTCGTAGACGTACGCGAACAGTCGTCCCCCGTGGGTCGGCCGGTCCATCGCCCGCAGCCGCCGAATCTCGGCCAGCACCTGCTCCGCCGGCACTCCCTGGTCCGGCAGCGCCGATCCGCTCTCGTCGATCATGAAGTTGTGCTGCCCTTTCCGTGGTTGCCCGTGGCTGCTGCACCTGCCGCGACCGGTGCCGGCGAGGTGAGGGCGGCAAGCCGCGCGGGGGTGAGGTCGTAGGGGCGGAGCAGGAGGGTGGCCAGGCCGATGAGGAGGGCGGGGAGGACGGTGAAGCCGAGCAGCACGCCGAGGCGGGCCGTGTCGGACTGGGCGGCGGCCGTTCCGGTGCTGGAGGAGACGTAACCGGTGAGGGCGAGCACCAGGCCGTAGATGCCCGGACCGAGGGCGAGGCCGAAGGTCTCCCCGGCCGTCCACACGCCGGTGAAGACGCCGGCCTGCCGCCGTCCGGTGCGCGCGGTGTCGTACGCGATGCAGTCCGGCAGCATGGCCAGCGCGAACACCTGCTGCCCGGCGTAACCCACGCCGAGCACGGCGACCAGCAGGTAGATCGCGGCGGTGGGCAGCACCGGGGCGGCGACCAGGGCCAGCCCACCGGCCGACAGGATCAGTGACGCGGCCACCAGGGCGGCGAGCTTGCCGAGCCGGGCACCCACCCGGGACCAGAGCGGCATCACCACCAGCGCCGGGCCGACGAAGCAGACGAACAGCACGGTCGGGCCGGTCGCCGCGTCGCGCAGCACGTGATCGGCGAAGTACTGCACCCCGGCGAGGATCGTGGCCACCCCGGCGGACTGCACCACGAAGCAGAGCAGCAGCGCCCGGAAGGGCCGGTTGCGGCCGGCGACGGCGAGCTGGGCGCGCAGGCTGGGCTCGCTCTCGCCGACCGTGCCCTGCGGGGCGGACCGGGTGCCGAGGAACGCGCCGACCGCGCCGAGCGCGATCAGGGCGGCCACGAAGACACCCATCCACCGGTGTCCGGGGACACCTCCGCCGGCCGCGTCGCGGACGAGCGGGGCCACCGCGCCGGCGACCAGGATGGCCAGCGCCAGCACCGCGATCCGCCAGGTCATCATCCGGGTACGTTCGGCGTAGTCGCTGGTCAGCTCGGCCGGCATCGCCACGTACGGCACCTGGAAGAAGGCGAACGCGGTCGCCGTGGCCAGGAAGGCGACGGCGACGTACGCCCCGGCGGTGGGACCGGCACCGAACGGCGCGGCGAAGATTGCGCCGAAGAGCACGGCCAGTGCCAGCCCACCGAAGAGCAGGTACGGCCGGCGGGCGCCCCACCGTGACCGGGTGCGGTCGGAGATCCGCCCGGCGACCGGGTTGACCAGCACGTCCCACGCCTTCGGCAACAGCACCAGCAGGGCCGCCACCCCGGCGGCCACGCCGAGCGTGTCGGTCAGGTAGGGCAGCAGCAACAGTCCCGGCACGGTGCCGAAGGCCCCGGTGGCCAGCGAGCCGAGCGCGTACCCGGCGTGCACGCCGCGCGGCAGCGCGCCGGCCGCTGCCGCTGCGGCGTCGGGGCTCGTGCGGGAGGCGGTGGCCGGGGGCGCCGGGTCGGCGGCGGGCGTGGACGGGCCGGGTGCGGACGGTGGGCCGGATCCACCCGGCGGCGCGGTCATGGGGCCGAATATTACTCACGTTATGGCACGGGTCACATCCCCTGCCCGGGCCACCACACCGCCGACCGCATGTCCACTCCGGCCCCGCGCAGCGGCGTCCCCTCGGCCAGCCACCGCGCCCGCGCCTCGCGGGCCAGCCGGGGTGGCATCGCACCGGCCGCGTTCACCACCCGGTGCCATGGCGTCCCGCCGCCGTGACGCGCCATGATCGATCCAACCAGCCGGGCCGACGCCCGCCCGGAGCGCTCGACCAACGCGTCGGCCACCGCCCCGTACGACATCACCCGGCCGGGCGGGATCCGGTCGACCAGTTCCAGCACCGCCTCGACGTACTCGTCAGGTGTCACAAGCGGCCAGAGTATGGGAACGGCGACGGGCCACGCCGCGACGACAGCGCAGAATGGGCGGGTGCGCGACGCAGTAACAAGGGCCCGACGGGTCGTTGTCAAGATCGGATCTTCCTCGTTGACCACCGCCAGCGGCGGGCTGGACGACGGGCAGGTCGACGCGCTGGTCGACGCCCTCGGCCTGCGGGTGGTCGACGGACGCGAGGTGGTGCTGGTCTCCTCCGGCGCGATCGCCGCCGGCCTCGCCCCGCTCGGCCTGCCCCGACGCCCGCGCGACCTGGCCACCCAGCAGGCCGCCGCCAGCGTCGGCCAGGGCCTGCTGATCGGGCGGTACGCGGCCGCCTTCGCCCGGCACGGCCGCACCGTCGGTCAGGTGCTGCTCACCGTCGACGACGTGACCCGCCGGGCCCACTACCGCAACGCGTACCGCACCCTGCGCAAGCTGCTCGATCTGCGGGCGGTGCCGATCGTCAACGAGAACGACACGGTCGCCACCGAGGAGATCCGGTTCGGCGACAACGATCGGTTGGCCGCGCTGGTGGCCGCGCTCGTCGACGCCGACCTGCTGGTGCTGCTCTCCGATGTCGACGCGCTCTGGACCGGCGACCCGGCCCGACCCGGCTCCCGCCGCATCGCCGAGGTACGCGACGAAGCGGACCTCGTCGGCGTCGAGATCGGCGGCACCGGCCGCGCGGGGGTCGGCACCGGCGGCATGGTGACCAAGGTCGAGGCGGCCCGGATCGCCACGGGTTTCGGCATCCCGGTGGTGCTGACCTCCGCCGCGCAGGCCGGCGCCGCCCTGGCCGGTGAGCCGGTCGGCACCTTCTTTCACCCCAGTCTCCGGCGACCCGCCGCCCGACTGTTCTGGCTCGCCCACGCCACCGCGCCGCGCGGCCGGCTGCACCTCGACCCCGGCGCGGTGGCCGCGGTGGTGGGCCGGCGCAAGTCGCTGCTGCCGGCGGGGATCACCGCCGTGGACGGGGCGTTCACCGCCGGCGACCCGGTCGACCTCGTCGACACCTCCGGCGCGCCGGTAGCCCGAGGGCTGGTCAACTACGACGCGATCGAGCTGCCCGGGCTGCTCGGGCGCTCCACCGCCGACCTCGCCGCGGCGCTCGGCCCGGCGTACGAACGGGAGGTCGTCCACCGCGACGACCTGGTGCTGCTGTGAACCGGTTGAAGTGATTGCAGGGGGCCCTTCCTATACACGAGGCGTTAACAGGGGGCCCTTCCTTACACGAAGGAGCATGGGATGAGCGTGAGCGAACAGGGGCGTCGGGCGCGGGTGGCCGCGGAGGCGCTGGCCGTGGCGACGCGTACCGCCAAGGACGCCGCGCTGCACGCGATGGCCGACGCGTTGGTGGCGCGTACGCCGGAGATCCTGGCCGCGAACGCCGCGGACCTGGCGGCCGGACGCGACGCCGGACTGAGCGCGGCGGTGCTGGACCGGCTCGCCCTCGACGAGGGCCGGATGGCCGGAATCGCCGGCGCGCTGCGCCAGATGGCCGCGCTCCCCGACCCGGTGGGCGAGGTGGTCCGCGGCTCGACCCTGCCCAACGGTCTGGAGCTGCGGCAGATCCGGGTGCCGTTCGGCGTGGTCGGCATCATCTACGAGGGTCGGCCCAACGTGACCGTGGACGCCGCCGGGATCTGCCTGAAGGCCGGCAACGCGGCACTGCTGCGCGGTTCCTCCTCGGCCGCGCACTCGAACGCGGCGCTGGTGGCGGTGCTGCGCGACGCGGTCGACGCGGCCGGCCTGCCCGCCGACGCGGTGCAGCTGGTCGACGCCAGCTCCCGCGACTCGGTCAAGGAGCTGATGCGGGCCCGGGGCCTGGTGGACGTGCTGATCCCGCGTGGCGGAGCGTCGCTGATCCGCACCGTGGTCGAGGAGTCGACCGTTCCGGTGATCGAGACCGGGGTGGGCAACTGCCACGTCTACGTGGACGCCGCCGCCGACGTGTCGATGGCGGTGGCGATCACTCTCAACGCGAAGACGCAGCGGCTGTCCACCTGCAACACCGCCGAGTCGCTGCTGGTGCACGCCGACGTCGCCGACGCGTTCCTGCCGGCGGCGCTGGCCGCGTTCGCCGAGGCCGGGGTGACTGTGCACGGCGACGCGCGGGTCGCGGCCTACTCCGACACCGTCGTCCCGGCCACCGAGGAGGACTTCGGCACCGAGTATCTCGCCGCGGACATCTCCGCCGCCGTCGTCGACTCCCTGGACGCGGCGGTGGCCCACATCCGGCGGTACGGCAGCGGCCACACCGAGGCGATCGTCACCGACTCGCAGTCGGCCGCCCGGGAGTTCGTGGCCCGGGTCGACGCGGCAGCCGTGATGGTCAACGCCTCGACCCGCTTCACCGACGGCGGCGAGTTCGGTTTCGGTGCCGAGATCGGCATCTCCACCCAGAAGCTGCACGCTCGGGGCCCCATGGGCCTGCCCGAGCTGACCAGCACCAAGTACGTGGTCACCGGCACCGGCCACCTCCGCCCCTAGCCTCCCCCCTCGCCGTTGATCATGAGGTTGACGGCACGGAGAGCGTTTTCCGGTGCCGCTAACTTCATGATCAACGGCGAGGGGGCGCGGTCAGCGGAGGGCGCGGATGACGGTGAGAGTGGCGTGCACGTCGAACTGGTGGCCGTCGTCGCTGCTCCAGCCGCCATCGCTGCGCTGCGTCTCGGTGAGCCGGCGGCGGGCCGCCACCAGCGTCCACTCCTGATGGTCGACGCCCACCCGGCGCAACGTCGAGGCGAGCCAGGCGGCGTCCGCCGCCGACGCCTGCGGTAGCCGCTCCGCCAGCACCGCCTTGATCTGCGCCGACTCGTAGAACATCTGCTGCCGGTGCAGCACGGCCGCGCTCAGCCATCCGGCGGCCAGAAAGGACGGCCAGGAACCGTCCGGCCGCAGGTGGGCGGCAAGCGCCTGGCTGGCGGCATGCACCACGCCGGCGTACGCTCCGCCGACCCGGTGGTCCAGCGGTCCGGCGGCCCGGGCGTCGAGGCCGGCCACGGTGAGCCAGAACGCCGCGTTGGCGGTCAAATAGAGCCGCGCCTCCGGGTCGCCCGGACGGGCCCACTCGGGGGCGGTCTCCGCGAGGGCCGGGTCCTCCTCCCAGCAGCCGTCGCGCCGCTGCCCGGCGGCCAGCCAGTCCAGCGCCCGGCGAGCGCTCGGACGGCCCAACGCACCGAGGTCGTCCAGTTCGGCGAGGCGGAAGCAGGTCGCGTCGACCGAGGCGACCTCCTCGCCCCAGGACGCCGGCCAGCCACCGCCCAGGGTCTGCCCGACCTCGGCGCTGTCGAGCACCTCGGGCGGCGGCGGCGTGCCGGTACGCAACCAGGACAGGCGGGCACGCTCCACCGCGTCCCCGTGAGCCACCACGAACCCGATCGCGGCGTCGATGTCGACCACGGCGGCCACGCTACCGGCGCAAACGTGATCCCGCCTCAGGAGTACGGGCAGGTGGGATCGACCGACGGCAGGGTGTTAAAAGGGGGCCCCTTCTCTACCGGAGGCGTTAAGAAGGGGCCCTTCCTTACGGGTCAGTACGCGGGCAGCGAGGGATCGATCTGCTTGATCCAGGAGAGCACGCCGCCCTGGACGTGCACCGCGTCGCGGAAACCGGCCGCCTTCAACGCGGCCAACGCCTCGGCGGAGCGGACGCCGGACTTGCAGTGCAGCACGATCTGGCGGTCCTGCGGCAGCTTGGACAGCGCCTCACCGGAGAGGATCTCGCCCTTGGGGATCAGGGTGGCGCCGGGAATGCGGACGATCTCGTACTCGGCCGGCTCCCGGACGTCGACCAGGAAGATGTCCTTGCCGGCGTCCTGCCATTCCTTCAGCTCGGCAGCGGTGATGGTCGCGTCGACCACCGCCTCCTGGGCCTCCACCGACACCGCACCGCAGAAGTCCTCGTAGTCCTCCATCAGGTCGGTGAGGGTCGGGTTCTCGCCACAGAGCACGCAGTTCGGATCCTTGCGGACCTTGATCTTCCGGTAGCTCATCTCCAGGGCGTCGTAGACCATCAGCCGGCCGACCAGCGGCTCACCGATGCCGGCGAGCAACTTGATCGCCTCGTTGACCTGGATCGAGCCGATCGAGGCGCAGAGCACGCCGAGCACACCACCCTCGGCGCAGGAGGGAACCATGCCGGGCGGCGGGGGCTCCGGGTAGAGGCAGCGGTAGCAGGGACCGTGCTCGGCCCAGAACACCGAGGCCTGACCGTCGAACCGGTAGATCGACCCCCAGACGTACGGCTTGCCGAGCAGCACGGCCGCGTCGTTGACCATGTACCGGGTGGCGAAGTTGTCCGTGCCGTCGACGATCAGGTCATACTGGGCGAAGATCTCACGGACGTTGTCCCGGTCCAGCGCGGTGTTGTGGATCTCGACGTTGACCAGCGGGTTGATCTCGCGGATGCTCGCCGCGGCCGACTCGGCCTTGGAGCGGCCGACGTCCGAGACGCCGTGGATGATCTGGCGCTGGAGGTTGGACTCGTCGACGGTGTCGAAGTCGATGATCCCCAGGGTGCCGACCCCGGCGGCGGCCAGGTACATCAGCGCCGGCGAACCGAGACCGCCGGCACCGACGCAGAGCACCCGGGCGTTCTTCAGCCGCTTCTGCCCGGTGACCCCGACGTCGGGGATGATCAGGTGGCGCGAGTAGCGACGGATCTCGTCAACGGTCAGCTCGGCGGCGGGTTCGACGAGCGGGGGCAGCGACACGGTGGACTCCCCGGGATCGATGTGGCGGACAACCGGGCCATTGTCGCTCGCCGACGCGCCCATCGACCATGAGCAGGGACACGTAGCCCGCCATGCGGGAGCGGGAATAGGCGGCGGGACCGCGATCAGTCGATCAGGTCGCCGGCGTGCCGGCGCCCGTCCAGGATCGGCCAGGCGTTCGGCAGGCAGCCGTCCAGGCCGTACGTCTGCTGCTGCATGACCGGCGCCGGGTGCCCGGGGGCCGGACACGCCTCGTGCCCCTCCCCGAATTCGTGCCCGACCTCGTGATTGATCACGTAGGCCCGGTAGACCGCCAGCGGGGCCCCGTAGTCCGGGACCGCCTCCAGCCAGCGTGCCAGATTGATGATGACCTTCCCGGGCAGCCGGCACGAGGTGTAGCCCTCGGTACTCAGTCCGCCCTCGGCGCACATCGCCTCGGAGGTGAGCGGAGTGGCCAGGTAGACGGTGAAGTCGGCGGGGACCTCCCCGGCGACCCGCTGCACCCGCAGCTCGCCCGAGCCGATCCAGCTACGCCGGTCGGCCAGCACCGCGTCGACCTCGGCGGCGAAGGCGGTCGGATCCTGACCGGTGCCCTGTTCGACGGCGACCCGGTAGCGCGCCACCGGCCCGTCCTCGCCCTGCACCGCCGAGCCGTCACCGGCGACCGTGAAGCTGCCGTCGCCCACCCGCGGGTACCGGCTCGGCCCGGTCCGCTCGTCGGCCGCTCCGTACGCCATCCGGCTGCCGGCACCCCGGTCCGGACCGGTCCCCCGCTCCCCGGTCCGGACCAGGAGAACCGCGGCGGTGACGGCCAGCACCAGCACCATCGCCAGGGTCGCGACGGTCCGGTGCCGTGGCAACGGCCCGGGAGGCGGACCGCCGGGTCTTCGGGCATCGCCGGAGCGGCCGCGATCGCGCCAAAGGGGTGAAGACGGCATGAAGCCATCGTCGCACCCTATTCAGGCATATCACCGCATTATTGATCGGTCGCGTCGGTCAGAGCGGTGGACCCGCGTACCGCCGGCCGTCCAGGTACGGCCAGGGATTCGCCACGCAACCCTTGAGGAAGAGCGTCTGCTGCATCATCACCGGAGCCGGCTCGCCACGGCCCGGGCAGCGCTCGTGCCGGTTGCCCAGTTCGTGCCCGACCTCATGATTGACGACGTACGTCCGGTAGAGCGAGAGCGGCACGTCCGCCTCGACGAAGTGCGGCACCGACAGTCGCCACCGGTCCAGGTTGATGATCACTTTGCCCGGTGCCCGGCAGGACGTGTACGGGCGGCCACCGACCCGGATGTCGACGCCCCCGGCGGCGCACATCCGGCCCGCCGTCCCGGCCGTGGCCAGGTAGACGGTGAAGTCGTGCGGTGAGTCGGCGGGCACCTGCCGCAGCCGCAGCCGGCCGCTGTCCACCCAGCTCCCCGGGCCGGCCAGCGCGGTCCGCACCGCCAGGGCGAACTCACCCGCGTCCACACCGGAGCCGGACTCCACCGCCACCCGGTAACGCCGGACACCACCGGCGGTACCCAGCACCGGGCCGACCCGGTCGTCATAGCCGAACCGGCCCGGGCCGGTCGACGGGATCGCACCCGGTTCCTGGAGCAGGGGCGTCTCCGGCGACGGGGACACCTCCACCGGCGACGGCGGCGGCGACTCCGCGGGCTCCAGGGACGGCGGCGCCACGGCCAGCCGCGAGGCCACCGGGGCGACTTCGCCGGCCGAGCCCGAGCCCGCACCGGTGCCGCCGGCCACCACCGCCACCGCGGCACCGACCGCCGTCACCAGCACCGCCACCCGGACCAGCGCGCCCGGCCGCCAGCGCCGCCGCTCGCTCCCGGCAGCCCGGGTCTGATCTACCGCTCGACGGTGCTCGGGGGACCCGCGCCGGAGGGCATGCCGACCAGCGGGACGAGCCGACCGACGACGGCTACCAGGGCTGCGCACCCGGTCATCCTGCCAGGTCGGCCCGGCGGGCGGGTTCCCCCGTCTCGGCGAGCAGCCCGAGCACGGCCCGGGCCACCAGGCGCGGCACCTCCAGTTGAGCCACGTGCCCGACACCGTTGATCATCAGCAGCCGGCTGTCCGGGATCACCCGCGCCGCCTGCGGGGCCACCCGGACGTCGACCAGCCGGTCCTGCCGGCCCCCGATGACGAGCGTCGGGGCGCGCACCGTCCGGGCCATCCGCCACAGGGACCCCGAACCCGGCAGGTACGACCGCAGGAAGCTGGAGACCAGACCACGGAAGGTGCGCACGTACGCCGCCGCGTAGTGCTCCGCCTCGTACCGGACGCGGATCTCCTCCAGCGCCTCCCGCCGACGTTGGTCGCTGATCCGGCTGAGGTCGGCCACGCACGCCTCCATCACCTGCTGGGCCATCACCTCGGGTGCCAACTGGGCCAGCCGCCAGGCGGCCAGTCGTTCGCCCCGGGGGATCGCCAGCAGGGGCAGCATCCGTCCCTGCAACGACCGACGGAAGTCGAGGAACGGCAGGGCCGGCGAGACCAGGGTCAGTGTCCGGACCAGATCCGGCCGCAGCGCGGCCACCCGCACCGAGATCGCCCCGCCCAGCGAATTGCCGAACAGGTGTACCGGCCCACGATCGGAGTGCTCGATCCAACGGATCACCCGCTCCGCGAAGACCGGCACGGTGTACCGCCGGCCCGGCTCGCTGCGACCAAAGCCGGGCAGGTCGATCGCCTGACCGTCCAGCCGCTCGGCGAGCAGGCCCGCCAGGTCGGTCCAGTTCTGCGACGAGCCGCCCAGGCCGTGCACGTACAGGGCCGGCTCGGCATCCGAACCGGTGGCCGGGGTGTCCCGGACGTAGGTGACGGCCCCGTCCAGTCGTACCTCGCGACCTGGCCAGGGTGGCGGAACCGAATGGGTGGGCAGCAGCCGCTCGGGCCAGAGGGTGGCAGGCTTCACCGTTCCAGTCTGCCTGGAACGGCTCACGCCAGCAGCGCCTCCAGTCGGCGGTTGACCGCGGCCAGGGTCGCCCGCACCACCGCCTGCCGGGGGTCGCCGGCCACCAGGGCGGAACCGGCCAACTGCTCGACCCAGCCGTCGCAGACCAGCAGCACCACGACGGTCGCCACCTCGCAGTTGCCGAAGGGCACCACCGCCGCGTGCTCCACGAAGCACCGTCCGCGCTCCGCCGTGGGGCCGGCGGCGTAGAGCAGCTCGTCGACCGCCGCCGCGGCCGCGACACCGCACAGCCGCAGCACGTACCCGTCCACCGCGGGCCCGGTGGCGTACCCCGAGGCGCTCTGGTCGTTGGCGAGGAGCCGGACCTCGACGTTGGCGTCGAGCCCGAACGTGCTCACCTGGACGTGGTCGAGCACCACCCGGGGACCCGGCACCCCGCCGGTGTCCAGCGGACGCGACGGTGCCGACTCGGTGGTGGTGAGTTGTCCACCCGAGTAGGAGGCAGCGAGCGTCGCCGGGCTGCCCGACGCACCCGCCTCGTCCACGACCACCCGGCCCCGGTTCGGGGCCGGCGACTGCCGTCGCCGTCGGGTGGACTCCGGCACGGCCTCCGGCCGGCTCGGCGACGCCTCGGTCCGGCTCTGCGGCGTCTCCGTACGACTCGGCGGCGTTTCCGTCCGGGTACCGGCGGGTCGAACGGCCGGCCGTCGAGGCTCGGCGACCGGGCGCGTCTCCGCGCCCTCGCCCCGGGTCTCCGCGGAGCGCCGGCGGACCGGGACGGCGGGCACTCCGGGCAGGCCGCGCGGCGCGGCGGCCAGCCCCATCCGCTCCTGCAGCAGGCGGGCGACGTGCCGGCTCACCTCGGCCGGGTCGGCACCGTCGGAGAGATCGAGGCGCAGGCTGTGGGCTCCGGCGGGGGTGCGTCGCAGGGCGGCGTCGCGTACGCCGTCGACTCCTCGGACGGCGGTGAGGATCGCGTTGACGTCGAAGCCCTCCGGCCGGTCCCGCAGCGGGGCCGGCTCGTCGTCACGGCGGAGATGGGTGGCGATCCGGGCGAGTTCCGGGGTTTCGGCGGGTGGCTCCACGGCTGGCGGCTCCGGCACGACGGGCACGTCCGGTTCGGCGGGGACGCGCTGCGGCAACACCGCCGTGGTGCTGTCCGGCGACCCGTCGCCGGCCGGCTCGGTCGGCGGGACCGGATCGGGCGCGGACCGGCGTGCCGCATAGGGGGCTGCGCTCGTCGGGACGGGCGCGGACGGGGTGCGCTCGCGTCGGCCGGGCTCACCCGCGACCGGGTCGGTCGCGGGGGTCGGTTCCGGCGAGGCGGGAGCCGCGGCGGGCGCGGGTGTCGGCTCGTTCGGCACCGGCCGTAGCCGGAACGGTCGATACCCGGGAGGATCGGAGGCCGACCGGGCCTCGGTGACCGGTGGCGTCGAGCCGGGCTCGGACGGCGTCTCCCGTCGACTCGGCACGTCGGCCCGCGGTGTGCTGGGGTTATGGGCGGCCGGACGGACGCCGGCCGGCGGGGCGCTGGTCGGTGCGGCGTCGCCGGACGGCACGCCGGCCGGTGGGGAACTGGCCGGCGGCAGCGCCCACGGCAGACGCTCGTCGACCGGCTGACCGCCGGACCGGCTGCCCCACGGCGGGGTCTCCTCGTTCCGCGTACCCCAGGGTCGGCCCTGGTCCGCCGGTGCGCCGCTGACCGGGGGCAACGCCCAGGACGGACGCTCCTCCGCCGCCGGCAGCTCGGCCGCCCGTGCCCACGAGGGACGCTGCGGGGCCGGCGGGGCGCTGGTCGGACTGCTGCTCCAGGACGGACGCTCGTCCGCGGGTGTGCCGCCGACCGGGGGCAACGCCCAGGACGGACGCTCCTCGGCCGGGGGCAGCTCGGCCGCCCGCGCCCAGGAGGGACGCTGGTCGGCCGGCGGGGCGCTGGTCGGGTCGACGGCGTGCGGCCGGTCCGCCGGGTCGTCCGCGGCGGCTGACTGCCCGGCCGAACCGGGCTCGGCCTCCCGGTGGGGCTCGTACGGGCGGGGCCGCTCGACCCGCACCGCCTCGTAGGGGCGGGTCGGCTCGGCGCGTACCGGCTCGTACGGCCGGCTGGGTTCGCTGGTCCAGGGCCGGGCCGACGCATCGCGGGACCGGCGGTCCGCCGGCTCACCCTCGTCGCGCGCCCACGGCGGCGCCCAGTCACTGGCCGGGCCGGGCTGTGCCCAACTCGGCCGGTCCACGTCGCCGGCCGGTTGCTCGGCGGCGGACCAGCCGGCCGACTGGTCGGGGCCGGACGCCGCCGACCACCGGGCGGGCTGGTCGGGGCCGGACGCCGAGGGGCGGTCAGCCTGCCCGGCGGCCTGATCGGTGGTCGGCGGCACCGGCGGGAATCCGTCGTCCCATGCGTGGCCGCTGTGCGACGGGCCTTCCCCGGCCCGCTCAGCCGTGGGCGCGTGCAGGCCGGGTGGCATCTCGAAACCGGAGGCGGCGGTGCCGACGGGCGGCACCTGCACGGCGGGAGGCGACGAGGTCGGCAGGCCGGTGGTGGAGGTCACCGGCTGTTCGCCGGACGGAAGCGGGCGGGGCGCCGGTACGACGAGACGGTCCTGGCCCGGCCCGCGTGGGCCGGGCGGGGCGCTGACCGGGACGTGCCGACCAGCCGGCGACGGGTCCCCGACCGGCGTCCCGTTCGTCTGGTGACCGTTGACGTGGTTGCCGTTGACCCGGACGGGCCGCTCCGGCTCACCCTGCTCACCGACGGGAGCGGGCAGATCGGCGTGGCGTGACGAGGCGATGGCCCACCCGGACGGAGACTCGGACCCGGGCCTGGTCGTGCCGGACCCCGGCGTGCCCGCTGAACCCCACGACCAGTCGGCCGGTGGCGGGGCCCACCCGTTGCCGGAACGGGCCAGGTCATCGCGCTGACCCGTCCCGTCGCCGTGCTCTCCCGGGGTGGCGGCACCGGGTTGCCCTGTTTCACTCACCGCGCGCTCCTTGGTCGCCCCCCGCTGAGGCTACCGTGTGGCGACAGTGGCGATAAGTTACAGCGGCGGGCCAATTCCGCGAGGGGCCGAGGGGCCCCGACCGGTTCGGGTGAAATGCCGGCCCGTACGACAACCTCGGAGGTTCCCATGACCGCTGTGGGGAACGGCGCCCAGACCGCCGGCCGACCCACGCGCCTGCCCCGATCGGCGCGCCGCAAGCAGCTGCTCGCCGCCGCTCAGGAGGTGTTCGTCGCGCAGGGTTACCACGCTGCGGCCATGGACGACATCGCCGAGCGGGCCGGGGTCTCCAAGCCGGTGCTGTACCAGCACTTCCCCGGCAAGATGGAGCTCTATCTCGCGCTGCTCGACACCCACTGTGACGCGATCGTCGCCAAGGTGCACGACGCGATGGCGAGCACCACCGACAACAAGGAGCGGGTCAGCGCTTCGGTGCGGGCGTACTTCGACTTCGTGGACCACGAGAGCGAGGCGTTCCGCCTGGTCTTCGAATCCGACCTGCGCAACGAGCCGGCCGTCCGGCAGCGCGTGGAGCGGGTCGAGCAGGGCTGCATCGCGGCGATCACCGACACGATCATCTCCGACACCGGCGTCAGCCGGGCGCACGCGGAGTTGCTCGCCTCCGGCCTGGTCGGTGCGGCCGAGACCGCCGCACAGTTCTGGCTGGCCGGTGGCCGCCAGGTGCCCAAGGCCGAGGCGGAGGCGCTGGTCGCCGCGCTGTCCTGGCGGGGTATCGCCAGCTTCCCGCTGCAAGGTGAGTCAGCCTGAACTTCGACCTTGTGATCGGATAGCCTTCGCAGGGCGGCCATTTCGCCCGACGGAGGAGGCACAGTGGAGGTCAAGATCGGCGTGCAGTACGCGCCGCGTGAGCTGGTCCTGGAGAGCGCGCAGTCGCCGGCCGAGATCGAGCGGATCGTGACCGACGCCGTCGCCAGGGGCGAGGGCACCCTTTCCCTGACCGACGAGAAGGGCCGGCGGGTCATCGTGCCGGTCGGCAAGGTCGCCTACGTCGAGATCGCCGAGGCGGCCCCACGGGCGGTCGGTTTCACCGTCCGCTGACGTTCCGGCGGACCGGCAGCAGGTGGCGGGGGCCGGCACCCCCACCACCCTGTTGCCGGTCTCGCTCAGTTGTTGAGCCCGGCGGCGGCCATCCGCGCGGTGTGCGCGGCGGTGAGCCGCCGGAACAGTTCCGCCACGTCGGTCCGCCCGCCCGCGACGATCAACGCGGTCAGCGCCCCGTGATCGGCGGCGGCGACCCGCCCCGCCTGGGACAGCGCCTCCCCGACCAGGCGGCGCGCCCACATCGACAGCCGGCCCGCCACCCTCGGATCCGCCTCGACCGCGAGCCGGATCTCGGCCCGGGCGAACTCCGCGTACCGCGACTCGTGCAGGACGTCGAGGACCAGTTGCCGGTCCGGCTCGGCCAGCGCGACGGCGATCTCCCGAAGGAAGTCGTCGGTGATGGCGTCACCGACGTACGCCTTGGTGACCGCCTCGGCCCAGTCGCGGGGCTCGGTCGAGTCGTGGTACGCCTGCAACGGGGTGACGTAGGCGGCCATCGCGTCGTCCGGCAGCACGCCCAGCGCGGTGAGCCGGTCGGCGACCCGTCGGTAGTTGGTGATCTCGGCGGCGGCCATCTCGCTCAGCGCGGCCCGGCGGCGCAGGTCGGGAGCGAGCCGGGCGTCGGCCGCGATCCGGTCGAAGGCGAGCAGTTCACCGAGGGCCACCAGACCGAGCAGGTCGGTGACGGCGTGGCCGGGCGGGGTGGGGGCGGACACGTGCGCAGGTTACCGTCCGGCGGCACCACCCGGGGCACCGCGTGAGAGCCCGGCTCGCGCCCCTTGCGAGTGATACAGGTCACATGGAAACCTTTGCAGCGACGCTCGCAGCCTCGGAATCGGGACGCTGTTTGGCCCGTTCAGGTAGCATGGAGGAGTTGCCGTAGGTGCCGATCCCGGCCGGAGTCAACTCCGATCCGGTCGAAGTGCGACCCACGGCGCGCGTGCGGCCCGGTCCGCTCGGCTTTCTGCCGCCGACCGTGTGGCCCGCGCCATACCGAACGCGCCCTGAGGACATGACGGGGCGCACCCACGAGAGGGCACCCCCAAATCCACATGAGTGAGCCGATTCAAGACCTCATCGAGGGCCAGGAACTGGCCCCAACCGCCCCGGTGCGACCGGAGGCACCGACCTTCGCCGAGCTCGGCGCGCGCGCCGAGACGGTCGACGCGCTGGCCGCGGCCGGCATCACCCGCGCCTTCGCCATCCAGGAGTACGCGCTGCCGATCGCGCTGCGCGGGGCCGACCTGATCGGGCAGGCCCCGACCGGCACCGGCAAGACCCTGGGCTTCGGTGTACCGCTGCTGGAGCGGGTCTTCGCACCCGACGAGGGCGGCGACGGGCTGCCCCAGGCCCTGGTCGTCGTACCGACCCGGGAGCTGGGCATCCAGGTCGCCAAGGACATCGCGGCCGCCGGCCGCACCCGTGGCGTCCGGGTACTGCCGATCTACGGTGGCGTCGCGTACGAGCCGCAGATCGAGGCGTTGCGCAAGGGCGTCGAGATCCTCGTCGGCACCCCGGGTCGCCTGCTGGATCTCGCCAAGCAGAAGCACCTGCGCCTGCACGGGGTGCGCGCGCTGGTGCTGGACGAGGCCGACCGCATGCTCGACCTGGGGTTCCTCGACGACGTCGAGCGGATCCTGGCGATGCTGCCGGAGGACCGGCAGACCATGCTCTTCAGCGCGACCATGCCGGACCCGATCGTGACGCTGTCCCGGCGTTTCCTGCGCCACCCGATCACGATCCACGCCGGCCACACCGCCGAGACCGGCCCCTCGCCGCAGACCGAGCAACTGGTCTACCGCACCCACTCGATGAACAAGATCGAGATTGTGGCGCGGATCCTGCAGGCCGAGAACCGCGGCCTGACCATGATCTTCACGCGGACCAAGCGGGCCGCCGACCGGGTCGCCGAGGACCTGGACTTCCGTGGCTTCGCGGTCGCGGCGGTGCACGGTGACCTTGGTCAGGGCGCCCGCGAGCGGGCACTGCGGGCATTCCGGGCCGGGAAGATCGACACCCTGGTCGCCACCGACGTGGCCGCTCGGGGCATCGACGTCAGTGGCGTCACCCACGTGATCAACTACGACTGTCCGGAAGACCAGGACACCTACACCCACCGGATCGGCCGTACCGGTCGGGCCGGCGCGAGCGGCGTCGCGGTGACCTTCGTCGACTGGGACGACATGCCCCGCTGGCGGATCATCGACAAGACTCTCGGGCTGGACATGCCCGAGCCGCCGGAGACGTACCACACCTCCCCGCACCTCTACACCGACCTGCACATCTCCACCGAGATGACCGGCACCCTGCCGACCGCCGAGCGCACCCGCGCCGGGTTGGCCGCCGAGGTCGAGGAGGACCTGGGCGGTGGTCGCCCCCGCCGGGGTGAGCCGCGCGGCACCCGTCGTCGCGGCCGTGGCGAGGGTGGCCGTGGCGAGGGTGGCCGTGGCGAGGGTGGCCGTGGTGAGGGCGGCCGTGGTGACGGCGGCCGTGGCCGTGGTCGCGGCCAGGGCAGTGACGACACCGCCCCGGACGCCACCGGGACCGCCGCCGAGGAGGGCACCCGCACTCCCCGACGTCGCCGTCGTCGGCGGGCCGGCGAGACGGTGTCGGGCACCGAGAGCACGGCGCCGGCCGCCGACGGCGCTCCCACCGAGGCAACCGCCGGCAGCACCGAGACCGGTGCCGGTGAGGCCGCTACGCGCCCGCGTCGCCGCCGGCGCCGCCGCAGTGCCGCTTCCGGCGGCGGTGCGGCCACCGAAGCGACCACCGACTGACGTCCGACCGCCCGGACCGGCGGCGAACGACCGGTACTCCCGGACGACTCGCCGCCACCCGGGCGGTACGTCGTGCCCGGCTCGGCCGCCACCCGGCCGTCCCTGGAAGATGGAGCGATGCCCCAACCGTTGGACTCCGCCCTGGCCGAGGTCCGCTCGCTGCTGCTCGGACCCACGCTGACCCGGGCCGTGGCGGCCGGACGGCGGCGCGGCCAGCGTCCCTCGGTGGTCCGGGCCGAACTGCGCCCCGTCGCCCTCAAGGCCGGCCAGCGGCTGCAGATCTCCACCTCCGACGGAGCCCGGCCGCACACCCGCAACGTGAGTCCCGGACCGGAGGCGGACGCGGCGGTGGCGGCGCTGCTGGCCGAACCGTTCGGCAACTGGCACGTGGAGACCGCCGACACCACCCTGCAACTGCGGGTCACCAAGTCGGGCGAGGCCCAGGTGCACCGTACGGGTGCGAAGCGTGCGGTCGCCCCCGTGGCGGCCACCGGACACGACCGGGCCAAGGCGTACCTGCTCGATCCGGGTGACCCCCTGTTCGCCGAGATCGGCGGATCGGCGGCGAAACGACGGCAGGTGGACGCGTTCCTGCGAGCGCTCGCCGCCACCCTTCCCGACGGGCTGGCCGAGCAGCTGGGCCGCCCGCTACGGGTGGTGGATCTCGGCTGCGGCAACGCGTACCTGACCTTCGCCGCCTACCGCTATCTGTCCCGGTCCGGCCTCGACGTCGAGCTGGTGGGGGTGGACGTCCGCGACGATCAGCGCCGCCGCAACACCGAGCTGGCCGAGCGGCTGGGCTGGGCGGATCAGGTGCGCTTCGTCGCCGGCACGATCGCCGACGCGACCGTCGAACCGCCGCCCGACCTGGTGCTCGCGCTGCACGCCTGCGACACCGCCACCGACGAGGCGCTGGCCCGCGCGGTGCGCTGGCACGCCCGATGGGTGCTCGCCGCACCGTGCTGCCACCACGACGTGGCGGCGCAGTTGCGGCAACGGCCGGCGCCCGCACCGTACGACCTGCTCACCCGGCAGGGCATCCTGCGGGAGCGTTTCGCGGACGTGCTCACCGACGCGCTGCGCGCCGCGCTGCTGCGTCTACACGGCTACCGGGCCGAGGTGGTCGAGTTCGTCGATTCCGCGCACACCCCGCGCAACCTGCTCATCCGAGCCCGGCGTACGGGTGCCGACCCGACCGTCGACCAGCGCGCGGAGTACCGGGAACTGGTCACGCAGTGGCAGCTGACACCCAGACTGGAGACCCTGCTGACGCAGCTCCCGCCGGCTGGGTGACGGACTCGGGTCCCGCCACCGGGATCGTCTGGTCGGTCAGTCAATTGTCCGGTGCCGTTCCCGTACTACTCTCGAAGAGCGCACCGTCGGGTGCCGGTCGGGAGGGAAGACCCACCGGATGGGTTCGGCAGAGGTTTCGCCGCAGATGGCGTTCGCTCGTTTCGTGCGCCGTGCCATCGACGACGCCCGGGACGAGCGCGGCTGGACCGTCACCGACCTGGCCTCCCACACCGGTGTCGGTCGCTCGACGGTCTTCCGTTGGCTCGCCGGCGACTGGCAGGACTACCCCGAACTGGCCAAGGTCCGGGGTTTCTGCACCGCGCTCGATCTTCCGGTCGCCGCGGCCTTCCGCGCGCTCGGTCTGCCCGACGCGGGCGCCGGGTCGTGGCGACGGGGGGACGAGGGCCCGGTCGAGGCCGACGTGCGGGTGATCCTGCAACGGCTGGCGGATCCGGCCGTGCCGGCGGAGGAGAAGCACCACATCCGCGACCTGCTGCGCTACCTCGCCCGGCGGCCGATCCGCCGGCCCGCGGAACCCACCACCGCACCGATCCGCCGGACGGCGGGCTGACCCTAGGGCACGTGTCGAAGTCTCGGTCGCGCCGAGGCGGAGTCCAGGCGGCGGCCGGCAAGGCGGAGATTGGTCCGGATACCGGTGTCGTATCCGGACCAATCTCCAACGCCGCCGGTCGTTGTCTGGGCCCGCCGCAGGCCGGCCAGGGACTTCGACACATGCCCTACGGCACGGACACCGTGAACTCCGCCGTACGGACCTCTCCCCCGGTGGCGAAGTCCAGGTAGAGGCGGTACCGCCCCGCGCCCGGAGTGGTCAGCCAGAAGCGGATCGCGCCGTCGACCAGTTCCGCCTCAGGGTGCACGTGCAGGTAGCCGAGGTCGCCCTCGCGCAGCGCGACGAGGTGCCCGTACGCGCCGAGGTAGCGCTCCAGCGTCGGACTCCCGCCATCCGCCCCGGTGACCCGGAAGCTGACCGGCACGGTGAGGCCGGGCTGGGGAGCCCCCCGGTACTCGACGGTGAGCCCGTCGACCTGGGCCGTGGTGGTCGGGGCGGGCAGAGCGCGGGGCGCGTAGCCGCCGGGAGCGACCAGGTCCACGCCGAGCGTCGTCGCCGTCTGCCGGCCGTCGTCGGCGAGGGCCGTGAAATCGGCGTACGCCCGCCAGACGCCGGGCCACGGCAGCGTCAACGGCACCGACCAGGTGCCGTCCGCCGCCATTGTGGGGTGCAGGTGCTGGTAACCGGTCAGGTCCCGACGCACCACGATCACGTGCATCGGCTTGTCGTGCACGACCGCGAACCGGGTGACCGTCCGACGCTGTTCGTCGCGGATCTGGAACCGCAGTTCACCGGTCTGCCCGGCGGTGAACTCGACGGCCAGCGGGGTCAGGGTGTAACCGTCGCGGCTGACCGCCAGACCGCCGGCCTCGGCCGCCGCGTCCTGATCGGCGCCGTGCGAGTGGGCCCCCGCCCCCGGGGCGTGGCTGTGGTCGGCCAGCGCGCTGTCCGTCCCGCCCGTCGCCGGCGACCTGCCGCCACCGTTGATCCGCCCGAGACCGAACCCGAGCAGCACGGCCAGCACGAGTCCCCCGACCACCAGAGCCAGTCGCAGCGTGGCCCGGTCCGGTACGGCCGGGACCATGCCGGGGTCCTCACCCGACCGCCTCGACGGCCGCTCGGCGAGCCGCACCGACCCGAGCGCGGGGGCGTCGAGATCCTGGTCAGCCATGCGACCACCGTACCGTCGTGACCGCCACCACCCCCCGGCTAGGCGGCGAGGGCGAGGGCCAGGGGGAGAACGGCTGAGGCGCCTGCTCGGCGGAGTTCGCGGGCGGCCATCGTCATCGTCCAGCCGGAATCGACCAGGTCGTCCACCAGCAGCACCGGGCCGTCGAGACCGGCCAGGGCGTCGGCGAGGTCGGCGGGGACGGTGAGGGTGCCGTGCAGGGCACGTACCCGCTGGGCGCTGTTGCCGCGTGGGCCGTCGCTGGCCGCCGAACGGGCCGAGGTCACCCGGCCCAGCAGTGGCAGCCGCCCGACGGCGGCGATCCGGTCGACCAGCGAGCCGACCAGTGCCGGACGGGTCCGCGAGTCGACCGCGACCACGCCGGCCGGGCGGCTCGGCCAGGGATCGTCCCCGTGTGCCCACGCCTTGAGCACCTCGATGACGGCGGCGGCCACGTCATCGGGGACGGGACCGTCCGGCGCGGCCGGCCCGACCAGCCCGCGCAGTCGACCGCCCCAGCCGAGGTCCGACAGTCGCCCGACGGCGCGGCCCGGTAGCGCCTGCTCCGCCGGGGCGATACGCCCCTTCAGGGGTACGCCGACCGCCTCCAACCCGGTCGGCCAGAGCTTCTTGGGCGCGATCTGCACGCCGGGACGACCGAGGAAGATCTGTGCGGCGCTCAACGCGGCCGGTGACACCTCGGCCGGGAACAGCGCCTCGGCGCAGCGGTCGCACCGGCCGCAGTCGGTCGCCTCCGCATCGTCCAGGCACTCGCGCAGGTAGCGCATCCGGCAGCCGGTCGTCGCCGCGTACTCGACCATGGCCTGCTGCTCGGCGGTGCGGGCGGCGGCGACGCGGCGCAACCGGGCCTCGTCGTAGACCCACGGCTCGCCGGTGGCGAGCCAGCCACCGCGTACCCGGCGGACCGCGCCATCGACGTCGAGCACCTTGAGCATCAGCTCCAACCGGGTGCGTCGCAGGTCCACCAGGGGCTCCAGGGCCTGCGTCGACAGCGGCCGTTCGGTGTGCAGCGCGGCCAGCACCGCGCGGACCTGGTCCTCGGGCGGAAAGGCCAGCGAGGCGAAATACCGCCAGATGGCCGCGTCCTCGGCACCGGGCAGCAGCAGTACCTCGGCGTGTTCGACGGCCCGCCCGGCCCGACCGACCTGCTGGTAGTAGGCGATCGGCGACGGTGGTGCACCGAGGTGCACGACGAAGCCGAGATCCGGCTTGTCGAAACCCATGCCGAGCGCGCTGGTGGCCACCAGCGCCTTGATCTTGTTGTCCAGCAGGTCCTGCTCGGCGGCGCGGCGGTCGGCATCCTCGGCCTGCCCGGTGTACGCGGCCACCGCCCAGCCACGCGACCGGAGGAACTCGGCGGTCTCGGTCGCCGAGGCGACCGTCAACGTGTAGACGATGCCGGAGCCGGGAAGCCGGTCCAGGTGATCGGCGAGCCAGCCCAGCCGGTGCGCCGGGCTCGGCAGGTCGAGCACACCCAGCCGCAGCGACTCCCGGTCCAGGCTGCCGCGCAGCACCAGGACGTCCGGGCGCGGCCCGGTGGTGGCGGTCGGTTCGGTGCCCAGTTGCTCGGCCACGTCCCGGGTCACCCGGGCGTTGGCGGTGGCGGTCGTCGCGAGCACCGGGGTGCGGTCGGGCAGATTGCCGAGGAACGTACGCAGTCGGCGGTAGTCCGGCCGGAAGTCGTGCCCCCAGTCCGACACGCAGTGCGCCTCGTCGACCACCAGCAGGCCGGTGGTCGCGGCCAGCTTCGGCAGCACGCCGTCGCGGAAGTCCGGGTTGTTGAGCCGTTCCGGGCTGATCAGCAGCACGTCCACCGTGCCGGCGTGGATCTCGGCGGTGATCTCGTCCCACTCGTCCAGGTTGGCCGAGTTGATGGTGCGGGCCCGGATCCCGGCGCGGGCCGCCGCCTCCACCTGGTTACGCATCAGCGCCAGCAGCGGCGACACGATGACCGTCGGCCCGGCCGGGCCGACGGTCTGCGCTGCGGGTCCGTGGCCGTCGCGTGCCCGCAACAGCGCGGTTGCCACGAAGTACACGGCCGACTTGCCCCACCCCGTGCGCTGCACGCAGAGCACCCGGCGCCGGTCCACCACCAGTGCCTCGATCGCCCGCCACTGGTCCTCTCGGAGCCGGGCCTGCGCTCCGGCCAGCCGCCGCAGCACCGACTCGGCCCGCTGCCGTACCGCCGTCCGTTCCTGGCTCATCCGACGTTTCTACCAGCGGCGCGGCCACGGAGCCGGACCGCGGCCGGGAGTGTGTTCTACCATTCCCGTTCGATCCCGAAGAGAGAGACGAGATGACTCAGCGACCCGGCACCACCGCAGTGACCCGGCGTCTGGCGGCCGTGGCCGCCGCCCTGCTGACCGCGACCCTGGTGGCCGGCTGCGACGACAAGGCCACTCCGGAGGCGGCCCCACCACCGGACCCGAAGCAGGAGCTGCTGGCCGCCGTCCCGGGTGAGCAGGACCCAGCCTTCCGCTTCACCACCAGCGACGCCTCGGGTGACGTCTCCGGCGTCGTCGATCCGGCGAACCGGGGCATGGACATCGACACCGTCACCAAGGACAAGGACTTCACGCTGGAGATGTCCTTTCGCATGGTCGAGTCACGCACCTGGATGAAGGTGAACTTCAAGGGCGCCAAGGACATCCAGCGGTTGATGAAGCTGCCTACCAAGTGGATGGAGCTGGACCCGTCGAAGATCGAGGGTCCGGACTCGCTGCCCACCTACGAGGGAACCGACCCGGGCAACGTCGAGGCGATCATCCGGGCGGCCACCGAGGTGCAGGCCGGCGAGGCCGGGGCGTACACCGGTGTGGTCGACCTCTCCGCCCAGCCGGAGCTGATCGACGCCCTGGCGGGCGTGGCCGCGCTCGGTGAGACCACCGGGCAGGTGCCGCTCACCGCGGTCGTGGGCGGGGACGGCAACCTCACCTCGCTGACGCTGGCGATCCCGGCGGCCGGCAAGCAGAAGGCTTCCGAGTACGTCGTCGAGTACTTCGACTTCGGCAGCGCCCCCGAGGTCGTCGCGTTCACCGACGAGCAGGCACAGCAGGCACCGGCCTCCGCGTACGACCTGCTCAACGGCTGAGAGGGGGGTCGGGAGGCCGCACGAGGTCTCCCGACCACCGCTGAAGCCGTCAGCGCCCGAGCACCGACCCGCCGTTGACCCCGAGGACCTGTCCGGTGACGTACCCGGCGGCGGGACTGGCCAGGTAACGAACGCACTCGGCGACGTCGTCCGGTACGCCGGCCCGCTTGACCAGGGTCGCGGCCACCCGCTGGGCGTGGCCCTCCGGGGTCATCCGGCCAGCGAAGAACTCCGTCTCCGCGACATAGCCCGGGCTGACCACGTTGACCGTGACCTGGTCCGGTCCGAGCTGGGCCGCGAGGCTGTACGCCCAGCCGTGCAGCGCCGCCTTCGCCGCCGAGTACGCGTCGCCACCACCGCGCTGCGCGGCGATGGAGCTGACCAGGATCACCCGCCCGCCGGGACGGCGCAACGCCGGCCGCAGCGCCTCGGTGAGCAGGACCGCGGTGAGCACGTTGGTGTCCAGGGTCGCCCGCCAGTTCGCGGCGACCGCGGCCAGCGCGTCGCCGTCCGCGGTGTGGTAACCGCCGGCGTTGTTGACCAGCACGTCGACCGGCCGCCCGTCGACCGCCTCGACCACCTTCACCACCTGGTCGGGGTCGGTGAGGTCCGCCGTCACGGCACGGATCGCCTCGGGGCGACCGGATTCTGCGCCAACCCGTTCGGCCGTTGCCGCGAGCACCTCCGCTCGCCGGCCCACGACGAGCACCGAACACCCGTCCACGACGAGCGTCCGGGCGACGGCCGCCCCGATCCCCGTACCGCCGCCGCTGACCACTGCCAACCGCTCGCTCATGCCGTCCTCCCCGCCACCCCTGTTTCGCACAGGCCCCGTCCGGGAGCCGTCGATCATGAGGTTAGCGGGACGACACGCCGTTGTGTCGCCCCGCCAACCTGATGGTCAGCCCTTGGGCCGGCTGGGGCGCAGCGAGGCGCGGAGCAGGGACAGACGGGGAGCGAGGCTGGCCAGGCCGCCGGGGAAGAAGTAGACGGCCAGGATGAAGACCGTGCCGAGCACGAACAGCGGCTGGGAGAGCGGCCGGCTGAGGAACGCCGGCAGCGCGTTCACCGCGTCGGAGGTACCGAACGACACCAGCCGGTGATCCAGGTACATGTACAGGATGCCGCCGAGCACCGGGCCCCACCGCGTACCCGGCCCGCCGAGAACCACCATCACCAGCAGGGACAGGGTCAGCTCACTGCTGGTGATGTGCGGGGAGGCACCGCCGACGATCAGGCAGTAGACCACCCCGCCGGCCGCCGCGAGGCCACCGGCCAGGGTGAAGGCGACCAGCTTGAAGCGGTACGGGTCCAGTCCGAGCACCCCGATGCGGCGCTCGTCGTCGCGCAGCCCGGCGAGCACCCGGCCGGTCGGCGAGCCGCTGACCCGGTGCACCACGAACACCACCACCACGAGGTACGCCAGCGCCAGCCAGTACAGGTTGACCGTGTTGGCCACCCCGACCAGCCCGTCCGGCAGCCCGGCGACGTCCAGCGGCAACCCCTCCTCGCCGCCGGTGAGCCCACCGAAGTCGCGAGCCACCAGGATCGCGCCCACCTGCGCGAACGCCAGGGTCACCATGGCGAAGGCGATGCCGATCGTGCGTAGCGCCACCGCACCGAGCAGCCCGGCGAGGATCGTTCCGCCGACGATGGCCAGCGGCGCGGCCTGCCACAGCGGCAGCCCGGCGCGGGTGATCAGGATGTCGGTGCCGTAGACGCCGGCCGCGAAGTAGAGGGCGTGGCCGAAGGAGAGCATGCCGGTGCGCCCGAACAGCAGGTCGTAGCCGGCGGCGAGACCACCGAAGACCAGGCAGACGGCGAGCAGTTGCAGGGTGCCCGGTGAGTTCAGCGAACCCTCGAAGATGCCCGGCAGGTGCAGCGTCGAGTAGGGCAGGATCAGCGCCACCGTCAGCGCGGCCAGTGGCAGGAACGGGCGGATCCGGTGCAGCCTGCCGGTACCCGGCGTCAACTCGTCGGGCACCGCCGCCGGGGGTGCGGGAACCTCGGGACTCCTGACCTCGGTCATGCCGTAGCCGCCTTTCCGGCGATGCCCTGCGGGCGCAGCAGCAGCACCACGGCCAGCAGCGCCACCACGCAGATGTCGCCCAGCCCGGAGGTGCCGAAGTAGTTGACGAACTGTTGCAGCAGCCCGACGGCGACCGCCGCGTACGCGGACCCGACCACCGAGCCCATGCCACCGATGACCACCACGATGAACGCGAAGATCAGCAGTGAGCCGCCCTGCTGGGGCGAGACGGTGCCGAAGTAGACGCCGCCCAGTGCCCCGGCCAGCGCCGCCGCGGCCCCGCCGATGGCGAAGACCAGGGTGAACGCCTTGCGTACGTCGATGCCCAGGGCCGTCACCATCTCCCGGTTCTCCACCCCGGCCCGGATGATCAGGCCGTAGCGGGTCCAGCGGAGGAAGGCCAGGATCGCGCCGAGCACCAGCGCCGCGGCGACGATCAGCAGCAGCCCCCCGTTGGGCACCTGTGCGCCGAGGATCGAGGTCACCTGGCGGGTCCACTCCGGCCGCGGGAACGGTCGGGCGTCCGCACCCCAGGTGGCCTGCAACAGCGCCACACCGGCCAGTGAGAGACCGACGGTGACCAGTACCTGCTCGATGGTGCGGGAGTAGAGCGGCCGGATCAGCACCAGCTCCACCAGCACCGCCATCAGCGTGCCCGCGGCCACGCCGAAGGCGACCGCGACCACGAAGCCGACGCCGTCCGGGCCGACTCCCGGCAGGTTCCCCGCCGCCCACCAGGTGGCGTACGCGCCGACGCCGAGGAAGAGCCCGTGGGCGAAGTTGAGCACGTCGGCCAGACCGAAGACCAGCGACAGTCCGGAGGCGACCAGGAAGTAGAGGGCCGCCAGACCGAGCCCGGTCAGCGTCAGCAGAATGATCGCGTCCATCAGTGCCGCACCTCCGCCGAGCCGACGCCGAGCAGGGACCGGGTCAGCGCGGTCTCCAGCAGCAGCTCCTGGGCGTTGCCGGCCCAGGCGACCCGACCGGCGGCGAGCACCACCGCGTCGCGGGCCAGCCGCCGGACCACCGCCAGGTTCTGCTCGACCAACAGCACCGGCACGGATTCCGCGACCCGTTCCAGCACCTCGGCCACCTCGGTCACCACCTTCGGCGCCAACCCCTTGGTCGGCTCGTCGACCAGCAACAGCCGGTTGTCGTTGAGCAGCACCCGGCCGATGGAGAGCATCTGCTGCTGCCCACCGGAGAGCGAGCCGGCCCGCTGCCGGGAACGCCGGTCCAACTCGGGAAAGAGCGCGTACACCCGGTCGTACGCCGGAGTGGTGCCGCGCCGCTCGGCGAGCCGCAGGTTCTCCGCGACGGTGAGGCCGGCGAAGACGCAGCGGTCCTCCGGCACGTAGCCGAGCCCGCCGCGGACCAGGCGGTGGGTCCGCTGGGAGAGCAGGCTCCGCGGGCCCATCCGGACCGTGCCGCGTACCTCGCCGCCCGGTGGGGTCAGCCCCACGACGGCACGCAGCGTGGTGGTCTTGCCGACCCCGTTGCGACCGAGCAGCACGGTGACCCCCGTCGGGGCGACCGTGAACGACACCCCCTGGAGGATGTGCAGCCCGGCGATGCGGACCGACAGATCCTCCACGGTGAGTACGGGTTCGCTCACAGCGACTCCCCGAGGTAGGCCTCTTGTACGGTCGGATTGGCCATCACCGTCTCCGGTGTGTCGCAGGCCAGCAGCGCGCCGTGGTGCATCACGGCGATCCGGTCGGCCAGTTCGAGGATCACGTCCATGTGGTGCTCGACCATCAGCACCGCCCGGCCGCTGTCGCCGGTCAACGACCGGATCACCCGGACCAGTTCCGGCACGTCCTCGGCGCTGACCCCGGCCATCGGCTCGTCGAGCAGCATCACCCGGGGCTCGCCGGCCAGCAGTAGGGCGATCTCCAGCTTCCGCTTCTCGCCGTGGGCCAGGGTGCCGGCCAGCGCCGTACCCCGGTGGGCCAGGCCGACCCGGTCGAGCGCCGCGTCGGCGGCGGCGGCGACCTCCCGGTCGGCCGCCGCCCGCCGCCACAGCTTCAGCGAGCCCCCGCGGTGTGCCTGCACGGCGAGCCGGACGTTCTCCCGCACGCTCAGCGAGCCGAAGACCGAGGACGCCTGGAAGGTACGGCCCAGACCCAGCCGGGCCCGCCGGTACGGCGGCAGGCCGGAGATGTCCTGCCCGTCCAGGGTGACCCGACCTTCGGTGGCCCGACGCAGGCCGGTGATCAGGTTGAACAGTGAGGTCTTGCCGGCTCCGTTGGGGCCGATCACGCCGAGGAACTCCCCGGGTGCCAGGTCGAGGTGGACGGAGTCGACGATGGAGACCTCACCGATCCGCCAGGTCAGACCGCGGGTGGCGAGCATCTCCGGTCAGCCCTTCATCGCCTGGACCGGCGGTGCGGTCTCGTCACCGGTGAGCGCCTTCTGGGCGGTCGCGGTGAAGGCGTCGCCGCTTCCGGTCAGGCTCGCCTGGTACATCGGCTGGAGCAGCGCGTGGTCCTCGGCGCGGATGGTCATGGTGCCCTTCACGCTCTCGAAGCTCCAGCCCTCCAGCGCGGTGACCATCTTCTCCACGTCGTCGCCGCCCTCGGCCACGGCGCGGACCACCATCTGCGCGGCGGCGAAGCCGTCCGGGTGGAACAGGTCGAGCGTGCCGCCGGGGACCTTGGCCTTCGCGGCGGTGGCAGCCTCGGTGTCGCTGGCGCCGTCGAAGTAGTGCGACAGGAACGAGATCTTGCTGCCGGCGGCGCCGAAGGTGGGCCAGGAGGCGCGGATGTCCAGGCCGGTGACGACCGTGGTGGAGCTGAGCACGCCCTGCTGGTCCAGCGTCTGCCACATCGCCGGGGCGGTGGTGCCGGCCCAGGCGACGAAGAGCAGGTCCGGCTTGGCGGACTTGATCTGGCTGGCGAACGGGGTGAACTCGGTCGCGCTGGCCGGTGCCCGGACGGCGCTGACGTTCGCGCCGGCTCCTCCGATCACGGCCTTGACCGCCGCCTCGTTGGCGTCGCCGAAGGCGCCGTCCTGGGCGAACACGACGACCTTCTTGCCGGCCGGGTCGCCGATGAACGACTTGGCGGTCACCACGTCCTGGTACGACTGCCGGCCGGAGCGGAACGTGTACTTGTTCGCGCCGGTCACCGCGTCGGTGGCGGCCGGACCGGAGATGAACAGCACCTTGTTCTGCGCGGCGATCGGGGCGACCTGCAGCGCCACGCCCGAGGCCGTCGAACCAGCGATGATCTTGTTGCCCTTGCCGATCAGGTCCTTGGCCGCGGAGACCGCCTTCGCCGGGTCACCGGCGTCGTCGACCTCGGTGATCTCGATCGCCCGGTCGCCCACCTTGTTGGTGCCGTCGGTGGCGAAGTCCAGGCCGGCCCTGAACCCCTCGATGTACTGCTTTCCGTAACTGGCCAGCGCTCCCGACTGGGAGTAGACCAGACCAACCTTCACCGGCGCGGCGCTGTCGCCACCACCGTTGGCGGTGTCCTGGGGGCTGCCGCAGGCCGTGGCCGCAAGCACCGCGGCCATCATCGTGGCGGTGGACAGGACCACCCGCCGTGTCGTCCGGACCGTCATGTCGACTCCACCTGGGGTTGGGAGGGAGGGAGACTCATTTGACGGCTCACGCTAGAAGTGACGTCACCCACGGGCTATGTGGCGGCAACACACAAGTAACAAGGTTGGGGTGGCCCGCCCTTACAAGCTTGGCACCCCGGGCGCTCCTGCCCGCCGGAGCGATAGGCACCGCTCCCACGACACCGGCCCGCCATGTGTCGCTCACCCCCACGGTCCGCCACCCGCTCACAGGCGCGGCTGTTCCCTGGCGATGGCGGGTTGCGGCATGTCGGGGCGTCGACAACTTCGGGGATGTTGCTGGGTCGACCCACAGCGGAGGCAGCAACATCCCCGAAGTTGCAGGGCACCCGGATGGGGTGGGGGTCAGCGGCGGGGCAGGCCGGCGCGGGCGGCGACGGCGGTGTCCGGGTGGTCGGTAAAGACGCCGTCGAGACCCAGGCGGTAGAACAGCTCATACTCGGCCTGGATGTCGCCACGGGCGTTCGGGTCGGAGCCGATCCGGAAGTCCGCCGGAAGGAACTGGTTCTCCGCCCGGAAGGTCCAGGCGTGCACGATCAGCTTCTGCTTGTGCGCGTCCCGGATCAGGGTGGTCGGGGCGAGCAGCTTGCCGGCCGCGTCCCGCGGCACGATCAGGTTCTTGTTGGCGCCGATCCCGTCGGAGTACGAGGCGATCCACTTCAGCCCGGCGGGCGTCGTCAGATCACGGTAGGTGCGGGTGTCCCCGGCCACGGTGAAGTCGTACGGCCGGCCGGTGTCGCTGAGCAGCTGCACCAGCGGAACGTCGATCATCCTGTTCAGCTTGCGCAGGTTGGCGGTCTCGAAGGACTGGATGATCACCGGCGAGCTGCGCTGCGTCAGCTTGTTCCGCCGTAGCACCTGGACCAGCGGCTCCTCCAGCGGCAGCCCGATCTCGGCGAAGTACGTCGGGTGCTTGGTCTCCGGGTACACGCCGATCACCCGACCCCGTGCCTTCCCCTCCACCCGGGCGAGGTCGATCACCTCCTGGAAGGTGGGTACCTGGAACTGGCCGTCGAACGCGGTGTTGGTCACCCGCACCTGCGGCAGCCGTTCCTTGGCCCGCAGCGTCCGCAGCTCGGCGAGAGTGAAGTCCTCGGTGAACCAGCCGGTCACCGAAACCCCGTCGATGGTCTTGGTCGCCTTCCGGTCGGCGAACTCGGGGCGGTCCGCCACGTCGGTCGTACCGCTGATTTCGTTCTCGTGCCTAGCGACCAGCACTCCGTCGGCGGTCGGCACCAGGTCCGGCTCGATGTACTCGGCGCCCTGCCGGATCGCCAGCCGGTACGCCTCCAACGTGTGCTCCGGCCGGTAGCCGCTGGCGCCCCGGTGGCCGATCACGATGGGCTGGTCACCCACCCGTGCCAGGTCGGTGCCGCCGGCCGGCTTCGCCATGGCGACCATGGGCGTGGCCACGGCGGCGGCGAGCAGGGTCACCGACACACCGAGGGCGGAAAGGGTACGTCGCAACGCGGTCTCCTCACTCGTCGGGAATCGCCTCAGCAGACCTGTCCGGCCTGTCCGCCAGTTGGTCCGCAGCTGACGGCCGGGTGAATCCTCCGGTCTCTGCGTCGGTTGAAGCAGAGCCGAAGCAGCGACGGCGACCGAACCGTCGGGATGCCGGTTCCCACCCCGGGGAGCCTGGCGAAATCAGAGGATTGTCTGGTGCGTCGGTTCTTTCGTCACCCGGTGCGGCTCGTGCCGCTGGTCTTCCTGGTGGCGATCCTCTTCGGCACCGGGCTGCTGATGCTGCGCCCGATGACCATCGAGTACCAGCACCCCCCGTTCATGACGGCGCTCTTCACCGCGACCTCGGCGATCTCCGTCACCGGGCTGACCGTCACCGACACCCCGAACTACTGGTCCGGGTCGGGGCTGGTGGTGATCACCGTGCTCACCCAGGTCGGCGGGCTCGGCATCCTGACCGGCGCCGCGCTGGTGATCCTGACCGTGTCCCGCCGGCTCGGCCTGCACAACCGGATGCTGGTACAGGCCGAGACCGCCGAGTACGGCCTCGGCGACGTACGGCGGCTGCTGCTGCACATCGCCACGACGGTCTTCGCCTGCGAGGCGGCGATGACGGCCCTCGTCGCGGCCCGGCTCTGGCTGGCCTACGACTATCCGTTCTGGCAGGGGCTCTGGACGGCGGCCTTCCACTCCGTGCAGGCCTTCAACAACTCCGGGTTCTCGCTCTACCGCGACGGGCTGCTGGCCTTCTCCCGTGACCCCTGGGTCGCCGTACCCCTGGCGCTCGGCGGCATCATCGGCGGGCTCGGCTTTCCGGCCCTGTTCGAGGCGGCCCGCGAATGGCGGCAGCCGGCCCGGTGGGCGGTGGCCACGAAGCTGACGATCTGGGGCAGCGCCGCGCTGATCGGCTTCGGCGCCCTCGCGTTCCTGGCCACCGAGTGGGCCAACCCGTGGACGGTCGGCCAGTACGACGTACCCGGCAAGGCCGTCGCCGCGTTCACCCAGATCGCGTTGGCCCGTACCGGTGGCTTCGAGGTCGTGCCGACCGACATGCTCCGGGAGGAGAGCTACCCCCTGTTGATCGGCCTGATGTTCATCGGCGGCGGCAGCGCCAGCACCGCCGGTGGGATCAAGGTCTCCACCTTCTTCCTGCTCGCCTTCGTGGTCTGGGCGGAGATCCGAGGCGAGCCGGACGTCACCGTCGGGCGTCGCCGGGTGGCCACCTCCAGCCAGCGGCAGGCACTCACCGTCGCGCTGCTCAGCGTCGCGATCATCGCGGCGGGCACCACCGCGCTGATCGCGATGACCGACAGGCTTCCGTTATACGCGGCGCTCTTCGAGGTCACCTCTGCGTTCAGCACCACCGGGCTCTCGGTGGGTGTCCTGTCGTCCCTCTCGGACGGGGGGCAGATGCTGCTGACCGTCCTCATGTACGTGGGTCGGGTCGGCCCGCTCACCTTCGGCTCGGCGATCGCCCTGAACACCCGGCGCCGGCTGTACCGCTACCCAGAGGAGCAACCCATTGTCGGATAGGAACTCGGACGACGGCGCCATCGCCGTGATCGGGCTCGGCCGGTTCGGCTGCCACGTGGCCGAATCGCTCGCCGCGCTCGGCCGCGAGGTGCTGGCCATCGACCGCAGCGGTGAGAAGGTGCAGAAGTGGTCGGCGATGCTCGACCGGGTGGCGCAGGCCGATACCACTGACGGGGAGGCGCTGCGCCAGCTCGGCCTGGCCGACATTCCGCGGGTGGTGGTGGCCATCGGCGCCTCGGTGCAGGCCAGCGTGCTCACCGTGCTGGCGCTGATAGAACTCGGCGTGCCGCAGATCTGGGCCCGGGCCACCTCTGCGCAGCACGCGAAGATCCTCTCGTCGGTCGGTGCGCACCGCGTGATCTTTCCCGAGGAGGAGACCGGCGAACGGCTGGCGCACCTGATCGTCAGCAAAATGCTCGACTTCGTCGAGTTCGGTGACGCCTTCGCCATCGCCAAGGTCCGCGTGCCGGAGACGCTCGTCGGCCATCGCACCAGCGAGGTGCGGCTGTTGGACCGCTACGGGGTACGGGTGATCGGGATCAGGCGTCCCGGGGAGAACCGGTTCCACTACGTCACCGACGGGCTGGAGTTCAGCCGCGACAGCACGCTCGTCGTGGAGGGAACCATCGACCACGTCCAGCGCTTCTCCACGCTGTCCTGAGCGGTCAACTCACCGTCCGGCACCCTTGCCGGGCTTGCCAGGCTGCGGCTTGGCCCCCTTGCCGTTGCCCTTCCCCGGCTTGGCCTTCTCCCCCTTGGCCTTCTCGCCCTTGGGCTTGGCGCCACCTGAGCCGCCGGAACCCGCCTTCCCGGTCGTTGCCTTCACCGTCTTGGCCGGCACCGACCCGGTGGGTGCCGGCTTGGTGGTGGGTGCGGTGCCGGCCACCCCGGAGACCTGTACCCCGCACACCGCCGTACCGACCCGGAACTCCACCGGAAGCGGGTTGGTCCCGGTGTACCGCCCGGTCAGGTCCAGCTTCTCGGTGGCGCCGGGTGCCAGTGCCGGTCGCTGCGGGGCCGGTTGAACCGCCACCGACCGGCCCTGCTGCCGTACCGGCGCCGGTGTCGCCCCGGTCACCTCCTGCTCGCCGGGGAACGCGAAGCTCATGGTCCAGTCACGCAGTTCGCGGTCGCCGGTGTTGGTCAGGCTCAGCTCCGCGGTGAAGTCCTTGCCGGAATCCTTGCGCAGCGCGTACGTCACCTGGCAGGGCGTGCCCTGCTCGCCGCCCATGCGCGCCTGGGTCGGCTGATCGATCCCGCCGCTGGCGGAGCTGTGCGACGTGACGCCCCAGACCGCCGCCGTCACGGCCATCAGTCCGGCGGCGGCCACCGCCGCCTCGACCCGGCGTCGACGGGCCAGCCTGCGACGGGTACGCAGCCCGGCCAGCGGCAGCGCGTCGGTTGCCGCGGACCAGGGCAGGATCGTCGTACCCGCGTCGGCCGACGACGGGTCACCGTCACCGACTCCCACCGGAACCGTCGGGACCTTGCCGGCCGCCTCCGCGAGGGTCCGGGCCAGTTCGACGGTGGTCGGCCGGTCCGCCGGCCGCTTCGCCAGGCAGCGGCGAACCAGGTCGGCGACCCCGCCGGGCAGACCCGACACGTCGGGCATCGGATCCGGCTCGCGGTACATGTGCGCCCGCAGCATCTGCGTCGTGGTGTCGGCCTGCCAGGGCAGCCGGCCGGTGAGCATCCGGTACAGCAGCAGCCCGACCGCGTAGACGTCGGTCGCCGGGCTGACCTGACCGTTGTCGAGCCGTTCCGGAGCGAGGTACGCCGGGGTGCCGAGCAGGGTGCCGTCCGGCCCCTTCTCGCTCTCCCCGACCAGGGCGGAGATGCCGAAGTCGACCACCTTCACCCCGGTCGACGTGAGCATCACGTTGCCGGGCGTGACGTCACGGTGCACCACACCCCGGGCGTGCGCGGTGGCCAGTGCGGAGGCGACCTCGGCCGCCACCGTGACCGCCTCCCGCCAGGGCAGATGTCCCCCGCGCCCCAGCCGCGCGGTCAGCGGGCTGCCATCGACCAGCTCCATCACCACGTACGGCACGGTCAGCCCGACCTGTTCGGACTCACCGTAGTCGTACACGTTCGTGATGTTGGGGTGGCAGAGCCGGGCGGCGGCCTGGGCCTCGATCCGGATCCGGTGCCGGAACGCCCGGTCGCTGGCCAGCCGGGAGGCGAGGACCTTCACCGCGACCTGTCGACCGAGCACCTCGTCGTAGCCGCGCCAGACCACCGACATGCCGCCCGCGCCGAGCTGCTCGACCAGCCGGTACCGCTCACCGAGCAGTTGCGCCTGCCTGATTCCCCCAGCACCCATGGTCGGCCTTGTTGCCCGACGTGAGGCCGGCTACACCTTTCTGGTCTGATTCGGTCACGGATGTCACCCGATCAGGCGGTGGCGAGCAGCTGGTCCACCGGAGCGTAGTCGTCGGTGAGCACCAACGCGTCCGCGACGAAGTCCGTCAGGTCGCCGCCGCTGAGCAGGCTGACCGGTTCGTTGGCGTCATCGAGGCGGGCCCGCACCGCGGCCAGCGGCAGCGGTGCGTCGCTGGCCAGGATGAGGAAGTTGGCGCCCCGCTCGCCGGCCAGCGACTCGGGCGGCGCGATCAGCGCGACGTGCCCGAACTCGGCGGCCACGGTGGCCACCTCGCTGCGGATGAACCGCAGCGGAGGGTAGTCGATGACGTTCTGCACGTAGACCCCGCCGGGCCGGGTCACCCGGCGGATCTCGGCGGCCATCTCCCGGGTGGCCAGGTGCCAGGGCACCACCAGGTGCCCGAAGGCGTCGCCCACCACGAAGTCCCGGCTGTCGGTCGCCTCGGCGGCCACCAGCAGCCGGGCGTCACCCACCACCGCCCGCAGGTCCGGTCCCTGGCGTACGCCGAGTCGGCGCTCGCCCAACTCGACCAGCCCGCCGTCGATCTCGAAGACCAGGTTGTCGGTGCCGGGCCGGGTGGCGGTCAGGTAGCGGGGCACGGTGAACCCGCCGCCGCCCAGGTGCAGCGCGTCGAGCCGCTGGCCCGACGGGGCGAGCACGTCGGCCACCGCACCGATCCACCGGGTGTACGCGTACTCCAGGTGGGTCGGGTCGGCCAGGTCCACGTACGAGTGCTGGGCCGAGTTCAGCAGCAGCGTCCGCCCGCTGGCCCGGCCCGGGTCGGCCTGCACCCGGGCGCAGTGGTACGCGGTCTCGACGTCGCAGGGATTCGGGGCGACCATGGTCAGCCCGGCTCCGGCCAGGCCGAGCACCGCCAGCGCGGCCTTCACCCGGGCCGGCCCCGGTAGGGCGGCCCGGTCCTGCCGGTGCAGGTACACCCCCAGCGCGATGCCGACGACGCCGAGCGAGGCGGCCAGCCCGAACAGGATGACGGTGCTGGGCAGGGCGGCGACCAGCACGAAGCCGGTGACCAGGGTGGCCGTGACGGCACCGAGGGTGCCGATGCCGGAGAGCCGACCGACCACCTGCCCGGTGCGGCGCAGGTCCGCGAGCTGAAGTTTGATCACCAGCGGGCTGACCGAGGAGAGCAGCATCGCGGGCGCGAACACGGCGACCGCGACCAGCAGCAGGACGGCGCTGGCCGCGCCGCCGCGCAACACCTCACCGGCGTACCGGACCGCCGGCAGGGTGATCGCGGTGGCGATGCCGGAGAGCACCAGCGCCGGTGCCAGGAGCGTGCGTGGGTTGCGCCGGTCGGCCAACCAGCCGCCCGCCCACGCCCCGTACGCGATCGCCGCCAGCGCTATCCCGATGACCGAGCTGGTCACCTGGAGGGTGACCCCGACGTACGGCCCGACCAGACGCAGCGCGGCGGTCTCCAGGACCAGCACGGCACCGCTGGAGTAGAAGACCAGGAACGCGGCGAGACCGTTGGGCAGCGCCCGGGCCCCGCCCGGCTCGGACGGTGCCGGCGGGACCGCCACGTCAGGCGATGGAGAGTTCATCGTGGCGATGGTACGCAGCGGCCCCGGGGCCTCGGGTCAGTACATCGAGAGATGAACGTGGTTCGTGTGGTCGGCGGCCGGGCTGCCGCTGCCGCTGTACGCCCGCCACCCGGTACCGGGGTGCCAGATCTGCCGGTACCAGATCACGTAGAGCACGCCGAGCCGGTCGGCGTTTCGGACGTGCCAGGCGGCCAGGCTGTCGCCGTACGCCTTGTCACCGCCGGTCGCCGTGCGGTCCTCGAACCCGTTCGTGGCGGCGGAGAAGTCGCAGGCCCGGCCCTTGGGGTGTTCGCCCGAGCCGCCGCTGCGGTAGCAGGAGACGTGCCGTTTGTACCCGGCGGCCTGGGTCTGCTGGAGCGCGTGCAGGGTGCGCGGCGTGATGCAGCCCGAGGTGGTCGGGTCGTTGACCGAGCAGGACTCGCCGGGCCAGGAGCCGTCGGAGTTGCGCGGCGCCGGCCTCGCCGAGGTGGAGCTGCCACCGCTGAACCCGCCGCTGCTGCCCGAGCTGACCGCCGCGAGGGCCGCCTCGGCCTCCTTCTTCTTCTTCGCCATGACGGCCAGCTGCTTGGTCTGCTCGCGGACCTCGGCGTTGATCGCGAGCTTGGCCTGCCGGGCCTCCTCGCGGGCCTCGCTCAGCTCCCGGATCCGGCGGCCGTCCCGCTGGGCCATCATGTCGAGGTTGGCGGCCCGCTGTACGAACGCCTCCGGCGTCGCGCTGTCCAGCAGCGCGGCCGCCGGGCTGAGCCGACCGACCCGGTAGGACTGCGCGGCCACCTCACCGACCATCGCGGTCAGCTCGTCCAGCCGACCCTCCAGCTCCGACAGCTCCGCGGCCATCCGCTTCTGCCGCTTCTTGGAGCCGTCCAGCTTGCGCTTGGCCTCGATGTGTGCCTTGGCGGTTGCCTCCAGGGCATCCCGCAGCTTCTTGCTGCCACCCTCGTTGGGCTCGGCGTACGCCGGCACGGCACCGACGCCGAGCAGCAGCGCCACGGCGGCGAGCAGGGCGATCAGCGGCCGGTGAGCGCGTCGCCGGACGGACGTGGACCTGGGCACGAAAGCATCCTTTCGTCGGCCGCCGGCCCCCGATCAGTCAACTGCGCGGCGGCGGTCCCCCGCCGGCGCCGGTCGGCGGCCTGCTGGCGGAAGACCGCCGGTCAGGATACCGGAACGGCCCCTACCGGCCAGCCCCCCGACCCCCACTCCCCGCCATTCCTCGACCCCCCGCAACCGGCGCCTCACCCTCCGCAGCCATGCCCATGTTGATCATGAAGTTGTTGCCGCGCCGCGTCCGAAATGTCGCCAGCAACTTCATGATCAACGTGAGGGCTCGGGGCCAGGGGTCAGGTGGAGAGGAGGGTGGTGTGGACTTCGGTCCATACCTCGTCGTTGACGGCGACCAGGAGGCCGTGTTCCGTGTCGGCCGGGTGGTAGTCCGTGCCGTCGAGTCGGCGGGCCACCCCACCGGCGGCCCGCACCAGCAACGTGCCCGGGCCATGGTCCCAGGGCAGGGTGCGCCAGAACAGCACGAACTGCTGCCGGCCGGTGAGCACGTCGAGGTATTCGCGACCCGCGCAGTGCTGTCCGGGCAGCAGCTCACCGATCCGCGCACCGCCCGCCTCCACGGTGCGCCGCGAGGGCGCGGGCAGGAACTTCGTCATCGCGGCACCCCGCAGCTCACCCACCGGCGGTGCCCGGCTGGGCAGGTGCAACGGCTGACCGTCCAGGTACGCGCCCTGGCCGCTACGGGCGGTCGCCAGCGCGCCGGCCAGCGGATCGAACACCCAGGCGGCCATTGGCTCACCATCGGTGAGCAGGGAGACCATCAACGCGAACGGACGCCGGCCCGCCGCGAAGTTCGCGGTGCCGTCCACCGGATCGACGAGCCACACATCACCGGAGGCCCGCAGATGACGCAGCAGGTCCGGATCGTCGGCCACCGCCTCCTCGCCGACCACCACCGATCCCGGACGCAGCCGGAGCAAGCCGGCGCTGATCATCTCTTCTGCTCGGCGATCGGCGACGGTGACCAGCTCACCGGGGGCCTTCTCGGTCACGTCGGCGTCGCCGAGATGACGGAACAACGGTAGTACGACGCTGTCGGCGGTCTCCCGCAGCAACCCGGCGACGTCGTCGAGCAGAGTGTCAGCCACGTGGCGGCAGCTTCACCACGCTGACGAAGAACTCGTCGATCTGCCGGACCACCGAGATGAACTGCTCGAAGTCGACCGGCTTGGTGACGTACGCGTTCGCGTGCAGCTGGTAGCTGCGCAGGATGTCCTCATCGGCCTGGGACGTGGTCAGCACCACCACCGGAATCCGGCAGAGCTGCTTGTCGTTCTTTATCTCCTCCAGCACCTCCCGGCCGTCCCGGCGCGGAAGGTTGAGGTCGAGCAGGATCAGGTCCGGCAGCACCGCGTCCGCGTACTGACCCTCGCGACGCAGGTACGCCAGCGCCTCGGCACCGTCGGAGACGACGTTCAGCCGGTTACGCAGCTTGTGCTCCTCGAACGCCTCCTGGGTCATCATCACGTCGCCCGGGTCGTCCTCGACCAGGAGCACCTCGATCGGGCTGTTGCCGTCCGCCGGTGCGGTCATCCCACCGCCTCCTTCATGCCACCTGTCCCACCGCCGGCCTGTGGCAGGCCAGCGACGGCCGAGGGGCGCTCCGATCCGCCGTCGGCCTCGGCGCCGACGGTACCGTCACCGGCTCGGGCCTCGTCATCGGCCCGGTCCGACGCCACGTCCGTCCCGGCCTCCGCCGGCTGCGAACCGTCCGACCCCTCCGGTCCGTCCGTCCCGACGGACGACCCGTCCGACCCGGTGCCGCTCTTCGCGGCCTCGACGTCGGCGGGAAGCGCGGGGAGGGTGAACCGGATCGCCGTCCCCTCCGGCACGTCCGTGTCCACCCAGACCCGACCACCGTGGTACTCCACGATCTTCTTGACGATCGCCAGCCCGATCCCGGTCCCCGGGTACGCGTCCTTTGCGTGCAACCGTTGGAAGATCACGAAGATCTTGTCGGCGAACTCCGGCTCGATACCGATGCCGTTGTCCTGGCAGGTGATCTCCCAATCCTCGCCGATCAGCCGGGCCGAGACGTGCACCTTCGGCGGAACGTCAGGTCGGCGGAACTTCACCGAGTTGCTGACCAGATTGACCAGCAGATTGGTCAGCAGCGGCTCCTCGCCGCGGATCACCGGAAGCTCGCCCCAGGTCAGCTCGGCATCGGCGTACTGTCGGGCCGGCTCGGTCTGCGCCGCCACCTCCTCCATGAGGCCGTTCAGGTCGACATCGGTGAAGCCGGCGGTGAGCCGGCCGATCCGGGAGAACGCCAGCAGGTCGTTGATCAGCCGCTGCATCCGCTGCGCGCCGTCCACCGCGAAGGCGATGTACTGGTCGGCCCGCTCGTCGAGGCGTCCGGCGTACCTCCGCTGGAGCAACTGGCAGAAGCTCGCCACCTTGCGCAGCGGCTCCTGCAGGTCGTGCGAGGCGACGTAGGCGAACTGTTCCAGGTCACGGTTGGACCGGGTCAGCTCCTCGGCCTGCTTCTGCAACTGGGCGTTGACCCACTCGATCCGCTCCCGCGCCTCGCGTACCTCGGCCAGGTCGGCGGCGATCTTCTGGCGCATGGCGTCCACGTCCGCGCCGAGGCGACGGAACTCCGGCGGACCGCTGCCGGTGATGCCGTGGCCGTAGTCGCCGGTGGCGACCTCCCGGACCTGACCGGCCAGGCTGGTCAGCGGGCGGATCACCATCCGCTCCAGCGAGGTGAGCAGCACCACCCCGGCGACCACCACCACGAGCGCCGCGATGACCAGCAGCAGCACCAGCAGGTTGCTGGTCTCGCGGACGTCCGCAGCCGCCTCGTTCCGGACTTCGAGGATCCCCTCCTGCAGCACCTCGACGGCGACCCGGATCTGGTCGAACTGCTGCCGGGACTGGTCGGTGAGCAACTGCTGACCGGCGGCGGTGCCGCTCACCTCGATGGCCTGGATGACCGGCAGGGCGACCGTCTGCCGCCACTGCTCGGCCCGCTGCTGCACGGCCTCGAACTCGTCGCGCAGCTCCGGGTAGCTGGCCAGCAGCCGGAGCATCGAGGCGGCCAATTGCTGCTCCCGCTGCCGGCCGGCGTCGAACGGGGCGAGATCCCTCCGCTCGCCGGTCAGCGCGTAGCCCCGGAGCGCGGTCTCCTGGTCGACCAGGACCGCGAGCAGCTCCTGGGACGCGGCCCGCAGCGGGCCGGTCCGGTTGAGCACCGCGTCGATGTGCGCCCGGTTGCGGGTGGCGACCACCGCCTCCGCGGCGGCCACCCCGATCAGCAGCAGCCCGACGACCGCGACCAGCACGGCCAGCCGGCCCCGCAGGCTCCATCCGGCTCCGCTGGTCGTCACCGGCCACCGCCCCGGGTGACCAGCAGCATCGCCACGTCGTCGGCGAACGGGCCGTCGTTGAGCTGCTCGGCCCGGCCGACCAGCCAGGCCGGCAGCTCCGGCAGCGGCACAGCCCGGTTGGCCGGCTCATCGAGCAGACGGGTCAGGCCGGGTACGTCGAGGCGTTCGTCGCCCTCACCCACCCGGCCCTCGATCAGGCCGTCGGTGTACATCAGCAGAGACCAGTCCTCGGTGTCGAACTCCATGTCGAAGGCGACCGGCCGACGGGGCCGTACGCCGAGCAGCAGGCCACCCGGTGCCGGCACCGGAGCCACCCGGCCACCGGCGAGCAGCAGCGGTGGCGGGTGACCGGCCAGCCGCACGGTCGCCCGGTTGGCGTCCAGGTCCAGGCGGGTCGTGGCGACGGTCGCGAAGATCTCCTGTAGCCGTCGCTCGCTCATCAGCACCTGCTCCAACGCGGGGAGCACCTCGTCGTCCGGCACCCCGGCGAGAATTAGCGCCCGCCAGGCCACCCGCAGTTCGACGCCGAGCGCCGCCTCGTCCACGCCGTGCCCACAGACGTCACCGATGATCAGATCCACCCGGTCGGGTCGGGTCTGCACCACGTCGTAGAAGTCCCCGCCGATCAGGGCGGCGTGCCGGCCGGGCCGGTAGAAGGTGTGCACCGCGATCTGGTCGGTCGACATCAACGGCTGCGGCAGCAGGCCGCGCTCCAAGCGGGCGGACTCGGCCTGGCGCAGCTCCACCTCGCGTAGCCGGCGGGCGTTCTCGTCGGCCCGCTTGCGCTCCACCGCGTAACGCAGCGCCCGGGTCAGCAACACCCCGTCGACCTGGCCCTTGACCAGGTAGTCCTGTGCCCCCTCGGCGACCGCCACGATACCCAGGTGCTCGTCGGAGCGACCCGTGAGCACGCACACCGCCGCGCTGCCGGACATGTCGAGCACCTGCCGCAGCCCGTCCAGGCCCTGCGCATCGGGCAGGCCCAGGTCGAGCAGGACGCAGTCGACGCCGGCGACCCGCCGCCGGGCCTCGCTCAGGCTGGTCGCCACCAGCAGGTCGATGCCCGAGTTCGTCTCGGCCAGCAGCTCACCGACCAGGAAGGCGTCCCCCTCGTCGTCCTCGACCAGCAGCACGCGCAGCCGCTCCCCGGGCGGCAGGTTGGCGTTGCTGCCCAGCCCTCCCTGTGGGTACGGCCACGACACGACGGAGGGACCGGGCATCCCGGTCCCCCGGGCCGGCCGGGTCACCGCCGCGACAGGCGGGAGATCGCTGGTGATGTCGGGCTCCTTCCGAGTGCCCTGCTGATCCTGTATTAGACAACGTTCGCACACAACACGACGGGGCACCCTCGGGTGGCATGGAGGATGATGTGCACCCCAGGACCACCCCTTCGCGAGGAGCCACCCGTGGGCGCACCCCCCAGCTCCGCCGCCGACCGTGCCCTCACCCGGCCGCGTCGGCGTCCCCTCGCCGCGCTGGCGGCGCTCGTCGCGCTCGTCGCCGTGGGCGCGGGCGCCCTGCTCGACCTGCGTCCACCGGCACCCCGTGCGGCCGACACGCCGGCCGGTGAATTCAGTGCCGCTCGGGCCTTCCCGCACGTGACGCGGATCGCCAGCGGGCCACACGTCGCGGGCAGCGCGGCCAACGAGGAGGTCCGCGCCTACCTGGAGGGCGTCCTGCGCGACCTCGGATTGCAGACCCAGGTGCAGGACACCGTCGCCGAGGAGGCCGGACAGCTCAGCGGCGCGGCGGGTGGTGCCACGCTGGCCCGGGTCCGCAACGTGGTGGCCCGGCTGCCCGGCACCGACCCCACCGGCACGGTGTTCCTGGTCGCGCACTACGACGCGGTACAGACCGGGCCGGGCGGCAACGACGACGCCGCAGGGGTCGCCACGATCCTGGAGGCGGCCCGCGCGCTGGCCGACGGCCCGGCCCCCCGCAACGACGTCGTGTTCGTCCTCACCGACGCCGAGGAGGCGTGCCTGTGCGGGGCGTCGGCGTTCGCCTCCGAACACCCGCTGGCCGCAGGCAAGGGGGTGGTGCTGAACCTGGAGGCCCGAGGCCGCACCGGGCCAGTGATCATGTTCGAGACGTCGCCGGAGAACGCCCGGCTGGTCGAGGTCTTCGCCCGCGCCGCGCCCCATCCGGTGGGTACCTCGTTCGCGGTGGAGGTGTACCGCGCCCTGCCCAACGACACCGACTTCACCGCCTTCCTCGACGAGGGGTTCCTCGGGCTGAACGCGGCGTACCTCGACGGCGGGGCGATCTACCACACCCCGCTGGACACCCCGGCCTCCATGGACCGGGCCAGCCTCCAGCACCACGGCGACAACGCCCTCGGCCTGGCCCGGGAGTTCGGCCGCGTCGACCTCGGTGACCTGCGCGCCGGGCACGACGCCACCTACTTCCCCGTCCCCGGCGGTCTCGCTCGTTACCCCGGCTGGCTGGTGCTGCCGCTGGCACTGCTGGCGCTGACCGGCGTGGTCGTACTCGGCTGGCTGGCCCGACGCCGGGGTCGGGTCACCGGTGGTCGGTTGGCTGCCGGGTTCGGACTCGCCCTCGTACCGATCGTCGTCGCGCCGGTGGGTGCACAACTGCTCTGGGCGGCGATCGTCGCCGTCCGGCCGGGCTACGCCGAACTGCTCGACCCGTACCGGCCGACCTGGTACCGACTGGCCGTACTGTCACTCGCCGCCGCCGTCGTGTGCGCCTGGTACGCGCTGACCCGACGCCGGGTCGGCCCGGCCGCGCTGGCCATCGGCGGGCTCGGTTGGCTGGCGCTGCTCGGTGTGCTGCTCGCGGTACTGGCACCCGGCGGGGCCTACCTCGCGACCCTGCCCGCCCTGGCCGGTGCCCTCGGCGGGCTGGTGGCACTGGCCACCCGACTCGACGGCCCGGTACCGGTGATCGCGGTGACCGCTGCCGCCGCGGTGGCGGTTGTCGTGTTGCTGCCCACCGTGGTGCTGCTCTTCCCGGCGCTGGGCATGGCGATGGGCGGCGTCGCGGCGCTCTTCGCGGTGCTGCTCGGCCTGGCCGCCCTGCCCGTGGTCGACCTGCTGCATCCGGAGGCCGGCGGCCAGCGGGGAATGGTCGCCCTGCGGGCCCGCCGACTCGGCGCCGTGCCCGCAGGGGCCGCCGCGCTGGCCGCGGTGGTCCTCGCCGCGACCGGCGTCGCCGTCGACCGGTTCGACGCCGCGCATCCGGCACCCACCCATCTGATGTACGCCATGGACGCCGGCACCGGCCAGGCCCGCTGGCTCAGCCACGAGACCGAGCCGCAGCCCTGGACCGACGAGTACGTGGACGGACCGGTCGAGGTTGCCGACGAGTTCCCCGGAATCGGCGGCGACGAACTGCTCGGCGGCCCGGCGCAGTCCGCCGACCTGCCCGCGCCCCGGCTCGACGTGCTGACCGACACCACCACCGCCGGCGAACGCACGTTGAGCCTGCGGCTCACCCCGCAACGTCCGGTACGCCTGGTCACCCTGCACGTCGACACGTCCACCGCCGAGGTGCGGCGGGCCGAGGTCGCGGGCCGCGCGGTCCCGGTGGAGAGCCGCGACGGGCGCTGGGGTTTCGGGGTGGTCTTCCACGCCCCGCCACCCGAGGGAATCGAGATCACGCTGACCGTCACCCCGAAGGCGGAGCAGATCGCGCTACGCGCCATGGACGCCAGCGACGGCCTCGACGCGCTCCCCGGGTTCCGCCCCCGCCCACCCGACGTCGGCGTCGCCGGCTCCCACAGCTCCGAGATGCTCGCCGTGGCCCGCACCTACCCCCTGTAGTCAGCTACTTCCAGCGGAAGTGGACGAAGAGGCGACCGAAGTTCTTGGAGTCCTTCTCGACCCGGTGGTAGAGCTGCTTGACGTCCTTCTGGTCGAGGAAGCGCAGCACCCGCTTCTTGAGCTGGCCGGAGCCCTTGCCGGGGATGATCTCGACGAGGGTGGCCTTCTTGGCCACCGCCTCGTCCATGATGCCGCGCAGCGCACGGTCGATGTCGTGGCCCTTGTTGAAGATGTCGTGCAGGTCCAGCTTCAGCTTCATGCCAGGTCCACCGTCCGGTCGGCTGTCATTGCGGCCATGGTAGGCAGGTCGCCGGCCGGTCCAGGACGTCGATAGGGCAGCCCGAGCGGGCTGCCCTATCGACGTGTGTCCGGGCTCAGCGACCGCCGCCGACCCGGGTCTCGACCCGGCGCAGGGCAGTGGTGTAGTCGTCGTTGGACGAGTGCATGGCCGCCGCGATGCGCAGGTGACGCAGCGCGTCGGTGTACCGGTTCAGCCGCTCCAGCGTCCGGCCCAGCACGTGGTGGGCGTAGTGGTCGCTGGGGTTGCGGTCGACCAGCTCCCGCAGCTGCTCCTCGGCCCGGCCGAGCTGGGCCGACTGGAAGTACGCGCGGGCCAGCAGCTGCCGCACGGCGGCGTTGTCCGGCTCGGCCTCGATGATCGGTTCGAGCAGCCGGGCCGCGCCGCCGGGGTCGCCCGCCTCGAAGAACAGGGTCGCCCGCCGGTATTCGGCCAGAAGATCCATGCCGCCACCCCCTCCGTTCGCACCACTGCTCCGACGCTGGCACAACACCGGCGGTACCGCGACTGTTCCCGGCACTGACCCGACGGTTAATAGGGTGCCCTTCCTATACACCAGGCGTTAACAGGGTGCCCTTCCTTACACCGTGGCGAGGTCCCAGGCGCGGACGCCACCGACGATGCCGGCGCTGTTCGGGACCACCACGATGTCGTCACCCATCCGGAAGAGCTGCTCGGGGCGGATCCGTCGCGAGTTGCCCCCGCCCAGGTAGAGCCGGTCCCAGCGGAAGACCGGGCGCAGCCCCTCCACCACCTGCCGGATCCGCCGGGACCAGAACGCGTCGCCCAGCCGGCGGCGCTCCGGCTCGCCGACGTACGTGTCGTAGGTGGTGCCCCAGCGGACCGGGGCGTGCGACAGCTCCAGGTGCGGGGCGAGCACCCCGCCGTCGAAGAGCGCGCTGCCCAGCCCGGTGCCGAGGGTCAGGACCAGTTCGCAGCCGGTGCCGGCGACCACTCCGGCACCGTGCACCTCGGCGTCGTTGAGCACCAGCGCCGGCAGGCCGAACGCGCCGGAGAGCGCGCTGCGCGCGTCGAAACCGGACCATTCGGCGAGCAGCGCCGGGTCGACCCGGCTGCGGGGCCCCGAGCGGGTCACGTAGTGCGGGGTGGCCACCACCACGCCGTGCCGGATCATGCCGGGCATGCCCACCGTCACCCGGTCGGCCGCCGGCAGTCGACCGCCGAGTTCCACCAGGGTCCGGACGAACAGCTCCGGAGGCAGGGGGTACGGCGTCGGCACCCGTATCGGCTGGGCCCGCATGGTGCCCGCCCCGTCGAGGACGGACGCCTTGATCCCGCCGCCCCCGCAGTCGATCGCCAGAGTGGTCAACACGCACGTGAGTCTGCCTCGTCCCGGGGCCCGGCCGCGCGGTGACGGGTAGGCTCGGCTGCTTGTGAGCGCCACGCTGATCGTCAAGGACCTCGCCGCCGGGCACGGTGAGCGCACCCTCTTCACCGGCCTGGACCTCGTGGTCGCGCCCGGTGATGTGGTCGGCCTGGTCGGGGTCAACGGGGCCGGCAAGTCGACGTTGCTGCGTACCCTCGCCGGTCTGCTTCCGGTCGAGGCCGGCAGCATCGCGGTGAGCCCACCCGGCGCGAGCGTCGGACACCTGCCGCAGGAGCCGGAGCGCCGCGCGGCTGAGACGGTGCGGGCCTTCCTGGCCCGTCGTACCGGCGTGACCGAGGCACAGGCCGCCCTCGACGCGGCGACGGCGGCGCTGACCGCCGGCGCGCCGGGCGCGGACGACGCGTACGCGACCGCACTGGAGAGCTGGCTCGGGCTGGGCGGTGCCGACCTGGACGAGCGGGCCGAGGAGGTGGCCGCCGAACTGGGGCTCGCGGTCGACCTGGATCAGGAGATGACCAGCCTCTCCGGTGGCCAGGCGGCCCGCGCCGGGTTGGCGTCGCTGCTGCTCAGCCGGTACGACATCTTCCTGCTCGACGAGCCGACCAACGACCTCGACCTCGCCGGCCTGGAGCGGCTGGAGAACTTCGTCACCGGGTTGCGCGCCGGCACGGTGCTGGTCAGCCACGACCGGGAGTTCCTGGCCCGCACCGTCACCTCGGTGCTGGAGTTGGACCTGCACCAGCAGCAGGTGAACCACTTCGGCGGTGGCTACGCGGCGTACCTGGAGGAGCGGGAGGTGGCCCGCCGCCAGGCGCGCGCGGACTTCGAGGAGTACGCCGACACCCGGGCCGGGTTGGAGGCACGGGCGCGCACCCAGCGTGCCTGGATGGAGAAGGGTGTCCGTAACGCCCGGCGCAAGGCCAACGACAACGACAAGATCGGCCGCAAGTTCCGGTCGGAGGCGAGCGAGAAACAGGCGGCGAAGGCGCGGCAGACCGAACGGCTGATCGAGCGCCTGGAGGTGGTGGAGGAGCCGCGCAAGGAGTGGGAGCTGCGGATGGAGATCGCCGCCGCACCCCGTGCCGGCGCCGTCGTGGCCACTCTCCGCGACGCCGTGGTACGCCGGGGTGACTTCACCCTCGGCCCGGTCAACCTTCAGATCGACTGGGCGGATCGGGTCGCGGTGACCGGAGCGAACGGGTCCGGCAAGTCGACCCTGCTGGCGGCCCTGCTCGGCCGGCTGCCGCTGGACGCCGGTCAGGCCGCGCTCGGTCCCGGCGTCGTGGTCGGCGAGGTGGATCAGGCACGTGGACTCTTCCTCGGTGACGTACCACTGCTGGACGCCTTCCGGGCCGCCGTACCGGACCTTTCTCCGGCGGACGCACGTACGCTGCTGGCCAAGTTCGGCCTGCGCGCGCAACACGTGCTCCGGCCGGCCGCGACGCTCTCCCCGGGCGAGCGGACCCGGGCCGCGCTGGCACTGTTGCAGGGGCGCGGGGTCAACCTGCTGGTGCTGGACGAGCCGACGAACCACCTCGACCTGCCGGCCATCGAGCAACTGGAGTCCGCGCTGGCCAGTTACACCGGCACGCTGCTCCTGGTGACCCACGACCGACGGATGCTGGCGGCGGTACGCCTCGACCGGCGGCTGCGGATGGACGCCGGGCGGATCGCCGAGTTCTGATCCGGGCGGAATCCGGTCGGCGGGGCGAGAATGACCCCATGCTCAGGTGGGAGTACGCCCTGTTGGTGCGGCGCCGCCAGGCCGCCACCAACGACCTCGGCTTCGAGGTGGTCTTTTCCTGGTACGGCCCGGACGGATCAATGATCGACGTCACGCCGTACGGCGACACCGCGCTGGCCCACCTCAATCGGGCCGGCGATCAGGGCTGGGAACTGGTCGCGATGAGCGAGGACCCCTCCCTGCCCGGCAGCAACGAGTTGCACCGGTATCACCTGAAACGACCCCGGACGGCGGCCGCGCCACGGCAGCGGATGCGCGCGGGGCGTCCGCGGCGGCCCCTTCCGCGCTGACTCGGCGCGAATTTCAGGGACAACCAGCGCATACCGGGCAACTATCCGGGTAACGGGCCGGCCGGAGGTGGCCGGTATGGTCGCGTTGGCACACACCCCGCCCTCGGCCGAGCGGCTGCGGGCGGTGGACGGGTTCCTCGCCGAGGCGTGGGCGGAGCAGGTCCGCCACGACGAGCGACTACGCCCGCTGGGAGTCGAGGTCCGCTTCGACCGGGGCGTCGCCCACCTGACCGGCGAGGTCGACGAGCCGGCTCAGTTGCGGCTGGTACGCGAACTGGTCGGCCGGCTGGCCGGCGTCTTCGGAGTGTGGTGCCGGGTGCGGGTCGGTGGACGCGACCCGGTGGTGGTCGACCTCGGCTGCGGCGCCACCAAGCAGTGGCCGGGCAACCTCGGACTCGACATCTTCCCCGCACCGGGGGTGGACGCGGTCGCCGACCTGTCCGGCTCCCTGCCACTGGCCGACGACTCGGTCGACGTGCTGTTCGCGGTGCACATCCTGGAGCACCTGATCGACTTCCTGCCCCTGTTGGACGAGTGCCACCGGGTGCTCCGCCCGGAGGGCGTGCTGCACGTGATGAGTCCCTGGTGGGGGCACGTCAACGCGGTGGCCGACCCGACCCACGTGCGGCTGCTGGACGTGCAGACCGTCAAGGGCGTCTGCGTGATGCGACCGCCGGGCACGCCGCGCTGGTATCCCCTGCACGCCGGCACCGACGGTGCGTCCATCTTCGCTGACCTGACGCCTCTGGGGCCGGACGACGAGGGCCCCTCCGCCACCCACCTGGCCCGCTTCTTCGACTAGGAACAACCCGAACAGACGAATGCCCTGGACGCCGACGGTGTCCAGGGCATTCGTCTGTTTCAGCACAGGTCACCAATATTTCTCGCGAGTAACACCCGCAGGCCGCGGCATTGATCGAAACTGGTCTAACTCCGGTGACTCGCCGGTAACAACTGGCTCCACCGCACACCCCGCGGAGGTATGACCGTGCCCAGACGTCTCGCCGCCCTCCTGACCTCGACAGTTCTCGCACTGCTCACCACCCTCGCCGTGGCCTCACCCGCCACGGCGGCCGTGACTCCGGAGCAGAAGCTCTCCGTGCTCTCCAGTTGGACCCAGACCAGCGTCAGCAGCTACAACGCCTGGAACTCCGCCCGGCAGAACCGGGCGCCCTGGGCCGAGTACAACTTCGACTGGTCGACCGACTACTGCTCGTCCAGTCCGGACAATCCGCTCGGGTTCAAGTTCGACCTGTCCTGCTTCCGGCACGACTTCGGCTACCGCAACTACAAGGCGGTCGGTCAGTTCAGCGCCAACAAGTCCAGGCTGGACAGCGCCTTCTACGAGGACCTGAAGCGGTCCTGCGCCACGTACAACTCCGTCGTCCGGCCGGCCTGCCTCAGCCTGGCGTGGACCTACTACCAGGCGGTCGCCATCTTCGGGTCGGTCGCCGCCGTCCAGCAGTCCGACATCGACCGGGCCGCCCGGATGAAGGCCGACGCCGAGCGTCGCGCCCGCGCCTGACGGACACGCGCCCACCGGGACGCCCGGCCAGCCCGGCCGGGCGTCTCCGGATCAGGCGTGCTCGGTATGGCGGTCCACGGTGCTCGGCTGGCGCGGCGCGGAGCGACCCGCGTCAGCCGAGAACCGCCCGGAGTCGGCTGCCAGATCAGGGTGCTCGACGCCGAGCGCCAGGGCCACCGCCTCGTCCAGACCCAGTTCGGCGCCCTCGCCGTACGCCTCGTCGAAGGCCGCGTCGCCCAGCATCGCCCGCAGCGCCGCCTGCCGCTCAGTCCAGTACGACTCGTAGATGCCCGGCGTCGAGCGCAGGCCCGCGCGGGTCGCCTGGGCCGCACCGAAGAGCCGGGCCGCGGTCAGCGGCTGGTCACCGACGGCGCAGCGCACCGCGACCGCGTTCAACGTGTCGCAGGCCCGCCCGTGGAAGCCGTGATTCATCCGCGAACGCAGCGCCACCAGCAGGTGCTCGTGCGCGGCCACCAGGTCACCGCGGGCCAGGGCCACCATGCCGAGCAGCATGTCCACCGAGCGACGTCCCCGGTCGACCGGCCGGGACGCCTCCACCGGTCGGGCCGCGCCGAGCAGGTCGGCCGCCTCGTCCAGCGCGCCCCGCCGCCACAGCAGTTCGGCCAGCCGGAACACGGCGAACAACGCCTCGGACTCGACCCCCTGCTGCTGGGCCCAGTCGATGACCTCCCGGCAGACCCGCTCCGCCTCGGCGAACTGTCCCATGTCGACCAGCGGGGCGGCCCGGCCGGCGAGCACCCGGGCCAACAGACCGGCGTCGCCGGCCTGGCGGGCGGCCGCCTCCGCCCGCTGCGAGAAGCGCAGTTCCTCACCGAACTCGCCGTCACCCCCGGCATGCAGCGAGTGCATGTGGTAGGCCGCCGCCAGCTCGTCCTCCGGGATCACCTCGCCCGTCTCCGCCAGCCGGCCGTACAACCGGAACAGCCAGAGCCGCCCTTCCCGGGCCAGGCCACGCTCCCGCCACCACTGGTCCAGCCCGCCGGCCAGCCGCAGGCCGGCACGGGCACTGCCACCCGTGGCGCACCAGCGCAGCGCGGCGCGCAGCTCCCCGGCGAGCGGATCCAGCGCGTACAGCGAGAGCGTCACCGGTTGCCCGTCGGGGCCGAGGTGCGCCCGCTCCAGGGCATGCGCCGACCAGGCCACATGCCGGTCACGGGCGGCCCGTTCCTCGCCGGCCTCGGCGAGCCGACGGGCCGCGTAGGCCCGGATCGGGTCGAGCATCCGGTACGTGCAGCGGGCGGCGTGCGGTTCCGCCAGCACCATGGACTTGTCGACCAGCACCGAGAGCGGGTCCAGCGGATCGTCGTCGAGCAGCCACTCCACCGTGGGCAGGTCGACCGGGCCGGCGAAGACCGCCAACCAGCGCAGCAGCCGCGCGGCACGGGGCCCGAGGGTCCGGTACGACCAGGTCACGGTCGCCTGCATGGTCAGGTGCCGTTCGTTCGCCGAACGGACCACCGCCCGGGTGGCCGGGGTCGACGGGCTGGCACCGGTGGCCGCCGCGGCCAGGTCGACGGTGTCCCGCTGGTTGCCGCTGTGGCCCCGGTTGGCCGGTGGCGGCAGCGCGTCCTCCCGGCCGGCGTCGAGCGTGCCGAGCACGTCGTCGAGACGCTCGGCGAGCTGCCCCACCGAGAGCACCCGCAGCCGGGCCGCCGCCAACTCGATGGCGAGCGGCAGCCCGTCCAGCCGCCGCACCACCCGCCGCACGTCGGCCGCCTCGGACGGGTCGGGCTGCCGCCCGCCCCGGGCCGCCGCCGTACGGTCCAGCAGCAGGGCCACCGCGTCGCTCTCGGTCCCGTCGGGCGTCGGATCGACCGACAACGGCGGGATCCGCCACACCACCTCGCCCGGCAGGGCCAGCGGTTCCCGGGTCGTCGCCAGCACCCGAACCCCACCACCGCCGGCCAGCAGCCGGGAAACCGCCTCGGCGCAGGAGGCCGGTTGGGCGTCGCACGTGTCGAGCACGATCAGCATCCGGCGGGGGGCGGCGTACTCCACCAGGGTGTCGACCATCGGACGACCCGGTTCCGGACGCAGCCCGAGCACAGCGGCAACGGCGAAGGCGACCAGCCCCGGGTCGGTGACCGAGGCGATGTCCACGAACCAGACCCCGTCCGGGTACTCGTCGACCAGGTCGGTGGCGAGTTCCACGGCCAGCCGGGTCTTGCCGCTGCCGCCCGCCCCGAGCACGGTGACCAGCCGGTGCCGGGCCACGAGTCGCCTCAGCTCGGCGCGCTCGGTCTGCCGACCGACGAACGAGGTGACCTGGATCGGCAGGTTGTGCGCCACCGCGTCGGCGGTGCGCGGTCGCGGGAACTGCCGCTCCAGCCCGGGCGCGACGAGCTGGAAGAGTCGTTCCCGGTCGTCGAAGCCACGCAGCCGGTGCAGCCCGAGGTCAAGCAGGGAGGCGTCGGCCGGCAGTGGTTCGGCCCGTCCCGCGGTGGCCGCCGAGCAGAGGATCTGCCCGCCGTGCGCGGCGGCGGCGACGCGGGCCGCCCGGTGCACCTCGGGGCTCGCGTACTCGCCGTCGCGTGGCTCCGCCCAGCCGGTGTGCAGGCCCATCCGGACCCGTGGTGCCGCCTCCGGCGTGGGCCAGTCGTGCTCGCCGAGCGCCCGCTGCGCGGTCAGGCAGGCGGTCAACGCCGCACCGGCGTCGTCGAAGGCCAGGAAGAACGAGTCGCCCTCGGTCAGCAGTTCCGCGCCCTCGGTGGCCGCGATGGTCCGACGCAGCAGCCGCCGATGCTCGGACAGCACCGGCCGGTAGCCGGGCCCGAGCATCTGCGCCAACCGGGTCGAGCCCTCGATGTCGGTGAAGACGAAGGTCACCCAGCCGGTCGGGAGGTGGATCCGTGGCGGCATGCGTGGAACCTCCCCCCTGGTCTCGGCACCATACTTCCCGAAACCAGATCATCACGCATCGTGAGAACGGCCGGCCGAGACTCCGACCCAAGGTGCCATCGGACCCTGCGTCCGGGCAAGGCCGGCATCACCCGTACCACCCACTCGCGACCGGGCGGCGCGGTCAGCAGCCGCAGCCACCACCGCAGCAGCCCCCACCGGTCGGCGCGGACGGGCCACCCGGCACGCCGCCACCTCGGCCGGTGATCGCAACCGTGGAAAGCAGCTTCACCGTGTCGGCGTGCCCCTGTGGGCAGGGCGCCGGCTCACCGGCCCGCGCCATCGGACGGTTGACCTCGAAAGTGTCGCCGCAGGCGCGGCAACGGAACTCGTACCGGGGCATGGCATCAGCCTACGACCGGACCTGACGTCCGCCGGGACATGGGTGATACTCGACAGGTGGCAGACGGCGAAGAGCGCACGACCCTTCGGCCCCTCCGACCGGCCACGCCGCGCGCCGGCTCCGGCGTCGACCCGGACGGGCCGGCGAGTGGGCTGCCCCGGCCCCGCCGGCCCTGGCTGGGATCCGGTCGACCGGTCGACGACGTGGCCGCCGGCAAATCGACCAGCACCGCGGCTCCCATCAGGACGGACGCCGCCCCGGCGGCCGGCGCGGACGGCGGTGCCACGACCGGAACCGACGACGCCCCCGTCGCCGCAGCGGTGGCGAAGACCGCCGTCGAAGGGTCCACACCGGAGGCCGGCGCATCGGCAGCCCGGCGCCGCCGGGTGCGCTTCGCACACGCCGTACGCCTGCCCGGGCCTCGCGCCGCGGCCCGGGCGACCCGCGACTGGTCTCGGCGGCCCAGTGGCCGGCTGACCCTGCCCGGCGTGTTCCTGCTCGCCCTGGTCGCCGCGACCGCCACGGCCGGCGCGCTGCTGGTGCCGGCGACTCTCGGTGCCCCGCGCCCGGTGGCGGCGGACGCCACCGCCGATGTGCCCCAGGCGCCGCCCGGCGCGCTGCCGTCGTCCGGCGAGGCGCCACCCCCCGGGCAGTTCCCGCCGCCCACCGCGACCCTTCCGCCGGGCGCGACCCCGCCGGGGGCACCGGGCGACGGGGCGGTGCCGGTCAGCGGGCGTCCGTCCGACGCCCTGGCCGGCTGGGCCCGTGAGGTGGGCACCAAGGTCGGCATCGACCCGGTCGCCATGCAGGCGTACGGGTACGCCGAGCTGGTGCTGGCCGAGACCGACCGCAGCTGCGGTCTGAGTTGGACCACGTTGGCCGCGATCGGTCTGGTCGAGTCCCGCCACGGCCAGGCCAACAATGCGCGGCTCGGCGCGGACGGGCGGGCGGTCCCGGAGATCATCGGTCTGCCGCTGGACGGTCAGGGCGGTCGGATGCGGATCGCCGACACCGACCGGGGTGAACTGGACGGCGACACCACCTACGACCGGGCGATCGGGCCGATGCAGTTCATCCCGACCACCTGGCAGGAGATCGGCGCCGACGCGGACAACGACGGACGCAAGGATCCGCACAACATCCACGACGCCGCGCTCGCCGCCGGCATGTACCTGTGCAAGGGCGGCCGGAATCTCACCATTCCGGGTGACTGGTGGAACGCGATCCTGTCGTACAACGATGTCCGAAGGTACGCCCAGGAGGTCTTCGACGCCGCCAACCGGTACGGACAGGCCAGTCGCACGTGAAGTGATCGTCCGCATACATTGGAGAACTGGACACTTCCCACCGGCTGCCGATGACGGCAAGCTAGACGGGTGATGGTGCGCGAGTGGGACCCCAGGACCGCGTCGTCCGCCGAGATCGCGTCGCTGCTGGACACGCTGAACGCGGTCCTCGCGGCCGATCTTCCGCAGGATCCGCCGTGGCGGGAGAGTTCCCTGCGGGAGTACCTCGCCGAGGTGATGCCGGGCGAACGACGGATCTCCTGGGTGGCCCAGGAGGACCCGGCCGCCGACGGCACCCCGGGTGCCATCCTGGGCCAGGTGCACGTGCTGCTGCTCGGCAGCATCGGCGTGCTGGAGGTGCTGGTCCACCCGGCCGTGCGGCGCGGCGGCCTCGGTCGTGACCTCGTCCTGCGCGCGGCGCGCCGGGTCTATCAGGAAGGCTTCGAGTCGATCGGGGTCGAGGTGGTCGGCGACACCCCCGCCGTCGCCTTCTACGAGTCGCTCGGCTTCACCCGGGAGTACGTCGAGACCCGCAGCGTGCTCGATCTCTCCGGCGTCGACTGGGCCGAGTTGGCGGAGATGTCCACCGGGGTCGGCGCCGGCTACCGCGTCCAGTTCCACCCGGGCGGTCCGCCGGACGAGCTGATCGAGGCGTACGCGCGGGCCAAGGCGGAGATCCGGGACATCGAGGACGGCGAGCTGCGGCCCAGTTCGTACGATCCACAGCGGCTGCGGGACAGCCTCGACTGCCTGCACCGACGGGGCATGAAGCCGTACATCGTGCTCGCCCTGCACGAGAAGACCGGCGAAGTGGCCGGCCTGACCGAGGTGGTCGTGCCGGCTCAGCACCCGACCCGCGCCGATCAGTACGACACGATCGTGGTGCAGGACCACCGCGGCTACGGTATCGATCGGGCGATCAAGGCGCGGATGCTGTTGGAGCTGCGCTCGGCCGAGCCGCAGCTGACCGAGGTGCAGACCTGGAACGCTCAGGCCAACGAGGCCATGCTCAAGGTCAACGCAGAGCTGGGCTATCGCACTGACCGGGACTGGTGCGAATACAGCGTCGACGTCGCCGAACTGGTCCACCGCCTCGACGCGGCACGCTGAGCGGTCGACGCCCGGCCGTCAGCCCGCGTACCAGGTGCGCGGGTCCGGAGGCGGTGGGACGTTTCGGTACTTGGCCACCCGCACCTCCCACTGGCTGCGCCGCCGTCGTGCCTCCCGGTCCACCGGGCAGCGACGGTAGGTCTCCGGCGGGCGGGCCAGACCGTAGATGTTGCCCCACCACTCGCCCGGTTCCGGGTCGAGAATGGTGTCCAGGTGCGCCGGATAACGGCGACCCGCGCCGTCCCGGGTGTCGTCCCAGACCTCCATCGGCAGTACGACCCGCCCCTCCTGGTCGACGGCCACTAGGTAGAGCCCGGCCGCACCGAGCAACCGCTCCAGCACGGCCAGGCTCGGCGTCAGGCTGCCGGCCTCGACCCGTGCGACGGTCGACGGTGCGACCTTGGCGAAGCGGGCCATCCGCACCTGGCTGAGCCCGACGATCCGTCGGGCGCGGCGCACCAGGCCGGCGATGGGAAAGGGACCGACGGTGGGACCGAGGTCCGGCGGATCGAAGACGGAAGCCATGCACCGACCTTGCCGACGCCGATCCGAGCACGGCAACCCCTGTGGACAAGCCTGTGGACACACCGCAGAAACCCGGCCCGCGACAACTCTTCGTGATCGTCACAGCGCGTCACGACAGCGACGTCTCGCCGACTGACAGGGATGGCACCCAGCGCACCCTTTGCTCTGCTTCAATGCACGCAATGGGTCTTGACCAGCACTGACACGAATGCAAGATCGCAGCCCAGGCTTGCGAGCGATTACTCTCCGTCAACTGTGCGTGGAGTGAAGCAGAGCAAAGGATGTGCAGACGGGAAGTGGTGGGCGGGCGGATCGGCACTCAGGGTGACAGGTTGCCATGCCGACAGCCTGTCCGAGCCCGGTGGGGCGGCGAGCTGGGCGACAGCGTCAGTAGCGCTGGCGGAGCAGTTGGGCGGCCTCGACGGCCCAGTAGGTGAGGATGATCTGGGCACCGGCGCGACGGATCGAGGTGAGCGTCTCCAGCATCACCCGCTCCCGGTCGATCCAGCCGTTCGCGGCAGCCGCCTCGACCATCGCGTACTCGCCGGAGACCTGGTACGCCGCCACGGGGACGTCCACGGCGGCGCGGACCGCCGACACCACGTCGAGGTACGGCAGCGCCGGCTTGACCATCACCATGTCGGCACCCTCGGCCACGTCCAGCGCGACCTCGCGCAGCGACTCGCGCAGATTCGCCGGATCCTGCTGGTAGGCCCGCCGGTCCCCCTCCAGCGCCGACTCCACCGCGTCCCGGAACGGGCCGAAGAAGGCCGAGGCGTACTTGACGGCGTACGCCAGCACGGCCACGTCGGTGTGACCCGCCGCGTCGAGTGCCGCGCGTACCACCCCGACCTGGCCGTCCATCATCCCGGAGGGGCCGACCACCCCGACCCCGGCGGCGGCCTGGGCGACGGCCATCTCGGCGTACGCGGCGAGGGTGGCGTCGTTGTCGACCTCACCGGCCGGGTCGAGCACCCCGCAGTGCCCGTGCGAGGTGAACTCGTCCAGACACAGGTCGCTCATCACCACCGTGGCGTCGCCCACCTCGGCGACCACGTCGCGGATCGCGACGTTCAGGATGCCGTTGGGGTCGAGGCCGCCGGAGCCGCACTCGTCGCGCGACTCCGGCACCCCGAACAGCATGATCCCGCCGACCCCGGCCTGCACCGCCTCGACCGCCGCCTTGCGCAGCGAATCGCGCGAGTGCTGGAGCACACCGGGCAGCGAGGCGATGGCCCGCGGCTCGGTCAGCCCCTCCTTGACGAACATCGGCACGACCAGCTCGGCCGGGTCGACGCGGGTCTCGGAGACCAGCCGACGCATCGCCGCGGTGCGGCGCAGCCGGCGGGGCCGGATCTCGGGGTACGGCATGGGCCCTCCCAGACAACCATCCGGAGCCGGTGCGGCTACCGGAACCTCAGCGCGGTCGGCCCCTGCACCTTCGAACCGCGGCGCTGCTTCGCCGGCATCGCGGCGAGCTTCTCCCGCAGCTCGACGGCGTAGCCGGCGAGCGCCTCCACCAGATCGGGCACCGACGCGTGCGGGGGCTGGACGTCGACCCGCAGGCCGAACTCCGTCGCGGTCTCCGCCGTCTTGGGCCCGATGACAGCCACAACGGTACGCGTGTGCGGCTTGCCGGCGATGCCGACCAGGTTCCGGACCGTGGAGGACGAGGTGAACAACACCGCGTCGAACCCGCCCGACTTGATCGCGTCCCGGATCTCGGCGGGCGGCGGGGCGGCCCGGACCGTCCGGTACGCGGTCACGTCGTCGACCTCCCAGCCGCGCTCGGTGAGCCCGGCGGCGAGGGTCTCGGTGGCGATGTCGGCACGCGGCAGCAGCACCCGGCCCACCGGGTCGAGCACCTCGTCGTGCGGCGAGAACTCGGCCAGCAGCCCCTCGGAGGACTGCTCACCGGAGGGGATCAGCTCCGGCTGGATGCCGAAGGCGCGGACCGCGTCGGCGGTGGCGTCGCCGATACAGGCGATCTTGACGCCGCCGAAGTGCCGGGCGTCCAGACCGTGCTCGGCGAACTTCTCCCAGACCGCCCGCACCGCGTTGACCGAGGTGAAGATGACCCAGGCGTACCTGCCGTCGACCAGGCCCTTGACCGCCCGCTCCATCTGGGCCGGGGTACGCGGCGGCTCCACCGCGATGGTCGGCACCTCGCAGGGGATGGCCCCGTACGCACGCAGCCGGGCACTCATCGCGCCGGCCTGCTCCTTGGTGCGGGGCACCAGCACCTTCCAGCCGTACAGCGGACGGTTCTCCCACCAGCTGAGCTTGTCCCGCTGGCCCACGCCCTCGCCGACGGTCAACACCACCCGGCCGGTGAAGCCGAGTGCCGCCGCGACGAAGGAGTCCACGGTCGACGTGGTGGTGTACTGCGTCTCCCCGGTGCCGTCCCCGGTCACCCCGACGTCGGTGGTGCCGTCTACTCCGGCGGCCAGCAGACCGTCCCGGATCGCGGCCAGGTCGCCGGCGTCGACCGCCAGCGCCAGCGGACCGCGCTGCACGGCTGCGGCCAGCGCGTCGAAGTCCAGGGTGCTGACGTCCTCGACGTCGGCGGCGGTACGCACGCCCGGCAGCGGCACGCCCGCGTAGGTGGCCACCCCCTCGGCCTGGCCGACCCCGGGAACCACCTCGAAGTGCGCGGCGGTACGCGCCACCGCCTGCACCTCCTTGACCACCGAGTCGTGGCCGAAGGGGTCGCCGGCCACCAGGTGCACTGCGTTCTGCCCGGAACGGGCCGCCGAGATCAACACCTTGGCCACGTCGCCCGGCGCGCCCTCGGCCGGAGTGAACTGGGCGTCGGACCTGGCCTCGGCCCGGACGACGTCGAGCAGCGACTCGGGGACTCCCCGGTCGTACACCACCTGGTCGGCGTCGACCAGGGCGTCGTGCGCCCGGCGGGTCAGCAGGCCCGGGTCGCCGGGTCCTGCCCCGACGAACGCGATACGGCCTACGGGCTTACGGGTGCGGGTCATTCTGTGCTCCCAAATTGCTGGGTCCCCGGGCCGTCGTGTCCTTGCGGGCCGAGGATCGAGTCGGCGCCGAGGTCGAGGAGTTCGGCGGCGAGTGCCTTACCGATCTCCGCCGCGTCGGCGGGCGTTCCGGTGCGGGACAGCCGGATCTCGCGAGTGCCGTCCGGGCTGATCACCGCCCCGCGCAGGTAGATCTCTTCAACAACGTCACCCTCGTTACCCGAGCCGGTCGGTTCGCCTTCGGCGATGACGGCGTAGGCGGCGACCGGCGCGGAGCATCCGGCCTCCAGGGTGGCCAGCATCGCCCGCTCCGCGGTGACCGCGGCGCGGGACGGTGCGTGGTCGAGCGTGGCGAGCAGCTCGACCAGGTCGGTGTCGTCGGCCCGGCACTCCACCGCCAGGGCGCCCTGTGCGGGCGCCGGCAGCATCAGCATCGGGTCGAGCGTCTCGGTGACGACGTCGGCGCGTTCGATGCGCGCCAGGCCCGCCCGGGCCAGTACGACGGCGTCCAGGTCGGCTTCCGGCCCGAGCACCCGGGCCAGCCTGGTGTCGATGTTGCCCCGGATCGGGGTGACCGACAGCGGCAGGCCCAACGCGTGCAACTGCGCGATCCGGCGCAACGCGCCGGTGCCGACGACCGCGCCGGGCTCGAGCTCGGCCAGCGTTCTGCCGTCGCGGGCGACGAGAGCGTCGCGCGGATCCTGTCGCGGCGGCACCGCGGCGATGTGCAGCCCGGCGGCGGCCGCGGTCGGCAGGTCCTTGTACGAGTGGACCGCGAAGTCGATCGTCCCCGCGACCAGGGCGTCACGCAGCGCGGAGACGAACACGCCGACCCCGAGCCGGTGCACCGGCGCGTTGGACCGGTCCCCGGCGGTGATCACCTCGACCAGCTCGACGGAACGTCCGGTACGCGCGGTCAGGGCGTCGGCGACGTGCCCCGACTGGGCCATCGCCAGCTTGCTGCCGCGGGTACCGAGACGCAGCGGCTCGTTCATCGCTCACCTCCGGCTGGTGGGGTGATGTCGGGCACGGTGTCGACCGGCGAGGTCTGCGGGACCTGGAGATCGAACAACTCGCGCAGCAGGGCCGCGTACTGGTCGCCGCCGGGTTCGGCGGCGAGCTGGCGGACCCGGACGGTCGGTTGGTGCAGCAGCCGCTGGACCACCCGGTGGACGGTACGGGCCACCTCGGCACGTTGGTCCTCGCTGAGGTCGGGACGGCGTTGCGCGAGCCGGCGCAGCTCGGCGGTGACCACGTCGTCGGCTCGACCGCGCAGAGCGGCGACGGTCGGGGCCACATCGGCACCGCGCAGCCAGCTGAGGAAGGACTCGACCTCACCGACCACGATCCGCTCGACGGCGGCGGCGTCCGCGGCGACCGGGCCGTCGGCGAGCAGCGCCGCCATCCGGTCGATGTCGATCACCTCGACGCCGGGCAGTTCCGCGACGCCGGGGCCGACGTCACGCGGTACCGCCAGGTCGAGCAGGACCAACGGGCCACGCCCGGCGTCGCGGCCGGCCGCCGCCGCGGCAACCACCTCGCGGGTGAGGACCGGCTCGGGAGAGGCGGTCGCGGCCACTACGATGTCCACCGTGGAGAGCGTGTCGGCCAGCTCGGCCATCGGCCGCGCACCGGCGCCGTACGACTCGGCCAGCCGGACGGCCCGGTCCGTGCTCCGGTTCGTCACGGTCAGCGGCCCGGCACCGAGCCGGGAGAGCGTCGCCACGCCCAACGAGCCCATCGCCCCGGCACCGACGATCAGCGCGGGACGACCGGTGAGGTCGTCGTCGAGGTGACCGGCGGCGAGTCCCAGCGCGGCGGTGACCACGCTCTGGCCGGCCCGGTCGATGCCGGTCTCGGAGTGGGCCCGCTTGCCCACCCGCAGCGCCTGCTGCATCAGCTCGTGCAGCAGCCGTCCGGCGGTGTCCGCCGCACTGGCCCAGTGGTAGGCGTCGCGCAGCTGCCCGAGGATCTGCGCCTCGCCGATCACCATCGAGTCCAGGCCGGCGGCCACCCGGAAGACGTGATCCACCGCGGCGGAGTCGAAGTGCACGTAGAGGTGGTTGGCCAGCGCGGCGGGCTGGCAACCCGCCTGCTCGGCGAGGACGGCGCAGATGTCGCCGAGCCCGCCGTGGAAGCCGGACACCGCCGCGTAGACCTCCACCCGGTTGCAGGTGGAGACGAGGACGGCCTCGCTCACGTACGGCTGCGCGACCAGCCGGGCCAGGATGCGGTCGAGACCGCTGGGGGACACCGCGAGCCGCTCCAGGGTGGCGACCGGTGCGGTGCGGTAGGACGCGCCCACGACGAGGAGTTTCACGTGCCGATCGCCTCCTGGCTCTCGGTGACCGCGCGACCACCGGGCAGGGCGGTGAGCGCGGACCCACCGGCGCCGGGGAGCGCGGTCAGGGATGCCTTGCGGTGCTCGTGGAACGACAGGATCTGCAGCTCGATGGCGAGGTCGACCTTGCGCACGTCGACCCCTTCGGGAACCGAGAGTACGCACGGAGCGAAGTTCAGGATGCTCGTCACGCCGACGGCGACCAACTGGTCCGCCACCCGTTGCGCGGCGGCGGCCGGGGTGGCGATGACACCGATCGCGATGGATTCCTCGGCGGCCACCCGGGGCAGCTCGTCGACGTGCCGTACGACCAGGCCGTTGATCTCCTCGCCGACCCGCTCCTGGTCGGCGTCGAAGAGGGCGGCGATCCGGAAGCCGCGGCTGGCGAAGCCGTCGTAGCCGGCCAGGGCGTGACCGAGGTTACCCACACCGACCAGAGCGACGGCCCGGCGCTGGGTGAGCCCGAGCACGTACTCGATCTGGTCGATCAGCAGCCCGACGTCGTAGCCGACGCCCCGGGTGCCGTACGACCCGAGCTGGGACAGATCCTTGCGGAGCTTGGCCGAGTTCACCCCGGCGGCGTTGGCCAGCCCTTCGCTGGAAACCGTCTCGTGGCCGGTTTCGGCGAGGTTGTGCAGGGCACGGAGGTACTCGGGGAGCCGGGCCACCGTCGCCTCGGGCAGGTCCGGTAGCGCCGGTACGGCACCGGCGCGACCGGGCGCGCCAGGGTGACGGTGCTGACTCATGAGACTCCGTGCGGTGCGATCCTCGACCAACTCCACCGGTCGGCCGTTTCGGGACTCCCGCTGGCGACCGATGTTGCCGGCTGTGCTAGCAGGGCGCGTCGGAATTACAGAGTAGGCGCTTGTGAAGACGTGCACAAATCGCGATCTTGCTGGCCCGGCCCGCGCCCCCACCAGCTCCTCCATCCCCCAAGATCGATCACTGCCACCCGGCAAGCACCCGCGCGATTATGGCTCAATCCCGACTTCTCTGACCAATCACACGCGGCCCCACACCGCCCCCGTCTCGTTGATCATGAAATTGTCACTCCCCGCCACGACGTGATCGAGCGCGGGAAACTCATGATCGCCGGGGCTGGTCGGCGAGTGTGGTGGCGAGGGTCACCGCCTCGCTGAGGGTGTCGGCGACGGGGTGACCGGAGGCGAGCAGGCGGGAACGGTCGGTGAACCCGCCGGTGTAGAGGACGGCACGGGCCCCGACGCAACGGGCCGCGTCGGCGTCGTCCAGCGAGTCGCCGATCAGCACCACCGACCGTCCGTCGACGCCCATCGCGTCGAGATGCCGCACCAGTGACTCCGCCTTGCGATCGCCGCCGACCTGCGCCCGCAGCCCGTCGACCCGGGCGAAGCGGTCGGCCAGCCCGTACGTCTCGACGGCGGGCACCAGCTCGTCGTGAAACCACATCGACAGCAGGGACTGGCTGCCCGGCCAGGCGGCCATCGCGTCGACGGCGTCGTGCGCCAGCTCACAGGTGGTCAGACCCACCCGGTACGCCTCGTGGAAGATCTTGTCGAGCCGGCCGAAGGCGTCGTCGTCCACCGCCCGGCCGAGCACCTCCGCGTAGTAGTCGGCGATCGGCCGACGGAACCGCACCCGATGCTCGTCGGCGGTCACCGTCGGCCCGCCCTCGCTGGAGAACACCGCGTTGGTGCAGGCCACCACGAGGTTGAGGTCGTTGAGCAGGGTGCCGTTCCAGTCCCACACCAGGTGCGGGGTCGCAGAGGTCATCGCCGCACCCTATCCGGCAGGACGGTGGCACGGGAGGCTCAGAGCTGCGGGGTGGTCAGGTCCCGCAGCAGCCGCTCCTCCTCGACCCGCCAGTAGCCGTGCTCCCGGCCGTCGAGCAGCACCACCGGCAGCCGGTCGCCGTACTCACGCTCCAGCTCCACGTCGCCACTGACGTCCCGTTCGATCCACCGGTCGCCGGTGACCGCGACCACCCGATCGAGCGCCGCCTTGGCGTCCTCGCAGAGGTGGCAGCCGGGCCGGGTCATCAGGGTCAGGCGGGGTTCACGCATCGGTCTCCTCCGTCGCGCCGAGCTGGGTCTTGCGTACCTTCCCGATCACCGAGCGCGGCAACACGTCGACGAACTCGACCTCGGTCGGGCACTTGAATCTGGCCAGGTTACGCGTGCAGTGGGCGATCAGCTCGGTACCGGTCACACCGGCCCGCGGCACCGGCACCACGTACGCCCGGACAGTCTCCCCGGTCCTCGGGTGCGGCACGCCCACTACCGCCGACTCCGCCACCGCCGGATGTGCCGACAACACCAGCTCCACCTCGTGCGGGTACACGTTGAAGCCGTTGACCAGGATCAGTTCACCGAGCCGGTCGACCAGGAAGAGATCGCCGTCGGCGTCGGCGTACGCGACGTCACCGGTGCCCCACCAGCCGTCGGCGTCCGGCCCGCCCGCGCCGTCCGGCCAGTACCCGGAGAAGAGGTTGGCGCCGCGCACCACGAGCTGACCCGGGTCGGTGCCGGTGGCCGGGTCGGAGAGGTGCATCTCGTCCGGGTCGTCGTCGGGGACGGCGACTCCGTCGCGCCACAGCTCGGCACCGTCCGCACCGACCAGCCGTACCTCCACCCCGGGCAACGGGCGGCCGATCGATCCGGGTCGGGGTTCGCCGCCGACCAGGGTGGAGGTGAGCACCGGAGCGGTTTCGGTCAGCCCGTACCCGACGTGCACCGGGCGACCGGAGACCTCCGCGAAGCGCGCCGCGTCGACCGGTTCCAGCGGCGCAGCGCCGCAGACCACGACCCGCACCGCAGCCATCGCCGTGGCGAGGTCGTCGGCGTCCGCCCGGGACCAGGTCTGCACCATCGAGGGTACGCCGACCAGCACGCTCACCCGGTGCCGCGCGATCTCGGTGAGCGCCGCGTCAGGGCCCGGATCGTCGACGAGCACCCCGGTCGCCCCATGGTGGATCACCGCACCGAGTCCGGCGTTGAGGCCGTACGCGTGGAACAGCGGCAGTGCCAGCAGCACCGTGTCGTCGGGGCCGACCACCGGCGGTTCGATCCGGCCGACCTGTTCGTGGTTGGCCGCCAGCGCGCCGTGCGAGAGCATGGCTCCCTTCGGCCAACCCGAGGTGCCCGAGGTGTAGAGCAGCAACGCCAGGTCGTCTCCACGGCGGTTCGGAAAGGTCCGTTCACCACCGGCGGTCGGCGGGTTCGTGTGCACCGCGACCAGCGCGGGCAGGTCCAGCTCCGTCACCAGATCGCGGATCCGCTCGGTGGCGATCAGCACCGACGCACCCGAGTCCGCCAGGATGTGCCGTAGTTCGCGGGCGGTCAGGCCGGGATTCACCGGCACCGCGATCAAGCCGGCGCGCAACGCGCCGAGCAGACTGATCACGAACTCCGGCGCGTTGGGCAGCGCCACCGCGACCCGCGCCGCCGGCCGGGTCGGCTCGGCCCCCGGCACGGCGCCAGCCAGTGCCCGGGCCGTGGCGGTGACCTCTTCATCCAGTTCGGACCAGGTGATCGTCCGGCCCTGCCAGTGCAGTGCGGGCTTGTCGGCGTGCCGCTCCGCCGCCCGTCGGAGGCGGTCGGCGAGGCTGGGACCGGCTGCTGAGTCTGGATCCTGCACGGTGGCTGAGTCTGGCACAGCCCGCAGCGCACGGCCACGCCCACGAATGACGGTCGCCGCCGCTCGCCCCGCTCGGATGAACGCGGGAACCGTCCACGGGGTACGGCGCAGTCCCGTCCACGGAACTCGACAGACGTCACCGACGGTGCGGGACGGACGCGGTGGCGGCGCACCGTCGACCTCCGGCCCGGGCTTCGCGCCGGCCCCGCCACGGCCGTGCCACCCGTCGACGATCCAGCCCTCCACCAGCACGAACAGCAAATCCACTGGGGAACAGGCCGACCGCCGGTTGTCAACTACACCCGACGGACAACCGGTCCGCCAGGGATGCGACACGTCAGGAAATACTTTGGCCCTGTGTAACGGACTTGCCACGCGCGGGTGACGTTGGCCCTATCATCACTCGGGTCGGCTCACCCCATTTGCCGTGAGTCGACACCCCTCAGCCCGAGGAGGCCCCCGTGCCGTTGAGCGCATTGGACCAGCACCTCAAGGGGATCTGCCGCCCGCCGGCACACCCCGGAGCCGCCCTGCCCGGCGGGGCGACGACCGGTCCGCCGGCCGTCGCCGAACCGGCGACGACGGCCGGAACGGAGGCGGTGCGATGACCGCCTTCGGCTTCGCCGAGCGTCCCCTCGGCCTGACCGGTCCGGCCGCCCGCACTCCAGTCAACGAACGCGGCGGCGCCCACGGCGCGCAGGACGCCTCCGGCAACCTCACCGTCCGGGGCGAGAGCACCGCACGACGGGTGGGCAGCCGGCCCCATCAGAACGAACCGCCGCATCGACCACCCGTGCCGGGGGGCAACACGAAACCCCCCGGTGGACGGGTCGCCTCCCCGAACCGGCCGACGATGCCGGCCCAGGCGCGGCGCAGCGGGGACGCACCGGTCACCGAGGTGTCCACCACCGACACCGCGGTGCTTCCGGCGGTGGCCGCGACGACCGGCACCTCGACCGGATTCCCGAGCCGCCCGGACCCGTCCGATCCGGCGACCGAGGTCTGGGCCCTGGTCGAACGTGCCCAGGCAGGCGAGGCCGAGGCGTTCGGGCTGATCTACGACCGCTACGTGGACACCGTGTTCCGCTTCGTCTACTTCCGGGTCGGCAACCGGCAGCTCGCCGAGGACCTCACCTCGGACACCTTCCTGCGGGCGCTCAAGCGGATCGGCAGCTTCACCTGGCAGGGTCGCGACCTCGGGGCCTGGCTGGTGACCATCGCCCGCAACCTGGTCGCCGACCACTTCAAGTCCGGCCGGTACCGCCTTGAGGTGACCACCGGCGACGTGCTCGACGCCGACCGCGAGGACCGGGGCCCGGAGGGCAGCCCGGAGGCGGCGGTGGTGGAGCACATCACCAACGTCGCTCTGTTGAGCGCCGTGAAGCGCCTCAACCCTGAACAGCAGGAGTGCATCGTGCTCCGCTTTCTCCAGGGTTTCTCGGTGGCCGAGACCGCTCGGGCGATGGGCAAGAACGAGGGCGCGATCAAGGCACTCCAGTACCGCGCCGTCCGGGCCCTGGCCCGGCTGCTCCCGGACGGCTTCCAGCCGTAATCCCCTGCACCGGCAGGTGGCCGCCGGCTCCGGCCACCACCTGGGCTCCTTCGACCTGGAAGCGATCACTTTGCGTAATTTCGGCACCGGCCGGCCCGTAACCCGCCCCCGGTACGGCGCGTTTCTCCGGGTGCGACCGGTGACAGGCCGGAAACCCCCGGGGTCCTCCGGATGACCCGCGACGGTGCCGACGATGGCCACCCGCCGTGGTGTCACGAGGTCATCGGTCGCTGGCGGTGAACGCGGCCAACCGGCCGTGACCAGCGAGAGGAGGTGCCACGGTGGACAACGCCCTCTTCTCCCGTCGGCGCGCCGAGCGCTTCGCGCAGCTTCTCGACGAAGCCAACGGCGGCAGACGTCATCACGTGCGATCGAGGGACGACGACCAGTTGATCCCGCTCGTCGCGCTCGGCCGGCAACTCGGCGCCAATCCGCCCCCCGCCGAGGTGGATGCGGAATTCCGTACCGGCCTGCGGGCGATGTTGCTGGCCACCGCCGCTCGCGAGGGTGTCGGCACACCGGCCGCCGCCCCGACGGCGGAGAAGGCGGGATCCGGCCGTGGCTCCCTGCTGCCCGCGGTCACCGCCCGTCGGGCCCGCGCACGCGGTGCGATCCTGATCGGCATCGCCGCCGGTGCGGTGGCCGTCTCCGGCATCTCCGCGGCCAGTGAGAACGCGGTGCCCGGCGACGCGCTGTACGGGATGAAGCGCAGCACCGAACGGGCCCAACTCGCGCTCACCAGCTCTGACATCAGCCGGGGCCAACTCTTCCTCGACTTCGCCCGCACCCGGTTGGCCGAGGCGTCCTCGTTGCGGGGCAGCCGTGGCGGGTACAGCGCCGTGCTGGACGACATGGATGCGGACACCCGGCAGGGCGTACGCCTGCTGACCGGGGCCGCCGCGCAGCGCTCGGATCCTGCGGCGCTGGCCGGGGTCGACGCCTTTCTCGCCGAACAGCGCCGTTCCCTGGGCGCGCTGCTGGATCGCGGCTCCCGGGCCGACCGGGTCCGCACCGGCGAGTCGCTGGCCCTGCTCGATTCCGTCGCCGAGCGTGCCAGCGCCCTACGCGCCGCCATCGCCTGCGGCCAGCAGGCCACCGTCACCAGCGACACCCTCGGCCCGATTCCCGCAGCCTGCTCTTGACGCCGGCCTCCGGGCCCGGCCTGGATCGGCCGGTACGGCTCACCGGCCGCCGCCCGGAATCGGGCACAAGCCCGACGGCCGGCTACCCTCGCGGTGGCGGGCGACGTGAGGGGGACGGATGGCGCGTAACCGCAAGGTGACCGTCAGTACCGACGAGCACGGGCACACCTCCGGTTGGGCGCAGACCGAACCTGCTCCCCCGACGACTCCCGATCCGAGTGCGGCCGCCTTCTTCGACGTGGACAACACGATGATGCAGGGCGCCTCGATCTACTGGTTCGCCCGTGGCCTCGCCGCCCGGAAATACTTCACCACCAGCGACCTGGCGCGGTTCGCCTGGCGACAGCTGCGCTTCCGGCTGCTCGCCCGGGAACACGCCGCCGACATGTCGCACGCCAAGGAGGCCGCCCTCGCCTTCGTCGAGGGCTGGCGCGTGGCCGACGTGGAACGGCTCACCGAGGAGATCTTCGACGAGCTGATGGCACCACGGATCTGGGCCGGCACCCACCGGCTGGCGCAGGGCCACCTCGACCGCGGCGAACGGGTCTGGCTGGTCAGCGCCGCCCCGGTGGAGATCGGCCGGGTGATCGCCGCCCGGCTCGGGTTGACCGGCGCGATCGGTACGGTCGCCGAGATGGCCGACGGTGCCTACACCGGCCGGCTGGTCGGTGATCTGATGCACGGGCCGGCCAAGGCCGAGGCGGTCCGGGCGCTGGCCACGGTGGAGGAACTGGACCTCAGCCGCTGCACCGCCTACAGCGACTCGGCCAACGACCTGCCGATGCTCTCGGCGGTGGGCCGGGCGGTGGCGGTCAATCCGGACTCGACCCTGCTGCGGGAGGCCCGCCGGCAGGGCTGGGAGGTGCGCGACTTCCGGACCGGCCGCCGCGCGGTGAAGATCGCGGTGCCGTCGACCGCGGCGGCCGGCCTGGTGGCCGGGGCGGTCACCGCCGGAGTGGCGATGCAGCGCCGCCGCCGCACCGGCTGACCAGCCGGGCCAGGCGGAACACCTCAGGGGCCGAACGGGTCAGGCCGGCGCTCCAGCAGCCGGTGCAGGGTCTGCTGGATTGTCTCCCGCACCTGGTCGGCGAGGTTGAACACGACAAGCGGATCGTCCGCCGAGTCCATCAGGTGGGCGGTCGGAATCGGCGGGCAGAACTCGATCAGCCACTTGCTCGGCAACGGCACCATGCCCAGCGGCCCGAGCCACGGGAAGGTCGGGGTCACCGGGAAGTACGGCAGCTTGAGCAGGCGAGCCAGTGGCTTGATGTCGGCGAGCATCGGGTAGATCTCCTCGCCGCCGACGATCGCCACCGGGATGATCGGGGTGCCGGTGCGTAGCGCCGCGGAGACGAAGCCGCCGCGACCGAAGCGTTGCAGCTTGTAGCGCTCGGCGTACAACTTGCCGACACCCTTGAAGCCCTCCGGGAAGACACCCACCAGTTCGCCGTTGCTCAGCAACCGTTCGGCGTCCGGGTTGCAGGCCACCGTGCCCCCGGTCTTGCGGGCGATCTCGGAGACCACCGGCATCCGGAAGACCAGGTCCGCGCCGAGCAGCCGCAGGTAGCGGTGGTCGGGGTGCTCGTGGTGCAGCGCGGTGGAGAGCATCAGCGCGTCAAGGGCCACCGTGCCGGAGTGGTTGCCGACGATCAGCCCCGCCCCGTCCGCGGGTACGTGCTCCAGGCCGGTGACCTCGGTGCGGAACCAGTCACGGTAGAGCCGACGCAGCAGCGGATGGAAGACCGCCTCGGTCAGCTCCGCGTCGAACCCGAACTCGTCCACCTCGTAGTCGCCGGCCAGCCGCCGACGCAGGAAGGCCAGGCCGCTGGCGACCCGGCGGTCCCAGACGTCGCCCGCCTGGTCCGCGCCGGCCGGGCGGTGCCCGTTGCGTCGTACCGGGTCCGCGTCGGGCGCGACCGGCGGCGGTACGGCGTACCGGTCGTCGAGGCGCGCCCCGTCGCGCCGTTCCTCGGGACCGGTCACGACCGCTCCCGGACGGCGGTACGGACCTGCCGGATGTGGTCGAGCACCACCTGCTCGGCAGCGGCCAGCTGGGCCCGGGTCACCACGGCACGCCCGTGGTGGGCGCGGATGAAGTCGCCGAAGGCGGCGGCGGTCGAGCGGGGCGTGAAAGCGTACTCCCGCTCCAGGCGGGAGATGTCCACCACCCGACCGTGCACGAAGAGGTCGACCTGGTCAAGGCCGTAGCGGCCGAAGCCCATGACCCGGGCGAGCGCGGCGGCACCGGACAGACCGGGCTCAAGCACCGGCACGGCGACCCGCCCGGCCCGACGGATCGCCTGGGAGAGCGCGAGCACACCGGGGCCGGCCACGTTGAACGTGCCGGGGTGGTCCTCGACGACCGACCGGTGCAGCACCTCCAACGCGTCGTCGAAGTGCAGGAACTGCAACCGGGCGTCCCGTCCGAAGATGGTGGGCACCACCGGCTGGGAGAAGTACCGGGTCAGCGTGGTGTCCGCCGTCGAGCCGATGAACGGCGCGAACCGCAGCACGGTGGCGGTGACATCGCCGCGTCGGCGACGGAAGCCACGGACGTACCCCTCGATGTCGAGGATGTCGCGGCCGAAACCGCCGCGTGGCACCTCACGCGGCTCGGTCTCCTCGGTGAAGACCGCCGGGTCGCGGAAGGAGGCACCGTACGCCGCGGTGGAGGAACGGACCACGATCTTGCGGAGCCGTGGTGCCCGCTGACACGCGGCGAGCAGTTGCATGGTGCCGATGACGTTCTGCTCCTTCATCGCCGCCCGGCCACCGTGCTGCGGATCCGGGGCGCTGACCAGAGCCAGGTGCACCACGGTCTCCACGTCGAGGTCGGCGAGGAGACCACCGACCGAGCCGGCGTCGACCCGGATCCGCTCCACCCCTTCGAGCAGAGCGGCGACCTCGGGGCCCGGCTCCGGCAGGTCGATGCCGATGACCCGGTCGATCCGCGGATCGGCGGCGAGCCGGGCGGCGACGTGCGCGCCGAGATAGCGACTGACTCCGGTCACGACGACAACCCCCGGAGGGCTCTGGGAGCCACCGGGGGTCATGTCTGGCACCTACCCCGGCAGGTGGGACCGAGCCGGGGCAGCCACGGCCTGATCACCTGAGCCTCCGAGGGTCGACAGTTGGCGAAGGACGGACGCCGGGCCCGGGCCCGGCACCGGTCACTTGCCGAGACGGCGACGCTGGACGCGGGTCTTGCGCAGCAGCTTGCGGTGCTTCTTCTTAGCCATGCGCTTGCGGCGCTTCTTGACCACCGAGCCCATACGACAGCCTTTCGATGCAACGTGCGGCGCGACCGGGAGGACACCACGGAGCCGTGGCGTCGACGACCGCTTGCGGACAGGGATCGGACCGGCGGGATGGGCGGCGGAGCGCACCAGCGGTCACGATCGGAGTCCAGCGTAGCGGGGATGCGTCAGCAGGACCAACGCGCCCCCGCTCGATGCCCGTTCCACCGGGCCCACACGCCCGGCCCGCACCAGGGTCAGGCGGTCTCCTGGAAGGCCCCGCGCAGGTACTCGTGTACCGCGTGTTCGGGAACCCGGAACGACCTGCCCACCCGCACGGCGGTCAGCTCACCGCTGTGCACGAGGCGGTAGACCGTCATCTTCGACACCCGCATGACCGTCGCCACCTCGGCGACGGTCAGGAACTTGACCTCCGACAGCCGACCGTCGGACTGCGACCCGGCCATGGCTCACCCGACCCATCCCATGCCCGGCGCGTGCCGCCACACGGGTCCTCCCGCGCGGCCGGCGACGCGCGTGTTACCAGTACGGTAGCGGGGCGGCTGTGACCGGCGCGATCCCTTCCTGCAACTGATCATGGAACGGATCCGGTCCGGCGGCGAAAAACCCCTGGTCGGGTGCCGTAGCCGGGATTTCGGCAACGATCAACCTCGGCCGCAGGTATCGGAGAGATCACTCAGCGCGCAGGGCCACCACCGGGTCGAGCCGGCCGGCCCGCTGGGCGGGTACCACCCCGAAGACGATCCCGACCGCCGCCGAGACGCCGAACGCCAGTGCCAGCGACCACCAGGTCACCGCCGCCGGGATGGGTGAGATGGCGGCCACCAGCAGCGCTCCGCCCACGCCGAGAGCCATCCCGGTGAGCCCACCGACCGAGGTCAGCAGCACCGCCTCCAACAGGAACTGCACCCCGATGTCCCGGGGTCGCGCGCCGACCGCCTTGCGCAGACCGATCTCCCGGGTCCGTTCCCGAACCGAGACGAGCATGATGTTGGAGACGCCGACGCCACCGACGAGCAGCGAGATGCCCGCGATGGCGGCCAGCACACCGGTCAGGATGCCGAGGATGTCACCCAGCACACCGAGGATCTGCTCCTGCGTGACGGCGCTGAACTCGGTACCCGGGTGCCGACCGTTCAGCTCGGTCACGATCCGCTCGCCCAGCTCGTCGATCCGCTCCCGGTCCGGGGCCTTCACGGCGATGGCGTCGACCCGCTGGGTGCCGTAGAGCCGCTGGGCGGCGGTCACCGGCACGTGCACCTCGTCGTCCCGGTCGACACCGAGGCTCTGCCCGAGCGGGACGAAGACGCCGATCACCCGGAAGCGGACGCCGGCCACGTTCACCTGCTGGCCGACCGCCTCCCGGTCGGGAAAGAGGGAGCGGGCGACCGAGTCGCCGAGCACCGCGACCCGCCGGCCGGTGTCCACGTCGGAACGGGTCAGGTAACGCCCCCGGGCCAGTTCCCGGGCGAAGACGGTGGGGGTTGTCTCCAGCACCCCCTGCACGGTGGTGAAGTCCTCCCGGGCGCCGGCCCGCACGGTGGCCCCGGAGGCCACCGTCACCGCCACCCGGTTCGGGTCACCGACCACCCGGCCGACGGCCTCCACGTCCTGCAGGGTGAGCGGGGAGAGCGCCGGGGCGCTACCCACGTCGAGACGTCCCGGTACGACCAGCAGCAGGTTGGAACCGAGCCCTTCGACCTGCTGCTCCACCCGTTGCTTGGTGCCGGTGCCGATGGCCACCAGCAGCACCACGGAGGCCACCCCGATGACCACCCCGAGCATGGTCAGCGCGCTGCGCATCCGGTTCGCGCGCAGCGCGTCCCACGCCACCCGCCACGCCTCGGCCAGCCTCACGCGCCGGCTCCGCGGTCCGTCGGGGCGCCGCCGGCCAACTCGGCCGCAGCGCCGGGCCGGGCGGCGCTGTCGGCGACGACCACACCGTCCCGCATCGTGATGCGTCGCCGGGCCCGCGCCGCCACTTCCGCGTCGTGGGTGACCATCACCAGCGCCACCCCGGACTCGGCATTGAGCCGTTCCAACAACTCCAGCACTGCGGCGCCGGTGGTGCTGTCCAGGTTGCCGGTCGGCTCGTCGGCCAGCAGCACGGTCGGGTCCGTGACCAGGGCCCGAGCGATGGCCACCCGCTGCTGTTCGCCGCCGGAGAGCTGGTTGGGCCGGTGGTGCAGCCGGTGCCCCAGGCCGACCCGCCCGAGCATCGCCGCGGCGCGCTCACGCCGCTGGCGCGCGCCGACGCCCCGGTACACCAGCGGCAGCGCCACGTTGTCCACGGCGGAGGTACGCGGCAGCAGATGAAAGGCCTGGAACACGAAGCCGATGGTCTCGTTGCGCAACCGGGCCAGCTCCGGCGCGGAGAGGGCGCTCACCTCCCGGCCGCCGATCACCAATCTTCCGCCGGTGGGCCGGTCCAGCCCGCCGAGCAGATGCATGAGGGTGGACTTGCCGGACCCGGACGGCCCGATCAGCGCCACGTAGTCGCCGGACCCGACGGTCACCGACACCCCCCGCAGGGCGGGCACGGAGACCCCGTCCAGTTGGTACGTCCGGGACACGTCGAACGCCTCGATCGCCGGCTCCCGGCTCACCCGACCTCCTGGCCCTCGCGGACCTGGTCGGTACCCCGGATCACGATTCGGTCGCCGGCCTGCACCCCGTCGACGATCTGCACCAGGTCCTGACCCTGCACGCCGACGGTCACCACTGCCCGGTCGGCCCGGCCGTCGCGGACCAGCCAGACCGTGTCGCGACCGTCCATCGAGAAGATCGCCGATGCGGGCACGGTCACCGCGTCCGCCTCCTCCCGGACCCGCAGCCGCAGCACCGCGTTCATCCCGGGGCGTGGGGTGGGTGCCGGCTCGGCCTCACCGTAGCGGCCGGCGCCGAGGGCGAGCCGGACCCGGTAACTCACGCCGCCCCGCGCCGACGTGCTCGGCAGTACGTCGATCGAGCGGACCGTCGCCTCGTAGCTGGCGCCGGTGACGGCGTCCAGCTCGACGGTGCCGGTGAGTCCGGGCCGGACCAGCAGCACGTCCGTCTCGTCGACCTCGGCGAGCAGGCCCAACTCGCGGGTGTCCACCACCGTCAGCACCGGGGTACCGGCGGTGACCCGACCACCGACCGGAATCGCGGTGTCCACACCCGGCGGGGGTCCGGCCGGTGTGCCCAGTGCCTCCGGGCCGATCCCGGTCGGCATCCCGCCCGACTCCAGCAGCCCGGCGAGCGCACCCGCCGAGCCACCGCCGGTGCTGGTGCCGCCCGGTTGCACGACCCCGGCGATCGGAGCGCGCAGGGTCAACGCGTCGACGGTCGCCTTGGCCAGGTCGTACGCCTGCTGCGCCTGGAGTCGCTGGGCGGTGGCGAGCGCGCCGACGGCGGAGTTCAGGTTGCGGACGCCGCGCTGCACCTCCCGTACCGCCCGGTCGGCGGCCCGGGCTGCCGAGTCGTACTGTCGCTGTGCGGCCTCCACCTGGGTGAGCAGGGCCTTCCGCAGTTCCGGATCACTGATCTTCGCCGCCGCGGCACGGGCGGCGGCGTGCGCCTCACCAGCGGCGCGGTCGGTGCCGCGCAGGGAGCCGGCGAGGTCCCCGCCGCCGCCACCGCCTCCGGCCCGCTTCGCGGCGTTCAGCGCGGCACGAGCCTGGCGGAGCCGTTCCCGGGCCGACGGTGAGTTGATCACGGCGAGCACCTGACCCCGCTTGACCCGCTGGCCCGGCTCGACGCGGAGGCGGGCCAGGGTGCCGTCCGCCGGGGCGGTCAGGGTGGCTGCGGCCCGGGCGACAACCGTGGCGGGGGCGTCGATCTCCTCGGCCACGGGGGCCCGCGCCGCCGAGGCGAGCGCGATCGACGGTTCGTCGCCGCCGCAGGAGGCGGCGGTGGTGAGAGTCAGGACGGTGACGGCGAGCAGGGCGGTGAGCAGGCGGAGCCGCGTGGCTGGCAGCCGCGGCGAGTCGGAGCGGCGCACGGGACACATGCTACGAGCCCCCGTCGATGTAGGCGGCACCGCGCCCGCCCCGGTCAGCGCACGGCCGCGCGGATGTACGCGACACACTCCTTGTGCAGGCTCGTCCAGTCCTCGTCGAAGATCTCCTCGGCGGTCTGTCGCGGGATCCGGCGGTCGTGCAGCACGACCTTGGCGAAGGCGAGCAGCCGCTCCTCCCCGAACCGGTCGAGGAAGTAGCGGGCGGCCAGGTACGCGATGCCGTAGCTGCCGGTCACGGCCCGGTCCGAGCTGTCGTCGTCGGGGGCGATGGTGTCGAGCTTGCCGTCCCAGTCACCCCTGACCAGCCGGCGGGTGTCGGCCAACCCGTCGTACCGGGCGATCGGCTGGCCGTCGGTCGCCGCGAGTTCCGCCAGCCCTTCGACCAGCCACCAGGTCGAGTCGTCCGAGTAGTCCCGCTTCTCCGGCAGCGTGGCGGCGTGCGCCAACTCGTGCCGGAGCACCTCGTCGAGACCGGGACCGTAGTCGAAGCTGTCGGGCCCGAGCACGATCTCGTAGTGACCGCCGCCGACATTGATCGCGTAGCCGGCGCTCCACTCCGGATGGTCGCCGCCGTACCAGCGTTTCCATTCCTTCGGGCCCGCGTAGAAGATCCGGTAACGGTCGGGCGTCTGGCCGGCCACCGCGTAACCGTCGGCCACCTTCGCCGCCGCCTCGGCCCGCTTCAACAGGCCCGGCAGCCGGTGGCGGTGCGCCGGTGCGGTGGCCACGATCGTGCGCTTACCCACCTTCGAGACCAGCTCGGTCACCTCCCAGGGGAGGCTGCCGGGCTGACCGTTGGCCCGGTCGCCGACCGTCGGCGCGGTCTTCGACCTGCCGAACGCGAGCAGTCGCGGCTCGGCACCGTCGCGCCACCGGGTCTGGACGATCAGCGGGCTGGGACGGCAGTCCGGCACCACGAAGCAGTACTGGAACTCGACCGCGAGTCGCCACTCCCCGGCCTTGCCGGCTGTCGTGGGCAGGCCACTTGGGCGGGCCGTCCAGTGCTTCACCCGCAGCGCCCGCAGCGCGGTGAAGCGCTGGCGCAGGTCACTCCGGGCGGCGGGAGCCGCGATTCCCAGGAACCCGGACCGGTCACCGCTGAGCAACGCGGCGGACTGCTTGTCCAACTGCCCCGCGATCCGTTCGGCGACCTGCCTGGCGGCGACCGTGGTCGGGTTCTCCGTCGGCGAGGCGGCCGCCGCCGGCTCCCCTACCGGGCCGTCGGTGAGCCCTCCGGACAACAGCACCACCGGAATGCTCCCGGCCAGCACCAGCACGACCGTGACGACGGCTGCCCACAGTGGCCACCGCCGACGTCGGCGACGTGCGGGAACCGGGCCGGCGTCGGCTGTTGCCGGCCCGGGCGCCGCCGGCGTCGTGGCGCTGAACGTCGGGTCGGTCGCCGGCACGCCGGCCGGCGTCGCGTCGGCGGATGTCGTGTCGGCCGGCATCGCCTCGACCGGCGTCGCGTCGGCGGGTGTCGGATGGTCGTCGGCCGAAGGGCCCCCGTGATTCACCGGCGAAGGGTAAGGCCTGCGGTGGTGCCGGCGAAAGAGCGATGGGCCGCCCGGTCAGGTGGCGTCCGACTCCCCCGACACCGGCCAGGATCGGAACGCGACGTCCAGCGCGGCGACCATCCGGTCGAAGGAACGATCGACCTCGCGGGGCAGCCCGAAGCCACCGGCCGCCTCCAGCGAGACGAAGCCGTGCACGGCCGCCCGGAACATCCGGACCCCGTCCACCGCGCTGTCACCGTCGATGCCGTACCCCCGAAGGATGGCGTAGACGACTCCGACCGCGCGCTCCCCGGCGGTCAGGTGTGCCGGGTCGGTCGGATCCGGTACCCGCTGGGTGGCGGGATAGCGGCCCGGATGCCGGCGGGCGTACGAACGGTAGGCCACGGCGACGGCCCGCAGCGCCTCGTCGCCGCTACGACCGGCGGCGGCCGTGCTCATCTCGTCGGCGATCTCGGCGGTGGCCAGCGCGGAGAGTCGCTGGGCGAGCGCCTCGGCGCCCTTGACGTGCTTGTAGAGGCTGGGCAGCGCCACGCCGAGCCGGTTCGCCAGCGCGGCGAGGGTGAGCCGGTCGTACCCGACCTCGTCGGCGAGCCGGGCCGCCTCCCGCACCACGACCTCCGGGTTGAGCCCGGCTCTAGGCACGGTTGGCCGCCGCCAGGAAGCCGACCAGCTCGCTCGCCGTCGCCTCGGGGCGGTCGGCGTGCGGGTAGTGACCGGCGTCGGTGACCATTCGGGCCTCGGCGACCTCGAAGAGTCGCCGGGCGGCCCGGGCCTCGGCGCCCGGGTCGGGGAAGTCGGGGTCCTTCGTGCCCATCAGCACCAGCACCGGCTGGCGCACCTGCGGGGCACGGGCGGTCCAGTGCGGCTGGACCGGGTGGATCACGCCCCGCAGGGGCGCCATCCGGCCGGGGCGGCGCAGCGCGACCACCAGTTGCCGGCGGTACTCGGCGTCGTCGGCCGGTCGGTGCACCGGGAAGAGCGTGCGGTGGAACATCCCGAACAGCCGCGGACTGCGCAGCACCACGAACAGAGCCAGCCGCATGAAGGGGTTGAGCTTCAACTGCCCCACGAACGCGCCGACCAGCACGATGCCGTTGACCAGGTCGGGCGCGTCGGTGGCGGCGAAGACCACGGCGGCGGCACTCGACGAGTTGCCGACCAGGACGGCGGGGCCGCCACCGAGGTCACGGACGACCGCGAGCAGGTCGCCGCCCACCTCCACCGGCGCGTACGACGACCAGCCGGTGCTGGAGTCCCCGTGGCCGCGCACGTCGACCGAGGCCACCCGGTAGCCCGCCGCGACCAGCAGTGGGATCAGATGCCGGTAGGAGCGGCGGTTCTCCCCCATGCCGTGCGAGAGCACCACCAACGGCCCCTGCCCGTGCACCTCGTACGCGATCCGGCCGCCGTCCCGCTCCACAAAGCTAACTGTCATAGCCAAAAGGCTAATGGCATTAGCTTTGCTCGTCAAGGGCATGGTGACGTACCGCCGACCGGGGACGGTCGGCGGTACGAAGGCAGGCGGGGCTACTTCCTGGAGGCGAGCGCGCGGGCGAAGAAGGCCAGGTTCGCGGGGCGCTCGGCGAGACGGCGCATCAGGTAGCCGTACCAGTCGTCGCCGTAGGGCACGTAGGTGCGGACCGTGTAGCCCTCGCCGACCAGCCGGGCCTGCTCCTCCGGGCGGATGCCGTAGAGCATCTGGAACTCGAAGCGGTCGGGGTCACGGTCGAACCAGCGCGCCCGGTCCTCGCCGATCGCGATCAGGCGCGGGTCGTGGGTGGCCAGCATCGGATAGCCGTCGCCCGACATCAGGATGTTGAGGCACCGGACGTACGACTTGTCGACCTCGCGGGCCGACTGGTAGGCCACCGACTCCGGCTCCCGGTACGCGCCCTTGCACAGCCGCACCCGTGACCCGGCCGACGCCAGCTCGCGGCAGTCGGACTCGGTACGCCGCAGGTACGCCTGGAGCACCGCCCCGGTCGACGGATGGTCCTTGCGGAGCTTGGCCAGGATGTCCAGGGTCGAGTCGGTGGTGGTGTGGTCCTCCATGTCGAGAGTGACCGTGGTACCTGCCGCCTCCGCGGCGGCGCAGATCGCCCGGGCGTTCTCGTAGGCGAGTTGCTCGTCGAACGCCTGACCGAGCGCGGAGAGCTTCACGCTCACCTCGGCGGCGGGCGTGAGCTTCGCCTCGGCGAGCATCCGCAGCAGCGTGAGGTACTCGTCCCGGATGGCGTTGGCCTGTTCGCCGGTGACGGTGTCCTCGCCGAGGTTGTCGAGGCTGACTGCGAGACCGTCGTCGACGAGTTCGCGGGTCGCGCGCAACGCGTCGTCGGTCTTGGCGCCGGCGACGAACCGGCGCACGACGTCCCGGGAGAACGGGGCCGTCGCGACGAGCCGCTCGACCCGGGATGACCGGGAGGCGGCGAGGATGACGGAACGGAGCATGAGCCGAGCGTAACGCCCACCCGACCGCCAGGTGCGGTCCCCGTCGGCCCGGGGCCGGGGCGGACGGAATGGCGTTCATCGGTTACAACCATGACGTGGAACAACGCCCCCGCCGCCGGCTCCGGTCGGCCTCCGTGCAGCTCGGCGCGCTCACCGCCCTGGCCCTCGCCCTCTCCGGCTGCAACATGACCTCCGACGACGACGATGACGACTGCGCCCTCGGTCCGACCGGGGGTGGCGAGACGGTGGCCCTGGCGATGCGGGTCCCGACACCCGAGGCGGAGACCAGCGGCACCCGTGGCGCACCCGAGCCCGTCGGGGCGACCGTGCCCGACCGGGGCGGCTTCGGTACCCACCTCGCTGCCTGCGGCGGTTGACCGTGCGCCGCGAGCGGGTACCCCCGCGTGCCGACTGGGACACGACCGTCCGCCAGCAGGGCCTGGTCTACGTCGACACGGAACTGCCCGACGGTGGGGTCATGTCGTACTGGGACGAGACCGCGGCGTACGTCTTCGAACTGGACGAGGTGCTGCGCCTGGAGGAGGCCACCGAGGAGCTGCACCGGATGTCGGTGGCCGCCGCCGAGCACGTGGTCACGCGTAACCGGTACGCCGAGTTCGGCATCCCCGGCTGGGCGGCCGAGGCGGTCGCCAGGTCGTTGCGGGAGTCGCCACCCACCCTCTACGGCCGTTTCGATCTCTGGTACGACGGCAGCTGGCCGCCCAAGCTGCTGGAGTACAACGCGGACACCCCTACCGCGCTGGTCGAGGCGGGCATCATCCAGTGGTACTGGCTGGAGCACACCCGGCCGGAGCTGGACCAGTGGAACAGCCTGCACGAACGGCTGGTCGCGACCTGGGCGAAGATCGGCGCCGGGCTGCACGACCGACGGGTGCACGTGGTCTGGTCCCGCGAGGAGGAGAGCGGCGAGGACCAGATGACCGCCGGTTACCTCGCCGAGACCGCCCGCCAGGCCGGGTTGGACGTCGAGCTGCTGCCGATCCAGGACCTCGGTTGGGACGGCCGGCGTTTCGTCGACACCGACGACCGTCCGGTCACCACCTGTTTCAAGCTCTACCCGTGGGAGTGGATGCTGGCCGAGCCGTACGGCCCGTTGGCGCTGGCGCCGGGCACGCCGACCACCTGGATCGAGCCGGCCTGGAAGCTGCTGCTGTCCAACAAGGCGCTGCTGGCCGTGCTCTGGGAGTTGTACCCGGGTCACGAGCTGCTGCTGCCGGCGTACCTGGACGCACCGCGCGGGATGCCCGAATACGTCGCCAAGCCGCTGCTCGGTCGGGAGGGGGCCGCGGTGCGCATCGTCACCCCCGGCGGGGAGATCAGCAACCCGGGCGACTACGGCGACGAGGGCTTCTGCTACCAGGAGTTCCGGGCGCTGCCGGAGTTCGCCGGAAGCCGGATGGTGCTGGGCAGTTGGATCGTCGACGGCGAATCGGCGGGTGCCGGGCTACGGGAGAGCGCCAGTCTCATCACGGACGGATACGCACGGTTCCTGCCGCACTACATCGACGCGCCGCGCCCGGGATGAGTCGTCTACCGTTGGGGCGTGGACTTCGACGCGTACGCCCGGACCGGGGTTGACCTCGTCAACGCACGACTGGACGACCTCGACGATCTGCGCGCCCTCTTCTGCGACGACCAGGAGTGGATGCGCGACGAGGTCGCGGAACGGGATCTACCGACCTTCCGGCGCGCACAGAAGCGACTGCGCGACGTCTTCGAGTACGGCACCACGGGGCGGGACGCCCAGGCGGTGAACGAACTGAACGCCCTGCTGGAGACGTTCCCGGTGCAACCACGCATCTCGGGACACGACTCGAACGACTGGCACATGCACGTGACCAGCCGGGGCGCCTCGGTCAGTTCGGAGTACCTCGCCGGCGCGGTGTGGGGCCTGTCTGTCTGGCTGTGCGAGTACGGCAGCGCCCGCTTCGGTGTCTGCGCCGACGACCGCTGCGGCAACGTCTACCTGGACACCTCGTCGAACTGCTGCCGGCGGTTCTGCTCGGAGCGCTGTGCCACCCGGTCGCACGTGGCGGCCCACCGGGCCCGCAAACGGGCGGCCGTGCCCAGCCAGCCCGACCCGCTGACACCGGTTTCCTGACCCCTCCGGCCTCGGACGGCGGCGGTGGCGGTCAGGCGTCGACCGGCGACGGAGTGTTCAGATGCTGGCGGGCGAAGGCCAGCGCCTCGCGAAGATCCGCCTCGCGGACCTGCCGGCTCTTCGCGCCCCGGGTGGTCACCTCCACCGCCACCGAGCCGGTGAAGCCCCGCCCGGCCAACGAGCGCAGCAACTCCGCGCAGGGCTGGTTGCCGCGCCCCGGCACCAGGTGCTCGTCGCGGCCCTCCCCGGTGCCGTCACCCAGATGCACGTGCGCCAGGCCGTCGCCCATCCGGTCGGCCATCGCCAGCGCGTCGGTGTGCGAGGCCGCGCAGTGCGACAGGTCGAGCGTGTAGGAGGCGTAGCCGGCCTCGGTGGGGTCCCAGCCGGGCACGTACGGGACGAACTGACGACCGGCCATCCGCACCGGGTACATGTTCTCCACCGCGAACCGCAGGCCGCCGAACTCCCCGGCGACCCGGTCGAGCCCCTCGGCGAAGGTGCGCGCGTACTCCCGTTGCCAGGTGAACGGTGGATGCACGACCACGGTCGGCGCTTCCAGCGTCTCAGCCAGCACCGCCGCCCGACGGAGTCGCTCCCACGGATCGGCGCTCCACACCCGCTGCGTCACCAACAGGCAGGGGGCGTGCACGGAGAGTACCGGGACTCCGTAATGGTCGGCCAGTCCCCGCAGCGCGCCCGCGTCCTGGCTGACGGCGTCGGTCCACACCATCACCTCAAGGCCGTCGTAGCCGAGTGTCGCGGCCAGCTGAAACGCCGCCGCGGTCCGCTCAGGGAAGACCGAGGAACTGGACAGGAGCACCGGGACGCGGGAAGTCACACCACCGAGGGTAGCCGCCGCGCGTTGAGACACCATGACGAGAGTGCGCAAACCGGACAGCGACGACGACGGGGATCACACCGGAGCCAGTCGGTCCATCCGGCCGAGGATCACGCCCTCCCGCAGCGCCCACGGGCAGACGTCCAGGGAGTCCACCCCGAGTCGGCGCATCACCGACTCGGCGACCACGGCGCCGGCCAGTAGCTGGTGGGCCCGGCCCGCGCTGACCCCCTCCAACTCGACCAGCTGCGCGGGCGGGATGTGTCGGATGAAGCCGAGTACCTGTCGCAACCCCGACCGGGTGAGTTTGCGCCGGGCCCAGAGCCCGGCACCGCTGGGGGCCGCACCGGCGAGGCGGGCCAGCGTACGGAAGGTCTTGGAGGTTGCCACCGGCCGTTCCCAGCCCACCTCGATCATCCGCTCGACCACCGGATCGAGTTGAGCCTCGACGTACTGCCGCAAGTCCTCAACCGTCTCCGGCGCGGGCGGTACGACGCTCTCCGGATCGACGCCGAGCCGGTCCCGGGTCAGCCGACCGGCCCCCAGGGGCAGCGACACCGCGACGTCCGGGTCCTCGTCGATGCCGGCCGCGATCTCCAGCGAGCCGCCACCGATGTCCAGCACCAGCAGCCGCCCGGCGGACCAACCGAACCACCGCCGCACCGCGAGGAACGTCATCCGCGCCTCGTCGGCACCGGAGAGCACCTCCAGTCGTACGCCGGTGGAGTTCCGCACCCGGGCCAGCACCTCGGCGGCGTTCGTCGCGTCGCGCACCGCGGAGGTGGCGAAGGCGATCAGTTCGTCGACCGCCAGTCCGGCCGCCGCCGTACGCGCCGCGTCCACGGCCGTGACCAGGGCGTCCGCGCCTGCCTCGCGGAGGGCACCGTCCGGGCCGATCTGCTCGGCGAGGCGGAGCACGGTCTTCTCCGAGTGCGCCGGCCACGGATGCGCGCCGCGGTGGGCGTCGACCACCAGCAGATGCACCGTGTTCGAACCAACGTCGAGGACACCCAGTCGCATGGGAGAACCCTAGGCCCACCCGGTTCGCGTCACTCGCCGACCTGTCCGCCGCACCACGCGTACGCTGGCCGGGTGACAGGGCAGATCGAACTCCGCGTGCTGGTGGACGACCCGGCCGACCCGCGCAGCCGCGAGGTGCCGCTGGACTTCCCCCGGGAGTGGATCGAGTTCGTCGACCCGGCGGACGAGCGGCACGTGATCCGGGCCGACCTCACCTGGCTGCTGTCCCGGTGGACGTGCATCTTCGGCCGGGGATGCCACGGCATCATCGCCGGCCGGTCGGCCGACGGCTGCTGCTCGCACGGCGCGTTCTTCACCGACTCCGACGACGAGTCGCGGGTCCGTGCCGCGGTGAAGCGGCTGACACCGGAGACCTGGCAGCACTTCCGACGCGGGTTCAAGAACTGGACCGAGAACGACACCGTCGACGGGAAGACCCCGGCCCGACGCACCGCCACCCAGCACGCGGACGGTCCCTGCGTCTTCCTCAACGACGCGGACTTCGCGGGCGGGGGCGGCTGCGCACTGCACGCTCAGGCGCTGCGTGACGGGGCGCATCCGCTGGAATACAAGCCGGACGTGTGCTGGCAGCTACCGATCCGCCGCGATCAGGATTGGGTGAAACGGCCGGACAACACGAAGGTGCTGGTGTCGACGCTGGCCGAGTTCGACCGCCGCGGCTGGGGTGCGGGCGGGCACGACCTCGACTGGTGGTGCACCTCCTCCACCGACGCGCACGTGGGTGCCGACCCGATGTACCTGTCGTACCGCCCGGAGCTGACCGCGCTCATCGGCGAGGCCGCGTACACGAAACTGGCCGAGCTGTGCGCGGCGCGGACCCGGCAGGGCCTCGTCGCCCCTCACCCGGCCGACGGCGTCTGAGGGTGACCCGGCGCGGAGCCCGCGCTCGCCGGTCGTGCGGGCGGCGTTGAAGCACGGTCACTCTCAGACAATCAACCGCGCCAAACCCAACCCACCGTCACCGTCCTTTGCTCTGCTCACCCATACGCACAGGTAGCTCTCGGTAGCCAATGTTGGGATCTTCAATGCACGAGAGCTAGAAGTACTTCCTGCTCAGCGGGTTGTGCGTATAGGTGAGCAGAGCAAAGGGAGCGCAGGAGACACCGGCGGGCCGTCCGCGTTGTTACTCAACGTGACACCGTGTAAGAGGTGACGGATTGTCACCACAGGGGGGCGAGGGCTGCTGCGGCTCGGTCGGATCAGGGCTCGAACTTGTAGCCGAGGCCGCGCACCGTGACGATGTGGCGCGGGGCGGAGGGCTCCGGTTCGATCTTCGAACGCAACCGCTTCACGTGCACGTCCAACGTCTTGGTGTCACCCACGTAGTCGGCGCCCCAGACCCGGTCGATCAGCTGCCCCCGGGTGAGCACCCGGCCCGCGTTGCGCAGCAGCAGCTCGAGCAGCTCGAACTCCTTGAGCGGCAGCTGCACCGTGCCGCCGTCAACCGTCACCACGTGCCGCTCGATGTCCATCCGGACCGGGCCGGCGGCGAGCGTCGGCGCGCCCGACTCGGGCGCCTCCGGGCTCTGCCGGCGCAGCACCGCGCGGATCCGGGCGACCAGTTCCCGCGGAGAGTACGGCTTGGTCACGTAGTCGTCGGCGCCGATCTCCAGGCCGACCACCTTGTCGATCTCGCTGTCCCGGGCGGTGACCATGATGATCGGCACGTGCGAACGCTGGCGCAGCTGCCGGCAGACCTCGGTGCCGGACATCTCCGGCAGCATCAGGTCGAGCAGGACGATGTCGGCGCCGGTCCGGTCGAACTCGGTGAGAGCCGACGTGCCCGTGGCGGCCACGGAAACCTCGAACCCCTCCTTGCGGAGCATGTACGACAGGGCGTCGGAGAACGACTCCTCGTCCTCGACCACCAGAACGCGGCTCAACGGCGTTTCCTTTCCATGTGCGTTCAGACCTGCCGAAGCTCGGCCGTACCGGCCTCGATCCCAGCAGGTGGCAGTGTCGCCAGCAGGTCGTCCGGCGGACGGGCGGGCAGCCGGAGGGTGAACGTCGACCCACCACCAAGAGTGCTCGTCACATCCACCCGGCCGCCATGGTTGCTCGCGATGTGCTTGACGATCGCCAGCCCGAGGCCGGTACCACCGGTCGCCCGCGAACGTGCCTGGTCGGCCCGGTAGAACCGCTCGAAGATGCGGTCGACGTCGGTGGGGGCGATTCCGATGCCCTGGTCGGACACCGCGATCTCCACCTGATCCCCGGTGGTTCGGGCGGTGATCCGCACCGTCGTTCCCTCACCGGAGTAGTTGACGGCGTTCTCCACCAGATTTGCCACCGCGGTGGCCAACTGGCTGTCGCTGCCGTACACGGTCAGGCCCCGCTCGGCCTCGACCGCCACCTCGATCCGTCTGGCGGTGGCGGTGGTCCGGGTCCGGTCGACCACCTCGGAGATCACCCAGTCCACCGTGACCGGTTCGGGCGATGGCTGCGGTTCCGCGCCCTGGAGCCGGGTCAGCTCCAGCAGCTCCTGCACCAGGCGCCCCAACCGGGTCGACTCGTGCTGGATGCGTTCGGCGAACCGCCGGGCTGCGACCATGTCCTCCGACGGGTCCGGTCCTTCCTCGTCGGCCGGCTCGGTGGCGTCGAGCAGCGCCTCGGCGAGCAACTGCAACGCACCGATCGGGGTCTTCAGCTCGTGGCTGACGTTTGCCACGAAGTCCCGGCGAACCCGGGCCAACCGGTGCGACTCGGTCACATCCACCGCTTCCACCGCAATGTGACCGTTACCCAGCCCCATCGCCCGCAGGTGCACGCCGAGCGGGTTCTCTCCGGCGTTGTCGCGGCCTCGGGGCAGGTCCAGCTCGATCTCGCGCCGGACCCCGGTGCGCCGCACCTGGCCGGCCAGGGTACGGATCAGCGGATGCGCCGTGATCGAACCGGGTTGGCCACCGGTACGCAGCAGCCCCATCGCCCGCGCCGCCGGATTGACCAGCACGGGCACATCATCGGCGTCGAGCACCACGACCCCCGCGCGCAGCGAGTCGATCGCGCGGCGGCCCAGCCCGACCTGCACTTCGTCGACGATCCCGAGCCTCCCCCTGCCGAACCGGAAACCGGCCCACCTGTTTCCCGTGGACCCGGTCGACCGGCGGGCCGTCGGGATCATGCGGGACAACCACAGGCCGATGACGACCCCGACCACCAGGGCCGCAGCCACACCCACCGTCACCGCCCACGTCACCCGGCGATCGTAGGGTCATTGTTAACCCGGCTATCGCCCAGAACAGGACGAAGCACTCTCACTTCCTGGAAAGTTCACCCTGGCGTCCGGCGGAGTTCATCGGCGTTCACCTCCGGTCCTCCCACGAGCCCTAACTTGGCGGCGTACCTGCGCACATCCCCGCCGGCGACATCGCCGGCACCGACGGACAGGACGTGAGAATGCGCGACGAGTTCCGGGCCGAACTTCAGGCCGTCAGCCAGTTGCTGGTCGAGATGGCCGAGGGAGTTCGGGCGGCGCTTCGGCAGGCCACCCGGGCCCTGCTCACCGCCGACCGGCAGGCCGCCGAGTCCGTGATTGAGCGGGACGCCGAGATCGACGGACTCTACCGTCAGGTCGAGGAGCGGGTCTGCGATCTGCTGGCCCGTCAGGCCCCGGTCGCCTCCGACCTGCGCGCCATGATCACTGCCCTGCACGTGGCGGCGGACCTGGAACGGATGGGTGACCTGGCCGACCATGTCGCCAAGACCGCGCTGCGCCGGCACCCGTCGCCGGCCGTGCCGGCCGAGCTGCGCCCGGTCTTCACCGAGATGGCCGGCATCGCGGACCGGATGGCCGAGAAGATCGCCGCGGTGCTGGCCCACCCCGACGCCGATCTCGCTTCCGAGCTGGACGGCGACGACGACGCGATGGACGAGCTGCACAAGGGGCTGTTCGGGGTGTTGCTCGGCGCGGACTGGCCGTACGGGGTGGAGACCGCGATCGACGCCACCCTGCTCGGGCGCTTCTACGAGCGCTTCGCCGACCACGCGGTCAACAGCGCCGAGCACGTGGTCTACCTGATCACGGGCGAACCCGTCACCCCGGCCTGAGGGTGAAAGGAGGGGCCCCCTGCTAACGCCTGGCGTATAGCAGGGGGCCCCTCGTGACAATCAACACGACGGCTCGCCCGTTCAGCGGCCCTGGTTGGCCACGGCGGCGGCGGCCTCCTTGGCGGCCTCCGGGTCGAGGTAGGTGCCGCCCAGCGTCTGCGGCCGCAGCAGCGGGTCCAGGTCGTAGCGCAGCGGGATCCCGGTGGGGATGTTGAGCTTCGCGATCGCCTCGTCGCTGATCTGGTCCAGGTGCTTGACCAGCGCCCGCAGCGAGTTGCCGTGCGCGGCCACCAGCACCGTACGGCCGGCCAGGATGTCCGGCACGATCGAGTCGTACCAGTACGGCAGCATCCGCTCGACGACGTCCTTGAGGCACTCGGTACGCGGCATCAGCTCGGTCGGCAGCAACGCGTACCGAGGATCGCCCACCTGTGACCACTCGTCGTCGTCCGCGATCGGCGGCGGCGGGGTGTCGTACGACCGGCGCCAGAGCATGAACTGCTCCTCGCCGTACTCCTCCAAGGTCTGCTTCTTGTTCTTGCCCTGCAGAGCGCCGTAGTGGCGCTCGTTGAGCCGCCACGACCGGCGTACCGCGATCCAGTGCCGGTCGGCGGCGTTCAGCGCCAGCTCCGCCGTGCGGATGGCACGCCGCATCACGCTGGTGTGCACCACGTCCGGCAGCAGGCCGTGCTCGCGCAGCAGCTCACCGCCGCGGCGCGCCTCACTCTCCCCCTTCGCGGTCAGGTCGACGTCGACCCAGCCGGTGAAGAGGTTCTTGGCGTTCCAGTCGCTCTCTCCGTGCCGCAGCAGGACCAGCGTCCCGACGGTGGGCCCCTCGCTAGCTGTCATGCCGATCATCCTGCCGCAACCCTGAACCACACGCGCGGGAAGGGTCGTGACGACCAACACGTGGAAATCCGGGTGACCTTGATTCCGGCAGGCCACTAGGTTGTAAGGATCTGATAGATCACCAGGCATTACAGAAGCGGGGGGCGCCGGCGTGCGCGCGATGCGGGGTTGGTTCCGGGACACCACGGGCGGGCTACCGAGGACCTTCTGGTACCTCTGGACGGGCACCCTGATCAATCGGCTCGGCTCGTTCGTCCTGGTCTTCCTCGCCATCTACCTGACCCAGGAACGCGGCTTCTCCGCCTCGCAGGCGGGCCTGGTGCTCGGTGCGTGGGGCGTCGGCGGCGCGGTCGGCACCACCGCCGGCGGCACCCTGACCGACCGGTGGGGCCGCCGGCCGACCCTGCTCACCGCCCATCTCGGCGCCGCGACCATGATGCTCGCCCTGGGTTTCGCCCGTGACCTGTGGACGGTCGCGGCCGGCGCGTTGCTGCTCGGTCTCTTCGCCGAGGCGGCCCGCCCCGCGTTCGGCGCCATGATGATCGACGTGGTGCCGGAACGGGACCGGCTGCGCGCCTTCTCGCTCAACTACTGGGCGATCAACCTGGGCTTCGCCTGCGCCGCCGTGCTCGCCGGCTTCGCCGCGCAGGCCGGATACCTGCTGCTCTTCGTCGTCAACGCGTCCACCACGGTGGTCACCGCGCTGATCATCTTCGTCAAGGTGAGGGAAACCCGGACCGTCACCGTCGGCATGCCCCGCGGCGGCAACCCGGCCGGTGCCCTGCGGACCATCCTGACCGACCGGGTGTACCTCGGCTTCGTCACCCTGAACCTGCTCGGGGCGCTGGTCTTCCTCCAGCACATCTCGATGCTGCCGATCGCGATGGCCGACTCCGGCCTGAGCCCCGCCACCTACGGCTCGGTGATCGCGCTCAACGGCGTCCTGATCGTGGCCGGCCAGCTCTTCGTACCCCGGCTGATCAAGGGCCGCAGCCGGTCCCACGTGCTCGCCCTGGCCGCGGTGGTGATGGGCGCGGGCTTCGGCCTGACCGCGTTCGCCGAGGTGGCCTGGTTCTACGGACTGACGGTGCTGATCTGGACGCTCGGCGAGATGCTCAATTCGCCGTCCAACGCCACCCTCATCGCCGAACTCTCCCCCGCCGAGCTGCGCGGTCGCTACCAGGGCGTCTTCTCGCTCTCCTGGCAGCTGGCCGGGGCGGCGGCCCCGATCCTCGGCGGGCTGGTACGGGAGCAGGCCGGCAACGCCACGCTCTGGCTCGGCTGCGCCGCGATCGGGCTGGTGATGGCGGTGGGCCACCTGCTCTCCGGGCCGGCCCGGGAACGGCGCGCTCTCGCGCTGCGCACCGCCGGCACCGCACCGGTGGTGACGGTCCAGTCCACCGCGCCGCAGCCCGCCGCGCCGCAGGCGGCCGAGCCGGTGGCCACCTCCGGGGGGTGAGCCCGGCCACCCCGACCACCCGCCGACCGACCGGGCGGGGCAAGATCTGTTAAGTGCCTGAACAGATCGGGGAGGTCGGGGTGCTCCGTCGCTGGCTGGCCGACACCGCGGGTGGTCTGCCCGCCACCTTCTGGTACCTCTGGGCCGGTCTGCTGATCAACCGCGCCGGCGCGTTCGCGATGCTCTTCCTGTCGCTCTACCTGACCGCCGCCCGAGGTGCCAGCGAGTCGCTGGCCGGCGTGGTGGTCGGCGCCTACGGCGCCGGTGGTGCGGCCGGGGTGCTGCTCGGTGGAGTGCTGGCGGACCGGTGGGGCCGGCGCTCCACCCTGGTCGCGGCCCATCTGGTCACCGCCGCCCTGATGGTCGCCCTGGCCTTCAGCCGGCACCTCGGCGTCATCGCGGCACTCGCCCTGCTGGTCGGCGTCACGCACTCCATGCCGAGCCCGGCCTTCGTCGCGGCCATCGTCGACGTGGTACCGGAACATCGTCGGTCCCGCGCCTTCAACCTGCAGTTCTGGGCGTTCAACCTCGGTATGGCGGTCGCCTCGCTGCTGGCCGGGCTGCTGGCCGAGGCGAGCTACGTGGCCCTGTTCCTGGTCGACGCCGTCGCCACGTTGGCCACCGCCGTGCTCATCGCGTGGAAGGTACCGGAAACCCTGGCCAGCCGTCAGCCGGGGAAGAGTCCGGCGGCCGGTACCCGCCGATCGCGTCGCCCGGGGCTGCACACCGCGTTGACCGACCGGCACTTCCTGATCTTCGTCGGGCTGACCTTCGTACTGGCCGTGCTGACCATGCAGGCGTCGACGATCATGCCGCTGGCCATGCGCGCCGACGGGTTGGGGCCGTCGGCGTACGGCGCGGTGGTGGCCCTGGGCGGCGTGCTGATCGTGCTCGGGCAGCTGTTCGTACCCCGGCTGATCGACCGCCACCGGAAGGGGCACGTGCTGGCCCTGTCCACGGCGCTACTCGCGATCGGGTTCGGCGCGCTCGCCATCGCCGACGACCTGGTGTTCTACCTGGGTGCCTGCGTGGTCTGGACGGTCGGCTCGATGCTGGCCGCGCCGCCCAACGCCCAGATCAACGCGGATCTGGCGCCACCGGCGCTGCGGGCCCGCTACCAGTCGGTGTTCTACCTGGCCTTTCCGGCGGCGTCGTTCATCGCGCCGACGCTCGGCGGCTTCAGCCTGCAACGATGGGGCGACGGGCACTGGCTGCTGGTCGGGGCGCTGGGCCTGCTGGCCGCTGGCGCACATCTGCTCGCCGGACCGGCTCGGGAACGACGCGTGGCCACGCTGCGCCGCCGGCGGGAAGCTGCCGAAGCGTCACTGGTCGGGCTTCCCTGAGAGGCCCGATCCCAGCCGTTGGCACCATGCAACGTGCCCGGCACGAAACCGTGCCGGGCACCTCGCGACGTACGACCGGCGGCGGCGGGCGACACTCACCCCCGTAAGCGACGCCCGCTCGCGCCGCCGGTCCAAACAGGTGGGCCACCGTCCCCCAACGGTTCGGTCCACCCGTCCCCCGCGACTCGCCCGGCTGCACAGATCTGATCGATCCGCCGCTCCCCCGAACGGCTCCGAGCGTGACGCGGTGCAATAAAGTTAGTGCGGCCAGTCGTGGCGATTCAACCTGAGCGGCTGTCTCGCCGGTCACAACGACCGTGTCCCGTTTCACGGAACGGCGCTTCTGGCCCTCCTCGTCAAGCCAACAGCGGGTACCCGGGGGCTATTCCCGTAAACGTCTCACCCGTCCTCCCGATCGGGTGATTCGGTCCGGAAGAAGTTGCTCTGCCGGCCGTCGCGCATCTGCTCCTGGTAGATCAGGTTCAGCCGACGCAGGTCGAAGGTGTGGAACCACTCGTCCCAGGTGATCTCGCGGATCCGGCTGCTCTCCCGGTAACCGGGGATGTTGAACGTCAGCACCCCGGCCCGGCCTTCCCGCTCGGTACCGCTGATCGTCGCCGGCTTGGCACCCCGCTCCCGGGCCCACCGCCGGATGACGTCGTGGTTGGTGGTGACCAGGCTGCGCCCCGGACGCTCCGGCCGGTCCTGAAGCGAGGTGATCATCTGTGACGAGCGGACCGATCGGGAACTCGACCGCCCGGTCCGCACCGTGCCACCCGGGGCCGACCGGGCCGAGGTCGTCCGCCGGGTGGGTGCCGCCTCACGGGCGCGGGTAGCCCCAGCACCAGCCGTGCCACTCGCGGCCGTCTTCCGGGGAGTCGACTTCCTCGCGGCCGTGCTCTTCCGCGCCGCGCCGGTCGTCTTGCGGGCGACGCCGGTCGTCTTGCGGGCAGTACTGGTGGTCGACCTGCTCTGGGCACCGGTCGCCTTGCGCGCCGGGGCGGCCCGTTTCGCCGGTGCCGACTTGGCCCGCCCCGGCGCGGTCCGGCCGGACGCCGTCTGCTTCGCGCCGGACGCCTTGGTGGCGCTGGCGCGGCCGGCCGGGCCGCTGCTGCGACGCCCGGCGCCGCCGGAGCGCAGCGTCTTCACCAGCGTCTTCACCAGTTCCGGCTTGCGCAGGGCCGAGATGCCGGAGACTCCGTACCGCCGCAGTTGTCCTCGAATGTCGTCCACCCGCATCCGGGATATCTCCGACTCGGAGATCCTGGGGGTGTTCGGGGTCTGGTTGCCCCCCTGCCGCCTGGTCCCGGCCGCGGTCCCGCCGCGACCCGAGCTGCTTCGCTGAGCCATGGACGCTCACGCTCCTCGACACTCGCCGTCTCGGCGCGGCGGGTCCCAACGCCGCACCGCGCGCTGCGGCTTACCCGTCAGGAGCGGTCCGAACCTCCGACGGCCGGCGGAGCCGACCCGGCCCGTTCCGAGGGCTCGAACAGGTGGGCGAAGGCGGCCAGGTTGGCGGTGGACTCACCCCGTTTCACCCGCCACTCCCACTCGCGCCGGATCGAGCTGCCGAAGCCGATCTCGAGCATCGTGTCGAAGGACTCGTCGGCGTAGGTCAGCACCGCACCGAACAGCCGGTCCAGCTCGTCGGCGTCGACGCCGGCGGGGTTGACCCGACCGGTGAGGTAGACGTCGCCGACCGCGTCGATCGAGAACGACACGGCGTACATCCTCGAGTTGCGCTGCAACAGCCAGGCCCACAGCTCCTCGCGTCGCTCGTCCGGCTGGCGCATCACGAACGCCTCGATCCGCAACGCGTGCTCGCCGACGATCAGGTTGCAGATCGTCTTGAGCTTGTGGGTGCCGGGCAGGGTCACCGCGTACGAGCCCGGGCCGGTGGACTCGCAGGCCAGTTCCCGCTCCGCACAGACGGACTCGATCAGGGCACCGAGGTCGCTCATCCGGCCAACTCTACGGCGGTCACCACCACACCGCCCGGCTGCCGGCCGCCCTCGTGGGGCCGGATCGGTGGGACGGTCCGTACCCCGGTCAGCAGCGGGAGGCGGTCAGTTCGGCGGTGCGGCGGTCGCGGTGGTCGGCGATCGCCTCACCGTAGACGCTGAGCAGGCCGGCCGCCGTGCGGTGCCAGGAGAAGGCGCGGGCGTGCCGGGCGGCCCCGGCCGACAACTCGGCCCGCCGGGCCCGGTCGGGCAGCAGGCGGGCGAGCGTACCCGCCCAGTCCGCCGGGTCGTGTCCCCGCACCAGCACGCCACTGACCTGGTCGCGTACCGCGGTGACCAGGCCGCCGACGGCGGCGGCCACCACTGGCGTACCGCAGGCCTGGGCCTCCAGCGCGACCAGTCCGAAGGATTCGTTGTACGACGGCACCGCGACCAGGTCGGCCGCCTGGTACAGCAGCGGCAGTTCCACTCCCGTGCGCGGCGGCAGGAAGTGCACCCGGTCGGTGACGCCGAGCGAGGCGGCCAGCTCGATCAGTGCGGTCGGCCGGTCCAGTCCGGTGCCGCTGGGGCCGCCGCAGATCACCACCGAGACCTCACGGGCCAGCTCGGGATCCCGCGCCCGTAGCGCGGCGATCGCACGTACCAGTACGTCGGGTGCCTTCAGCGGTTGGATCCGCCCGACGAAGGCCACCAGGTGGCCGCGGATCGGCAGGCCCAACCGCGCCCGGGCGGCCGCGGTGGCGGCGTCCCGGTCGCCGGAGGCGGGGCGGAACCGCTCCAGGTCCACGCCGGGTTCGACCACGGTCACCCGGGTGGGGTCGGCGTCGTACCGGCCGATCAGGTCCCGCGCCTCGACCCGGGTGTTGGCCACCAGCCGGTCCGCCTCCGCGACCACCTGCTCCTCGCCGATCACCCGCGCCTTGGGCTCGGGCCGGTCACCGGCGGCCAGCTGCGCGTTCTTCACCTTGGCCAGGGTGTGCGCCGTGTGTACCAGCGGCACCCCCCAGCGGTCCTTGGCCAGCCAGCCGACCTGGCCGGACAGCCAGTAGTGGGAGTGGACGAGATCGTAGTGGCCGGGCGGGCGGGCCGCCTCGGCACGCAGCACGCCGGCGGTGAAGGCACAGAGCTGGCCAGGCAGTTCCTCCTTGGTCAGGCCCTCCAGCGGGCCGGCCATCACGTGCCGGACCTGCACTCCGGGGGCCACCTCCACCACCGGCGGCAGGTCGCCCGAAGTGGCCCGGGTGAAGATCTCGACCTCGACGTTCGCCTCGGCCAGCCGTCGGGAGACCTCCAGGATGTAGACGTTCATGCCGCCCGCGTCCCCGGTGCCCGGCTGGTGCAGCGGTGAGGTGTGCACCGACAGGGTCGCGATCCGCCGGGGCCGCGGCCACGGCAGGGAACCTCGCTGACGTCCGACACCGGTGTGCTCTTCCGCCACGTCCGCTCCCTTTGCCACGGTTGATGCCGTCCCGCACGACCGGCGCCTTTGCGTCAACACTCCACGCCGGATGTCATCTTCCCGATCGGCGGCGGGAAATACGTCGGCCAGACCCCCGGGGGTGACCGACCTCATGGCGACCGCGCCGCACCCGGCCCGGCGGAGGGGAGCGAGAATGGCCGGATGAGTCGTGTCGCGATCGTCACCGGAGCGTCCAGCGGGATCGGCGCCGCCACCGCCCGGCGGCTCGCCGGCGAGGGTTTCCACGTGCTCGTCGCGGCCCGGCGGACCGACCGGCTGACGGAACTGGTCGCCGAGATCACCGCCAGTGGCGGTGCCGCCACCGCAGTGGGCTGCGACGTCACCTCCGACGAGTCGGTGGCCGACCTGGCCCGGGCCGCGCAGCAGGCCGGCGGGCCGGTGACGCTCCTGGTCAACAACGCGGGCGGGGCACGCGGGCTGGACCCGGTGGAGTCGGGCACGATCGGCGACTGGCAGTGGATGTACGACGTCAACGTGCTCGGCACGCTGCGGGTCACCCAGGCGCTGCTGCCGATGCTGGAGGCCTCCGGGGCGGGCACCATCGTCGTCGTCTCGTCGACCGCCGGCTTCACCGTGTACGAGGGCGGGGGCGGCTACACCGCGGCGAAGCACGCGCAGACGGCGATCGCCGGCACATTGCGGCTGGAGTTGTGCGGACGTCCGGTGCGGGTGATCGAGATCGACCCGGGCATGGTGAAGACCGACGAGTTCTCGTTGACCCGCTTCGGCGGGGACGTCGAGCGGGCGGAGGCCGTCTACGCCGGCGTCGCCGAGCCGCTGCTCGCCGAGGACGTCGCCGACTGCATCGCCTGGTGCGCCACCCGGCCACAGCACGTCAACGTGGACCGTCTGGTGGTCCGGCCGCTGGCCCAGGCCGCTCAGCACAAGGTGCACCGGGTCGGCTGAGCCGGGAGTCCACGATGGCGTCGCGGCCGTCCCGACCGCTCGGTGCGGTGACCCGGGGGACCACCCATCCCAACCGGCTGCGCCGGGTGGACAACTGGATCGTGGAGACCTGTGCCGACCGGCTGCGGTCCGCACCGGATCCGCTGGTGGTCGACCTCGGCTACGGTGCGACCCCGGTGACGGCGGTGGAGCTACGCGCCCGGCTCGCCGCGCGCGTACGCGCCGACGTGCGGGTGGTCGGGCTGGAGATCGATCCGGTACGCGTCGCCGACGCGCAGCCCGCCGCGGACCCGCCCGGGCTCACCTTCGCCCGCGGTGGCTTCGAGCTGGCCGGACTGCGTCCCGCGCTGGTCCGAGCGTTCAACGTGCTGCGCCAGTACGACGAGAGCGAGGTGACCGGCGCATGGGCCACACTGCGCGCCGGGCTGGCGCCGGGCGGGCTGCTGGTGGAGGGGACCTGTGACGAGGTGGGGCGCCTCGGCGGGTGGGTGCTGCTCGACGCCGACGGACCGCGCTCGCTGACGCTGGCCGCCCGACTGGCGACCCTGCGGACGCCGGCCGAGTTGGCCGAGCGGCTACCGAAGGCGCTGATCCACCGCAACGTGCCGGGCGAGCGGATCCACGACCTGATCCGGGCGCTGGACGACGCCTGGCACGCCGCCGCAGGGTACGCCCCCTTCGGCCCTCGTCAGCGCTGGCTGCACACCGTGTCGGCCGTACGCGCGCAGGGCTGGCCGATCCTCGACCGCCCCCGCCACTGGCGCCATGGCCGCCTCACCCTCCCCTGGCCCACCATCGCCCCCACTCCATTGCGTTGATCATGAAGTTATTGACACCGGAGAGCGCTTCCGGGGACAACAACTTCATGATCAACGGGGTCGGACGGGTGGGCCGGGGTCGGACGGGGTGGGGTTCAGAGGGTGCAGTTGATGAGGACGGGTTCGGGGTGAAGGGTGACGCCGAAGCGGGACTGGACGCCGTCGCGGATCTCGCGGGCGAGAGTGAGCAGGGCCTGGGTGCTGGCGGTGCCGCTGGGGTTGGTGAGGGCGAGGGTGTGCTTGGTGGAGATGGCCACCCCCTCCGGGCCGGGATACCCCTTGCCGAAGCCGGCCTTGTCGATCAGCCACGCCGCGCTGACCTTGACCACGTCCCCGGCACCCGGCCAGGCCGGTGGCTCACCCACCTCGGCGGCCCGCTGCCGCAGCCGTTCGTACGCCGCCGCGTCGAGGACCGGGTTGGTGAAGAAGGAGCCGACGGAGCGGGTGTCGGGGTCGGTCGCGTCGAGCACCATGCCCTTGCCCGCGCGCAGCCCCAGCACCGTGGACCGGGCCTGCGCCAGCGGCACCTGGTCACCGACCTCGACGCCGAGCGCCCGGGCGAGTTCCGCATAACGCACCGGGCCGGACAGCGGCGAGCGGGACAGCCGGAAGTCCACCGAGAGCACCACCCAGCGCTCGTTGTACTTGAAGATGCTGGACCGGTAGGCGAAACCGCAGTCCGCCGCCTCGATCTGCCCTACCGTTCCGGCGACCCGGTCGTAGACCCGCACGGCGGTGATGGTCTCGGCGACCTCCTGCCCGTACGCCCCGACGTTCTGGATCGGGGTGGCACCGGTCGAGCCCGGGATGCCGGACAGGCACTCCAGCCCGGACCAACCGTTGCGTACCGTCGCGGCGACCAGGTCGTCCCACGGCTCGCCGGCCTCGACCCGTACCGTCACGGTCTGCTCGTCCTCGGCGAGCACCCGCAGCCCCCGGGAGCGGACGAGAACCACCGTGCCCGGGAAGCCGGCGTCGCCGATCACCACGTTGCTACCGCCGGCGATCAGGAGAATCCCGGAGTCCGCCTCGCGTACCAGCCTGACGATCTCGTCGGCGGTGGTCGCGGTGACGACCCTGTCGGCCGGCCCACCCAGGCACAATGTCGTGTATTGCGCCAGATCGCCCGTGCTGGCGGGTTGAGCGGCGGCTGTCGGCTGGGCGTAGACGTCAGACACGCCTCTCACCCTAGGCTGAGGGGTAGCCGTGGCACCCACTGGTGGCCCGGTCACCCCCGGGAGGATGGCGATGAGCAGATTGCACGGCACCAAGGACTTCTGGATCGGCGCCCTGCGGGCGGAGGGCCCGGCGTTCGCCGCCGCGGTGGCCGAGGCGCCACCCGAGACGCCCGTGCTGTCCTGCCCCGGCTGGACCGTCACCGATCTGACCCGGCACCTCGCCGGCATCTACCGGTGGGTGGCCGGGGTGGCCGGCTCGGGCGACTCGGCGACCCCGCAGCAGAGCCGGTCGCAGCCGGTCGAGCCGGCGGCGGGGGTCACCGCGGTGCAGCAGTGGCAGCAGGCGTACGACGAACTGATGACCCTCTTCGACACCCTCGACCCGGAGGCACCCGCCTGGAACTGGGCGCCCCAGCCGAAGAAGGCCGCCTTCTGGCCGCGCCGGATGGCCCACGAGACGGCGGTGCACCGCTGGGACGCCCAGCTCGCGATCGCCGCCGGTGAGCCGATCGAGGCGAAGCTCGCGGCCGACGGGGTGAGCGAGGTGCTGGACACCTGGCTGCCGGCGGGCCGACGCAGGTCCGCCGGGCCGTGGCACGGGGTGGTCCGGTTGAACGCCACCGACGCCGCCCAGGAGTGGTTCCTGCGGCTGCGCGGCGAGGGGGTCGCCCTGCTCGACACCGGCACCATCCTGGACCACGACGACCACCACGCCCGGGTGCAGGTCAGCGGCACCGCCAGCGACCTGCTGCTGGCTCTCTGGGGGCGGGTCAGCTTCGACACGTTGACCGTGGAGGGTGACCGAGCGCTGCTCGACGGGGTCCGGACCGGCTGATTCCGCGCCCCGCCGGCGTGGCTTGCACCGCGCCGCCTCCGGCGGGCACGTAGGCCACGAGCCGCCCTGCGCTCCGCGAGGGCCGCTCGTGGCCATTCTGTGACCGTCGTGAGAGAGCGCTCTCTTGACACCGGTCCGGCCCGGACCGCAGGCTACGAGAGAGCGCTCTCAGAACGCCTTCCACCACCACCCGACCTGAGAGGGGTCATCAGACAATGGGCACATTCCCGCGTCACCGCCTCGCGGCGGTCGCTCTGGCCGCCACCGGCGTCCTGCTCGTCGCCAGCGGCTGCGGCGGCGGCGACGAGGCCGCCGGGGACGGCAAGATAACGCTCACCGTCGACGTCTTCGGGCAGTTCGGCTACGAGCAGCTCTACCAGCAGTACATGGACGCCAACCCGAACATCAAGATCGTCGAGCGGGGCACCGGCGGCAACCTCGACGAGTACTCGCCGAAGCTGACCCAGTGGCTCGCCGCGGGCAAGGGCGCCGGCGACGTGGTGGCCATCGAAGAGGGCCTGATGGTCGAGTACAAGGCCAACCCGGACAACTTCGTCAACCTGCTCGACCACGGCGCCGCCGAGCTCAAGGGCAACTTCCTGGAATGGAAGTGGAACCAGGGGCTGACCGCCGACGGCCAGAAGCTGATCGGGCTCGGCACCGACGTCGGCGGTATGGCCATGTGCTACCGCACCGACCTGTTCGCCAAGGCCGGTCTGCCCACCGACCGGGAGAAGGTCTCCGAACTCTGGCCGACCTGGGAGGACTACATCGCCACCGGCGAGAAGTTCAAGGCGGCCAACACGGGCGCGTCGTTCCTGGACGCGGCCACCAACACCTTCAACACGATCGTGCTCCAGACCGCCGGTGCCGCGCAGGGCTACCACTACTACGACACCAGCGAGAACCTGGTGGTGGACACGAACCCGGCGGTCAAGCAGGCCTGGGACACCACGATGAACATCATCGGAGCCGGCCTGTCCGGCAAGTACGGCTCCTGGTCGGAGGAGTGGGTCTCCGCCTTCAAGCAGGCCAAGTTCGCCACCATCGCCTGCCCCGCCTGGATGACCGGGGTGATCGAGGGCAACGCCGGCCCGGAGGCCAAGGGCAAGTGGGACATCGCCCGGGTCCCCGGCAACGGCGGCAACTGGGGCGGCTCGCACCTGGCCGTGCCCCGGCAGAGCAAGCACCAGGAGGAGGCGGTCAAGCTGGTCAAGTTCCTGACCAGCGCCGAGGGCCACATCGGCGCCTTCAAGGCCAAGGGCCCGCTACCGTCCTCGCCGCAGGCGCTGGACGACCCGGCCATCACCGAGGCCACCAACGCCTACTTCTCCGACGCCCCGGTCGGCAAGATCTTCGGTGAGGGTGCGAAGACGCTGAAGCCGGTCTACATGGGCCCGAAGAACCAGGCCGTCCGGACCGAGGTGGAGAACGCCGTCCGCACCGTAGAGCTGGGCCAGCGCACCCCCGAGCAGGGGTGGCAGGACGCCATCACCAACGCCAAGAAGGCCGCCGCCAAGTAACCGGCCCGACAGCTCCCACCCCGCCGCCGATCCAGGGTCCGCCGGTCCGCGTGCCGCGCGCGGCGAACCCGCCCTGGGTCGGCGCGGGGCGGGGGCGTGGAAAGGAGTCAACGGGTCATGGCGTTGCAGCTCGACGCGAGACCGCCGGCCAGCCCGGCACCGCGGCGCACCCGCCCGTCCCGGGCCGGCCGGCTGAGCCGGATCGACGCGAAGTACTCGCCCTACCTCTACATCGCCCCCTTCTTCGTGATCTTCGCGATCTTCGGGGCGTGGCCGCTGGCGTACACCTTCTGGGTCTCGCTGCACGACTGGGACCTGCTCGGCAGCAACCCGACCTTCGTCGGCGCGGACAACTACACCCGCCTGCTGGTCGACAGCGACTTCTGGCACTCGGTGGTCAACACCCTCGGCATCTTCGTGCTCAGCACCGTCCCGCAGCTGCTCGCCGCGCTCTGGCTGGCGAACCTGCTCAACCGACAACTGCGGATGCGGACCGGCTGGCGGATGGCGGTGCTGGTCCCGAACGTCACCTCCACGGCCGCCGTGGCGATCGTGTTCGGGGTGCTCTTCGGCCGCGAGTTCGGCATGGTCAACTGGCTGCTCGACCTGGTCGGGGTCGACGGCATCGAGTGGAAGTCCAACCGGTTCGCCTCCTGGGTCGCGATCTCGACCATGGTCGACTGGCGCTGGACCGGCTACAACGCGCTGATCTTCCTGGCCGCGATGCAGGCCATTCCCCGCGACCTCTACGAGGCCGCGGCGATCGACGGCGCGAACCGGGCCCGCCAGTTCTGGACCATCACTGTGCCGCTGCTCAAGCCGACGATCATCTTCTGCGTCATCATCTCCACCATCGGCGGGCTCCAACTGTTCACCGAGCCTCGGCTGTTCCACTCCGGCACCAACGCGATCCGCGGCGGGCCGCTGCGTGAGTCGCAGACCATGACCATGTACATGTTCGAGAACGCCTTCGCGCCCTACTACAACTTCGGTTACGGCTCGGCGGTCGCCTGGCTGCTCTTCGCCCTGATCGCCATCGTGGCGGCGATCAACGTACTGATCATCCGCCGGCTCGGCGCCGGCGCCCGGCCGGACACCGGCAAGCGGAAGGGAGGCTCCCGATGAGCGAGCGCAGCGAGCGAATCATTCGGCTCAGTGCGGTGGTGCCTCGTCGCGGCGCCGAGCGAAGCGAGGTGGCGCGATGAGCAGGCTGTGGCGGGCCAGCCCGCTGACGTACGGCGCACTGGTCGCCGCCGGCATTCTCTCGGTCTTCCCGATCTACTGGATGTTCGTCGTGGCCAGCCGGTCCAGCGACGCGATGGGACAGCTGCCGCCGCCGGTGACCCCGGGCGGCAACCTGGGTGCCAACATCTCCCGGCTGTTCGCCAACACCGACGCCTACTTCCTGACCGGTCTGATCAACTCGGCGATCGTCGCCACCGTGGTGACCGCGTCGGTGGTGTTCTTCTCCACCCTCGCCGGCTTCGCCTTCGCCAAGCTGCGGTTCCGGGGCAGCAGCGCGCTGCTGCTGGTCATCATCGCGACGATGATGGTGCCCACCCAGCTCGGCATCATCCCGCTGTACATGCTGATGACGAAGCTGAACCTGAACGATCGGCTGCCCGCCGTGATCATGCCCGCGCTGGTCACCGGCTTCGGCGTGTTCATGATGCGGCAGTACGCCGGGCAGGCGGTCAGCAGCGAGCTGATCGAGGCGGCGCGGGTGGACGGTTGCGGTACCGCCCGGATCTACTGGAACGTGGTGGTGCCGGCGCTGCGGCCGGCCGCCGCCGTACTCGGTCTGCTCACCTTCATGACCACCTGGAACGACTTCCTCTGGCCGTACGCGGTGCTCAACGACCCGGAGAATCCAACCGTGCAGCTATCGTTGCGGGCGCTGTCCGACGGTTACTACCAGGACATGTCCCAGGTCTTCACCGGTACGGCCATCGCCACGCTGCCCCTGCTGCTGGTGTTCGTCCTGTTCGGCCGCCAGATCATCGGCGGCATCATGGAAGGTGCGGTCAAGGCGTGACTGAGTTGAGATTTCCGGACAACTTCCTCTGGGGTGCAGCCACCGCGGCCTACCAGATCGAGGGAGCGGCCCGCGACGACGGGCGCGGCGAGTCGATTTGGGACACCTTCAGCCGCACCCCGGGCAAGGTGCATGCCGGCCACACCGGCGACGTCGCCTGCGACCACTACCACCGGTACGCCGACGACGTCGCGCTGATGGCCGAGCTGGGGTTGCAGGCGTACCGTTTCTCGGTCGCCTGGCCACGGATCCAGCCCGACGGCAGCGGGCCGGTGAACCCGCGCGGCCTGGACTTCTACGACCGGCTGACGGACTCGCTGCTGGGCCGGGGCATCGACCCGATCATCACGCTCTACCACTGGGACCTGCCGCAGACGTTGCAGGATCGGGGCGGCTGGACCAACCGGGAGACCGCCGAGCACTTCGCCACCTACGCCTCGGCCGTGTACGCCCGGCTCGGCGACCGGATCGGCACCTGGACCACGCTCAACGAGCCGTGGTGCTCGGCGTACCTCGGTTACGGCAACGGGGTGCACGCACCGGGGGTACAGGACCCCGGGGCAGCCTTCTCCGCCGTACACCATCTGCTGCTCGCGCACGGTCTGGCCGTCCAGGCGCTGCGCGCGGGCGGCGCCGGCCGCGTCGGGGTCACCCTCAACCCCGCCGACGTACGCCCCGCGGACCCCAACAGCGCCGCCGATGCCGCCGCCGTACGCCTCGTCGACGGCCTGCACAACCGGATCTTCCTCGACCCGCTGCTGGTCGGTGGGTACCCGGACGACGTCCGCGAGCATGTCGCGCGGTTCATCGAGCCCACCTTCGTCCGGGACGACGACGAGAAGGTCATCGCGGCGCCGATCGACCTGCTCGGCATCAACTACTACGCGCCCACCTACGTCGCCGGACGACCGGACGGTGCCGGTGGCGGCGGCGCGTACCCGGGCACCGAGGGAACGGTGCAGTTCCTGGCGCCGGTTGGCCCGCTGACCGACATGGGTTGGATGATCGAACCGGCGGGGCTGTCCCGGTTGCTGGAGCGGATCGCCACCGACTACCCGGCGGTGCCGCTGCTGATCACCGAGAACGGCGCGGCCTTTCCGGACAAGGTCGCCGTGGACGTGACCAGCCCGATGCAGGACACCGACCGGATCGCCTACCTCGACGGTCACCTACGCGCCGCGCACGAGGCGATCGCCCGGGGCGTCGACCTGCGTGGCTATCTCGTATGGTCATTGCTGGACAACTTCGAGTGGGCCGAGGGGTACCGTAAGCGATTCGGGATCGTGCACGTCGACTACCTCACTCAGCGGCGTACACCGAAATCCAGCGCCCGGTGGTACCAGGAGGTGATCTCCCGGAACGGGCTGTGACGAGGTGGTGGTTTCTCCGATGACGGGGGCGCAGCGGCCCACGCTGGAAGCGGTGGCACGACGGGCCGGGGTGTCCCGGGCCACCGTCTCCCGGGTGGTGAACGGCTCGACCACGGTCGCCGAGCCGATCCAGGAGGCGGTCCGCCAGGCGGTCGCCGAGCTCGGGTACGTGCCGAACCTGGCCGCACGCACCCTCGTCACCCAGCGGACCGACTCGATCGCCCTGGTCATGCCGGAGGAGGCCACCCGGGTCTTCTCCGACGACCAGGTCTTTCCCGGGATCATCCGGGGTGCCGCCCAGGAGTTGGAGGCCGCCGACAAGCAGCTGGTGCTGATGCTGGCCGGGTCGCCGGCCGGGCACGAACGGGTCGCCCGGTACACCACCGGCCGGCACGTCGACGGGGTGCTCTTCGCCTCGCTGCACGGTGCCGACCCGCTGCCCGCCCGGCTGGCGGCGCTGGGCATCCCGGTGGTGTGCAGCGGCCGGCCGCTCGACGGGGCGGACGTCCCCTACATCGACGTCGACCAGGTCGGCGGGGTCACCCGCGCGGTACGGCACCTGATCGACAGCGGCCGACGTCGGATCGCCACGATCGCCGGGCCGCAGGACATGGTCGCCGGCATCGAGCGGCTGGCCGGCTATCGGGACACCGTCCTCGCCGCCGGGTTGCCGGAGATGGTGGCGGTGGGTGACTTCACCCGTGAGTCCGGGGCGGCGGCGATGCGCGAACTGCTCGCCGCCCACCCCGACCTGGACGCCGTCTTCGCCGCGTCGGACCTGATGGCGCACGCCGCCCTGCGTACGCTGCGCGAGGCGGGGCGGCGGGTGCCCGAGGACGTGGCGGTGATCGGCTTCGACGACATCGAGACCGCCGCGTACACCGATCCGCCGCTGACCACCGTCCGGCAGCCGATAGTCGAGCTGGGCCGGCAGGGCACCCGGCTGCTGCTCCGCCTCGCCGCCGGCGAACAGGTCGAGCCGGCCCTCATCCTGCCCACCGAACTGATCATCCGCGACTCCGCCTGAGAGGGTGTTGCGGCTAATCCGGTGGTGAGCGGTCCGACCGGCTGGTTAGCCTGCCGCCCATGTCCGACCCGGTACGGCTGCCCCACGTGTCCGAGCTCTCCGACGTCGCCGAGTACGCGTACCTGGCCACCGTGGAACCCGGGGCCCGGCTGGTCTTCACCGCGGGCGCCTGCCCGCTGGACCCGGAGGGTCGGACCGTCGCACCGGGTGATCACGTGGCTCAGGCCCGGCAGGTCATGGCCAACCTGGAGACCGCCCTGCACGCCGGCGGTGCGGCGCTCGCCGACGTCGTCAAGACCACGGTCTACGTTGCGTCCTCCCGGCAGGCGGACCTGGTCACGGTCTGGGAGGTGGTACGGGACGCCTTCGGCGACCATGATCCGCCCAGCACTCTGCTCGGCGTGAGCGTGCTCGGCTACTCCGACCAGCTCGTCGAGATCGAGGCGATCGCCGCCGTCACACCCCGCTGACCCGTCCACCAGTCCGGAGCGGCGCGGCCTATCCCCCGGCTTTGGGTGCATCTGTTGTCGCTCTGGCGACAACAAACGCACCCAGATCGCGGTGCAATCGACCGGTGCGAATGCCGAGGGACGACGCGGACTCCTTGGAGCGGTTGCTGTTCGAGCAGTCGGGCGTTCTCACCTGGGCGCAGGCGGTGACGGAGCTGTCTTCGGCGAAGGTGCGTCATCTGCTGGCCACAGGGCGGTGGGGCAGAGTGTGCCGGGGAGTCCTGCGGGCCTCGCCGCCCGACGAGCCGTACCGGTCGGAGCAGTCGTGGTGGGTGGCGGTACTGGCGGCGGGTCCCGGCGCCGCGCTCGCCGGGCTGACGGCAGCGACAGCGGGAGGGCTGCGCGGCAAGTGGCGACGGGAGACTGTGGACGTGCTGGTCCCGCATCACCGCCGGCAGGCGGACCTGCTGCGCCGACTACCGCTCGGACTGCCGGCGGTGCGGGTACGTCGGGTCCGGCACCTGCCGGTCGAGGACCGACAGCGTGGTCGGCCCGACCGGACCTCGATGGCGCGTTCGCTGGTGGACGCGGCGCAGTGGGCGCGTACCGACGAGGAGGCGCAGCAGATCCTCGCGGCCGGTTGCCAGCAGCGACGGACGACCCCGGCGGAGATCCTCGCGGTGCTCGACCGGCTGCCCCGGGCCCGACGGCGCGCCCTGATCCGGGAGACGATGCACGACATCGCCGGCGGCGCGGAGGCGCTCTCCGAGATCGACCTGGCCCGGTTGTGCCGACGCCACGGACTGCCGGCGCCGGAGGCACAGCATCGCCGCCGGGACGCCGACGGGCGGATGCGCTACCTGGACGCCTACTGGCCTCGATGGCGGCTGCACGTGGAGGTCGACGGCGGGCACCACATGGACGTCCGGCACTGGGCCGCTGATCTTCGGCGGCAGAACCGGATCTGGATCGAGGGCGACCGCATCCTCCGGTTCACCGCCTTCGACGTCCGGCACCGCTCCGACGACGTCGCCGTCCAGATCCGCGCCGCACTGACCGCCGCCGGCTGGTCGGGCTGAGAACTGCGCTGGCGACTTTGGGTGCGTTTGTTGTCGCTGTAGCGACAACAAACGCACCCAGAAGATGGTGGCGGCACCAGCCGGCGGGTCAGCCGGTCGCGTAGACCCGCTGGGCGACGGCGAAGGTGTCCGAACCGAACAGCACCAGCCGAGCCTCGGTGACATTCTTCGGAGTCGCCGTGCGCAGCACCGACAGGGCCTGGTGCACCGCGTCGTCGAGCGGCCAGCCGTAGATCCCGGCGGAGATCAGTGGGAAGGCGATCGTGGTCGCGCCCAGCTCGTCGGCGACGGCCAGGCTGTTGGCGTAGCAGTCGCGCAGCAGCGCGGAACGGTCCTCGGTGGTTGACCAGACCGGGCCGACCGTGTGCACCACCCAGCGGGCGGGCAGGTCACCCGCGGTGGTCGCGACCGCCTGCCCGGTCGGCAAGCCCCGCCCGTAGCGGGAGGCGCGCAGCGCGCGGCATTCGGCGAGGATCGCCGGCCCGCCCCGACGGTGGATCGCACCGTCGACTCCGCCTCCGCCGAGCAACGACGAGTTCGCGGCGTTCACGATCGCGTCCACCCGCTCGGCGGTGATGTCTCCCTCGATCAGCGTGATGTCCATGTCAGTCCTCGGTGATGGGTTGGCCGAGCGAGCGGCGGGCCAGCAGGGTGGCACCGGCCACCGCGGCCGGCATCAGCAGTACGGCGCCGAGCGGGATCAGGAAGCAGACGAAGACCGCGACCCCGAAGCCGAGCGTGGTGGGGCGGTCCGCCTTCAGCGCCGCCCGCCGCTCCGGCAGTCGCCTGCCGCGCCGTGAGAAGGGTGCGCCGACCAGTTCGACGGCGAGCAGCCAGCCGCCCACCGCCGCCCCGATGACCGGTACCACCGTCTGTCCGACCAGCGGGATGAAACCGGCGGCGAACAGCGGCACACCGAACAACACCGCCAGGGCCACCAGGCGGAGCGAGTCGGCGACGCTGCGTCGCAGCGACGGCCAGAACGGGACCTCGACCGCGTCGGGCGTGCCGCCGTAACGCTGCTCCACCCGCTCGGAGATCTTCTCGTAGAACGGATCACCGATGGCCAGCGTGACCGCCGTGAAGGTGAGGACGGTGAGCAGGCCGCCGAGTCCGAGGAAGGCCAGCGCGGCGATCACCCGGACCACGCTGCGGGGGGTCGCCGCCCAGTCGTCGGCGAAGGGGGTGGCCGCGGCCGCCAGGTCACTGACGAAGAAGACCAGGACGGCGTACGCGCTGACGAAGACCGCCCCGGAGATCAACGCCGGTACGACGCCGAGCAGCATCAGGCCGGGATTGCGTACGTACAGACCGATGCCCCGCAGCAGCAGCGCGGCCCCGCCAGCGAAGCGGCGGCCCGCGCCGACGGCGGTGCCGGCGACTCCGGAAGCGTTCACGCGGAAGAGCCTAGGCCGGTCGTGTCGATCATGCGGTGTGAGGCGCGGTCCAGGCGGTTGCGCATCAACCGGTTGACGGATCGGAGGGGTCGACCGGGGCGGTGCCGGTCACCTACAGCTGGTCGATCCGCCGTCACCGATTCGCCGCGACCCTGGGGAGGTACGCGGATCACGACGGCGAAAGGCGACGTCATGCCGGTCATCGAGGTGACCAACCTGCACAAGCGGTACGGCGGGACCGTGGCGGTGGAGGACGTGTCGTTCACCGTCGAAGCCGGAGAGATCTTCGGCGTGCTCGGCCCGAACGGTGCCGGCAAGACCACCACCGTGGAGTGCGTCGCCGGGCTGCGCGTCCCCGACGGGGGCGGGGTGTCGGTCCTCGGGCTCGACCCCCGCCGGGACGCCTCCCGGCTACGCGAACGGGTGGGGGTGCAGCTCCAGGAGAGCCAACTGCCGGACCGGCTGCGGGTCGCGGAGGCACTGGACCTCTACGCGTCCTTCTACCGGAAGCCGGCCGACCCGGCCCGCCTCATCGACGAGCTGGGCCTCGACGGAAAGCGGAACACCCCGTACGACAAGCTCTCCGGCGGCCAGAAGCAGCGGTTGTCCATCGCCCTGGCGTTGGTCGGCAACCCGGAGATCGCGATTCTCGACGAGCTGACCACCGGTCTGGACCCACAGGCCCGACGGGACACCTGGGGGCTGATCGAGCGGGTCCGCGACAGCGGCGTGACCATCCTGCTGGTCACGCACTTCATGGAGGAGGCGGAACGGCTCTGCGACCGGCTGGCCGTGATCGACAAGGGTCGGGTGGTGGCTCTGGACAGCCCGGCCGGTCTGGTCTCGGCCGTGGCCCCCGAGCAGCGGATCCGGTTCCGGCCGTCCGCTCCGCTCGACGACCGGCTGCTCGCCGACCTGCCTCAGGTGACCGCGGTGACCCGCAGCGGCACCCAGGTGGTGGTCACCGGCACCGGTGACGTGCTGCACGCGGTCACCTCGGTGCTCGCCCGCCACCAGATCATCGCCGCCGACCTGCGGCTGGAGCAGGCCACGCTGGACGACGCGTTCGTCGAGCTGACCGGGCGCCGGCTCGCCGACTGAAGGGAGCACGATGCACGCCTTCGGCCAAATCCTCAAGACTGAGGCGAAGCTGCACCTGCGCGACATCCCGACGCTGGTGCTCACCGTCGCACTGCCGACCCTGATCCTGGTGGTGCTCGGGCTGATTCCCGCGCTCCGCGAGCCGAGTCCGGACCACGACGGGCAGTCCTTCGTCACGTACTTCACCCCCTCGCTGCTGGTGATCACACTGGCGATGGTGGGGATCAACGCCCTGCCCACGGTGCTGGCCACCTACCGGGAGCGCGGCATCCTGCGTCGCCTGGCCACCACCCCGGCCAGTCCGCTGGCGCTGCTGACCGCCCAGCTCGTCCTGGCGCTGGTCGGCATCCTGGCCAGCGCGGTGCTGCTCGCCCTGGTCGCCCGGCTGGCGTTCGGCTCTCCGCTACCGCGTCACCCGCTCGGGTTCGCGGCGGCGCTCGTCCTGGGTACGGCGGCGCTGCTCGCGGTGGGGCTGCTGGTGGCGGCGGTCGCGCCGACCGCCAAGTCGGCCCAGGCGCTCGCCGTACCGGTGTTCATGGTGATCATGTTCTTCGGCGGGGTGTACCTGCCCCGGTTCCTGCTACCCGACTTCCTGGCCGACATCGGCGCATACACGCCGCCGGGGGTGCAGGCGCTGCTGGACGCCTGGACCGGCACCGCACCGCATCCGCTGCACCTGGGGATAATGGCGGTCATCGCCGTGGCGGCCGGCGCCGGAGCGGCGAAGCTCTTCCGCTGGGAGTGAACGCGCAGTGAGCGGGGACGGGATGACCAGCACCGAACGCGACCCGACCAGTCCCGACGGCGACCGCCCGGACGACGGCGACCGGCTGGCCGACTGGCGGGCACGGGAGGCGCGCCTGCACCGGGTGCTGCCCTACGGCGGACTGCTCGTGGGGTCGCTGCTGGCCACCTTCGCGCCGGCACCCGGCGGCCTGCCGTTGACGCCCACTCTGGTCGTCGCCGTGGCATCCGCCGGCTGGATCGCCTGGTTCCACACCCTGCACCCGCAGTGGCAGGAACGGCGCAGGTTGATGGCCGTCTACTACGTGGGGCTGCTCGCCTTCGCCGCCGTCCTGGTGTGCGCGAGCCCGTGGTACGGGTTCTTCGCCTGGATCGGGTTCCTGCACGCCTTCGCCGTGCTGAGGGACGGATGGCGCTTCGTCGGCATGGGCTTCACCGCCGTGCTGGTCGCCACCGCACAGGGCGGCGGCCTGCCGCGGTCCTGGTCGCACTGGTCGTTGTGGCTGGTGCTGGTGCTGTTCAACCTGGTGATCGCCGGCGCGGTGAGCTGGTTGAGCTACGTGGGCGAACGGGAGGACGCCAAGCGCAAGCAGCTGGTGGCGGAACTCGCCGCGGCCAACGAGCGACTCGCCGAGACGGTACGGGAGAACGAGGGGCTGCACGCCCAGCTCATCACCCAGGCCCGGGAGGCCGGTGTGCTGGACGAGCGGCAGCGGATGGCGCGGGAGATGCACGACACCCTGGCCCAGGGGCTGACGGGCATCATCACCCAGCTGGAAGCGGCCGGACAGTCCCGGGACCGTTCCGCCGACCGGCGGCGTCACGTGGAGAACGCGCTGGCCCTGGCTCGGGAGAGCCTCACCGAGGCCCGGCGGTCCGTCCGGGCGCTGCGTCCCGAGCCGCTGGAGACGGCCCGGCTGCCCGACGCGCTGGCGGAACTGGGCCAGCGTTGGTCGGCCCTGCACGGCGTGACGGCCAGCGTCAGCACCACCGGCACCTCCCGTCCGCTGCATCCGGAGATCGAGGTGACGTTGCTGCGGGCCGCGCAGGAGGCGTTGAGCAACGTGGCCCGGCACGCCTCGGCGTCCAGGGTCGGGCTGACCCTGTCGTACATGGCGGACGTGGTCACCCTGGACGTCCGCGACGACGGATCGGGGTTCGAAGTGGTCGACGGCCCGACGGAGCGAGGTGCGGACGGAGGTTACGGGCTGACCGCCATGCGGCAACGGGTGGCGCGGGTCGGTGGTCGGTTGGCCGTCGAGTCCGAGCCGGGTGGCGGCACCGCGATCTCGGCCTCCGTGCCGGCGCTGGGCGGGAGTCCGGCATGACCACTCCGATACGCCTCCTGATCGTCGACGACCATCCGGTGGTGCGCGACGGGCTTCGGGGCATGTTCACCGGCGACCCCGGGTTCGAGGTGGTCGGCGAGGCAGCGGACGGCACCGAGGCCCTGGCGGTGGCCGCGAACCGCAGCCCGGACGTGGTGCTGATGGATCTGCGGATGCCGGGCATGGACGGGGTCACCGCGATCGGTCGCCTGCGCAGCGCCGGAAGTTCCGCTCGGGTGCTGGTGCTGACCACGTACGACACGGACGCGGACGTGCTGCCGGCGATCGAGGCCGGTGCCACCGGCTACCTGCTGAAGGACGCGCCCCGCGAGGAACTCGTCCGGGCCGTACGGGCCGCCGCCCGGGGCGAGTCGGTGCTCTCCCCCAGCGTGGCCGGCCGGCTGATGGGTCGCCTGCGGACGCCCCGCGAGCCGGCCGACGAACCGCTCAGCCAGCGCGAGTTGGAGGTGCTCACCCTGGTGGCCCGCGGCTCGTCGAACCGTGAGGCCGCCGCACGCCTGTTCATCAGCGAGGCCACGGTGAAGACCCATCTGCTGCACGTCTACGCGAAGCTCGGGGTCAACGACCGGGCAGCCGCGGTGTCCGCCGCGTACGACCGGGGGTTGTTGACCCCCGGTGGTCGGTGAGCGTCGGTGCGAGCCTCGCGGCTGCTCTCGCTGCTGTTGTTGTTGCAGGCCCGAGAGGTGATGACGGCGGCGGAACTGGCCCGTGAGCTGGAGGTCTCCGAGCGGACGGTCTACCGGGACGTGCTGGCGCTCTCCGCTGCCGGGGTGCCGGTCTACGCCGACCGCGGGCGGGCCGGCGGCTACCGGCTGCTCGGCGGCTACCGGACCCGGCTGACCGGGATGACCCGGGACGAGGCGGAGGCGCTGTTCCTGGCCGGGCTGCCCGGACCGGCCGGTGACATGGGGCTGGCCGACGCGGTCGCGGCGGCGCAGCTGAAGGTGCTCGCGGCGCTGCCACCCAGCCTGCGCGACGCGCCCACGCGCACCGGCCAGCGGTTCCACCTGGACGTGCCGGGCTGGTACCGCGAGACCGCGCCCCCGCCGTGGCTGGCCGAGCTGGCCGGCGCGGTCTGGCGGGACCGAGTGGTGACGCTTCGCTACCGGCGCGCGGACCGCGAGGTCGCCCGCCGGGTCCTGCCCTACGGACTGGTCCTCAAGAGCGCGATCTGGTATCTGGTGGGCCGTGTCGGCGACGACGTCCGCACCTACCGGGTGGACCGGGTGACCTCGGTCGAGCAGCACGAGGAGACCTTCGACCGGGATCCGGACTTCGACCTGGCCGGCCACTGGCGGGCCGGGGCCGAGGCGTTCCTGCGCGGCATGCTGCGCGAGGAGGTGAGGGTCCGGCTGAGCCCCACCGGTCTGCGCCTGCTCCGCCACTTCGCCGAGATCCCGTTCGGGTACGAGGCCGCCGTCGCCGCCGCCGACGAGCCCGACGGGCAGGGCTGGGTGGTTACCCGCCTGCCCGTCGAGTCGCTGGAGGTGGCATACAGCCAACTGCTCGCGCTGGGACCGGAGGTGGAGGTGCTCGACCCGCCCGAACTACGGGCGCGGCTGGCCGAGGCGGCGACGCGGACCGCAGCGTTGTACTCCTCGACGTCGAGCCGAACCGCTCAGCGGTAGCCGGTGACGTCGGCGGGCCTGCCGGCGTCGACCACCTCGGTGATGTAGCGGTAGGCGTCCGGCTGGCTGCCGTCGACGTCGGTGAAGCCGTACACCTTCGCCAGGTCCCCGGCGGAGACGGACTGGCCGCTCCAGCGTGCCCGGTCCGGGTCGGCGGCGAGCGCGGCGACCGCCCGCCCGACGAACGCCGGGGTCTCCGAGATCAGGAAGTGCGGGTCCTTGGCCGCGCCGTCGCGCCAGTTGGCCTCGGTGACGCCGAAGTGCTCCAGCATCGCCTCCGACCGCAGCCAGCCCGGAGTGAGCGCGACCGCCGTGCCCCCGTACGGCCTGAGTTCGTGAGCCCAGCTGAAGGCGAGCCGGTTGACCGAGGTCTTGGCCAGGTCGTAGAAGACCGACAGGCGGTAGTTCTCGTCGTTGTACGCCTTCGTGCCGTCGCCGATCTCCACCACCAGTCCACCCGGCCGGCGGATCAGCAGCGGCAGCGCGAAGTGGCTCGTGATCACGTGGGTGTCGACGGCCAGCCGCAGCGTACGGAAGCCGGCGTCCAACGGCTGCTCCCAGACCGGCTTCTCCCAGGTGATCAGCGGGTCGGCACCCCACACGTCGTTGACCAGCACGTCGAGTCGACCCTGCTCGGCGTCGATCCGCGCGACCAGCGCCCGCACCTCCTCGGGCACCAGGTGGTCGACCCGCACCGGAATGCCGGTGCCGCCGGCCGCGGTGACCAGTTCCGCGGTCTCCTCGATGGTTTCCGGTCGGTCCAGTTCGGAACGGCCGGCGCGGCTGCTGCGCCCGGTGGCGTAGACCGTGGCACCGGCAGCGCCGAGTTGGACGGCGATCTGCCGACCGGCGCCCCGGGTCGCCCCGGCCACCAGCGCCACCGTTCCGGCGAGTGTTTTCGTCATGGTGCCCACGCTGCCAGCAATACCTGACAGCCGACGGCAGCTTTTCGCGACGACCCGCCCCGACGCGTGTCTCAGTCGGCGAGGCGGATGCGGACCCGGCGGTTGGCCCGGCCCTTGCTCTCCACCTTGACCACGCGCACCTTGCCGATCTGCGCGGTCGACGCGACGTGGGTACCGCCGTCGGCCTGCACGTCCAGTCCCACGATGTCGACGATGCGGACCTCCGCCTCGTCGGGCGGGATCAGGTTCGACTGGGTGCGGATGATGTCCGGCAGGGCCAGCGCCTCGTCGCGCGGCAGCACCCGCGTGGCGACCGCCCGGTCGGCCGCCACCTCGGCGTTGACCAGTTCCTCGATGCGGGCCTTGAAGTCGGCCGGCACCTCGGGCAGGTTGAAGTCCATCCGGGCCTCGCCGGGCTCCATGTTGCCGCCGGTGACCAGCGCGCCGAAGTCACGGAACACCACACCGCAGAGCACGTGCAGACCCGAGTGGGTACGCATCAGGCGGCTGCGCCGCTCGTCCTCCAGCGCGCCGGTGACGGTGGTGCCGGACGGCGGGACCGGGTCACCTTCGGCGGGGATCAACCAGAGGTCGTCGCCCTTGCGGGTGCCGACGATCCGGGTCTGCACCCCCTGCCACAGCAGTACGCCGTGGTCCGGTGGCTGACCGCCGCCGCCCTGGTAGAACGCCGAGCGGTCCAGCACGATGCCCTGCTCGGGGTCGACGTGCAGGACCGTGCACTCCCATTCCCGCAGGGTCGGGTCGAGGAGGTCGAGTCGGTGCGTACGACCGTGGTGTGTGACGCCCATGACAGGGCAGGCTACCCGTTGAGGAAGTCGGAGATCCGCTCCCGCAGGTCGGCGCGTTCCGTCCAGAGCACACCGGGGCGGTCGTACCGGTGCAGGGTGGCCCGGGGCAGCGCGGCGGCGAGTTGTTCGGCCACCTCCACCGGATGGAGGTCGTCGCCTTCGGCCGCGATGACCAGCGCCGGTGCGGTCACCCTGGCGAGCACGCCGGCCTCGGGCAGCGGCGCCTGCTCCGGCAGGTCCACCAGCCCGGCGGCGAGCCCGTCGCGCAGCAGGTGGTCCAGCCGTTGCCGCAGGTAGGCCCACCCGGCCGGGGTGTTGCGTACGGCCGGGGGCAGCTCGGTGGCGACGACCTCGGCCACCGCCGAGGCGTCTCCGCTCTCCACCGCCGCCAGCAGCTCGGTCAACCGCGCCCGGGCGACCGGCCCCCGCGGCCGGTCCAACGCGGCGGGGAGGAAGAAGACGAGCCGCTCGAAACGCTCCGGGCTCTCGGCGAGCAGGCGGCACAACGCACCCGCGCCCAGGCTTGCTCCGAAGGCCCGCGTCGCCCCGCTGAGATCGGCGATCGCCCGCAGGTCACGAGCCAGGTCCAGATAGCTCCACGGGCCGTCCGGCGTGTCGGACCGGCCGTGGCCACGGAACTGGAAAAAGACCCGGCGACCGGTGACGCCGCTGCCGAAAGGGCGGGTGGTGGCGATGCCGTTGGCCAGCCCGTGCGCGAAGACGGTGACCGGGTCACCGACGCCGGTGACCAGCCGCTCCAGTCGTACGCCGTGCGGGGTGGCGACCAGTTCCGTCTCCGGCTCGGGCAACGGCGGCCGGCCGGTGCGCGGCGCACCCGGACCGGGACCCCACGTACGCGGTCCGCCGTCCGGTGGGGGTGGCCAGCGGAAGGCTCTCACCAGGACCCTCTGTTGTCGCCGAGGTCGCGCAGCCCGACCCGGACGTCGAGCAGGTAGATGAGGGCCGCCGCGACACCGATCAGCCCGAAGATGCTGAGGGTGGTGCGGGTGAGCAGGGTCAGCAGGAGGGTGACCGCGAGGATCGCGATCCAGCCGCCCTTCGGCAGGGTGCCGATGGCGGGGAAGGCGTCGGAGCGCTGCGTCACGGCGTGCACGAGGGCCAGCCCCTGCACGATCAGCGCGAAGACGAACAGGATCAGCTCGATCACGTAGCGGACGTCGAAGACGAAGATCGGCGCGGCGTTGGCCATGACGGCAAGCTTATGCCGGCGACCCCGGATCCGTGGCGGCAGGACGGTCCCGGGGTCACCGGCAGATCACTCACTGGCTCCGCTTGGTGCCCTTCGGCAGCTTCGCCGACGGGGTGTCGGTCCGCTTGGCGGCGGTCTGGCGGGTGGTCGACCGTGCGCGGGTGGTCTTCTTCGCGGCGGCCGGCTTCGCCTCCACGATCTCGGCCACCTCGGCCGGGCTCGGCGCCTCGACCGGCGCGGCGTCGGCCCGCTTGTCGGCGGCCGGTGCGGCGTCGGCCCGCTTGTCGGCGGCCGGTGCGGCGTCCTCGGCGGGAGCTGCAGGCGCGGCGGCCACGCGGGCCTCGGTCGCCTCGATGTCGGCGTTCACCGTGTCGGCGGCCTCCAGCACGCCGGTACCCACGACCCGCTCACCCCGGGCCACCAGCGCACCGTACGCGGCCAACGCCCGCTCCTGGGCGGCCTGGGCACCGGCGACGACGACGGCGGCGTTGCGGGTGGCCACCTCGCGCAGCCGGTCGAGGTCGGTCGCTTCCCGCAGCTTGTGGAAGTCGGCCGTCTCGCGCAGCTTGTTGAGATCGGCCGCCTCGCGGAGCTTCGCCAGGTCGGCGTGCTCGCGCAGGCGGTTCAGGTCGGCCGCCGGGGCGGCCTTCTGCCGCAGCGACTCGGCCGTCCGGTTGGCGTTGCGCAGGGTGTCGTTGGCCTTCTGGCGCAGCTCGAAACCGGTGACGACGGCCTTGCCGCCGAGCTCGTTGACGACCCTGCCGCCGTCGGCGACGACGCGGTCCCGCAGCTCACCGACCACGATGGGCAGTTTGCGCAGCTGCTGCAGGGCCAGCTCACCGGCGCCGGCGGCGGCGTAGATCGGGGCAGGGATGCGGTTGGTCTTCGGCTGGGTCATGGCTATTTCTCCTCTTGGACCGCGGTCGCGGTCTTGCGGACCACCTTGCGGGCGGCCTTCCTGACAGGGGTGCGGTTCGGGGCGGGCGCGGGACCCGCTTCGGTCACGGCGACCGACTCGAGCACGGCCTCGGTCGGGGTACCCGCAGCGGTGGTGGGCCCGGTCGCGGCCAGGTTGGCCACATCGGGGGCGGTGATGTCGTTCGCGTCGGACCTGCCGGTCTCGCCGGTGGTGTCGCTCCCCGCCGCTGCCGTCGCCTCGGCCAACCGGGCGTTCTCTCGGCGAAATGTCTCGTAGATCTGGGTAAGGGACTGTTTCTGGGCCATCGTCAGGTCCGGGTCGACGGCGATGGCGGCCAGCACGCCCTGGCCTTCCTTGTCGTCGAGCAGCCCGGCACGCAGGTACATCGCCGGCGTGGAGACCCGCAACGCGCTGGCGAGCTGCTGAAGGACCTCGGCGCTGGGCCGGCGCAGACCGCGCTCGATCTGGCTGAGGTAGGGGTTGCTGACCCCGGCCTGTTCGGCCAGCTGCCGGAGCGAAATCTTCGCGTTCCGCCGCAGGTCACGAATGAACCCGCCGACGTCGGGAAGATCCTTGGAAGTGGCCATGACTCAACGCTAGCCCGCACTGCTAACAGCTGCAAGCAAAGTGCTAGCCGGAGTTAGCAAGGTCTCACCGGCCAGTTGCGCACCCCGCACGCGCGGCCGTACCGTCCTGCCGTGACCAAGATCGAAGTGAACGGTGCCCTGCTGGCGTACGACGAGGTGGGCACCGGGTCCCCGGTCGTCCTGCTGCACGCCGGCATCGCCGACCGCCGGATGTGGCGCGACCAGATCGGCGCACTCGCGAGCCGGCACCGGGTGATCGCCCTCGACCTACGTGGCTACGGGGACTCCGAGCTGCCCCCGACCGCCTTCGCCCACCACGACGACGTGGCCGGCCTGCTGGACGCCCTCGGGCTGGAGCGGGCCGCCCTGGTCGGCTGCTCCTTCGGCGGCGCGGTGGCGATCGACACCGCGCTCGCCCACCCACACCGGGTGAGCGCGCTCGCCCTGCTCGGCACCGCGGTGTCCGGTCACGAATGGTCGGAGCAGACCAACGAGCTGTGGGAGAACCTGGTCGGCGACGTCGATCCCGAGGACTTCGCCGCGACCGCCGCGGGCGAGGTGCGGTTCTGGGTGGTCGGCCCGGAGCGCGAGCCCGGCGACGTCGACCCCGAACTGGTCACCTTCGCCACCGCCATGGACGAACGCGCGCTCGCCGCCGAGCTGGCACTCAGCGCCGTGGACGTCGCCGAACTCGACCCGCCGGCCATCGGACGCCTCGGCGAGCTGACCATGCCGGTACTGGTCGCGGCCGGGGCGGCGGACGTGGCCGACATTCGCCACCTGGCCGACCTCATCGCGGCCGAGGCGCCACACGCGGTACGCCTACCCGACACACCGAACGCCGCCCACCTACTCCCCCTCGAACGCCCCACCGAGATCAACCCCGCCCTCCTCACCTTCCTCCCCAAATAAGGATCCCGCCCGCCGATCATGCAGATGTGGCACTGGATAAAAGTTATCTATCACCATGAAACGGGTGCCATAACTGCATGATCGACGATGTGGGGTGGGTGGGTGGGTTACCAGAGGGAGCGGGTGGCGCCGACGGGGAGGCCGCCGCCGAAGATCGGCACCTCGGCGAACTCCGCCAGCACCGGGGCATCGACGCCGAGCCGGCGCAGGGCCGAGACCAGCACCGGCATCCTGGCCCGGCCGGCACCATCGTCGATCTTCAGCGCCACGGCGCCGACGCCGGGCAGCGCCGCGGCGATCACACCTTCCGCGCCGATCTTCGCCAGCAGTCCGGGTACGCCGAGCATCAGCCGGGTGTCGTCCGCCTGGGTGCCGCCGACCACCTCGGGATGGGCCCGCATCGCGCCCGCCACCATCCCCGCCTCGGTGTCGCCGTCGGCCGCGACCAGCCGCAGGTACGCCGCTGCCAGGCCGGTCAACGACGCGGACAGCACCGGTGCGCCGCAGCCGTCGACGCCGACCGCCACCGCCTCCTCGCCGGTGAACTCCTCCACGGTGTCCCGCAGCCGCCGCTGAAGCGGGTGGTCGGCACGCCAGTAGCCGTCCATCGGCCAACCGGCGACGCGGCAGGTCAACAGCATCCCGGCGTGCTTGCCGGAACAGTTCATCTGGATCCGCGCCGGACCCCCGCCGGCCCGCAGCACCGCCGCCCGCGCCGCGTCACCGACGGGTAGGTCCGGCGGGCAGTGCAGGGCGTCATGGTCGAGCCCGGCACCCGCGAGCAGCCCGGCGACCCGGGCCAGATGGAACTCCTCCCCCGCGTGGCTGGCCGCGACGATGGCCAGGTCGGCGGGTTCGGCCAGCGACAGACCGGCGCGAAGCATCCCCACCGCCTGCATCGGCTTGTTCGACGAACGGGGAAAGATCGGTGAGGTCACGTCGCCCGCGGTCGCCTGCGGCGCGCCGGTGCTGTCGAGCACCACCACCGAGCCGCGGTGCACACCCTCCACGAAGCCGGACCGGACCACCTCGGCGAGCGGTACGCCGCCCTCGTACGTCTTTCCCACGACGTGGACGGTACCGAGGCGTCCGGTCGCGTTCACGCCGGGGTGAGCAGGGACTCCACCTCCGGGTGTAAAGAATGCGGGACGATCCGCGCCTTACAGGCCGAGCAGCTCGCGGGCCGCTGCGGTGCTCAGCGGCGGACGCTGGGCAAGCTGGGCGAAGCCGACCGCGCGCGCGACCAGTTGCATGTTCGACTCCACCGGGCGGCCCTTCGCGTACGTGACCGTGTCCTCCATCCCGACGCGCAGGTGACCGCCGGCCGAGAGCGCGGCGAGCAGCACCGGAATGCTGGTGCGGCCGATGCCGGTGGCCGAGAACGTGGTGCCCTCCGGCAGATCCCGGAGCATCTGCTGCGCCGCGACGAGCGTGGCGGTGGTGCCCGGCATGCCGCCCGGCACGCCCATCACGAAGTCGACGTGCACGTGACCGCCGTGCGGCAGGCCGTACCTGCCCAGCAGGCGCTCGAGCGCGCTGAGGTGACCCAGGTCGAAGATCTCGTACTCCGGCACGACGCCCCGTTCCTGCATCCGGGTGTGCAGGTCCACGACGAACCCCCAGCGGTTGAGGAAGACCTCGTCGCCGAAGTTGACCGTACCCATGGTGCAGGAGGCCATGTCCGGTCCCGCGTCCAGCACGGCGAGCCGGTCGGCCTCCGGGTCGGTGACCGCGCCTCCGGTGGAGAGCTGCACGATCAGGTCGGTGCTCTCCCGCAGCGCCGCCACCGTCGCGCGGAGCCGACCGGGGTCCAGGCTCGGTCGCGCCTCGTCGTCGCGGATGTGCACGTGGATCACGGAGGCACCCAGCGCCTCGCACTCCTTGGCGGTGAGCAGCAGCTCGTCGAGGGTCACCGGCAGCGCCGGCACCTCGGTCTTGGCCGACTCCGCGCCGGTGGGGGCAACCGTGATCAACGTCCCTGTCGTCATGCCGGCGATCCTAGAGCGCCCGATCCGGCCGGCGCTGTTAACAGGGGGCCCTTCCTCTACCGCAGGCGTTAACAGGGGGCCCTTTCTTACATCCGGTCGATGGCGGCGGCGCTCTCGCCGACGCGGAGGGTGGCGTCGTCGGGCACCGAACGCTTGACGACGCCGAGCGCGACCTGACCCAGCTCGTGGTGCTGCACGGCGGTCCCGACGAAGCCGACCGTGCGTCCGTCCAGGGTCACCGGGGTACCGGCGGCCGGCAGCTGGTCGGTGGAGACCCCGTCGAGGTGCAGCAGGACCAGTCGGCGTGGCGGTCGGCCCATGTTGTGTACCCGGGCAACCGTCTCCTGCCCCCGGTAGCAGCCCTTGTCCAGATGCACCGCCGGGGCGATCAGGTCCACCTCGGCGGGAATCGTCCGGTGGTCGGTGTCGACACCGACCCGGGCCCGCCGGGCCGCCACCCGCACCGCCTCGTACGCCCACAACCCGACCGCGGGCACCCCGTTGTCGCGCAGCCGCGCGACAACCTGGTCCATCGCGGCCCGGGGGACCAGCAGGTCCACGCCCAGCGGACCACGCCTGGCCCACCCGCCCAGCGGCACCGGCTGCACGTCGTAGCGGGCGGTCGGGCGAGACGGCAGCTCACCCGACCGGAACTTCGGGCCTGGCACACCCACCACGTCCGGCTCGCCGAGCGCCGGCACGTCGAGCAGGGCCACCGCCTCGACAGCCTTCGGCCCGACCAGCGACAGCAGCGCGTGTTCGGCGGTGGCGTCCCGGGGATCCACCTGACTGAAGAACCGCATCTTCTCCAGGTAGGTCAGCAGCCCTCCGGTAGCTCCCGGCTCGGTGTCGAGCCAGACGGTGTCGCCGTCCTCGGCCACCATGGCGTGCTGCTCGACGTGGCCGTGCGGCGACAGCACCAACAGCTCGGTGCCCTGCCACGGGCGCAGTTCGGCCAGATGCTGGGTGGTGAGGGTGTGCAGCCAGGAGATGCGCTCCGCACCCGGTACCGCGACGACACCCCGGTGCGACCGGTCCACGAGACCGACCTCGGTGTCCAGCTGTCGCTGCTCGCGCAGCGGGTCGCCGTAGTGCGCGGCCACGCCCCGCACCCCGGCTGCCACGTGCGCCGGCTCCGGCTGGTCCCGGCTGGCCTCGTCGATGCTCTCCACGGCCACCGCGCCCGCAATTTCGATCATGGCTGCTCCCCGTTCCCGCACCGCGCGCACCGGCCGAAGAAGGAGACGTGGCCGATGTCCACCCGGAAGCCCCGCTCCTCGGCCAACTGGTCGGAGAGCGGGCGCATCAGCTCCGGATCCATCTCGTCGATCGCGCCGCACTCGCTGCAGACCAGGTGAACATGCTGGTCCTCCCCGGCGGCGTGATAGGTCGGCGACCCGTGCGAGAGGTGGGTGTGGGTGACCAGGCCGAGCCGCTCCAACAGCTCCAGCGTGCGGTAGATGGTGGTGATGTTGACCCCGGCGGCGACCTCGCGAACCGCGGTGTGCACCTGCTCAGGGGTGGCGTGCCCCAGATCCATCACCGCTTGGAGGATCAGCTGTCGTTGCGCCGTCAGCCGCAGCCCACGGGCGCGGAGCAGTTCCGCTAGGGAGGATTCGGACACCCTCCGATCATAGTTCGGTCAGCTCCGCACCCCCCGGCGCGACCGGCTCCGCACTATGCTCGGCCCCCGTGGTGGCCTCGCGGATCGGCGTACTGGGTCGGGGACGGCTGCCGGTCGACGAGCCGGTGCTGCGCGGCGACGATCTGGGCGTGCTGCGGGGCGACGGGTTGTTCGAGACCATGCACCTGCGCGACGGGCGCCCCTGGCTGCGCGAGGAGCACCTGACCCGGCTGCGCGCCGGCGCGGCCGCCGTGGAACTGACCCTGCCACCGGACGCCGCCCTGGTGGAACTGCTGGACGAGGTCGTTGCCGGCTGGCCGGCCGAGGTGGAGGGCGCGCTGCGGCTGGTCTGCACCCGAGGGCCGGAGAGCGGCGGTCCGCCCACCGTCTACGCCACCCTGTCGGAGGTCCCCCGCACGGCCCGGCAGGCCCGGCACGACGGGGTGAGTGTGGCCACCCTCTCCCTGGGGGTGCCCGCCGAGGCCCGCCCGGCACTGGACTGGCTGCCGGTGGGCATCAAGTCCACGTCGTACGGGGTGAGCAACGCCGCCCGTCGTTGGGCCGCCCGGGCGGGCGTGGACGATGTGCTCTGGATCTCCTCGGACGGTTACGCACTGGAGGGACCGATCGCCAACATCGTCTGGCTGACCGGGGAGACGCTGTGCACGGTGCCCGCCCGGCGCACCGGCATCCTGCCCGGCACCACCGTCGCCTGGCTGCTCGCCAACGCCGCGAAGGTCGGCTGCCGGGCCACCGAACGCATGGTCACCCCGGCCGGCCTCCACGACGCCGACGGGGTGTGGTTCACCTCGTCGGTACGCGGCCTGGTCACGGTGCACACCCTCGACGGCGAGCCGCTGCCCCGGAGTCCGCGTACCCGCGCGTTGCAGGAGCTGCTCGGCTTTCCGTTGCACTGAGTCCGGCGACCGCGCTCCGGTCACCGGATCAGCCGGCCACCCGGATGAGACGGGCGGACAGGTGCGGGGACAGCGGCTGGCCGACGGCGGCCATGTCCTGCGCGTAGAGCAGGGCGCCCTCGACGATGCCGAAGAGGCGGTGCCCGGCGGTGACCTCCTTGGCGGTGGAGGTACGCACGACCGCGTCGGTCACGAACTCCACCTGGGTGCCCTTACGCCGACCGATGTGCAGCTCCATCACCCCGGTCGGCGTGGTCAGCAGGGCCTCCAGTTCGTCGGTGGCCCGGTCACCGTTCAGCACCGGTCGCCACCAGCCGACCTCCCGGCCGGCCGGCCGCACCGGGCGGCTCTGCTCGTCGAGAATCCAGGCCCGCGACTCGTAGTGCAGGAACGGCCGCCCGTCGTGGCTGATCCGGATCTCCTGGGCGAAGTCGAAGTCCTCGATGGTGGGGAAGCCCCCGCGTCCCCGCCCCCGCCACACGCCGATGTACGGCAGCAGGCCGTCGAGCGCGGGGTGCAGCTTCGGGCCGACCCGCAGGTCGTGGCTCTCCTCGAAGGGGTACGCCTCGACCGGCGGCGCGTTCAGCCAGGGCGGCGGCGCCAGCGGGTTGTCGTCACTCACCGGACCACCTTCGTTCGTGACCGCGGGGCTCGCAGAACCGCACTCACTGGATCACCACTTGCCTCTCGATATGCGTACAGCCAGGTAGATCAGGCCACCGGCGAGCGCGCCAAGGCCGGCGACCAGCAGGCTGACGAACCCGATCTCGGTGACCATCCGGGTCATCCTATGCTGGCGGACATGGCCCGCACTCTCGTCGTCAAGGCCACCGCCGGCGCCGACGCACCGGAACGGTGCGCCCAGGCCTTCACCGTGGCGGCCACCGCGGCCGCCGCCGGGGTGCACGTCTCGCTCTGGTTGACCGGCGAGTCGACCTGGTTCGCGCTGCCCGGCCGCGCCCAGAACTTCGAACTGCCACACTCGGCCCCGCTGGCCGAACTGCTGCACGTGATCCTCACCACCGGTACCGTGACCGCCTGTACGCAGTGCGCCGCTCGCCGGGACATCGACTCCGGCGACGTGATCCCCGGGGTACGGATCGCCGGTGCCGCGGTCTTCGTGGAGGAGACGATGGCGGAGGGCGCACAGGCGCTCGTCTACTGACCCGCGCCCGGAAGGACTCGTCGGGCAGCGCCCGGCCACGCGGCGGAACCCGCCCGGCAACGCGGCGGAACCCGCCCGGCAACGCGGACGAATGCCTACGATTCGGATGTGACCGAGGCGACCGAGCAGTTCTTCGCGACACTGCCGGCCCGTGCTCCGGAGGTTCTGCGCGCACCGGTCGCCGGAACGCTGCGGATCGACCTGTCCGCCGGGCACCGCACCGAGCACTGGCTGGTCCGGATGCGGCCGGGCGCCGCCGAGGTGGGACAGGGCGCAGAGCCGGGCGACGCGACCTGGTACTGCGCCGCGGAGCTCTTCGACCGCCTGGTCACCGGCCGGGCCCAGGCCATCGCCTCGGTGCTACGCAACGAGGGCACCTTCCGTGGGGATGTGGTGCTGTTCCTCGCCTTCCGCCGCTTCTTTCCGCCCGCGCCCGGGACGCGGGACCCCCGCGAGGTCGCCCGCGAACATGCCAGGTGGACCCGGTGAAGGAACTGATCAACATCCTGGACGGCAACACCTTCCTGGTCTGCGATCGCCGTGGAGACGTCGAGCCGTCGCTGGACTTCCCCACCGGGCTGTTCTCCTTCGACACCCGTTTCCTGTCGACCTGGCTGCTGCTGGTCGACGGCGAGCGGCTGCACGCCCTCTCCATCGACGACGCGGAGTCCCACCGGACCCGCTACTTCCTGGTGCCGGGCGAACCCACCCACTTCCTCGACGCGAAGGTCTCGGTGATCAGAAGTCGAGCGATCAGCGGTGACCTGTCGGAGGAGCTGACCGTCCTCAACCACTCCGGGCAGGAGATGAGCTTCACCGTCCGGATAGAAATGGCCGCGGACTTCGCCGACATCTTCGAGATCAAGGACACCAAGAGCAAGAAGGGCCACAACACCGCCTCGCCCGGCGAGGACACCTTGCGGCTGACCTACCAGCGAGACGCGTTCCACCGCGAGACCACCATCCGCAGCAGCGCGGCCGCGCAGGTCGACCGCCGGGGAATGACCTTCCCGATCCGGATCGGCCCGCACGGTGAGTGGACCACCCGGTTGACGGTCACCACCGTGATCTACGGTGCCCGTGGTAAGGACGTCCGCGCTCTGCTGCCCTTCTCGGGCAGCCGGACGACCGCCGCGATCGAAGCTGAACACTCCGAGTTCGTGGCGCGGGCGCCGAAGCTGGGTTGCGACTGCCAACCGCTGGCCGGGGCGTACCGGCGCAGCCTGAACGACCTGGCGGCGCTGCGGTACGAGTCGATCGCGCTCGGCGTCCGCCTGATGGCCGCCGGCCTGCCGTGGTTCATGACGCTGTTCGGCCGGGACAGCATCTTCACCTCGCTCCAGGTGCTGCCGTTCGTGCCGGAGCTGATCCCACCGACGTTGACGATGCTGGGCGGACTGCAGGGCCACCGGCTGGACGACTTCCGCGACGAGGAGCCGGGCAAGATCCTGCACGAGCTGCGCTACGGCGAGACCGCCGGGTTCGAGGAGCAGCCCCACTCGCCGTACTACGGCGCGGCCGACTCGACCGCGCTGTTCGTGATCCTGCTCGACGAGTACGAGCGGTGGACCGGCGACGTCGAGTTGGTCAAGCGGTTGGAGTTCTCGGTACGGGCGGCCTTGACCTGGATCGACACCTTTGGGGATCTGCTCGGCACGGGGTACGTCTGGTACCAGACCCGCAACCCGAAGGTCGGTCTGGAGAACCAGTGCTGGAAGGACTCCTGGGATGCGATCTCCTACTCCGACGGTCGGTTGCCGAGCTTCCCCCGGGCCACCTGCGAGTTGCAGGGCTACGCCTACGACGCCAAGCTGCGCGGCGCGCGGATGGCCCGGCTGCACTGGAACGATCCGCTCTACGCCGACCGGCTGGAGCGGGAGGCCGCCGACCTGAAGGAACGCTTCAACCGGGACTTCTGGCTGCCGGACAAGGAGTACTACGCGCTCGCCCTGGACTCCGACGGCAGCCCGGTCGACGCGCTCAGCTCCAACATCGGGCATCTGCTCTGGAGCGGCATCGTCGACGAGTCACGAGCCGGGCGGGTCGCCGAGCATCTGCTCGGCCCCCGGCTCTTCTCCGGCTGGGGCGTCCGTACCCTCGCCGACGACCAGGGCCGTTACAACCCGATCGGTTACCACGTCGGCACCGTCTGGCCGTTCGACAACTCGATCATCGCGTGGGGGTTGTGGAAGTACGGCTTCCGGGCGGAGGCGGGACAGATCTGCGAGGCGATCCTGGCCGCTTCCCGCTACTTCGACGGTCGGTTGCCGGAGGCCTTCGCCGGCTACGAGCGTGAGCTGACCGACTATCCGGTGGAGTATCCGACCGCGTGCAGCCCACAGGCCTGGTCGGCGGGAACACCGCTGCTGCTGCTCCGGGTCATACTCGGACTCGAACCGCAGGGCGAGCACCTGATCATCGACCCGTACGTGCCGCCCGGGATGGGTCGGGTGGAGCTGCTGGACATTCCCGGCCGGTGGGGGCGGGTGGACGCGCTGGGCCGCAGCCGCGAGGAGGGCTCGGGCCGGCCGGAATGACTCGGGACGGTGCTCAGCCGGTGCAACCCGTGGTGGCGGAGAGCAGGACCCGGTCCGGCTGCAGATCGGCCAGCACCGCGACGCCGTCGCGCCGGTAGGCGTACACCTCGGAGGTCTCCACCACCGGCGTGCCGCCGGCCAGCGGCGCGAGCGCGGCCGGTGGCGACGTGGCCACCCGGTCGACGACGGACCGGACGCTCCGGGCCACCCCACCACCTGGGCAGGGTGCGCTGACCTCGGCCTCCGGCTCGTCGACCTGACCGGCCAGGGCACGCACCGCGTCGGTCAGCGCGGCGACCTCAGGGCCGGTCCGTGCGACCCCGGCGGGCTGGTAACCGTCGCCGACCGGACGACAGCCGGTGTCGACGGTGATCCTGACCCGGCCGTCGGTGACGGGCCGTCCGGTCACGGTGACGAACTCGCCCGCGTCGCCACGCAGTCGTGGGCCGTCGGGGGTGAGCCGGACACCGGCCCGCCACCGCGCGGGCAGCCGGTCGGCGATCCGCTCCAGCAGGGCGCGTTCCTCGCCCACCGGACCGGCCAGATCGACCGTGCGGATCAGCGTCGCCCCGTCGGCGAGAGGGCTGATCCGGCAGCCCCGATCCACCTCCGGCGGGACCAGCGCCGGGACGGCGCCATCGGCCGCCGCGACCAGTTCACCGATCGCGGCGTCGACCACCGGCCCGGCCTGCGTCAGGGTGCGTTGCTCGCGGACGGTCGGCGGATCCTCGGCCGACGAGACCCAGGTGAGGACGGCCAGCAGCACCGCCCACGCCACCGTCGCCGCGATCAGCCAACGCGGCCACCGGGGACCGGTGGCCGGTGGTCGGGGGCCGGTCGGTTGGGGGTACCCGGTGTGGACGGCGCTGCTCACCCGGTCATGGTGTCACGCCTGGTGCGACGTCCCGTCTTCGCGCCCGTCCCCCGCCTCCGGCGGCGTGCTCAGCCGGTAGCCGACGCCGCGTACGGTCTGCACCTGCGGCCCGTCGGGCAGCGTCCGCAACTTGCGGCGCAGCCGCTTTACCGCCGAGTGCAGGATCGCGGTGTCCCCGAGATAGGCACCGCCCCAGACGGAGGCGAACAGCCGCTCGTAGCTCCAGAGCGTGACCGGCGGAGTGACCAGCCGGGCCAGCAACTCCCGCTCGGTACGGGTCAGCCCCAGCGGCGTGCCGCGCCAGGTGACCAGGTGCCCGGCCCGGTCGACGACCAGATCGCCCCAGCTGGCCAGCCGTTCCGCGGGACGCTCGGTGGACGCGTCACCCGGCCCGGCGGGCTCTGCCGGCGGGGCGGGGAACATCGCCCGCAGCTGGGCGAGGTCGGCACACATCACCACCGGCCCGACGCCGTCCAGCCGCCGCACCACCCGCTGCCGCACGGTGGCGTCGGAGCTGACGCAGACCAGGATCGGAAACTCTGGACCGGACACGACGCCTCCCCGAGCGCAACCCCCTGACCTGCGACTCCCATCGATCGCCAATGACGGTCACCGATGACGCCCGGTTCAGCCTAACGGTCAGGATCGCGCCTCGTCACTGACCAAGTACTGACCGACGCCGTCCATTGATCACTGCCGGTCGGCGCAAGAGCATGACTCTCAGCGGGCGGAGGCGCCACCACCGGCCACCCACATCGCCCCGACCGCTGCGCGCCGCCACGCGTCGGCGCGCGGATGTGCGGACCCGAACGCATCGGGGCCGACGACGTGGGGGAGGAACATGTTCACAAGATCATCCAGTCGGTCGCCACGGTGGCGGGCGGTGGCGCTGTTGACCGCCGCCGTGCTGGGACTCACCGGCCAGCCCGCGGTCGCCGCGCCGGCCCAGCAGCCGGCACCGCACCGGGCGGCCGTCGACCCGGCGCTCGACCGGCTCGGCACCACGTCGACCGCGTCGTTCCTGGTCTACCTGGCCGAGACCGCGCCGCTGGCGCAGGCCGGCCGACTGCGCGACACCGACGCCCGGGCCCGCGAGGTGCACCGGCTGCTCACCGGCACGGCCACCCGCACCCAGCGGGGCCTGCGTACGCTGCTCGACGAGCGGAAGGTGCCGCACACCGCGTACTGGATCGCCAATGCGGTACGGGTCGAGGGCGACAAGGCACTGATCGACGAGATTGCCCGCCGGCCGGAGGTGGCCCGGATCGCGCCCAGCCGCAGCTACCCGCTGATCCGCCCCACCTCGACCGAGGTGGCACGGGCCCGCACCGCCGCCGTCGAGTGGGGACTTACCAACATCGGCGCGCCCCGGGTGTGGGACGAGTTCGGTGACCGTGGCGAGGGCATCGTGGTGGCCAACATCGACAGCGGCGTCCGCTACGACCACCCCGCTCTGGTCGCCTCCTACCGGGGCAACCTCGGGGGCGGCTTCGACCACGCGTACAACTGGTTCGACCCGGCCGGCGTGTGCACCGGTGCCGCGCCCTGCGACAACAACGACCACGGCACCCACACGATGGGCACCATGGTCGGCGACGACGGCGCCGGCAACCAGATCGGCGTCGCCCCGGGCGCGAAGTGGATCGCCGCCAAGGGCTGTGAGTCGAACAACTGCTCCGACGCCTCGCTGCTCGCCGCCGGCCAGTGGGTGCTCGCGCCGACCGACGCCGCCGGCCAGAATCCCAGGCCCGACCTCCGTCCGGACATCGTGAACAATTCCTGGGGCGGGGACGGGGGCGACCCCTGGTACCAGCAGACCGTCGCCGCCTGGCGGGCCGCCGGCATGTTCCCCGTCTTCTCGTCCGGCAACGACGGTCCGGCCTGCGGCAGCGCCGGCTCACCCGGCGACTACGCCGACGCGTACGCGGTCGGCGCGTACGACGTGAACAACGCCATCGCGGGCTTCTCCGGCCGCGGCTCCGGCACCGACCTGCTGAAGCCGAACATCGCCGCCCCCGGCAGCGGCATCCGCTCCAGCGTCCGCAACGGCGGGTACGCCTCCTTCAGCGGCACCTCGATGGCCGCCCCGCACGTGGCCGGCACCGTGGCGCTGGTCTGGGCGGCGGCGCCCGGACTGCGTGGCGACGTGGCCGCCACCGAGGAACTGCTGGACCACACGGCCCGCGACGTCGACGCCACCACGTGCGGAGGCACTCCGGCCGACAACAACGTCTTCGGCGAGGGGCGACTCGACGCGTACGCGGCGGTGCGGGACGCTCCCCGAGGCTCGGTCGGCCGGATCACCGGAGTGGTGACCGACTCCGGCGACGACGACCCGGTGGCCGGGGCGACCGTGACCGACGGAACGCGCAGCACCACCAGCGGCCCCGACGGGAGGTACGCGTTGGCCGTCCCGGCGGGCGAGGCCACGCTCACGGTCAGCGCCTACGGCTACGCCAGCCAGTCGGCCACCGTCGCCGTACCCGACGGCGGCGCCGTCACCCGCGACTTCGCCCTGGTCGCCACCCCGGCGGTCACGGTGAGCGGGAAGGTCACCGACGGCTCCGGACACGGCTGGCCGTTGTACGCGAAGATCGAGGTAACGGGCCGACCCGGTGACCCGGTCTTCACCGACCCGGTGACCGGCCGCTACTCCTTCACCGTGGCGGGCGGCACGTCGTACCGGCTGACCGTGACCGCCCGGTACCCGGGATACCGCAGCGTCACCCGCGAGGTGTCGGTGAGCGGCGACGACACCACGGTCAACGTGGCCGTGCCGGTCGACGCCGCCTGTGCCGCCGCCGGCTACACCGGACGGTTCGGCCCTCCGCTGCTGACCGAGAGCTTCGACGCGACGAGCGCGCCGCCCGGCTGGACCGTGAGCAACCGCACCGCCTCCGGCGGCTGGGTCTTCAACGATCCCCGCTCCCGGGGCAACCTCACCGGCGGCACCGGCGGCTTCGCCATCATCGACAGTGACGCCCTGGGCTCCGGCAACACCCAGGACACCGACCTGATCGCCCCGCCGCTCGACCTGTCCACGGCGGCCGCACCGGTGCTGCGGTTCCGCAGCGACTGGCGGGCGGTCGGCATCAGCGACACCGCCGACATCGACGTCTCCACCGATGCCGGGTCCACCTGGACCAACGTCTGGCACCAGACCTCCAGCCGGCGGGGCCCGCGGGTCGAGGAGGTGCCGCTGAACCCGGCCGCCAACGCCGCGTCCGCGCTGATCCGCTTCCGTTTCAAGGGCACCTTCGCCTGGTGGTGGCAGGTCGACGACGTCGAGGTGGTCGACCGTCAGTGCACACCCACGCCCGGCGGGCTGGTGGTCGGCACCACCACCGACCGCAACACCGGCAGCCCGCTCAACGGCGTGACGGTGGTCAGCGACGACCGACCCGAGGACCGGGCCGTCTCGGCGGCCACCCCGGAGGATCCGGCGGAGCCGGACGGCTTCTACTGGCTCTTCTCCGGTCTCACCGGCGCCCACCCGTTCACCGCCCAACGGACTCCGTACACGGCGGCCACCAGAGAGGTCACGGTGGCCGCGGACCGGGTCAAGCGGGCCGACTTCGCCCTCGGTGCCGGCCGGCTGACGGTCAGCCCGACGACGATCCAGTCACACCAGCCGTACGGCAGTACCCGCACCACCCGGGTGACGGTCCGCAACACCGGAACCGCTCCGGCCAGTGTGGACCTGCTGGAACGCGACGGGCGGTTCGACCTGCTCAGGCGGGACGGCGCACCGCTGCGCGAGCAGAAGATGAAGGGGATCAGCAAGGCGCGCACCGGCACCGCCTACGGCGGCGCGGCTCCCGACGCCACGACCGCCGAGGACGGGGCGTGGAGCGAGATCGCCAAGCTACCCGCGGCGATCTACGACAACGCCGCCGCATGGCTGGACGGGAAGATCTACTCGGTCGGTGGTGGCGGTGGCACCGGCACCGAGCGCAGGGCGTGGGCGTACGACCCGGGACCCGGCGCCTGGACCGCCCTGCCCGACATGCCGACGGTGCGCTCCAAGCCGGCTGCGGCGGCGGTCGGCGGCAAGCTCTACGTGATCGGCGGATGGGGTGCCGACGACCGCACCGTCGCGACGGTCGACGTCTTCGACCCGGCGGCCGGCACCTGGAGCACCCTGCCTGGGGTGACCAACCCGGCCCCGGTCGCGGCAGCCGGTGCGGCGGTGCTCGGCGGGAAGGTGTACCTCGTGGGCGGCTGTGCCGACGCCACCTGCACCGACACCGACCGGCTGGTGGTGTTCGACCCGGCGACCGGCTCGTTCAGCACCGGCGCCGCCTACCCGCACGCGGTGTCGTGGCTGGCCTGCGGCGGGATCGGCGCCACGGTCTACTGTGCCGGCGGCACGGGCGCCACCGAGTACACCGACGCGTACCGGTACGACCCGTCGGCCAACAGTTGGAGCCCGCTGCCGGCGCTGCCGCTGGAGCTGTGGGGCTCGCAGTACGCGGCGGCGGGCGGGCTGCTCGTGCTGGCCGGCGGCGTGACCGACGGATCGACGGCGGTGACCAACCGTACGGTCGGCTTCGACCCGGCCACCGGGGCGTGGCGTGACCTGCCGAACGTCCGGTTCGGTCGGTATCGGGGCGCCGCCACCTGCGGGGCGTACAAGATCGGGGGCTCGCCCAGTTCCTTCGTGGGCAGCGCGGACAGCGAGCGGCTCGGTGGTCTGGAACTCTGCGCGGCCGAGGCGGACCTGCCCTGGCTGGACGGTTCCCCGACCACGTTCACCCTCGCACCGGGCGAGTCGCGGACGGTGACCGTCACCCTCACCGCCACCGAGGCGGCGGGCGTGGCCCAACCGGGCCGGTACGCGGGCGAACTCGCCATCGCCTCCGACACCCCCTACCCGGTCGCGTCGGTCTCGGTGGAGATGAACGTGTCCCCGCCGGCCAGCTGGGGCAAGATCCAGGGCACCGTCACGGGCACGACCTGCGGCGGCGTCACCGTCGGCATCCCGGCGACGGTGCGGGTGAACCTGATCTCCGCCGGCACCGGCAGCACGCTGACGGCCGACGCCAACGGTCGCTACGCCTGGTGGCTGCCGAAGGGCCGCTACGAGGTGATCGTGGCCAAGGACGGCTGGGTCCCGCAGGTGCAGCGCCACCGGGTCGAGGCGGGCATCGTCGGCACCCTCGACTTCGCCCTGGATCCGGCCTCCACCTGCACCAGAGCCACCGGAATCTGACCGTCCCTCGCACGGGGCGCCGGTCCTGATGGACCGGCGCCCCGCTCCCGTCCGTCGCCCGGTCCGCACCGCACGAGATCCACGCAGTTTCGGGGATACTGCTGTGTCCAACTGCCGTCGAGGCAGCAACATCAGCGAAGTTGCGGGGTCACCTCGGCCACCCCGGCCCGGGCAGCCCGGCCGGAAGCCAGACACGACCGTGGCCCGTGTCCCTCCGTGGGGAGGGACCGGGCCACTGGGCCGATCAGAGCGTGGGTCAGTCGGTGACGGTGACGGCCACCTCGTTGATGCCGCGGCCGGCGGTCACCGTGGTGTCCCCGTTGCCGTGGCGGGAGAGCGCCCGCAGCGTCCAGGCACCCGGTGCGGCGAAGAAGCGGAACTGGCCGGCGGGTGAGGTCACCACCTCGGCGGTGAACTCACCGGTCGAGTCGAGCAGTCGGACGTACGCCCCCGGCACCGCCTCGCCCGCAGCGGAGCGGACGACACCGGTGATGACGGTCTCCTTCTCCAGGTCGAGGCCGGCGGGCAGCGGGGCGGCCTGGTCCGGGGCCGCGCAACCGGCGGCGGTGGCAGCGCTTGCTGCGGTCATCTCAGGCCTCCCCCGGCTCATCGCCGAGCGCCACCGGCACACCGACCAGCGAGCCGTACTCGGTCCACGAACCGTCGTAGTTCTTCACGTTGCGGTGGCCGAGCAGTTCCTGGAGCACGAACCAGGTGTGCGAGGAACGCTCGCCGATCCGGCAGTAGGCGATGGTCTCCTTGCTGTCGTCCAGCCCGGCCTCGCCGTAGATGCGACGCAGCTCGTCGTCGGACTTGAAGGTGCCGTCCTCGTTGGCCGCCTTCGACCACGGCACGCTGATCGCGGTCGGGATGTGGCCGCCGCGCTGTGCCTGCTCCTGCGGCAGGTGAGCGGGGGCGAGCAGTCGACCCGCGTACTCGTCGGGGCTACGCACGTCGACCAGGTTCTTGCTGCCGATCGCGTCGACGACCTCGTCGCGGAAGGCCCGGATGCTGGTGTCCGGCTCGCCGGCGACGTACTGCGTCGCCGGGCGGGTCACGGTGTCGGTGACCAGCGGACGGGCGTCCAGCTCCCACTTCTTGCGACCGCCGTCGAGCAGCTTGACGTCGCGGTGGCCGTAGAGCTTGAAGTACCAGTACGCGTACGCCGCGAACCAGTTGTTGTTGCCGCCGTAGAGGATGACGGTGTCGTCGTTGCTGATGCCCCGCTCCGACAGCAGCGCCTCGAACTGGGCCTTGTTGACGAAGTCCCGGCGGACCGGGTCCTGAAGGTCGGTCTTCCAGTCCAGCTTGATGGCGCCGGCGATGTGGCCGGAGTCGTAGGCCGAGGTGTCCTCGTCGACCTCGACGAAGACGACGCCCGGGGCGTCGAGGTTCTTCTCGGCCCACTCGGCCGAGACGAGTGCGGTGTCGCGACTCATCAGATCACTCCCTGGTGAGGATGGATGGTGAGCCAGCGCGCGGAGATCGTCGGATGTGCAGGTGTCGCACCCACGCGCGGGACCCATAGCTAGGAACGGATCACGGGTTCGTGCGACGGCGCCGCTGCCGGACGTCCGGGTGGGGTGCACCGGGAACAGGTACGCGTACCCCGAGTGCCGATGGCCGCTAGGCGGCCCGAGACAGCCCCGCCGTCAGATGACGGGGCGACAGAGGCAGGTGGCCACGCGGCACAGGTCGACCGCGCGCCGTTTGGTGAGGAGCGTCCCCATGAGCAGGGAGCCTACCAGCGATCCCAGATATCTCCATCGGGCCGACCAGCATCCGGGACGCCGGCCCGGTGGTCAGCCAGCCGAGTTGATCGGTACGTCCCGTGCGTCGGCGGTCACCGTCAGCCCCTGCGGCTGCGGCCGGACCTCGCGGACGGTCAGCTGGAACGGCAGCTCCGGCAGGGGCACGTCGACCGAGATGCTGCGGGCGAAGTTGTTCACCAGGGTGCGGGCCAGCGGGACGTTCGGCAGCCCTTCGGCGTCCAGGTCGTCGAAGCGCAGCGCGACCTGTCCCTGCTCGCCGACGATGATGTCGGCGGTGCCGGTGACGGTCAGCCGCTGGCCGAGGATGTCCACCGGGGCGGTGACGGCGAGTTGCCCGTCCTGCTCGCCGAGGGTCAGCCCCTCCCGGTCGAGCAGGGCCGCCAGGCTCTGGTAGCTGATGGTGCCGGTGCCGTTGACCGTCTCCGCAATGACCTCACCCTGCCCGGTGCGCAGGGTGTCCAGCGAGGCCCGCACGTCGCGGGCGTCGACGTCCAGGCTGGGCAGCGCGACCGCGTCGCCCTGCACCGAGGCCTGCACGTCCCGCAACTTGATCGAGATGCGCTCGTACCGGCCGTCGAGCACCTGGGTGAGGAACGGGAAGCCGCCCACCTCGACCTCGGGCGGCGAGGACTGTGCACCCTGCTCGGCGACCTGCTGGCGGACCTCGTCGGCGATGGTGCGCTCGGCCACGCTCGCCGCCACCCGGTCGGCGATGACGAGCAGCCCGGCGAGAACGAGCAGCAGGACGACGAACCCGATCAGTACCTTGCGCCCGCGTCGCCGCGGCCGCCGTCCGTACGTCTGCTCCTGCTCCTGCTCCACGCCGCCTCCTGTCTCGTCGTGTCCCGATGCCGCCAGCGGCGAACGGGTGGTACCCGCGGTCCGGATTTCTCAATCGCGCGTGACCGGATCGCGGGCGGCACCGGCCCTCAGAGCACCAGCCGGCACATCAGGTACGCCGCCGGCGCCGCCATCGCGAAGCCGCCGAGCGGCCCCTGCACGTGCCGCGCCGCCCAGACCGACGGCATTTCGCCGGCCATCAGCCGCCCCGCCTCGGCGTAGCTGACGGCCAGGTCGGCCAGCACGGCGACGACCGCCGCCACCAGACCGATGATCGCCGCACGGGTAGGGGTGAACGGGGTGACCAGGTAGCCACCGAGCAGCGCGCTGACCAACGTACCCACCATCGCGCCGCCGACCACCCCCGCCGCCCCCCGGGGCACCTGGGGGGCCAGTCGCGGCCAGGCCGCGACGGCGTCGGTCACCCGCGCGACGGTGAGGGCGACCCCGGCAGCGGTGAGGCAGACAGCGATCGCCTGGGTGCCGGCCGGTATCCGGCTGAGCACGATGAGCGTGGCGAAGGCGACCACTCCGAACACGATGGTCGCGGTCGTCCGCAGCGAGTCGGTCACCCTGACCCGGTCCACCCGCCGGACCAGCTGACCGAGCACCGCGGCGAGCACCCCGCCGACAGCGATGTAGAGCAGCGGCGCCAGCCGGGCCTCGGTGGACCGTACGGCCACGACATCGGCCGCCACCGCGGTCACCGCACCGACCCCTACGACGACCGCCAGGGCCGGTGGCCGGGTGACCATCGTCCAGGCGAGCACGAACAGCACCTGCACGGTCAGCACCACGAGGGTGAAGGGCAGCCGGTACCCGGGACCGGAGGTCTGCGCGGCGACGACCAGGCCGACGCCGAGTAACGCGGCGAAGCCGCCGATGGCGAGGGAGAGCCCTCGGCGCACCTCGACCGGTGGCTCCAACTCCTCCTCGTCGTCGTCCGCGTCGTCGTCGGCGCGGCGGGCCGAACCGCCCCGGCGCAGGCGGCGCGGGCCACCGGAGCGCCGCTCGTCGGTCTCCACGGCCGGACCGGTATGCGGCGCCGAGCTTCCCGTGGCGGGTGGCTCCTCGGCCCACGGGTCACGGCCGGTCTCGGGCGAGTTGGAGGGAAACACGCACCGATCGTGCCAGACCAACCGCACATCGCGGGTGCCACCGTTTCCGCGACGTTAAAACCTGGGCCGCGATCAGGGGCAGAAGGGGCAAAGAGGAAACCGTGCCAGGGTCGTGCACGAGCGATCGGTTACGCTCAACGGCGAAACCCGCCCGTCAGCGACGCCGGGACCCACGGAAGTTCCCAGCGCCCCCGTCAGGAGTGCCGCTGGTCGCGCGCGACCCTTTCGGTCGCCGGGACGGAGGTGATCGTGGAGATCCTGCTATTGGTGACCGCACGGGCAGGCGAACCATCCGCAGTGCTGCCCGCACTGGACCTGCTGCCACACTCGGTCCGCACCGCACCGCGCGATGTCCGCACCCTGGTCGCCGGCCCGAGCCCGGACGCCGTGCTCGTCGACGCCCGCTCCGAGCTGAGCGAGGCCCGGGCCACCTGCCGGATGCTGCACGCCACCGGGCTCGGCGTGCCACTGGTCGCGGTGGTGACCGAGGCCGGGCTGATCGCGCTGAACGCCGACTGGGGCGTCGACGACGTCATCCTCGCCTCCGCCGGTCCGGCCGAGGTGGAAGCCCGACTGCGACTCGCGGTCGGCCGGCTGAGCAACGCCATCGCCGGCGCAGGCGGGTCCATCCGGGCCGGTGAGCTGATGATCGACCCGGACACCTACGCCGCGAAGCTCAAGGGTCGGCCGCTCGACCTCACCTACAAGGAGTTCGAGCTGCTGAAGTTCCTCGCCCAGCACCCGGGGCGGGTCTTCACCCGGGACCAGTTGCTGCGTGAGGTGTGGGGCTACGACTACTTCGGAGGTACCCGGACGGTCGACGTGCACGTGCGTCGCCTGCGGGCCAAGCTCGGCTCGGAGTACGAGTCGATGATCGGCACGGTTCGCCAGGTGGGCTACAAGTTCGTCGTACCGCCGTCGCGGAACCTGCCCGAGGCTGATCACGCGCCGCTGCCGGTGCGGGCTCTCACCGTCGAGGGCTAATTTCCCATATGCCCCTTTTGGGCAACTCGTGCGTCTTATGGTGACTGCCGAGTTGGCCAGCGGGAGGGGCAACGGTGGGCGGTAACCAGACGGGGGCGGCACGGGCTGTCGGGATCATCACGCTCGTGGTGTCGGCGGTCCTCGGCTCGGCGTACCTACTAGGACAGAGCCTGGTCCCCGACGCGTCGCACACCGACGCCGGCGTGACCGCGACCGGTGCCGATCATCCCGAGTACGCCGACCAGTCCGCACCCACCGACCCCGAACCCGGCACCACCCGGTCTCCGGCCGAGCCGGACGGTGGGCAGCACTCCGACGCACCGGAGCAGGACGGCACCATCGGCCCGATGGGCACCCGGGTGAGCACCGGCACCGCCGGGGTGGCGCTCACCTTCGACGACGGACCGAACCCCGACTACACCCCGCAGGTCCTCGCGATCCTGCGGGAGTACCACGTCACGGCCACCTTCTGCGTGGTCGGCAAGAACGCCCAGGCGTACCCGTGGCTCATCGAGCAGATCGTCGCCGAGGGGCACACGCTCTGCAACCACAGCTGGGACCATGACGTCGCCCTGGGCTCCCGGTCACCCGAGTGGATCCGCGCCGACCTGCTCCGTACCAGCGAGGCGATCCGCGCGGCGGTGCCCGACGCCCCGATCGCCTGGTACCGGCAACCCGGCGGCGCCTGGACCTACTCGGTGATCTCCGTCTCCCGCGACCTCGGCATGACACCGCTGCACTGGACGCTGGACCCGTCCGACTGGCGGGCGCCCGGTGCGAACCGGATCGCCGCGTCGGTGATCAACGGGATCCGGCCCGGCTCGATCGTCCTGCTGCACGACGCGGGGGGAGACCGGCAAGGCACCGTCAACGCCCTGTACCGGATCCTGCCGGAACTGGCGGGCAGGTTCGACGTCCAGGCGCTGCCCCCGCGCGGACTGTGACGGAGCACCACTCGTCCTCTCCGGCCGGCCTCCGTCCCATCCGGTTACGGTGATGGGATGAGCAGCACCGAGACGGCCACCGACCAGGTCACCCGCGTAGACCGGCTCGGACCGCCGGAAGTCGCCGAGGTGCTGGCGCTCGCCGGTGCCGCGGCGGACGCCGACGGGGCGAGCCCGCTGGATGAACAGGTGCTGCTCCGGCTACGCGACGAGCGCGCTGCGGCGAGCCACCTGATCGCCCGCTCCGCCGACGGAACGCTGACCGGGTACGCCCATCTCGACCCGACCGACCCGGACAGCGGCGTCAGCGTCGGGTTGATGGTGCACCCGGCGTACCGGCGGCGGGGCACCGGACGGGCGCTGGCCCGAGGGGTGCTGGCGACCTCCGGTCGGCCCCTGCGGGCGTGGGCGCACGGCGACCACCCGTCGGCGGCGGCCCTCGCGGTGGACCTCGGTTTCCACCGCGCTCGGGTCCTCTGGCAGCTGCGTCGGCCGCTCGCCGCCCCGCTGTCCGGATCGCGCCTGCCCGACGGGGTGACGCTTCGCGCGTTCCAGCCCGGCGTCGACGACGAGGACTGGTTGACGCTGAACGCGCGAGCCTTCGCCGACCACCCGGAGCAGGGCCGGTGGACCGCCGAGGACCTGCGGGTACGTCTCGCCGAACCGTGGTTCGACCCCGCCGGCTTCCTCCTCGCCGTCGAGTCGGCGACCGGCCGGCTGCTCGGCTTCCACTGGACCAAGGTGCACGAACGCCCCGGCACCGCCCCCATCGGCGAGGTCTACGTACTCGGCGTGGAACCCTCCGCGCACGGCGGCGGGCTCGGCCGGGCCCTGACCACGGCCGGGCTGGCGTACCTGCGCGACCGGCGCGGGCTGGACCGGGTGATGCTCTACGTCGACGAGTCGAACGCCGGGGCGGTGGCGCTCTACGAGCGGCTCGGCTTCGCCCGCTGGTCCGCCCACGTCAACTACCAGCTCGGCTGAGCCTTCCGAAGCTCAGTCCAGGTGGAATCGCGGGTGGTCCGCGTCGGACAGATCCAGGCGCGGCGTGATCGGGGTGACCGCGTCGCGGGCCGCCGCCGCCCGGACCACCGCCGCGAGGTCGGTGCAGGCGGCAATCTCACCGAGGGTGACCAGGGTCGGCGGAAGCATGGTCAGCTCGCCGGCTGCGGCCCGCTCCCCCGCCTCGGCGGGCCGGATCCAGAGCGTGTGGTCGGCCTCGCCGGAGACGTCACGCGTCCGCTGCCCCTCGGGCAGCAGGGCCACGAAGAAGTACGTGTCGAACCGGCGCGGCTCGAACTCCGGCGTGACCCATCGGCTCCAGGGCAGCAGCAGGTCGGACCGGAGGGTGAGCCCGCGCCCGGCGAGCAGGTCGGCGAAGCCGGTGCGGCGCTGCTCCAGGTCGGTCCGGACGGTCTCCCAGCGGTCGTCGCTGACATCCCCCACGACCCGCGCGGCGTCCGGCCCGGCGAGTAGCACGCCGGCCTCCTCGAAGACCTCCCGGGCCGCCGCGCAGACGACCGCCTGGGCCGCGGCCGGGGCCAGTCCGAGGCGTACGCCCCAGTCCGTCGGGGTGGGACCGGCCCAGTCCACGTGGGCCGTGGAGTCCGAGGGGTCGACCCCGCCGCCCGGAAAGGCGTACATGCCGCCGAACGCCATCGCCGCGACCCGACGGATCAGGTAGACCTCGAAGCCCTCGTCGGCCGGGCGGAGCAGCAGGACGGTGGCGGCCACCCTGGGCACCACCGGCGCCGCGCCGGAGTTCCGGAACCGGCGGGCGTGCTCCACCAGCGCGGGCGGCGCCGGATAGCCACGGTCGATCGTCATGCGCCGAGACTAGTGCGGTGGCCAGGAACGTTCACCCCGGCCCGCGCCGGGTCGCGCACCGCCGAGTCTCCTGGCCACCGCCCTGTCCCGACCCGTGGGTGGCCGGTACTGCCCGCTGCTGGATCTTCGGTAGCTTTCACGCCATGACTCGTTGGGGCATCCTCGCCACCGGCCACATCGCCGCCCGCTTCGCCGAGGACCTCCGGCTGGTGCCGGGGGCCGAACTGGTCGCGGTCGGCTCGCGCACCGCCGAGAGCGCGGAGCGCTTCGCGGAACGGCACGGCGCACTTAGGGCGTACGCCTCCTGGGCGGAACTGGCCGCGGACACCGACCTGGACGTGATCTACGTCGCCACCCCGCACGCCGCCCATCACGAGGCGGCCCTGACCTGCCTGAGCGCCGGCAAGCCGGTGTTGCTGGAGAAGCCGTTCACCCTCGACCTGGCGACCAGCACCGAGTTGATCGACACCGCCCGCGCTGCCGGGGTCTTCCTCATGGAGGCGATGTGGATGCGGTGCAACCCCCTCATCCAGCGGGTCTGCCAACTGATCGCCGACGGCGCGATCGGCACGTTGACCGGTGTCCGGGCCGACTTCGGTGTGGCCGGGCCGTTCCCGCCCGAGCACCGGATGCGCGCCCGGGCGTTGGGTGGCGGCGCCCTGCTGGATCTCGGCGTCTATCCGGTCAGCCTGGCCCATCTGCTGCTGGGCGTGCCACAGCACGTGCGGTCCTGGGCGAAGCTGGGCCCGGAGGGCACGGACGAGAACACCGGGTTGGTCTTCGGGTACGACTCGGGAGCCGTGGCCACGTTGAGCTGCGGGATGGTCGGTGCCACCGGGCTGACCGCCTCGATCACCGGCACCGACGGACGGATCGACCTGCCCGAGCCGTTCTTCCGGCCGGGCGGTTTCACCCTGTACCGCGCCGGTGCGGAACCGGAGACGATCAACGATGAGCTGGTGGGCTCGGGCTATCAGTACGAGGCCATGGAGGTGCAGCGTTGCCTGGCCGAGGGGCTGACCGAGAGCCCGCTGGTGCCGCACTCGGCCACTCTGGAGATCATGGGCCTGCTGGACGACATCCGCGCCCAGATCGGCGTCTCCTACATCTGAGATTTTGTTAAGAAGGGCCCCCTGTACCACGCCAGGCGTTAACAGGGGGCCCTTCCTTACACCTCAGCTGAAGATCGGCCGGACCAGGAAGTACATCAGGGCACCGATCGAGCCGGCGGCCGGGAAGGTCAGCACCCAGGCGCCGATGATGTTGCCGGCCACGCCCCACCGCACGGCGGAGAGCCGCTTGGTGGCGCCGACGCCCATGATCGCCGAGGTGATCGTGTGCGTGGTCGAGATCGGTGCGCCGAGCACCAGGGCGTTGAAGTAGAGGACGCTGCTGGCCACGGTCTCGGCCGCGAAGCCCTCCGGCGGGCGCAGGTCGATGATCTTCCGTCCGAGGGTCCGGATGATCCGCCAACCGCCGGCGTACGTACCGGCCGCCAGCACGGCCGCGGAGGTCCAGAACGCCCACTCGGGGATGTAGGTGGCGTCGTCCTGGTAGCCGCCGACGAACAGGGCGAGCACCACGATGCCGATGGTCTTGGCGGCGTCCTGCATGCCGTGACCGACGGACATGGCCGCCGCCGAGGCGGTCTGGGCCCACCGGAAGCCCCGGTTCAGCTTGCCCGGGTGCCCGTGTCGGAAGATCCACTGCACGGCGATCATCACGATGTAGCCGAGGATGAAGCCCACCATCGGCGACAGGATCATCGGGATGATGACGCTCTCGCCGATGCCGGTCCAGAGCACGGTGCCGGAGGCGGCGACGGTCGAGCCGACCAGGCCACCGATCAGGGCGTGCGAGGACGACGAGGGCAGGCCGAAGTACCAGGTGATGATGTTCCAGGTGATCGCGCCGATCACCCCGGCGAAGACGATGCCGAGGCTGGACACGCCGGTGGGCAGCTCGACCAGACCACTGCCGACGGTCTTGGCGACCTCGGCGCCGAAGTGGGCGCCGATGAAGTTGCCGACCGCCGCCATGGCCAGGGCCACCCGTGGTGTCAGCGCCCGGGTGGAGATGCTGGTCGCGATCGCGTTGGCAGCGTCGTGGAAGCCGTTGGTGTAGTCGAACACCAGGGCCACCCCGATCACCGCCAGCACCGCGATGAGCTCGGGACTCACAGGATCAGGACTCCTTGACCGCGATGGTCTCGACGGTGTTGGCGACGTGCTCGAAGGCGTCGCAGGCGGCCTCCAACTCGTCGGCCACCTCCTTCATCTTCAGCACGGTCAACGCGTCGTACTCACCGGAGAAGAGGCGTACCAGCAGCATCCGGTAGGCCTGGTCGCCGTCGTTCTCCAGCCGGTTGATCTCGATCCAGTAGTCCTCGAGGTCCTTCATCGACTTCAGCCGGGGCATCGCGTCGGCGGTCAGCTTCGCCTGCTGGTCCAGCACGTGGACCAGCTCGTGCATCTCCCGGGGCAGCGACGGCAGCTTGGTCAGCCCGTAGAGGTAGAGCAGGTTGCCCACCGCCTCCAGGTGGTCCATCACGTCGTCGAGCAGCGAGCCGAGGCGGTAGATGTCCTCGCGGTCGAAGGGGGTGACGAAGGTGGAGTTGATCTTCTTGTACAGCTCGTGGGTGATCTGGTCGCTGTCGTGCTCCACCTCGGTGAGCCGCTCACTCACCGACTGCACCTCGACATCGGGCAGGGCCAGCTCGTTGAGCAGCTCGGTACCCCGGACCAGGTTCTGCGCTGCCCTGGTGAAGAGCTCGTAGAAAGCGCCCTCGTTGGGGCGGAAGGAAAACCTCACAGCACGGACCTCGTCGTGTCGGGTGGTAGGGGTGGCAGCCGCCGCTCCGGCGCCCTGCTGAGGGAATGCTAGGGAACCGTCAGATCGGCGATTCTCCGGCCCACCCCTGGCCAGATGTCATTCACCGCCCGTTCAACTTCCGTTCACCTTCAGCGGCCCCGTGGTTCCCAGCAGCCGCTCCCGTTCCCGCTCGACGTCGAAGTCGGCTGGCGGATACCCCAGATCAAGGGTGTCGAACGTCTCACGCAGCAGGTGTGCGACCGCCCAGTCCCGGTACCACTTGCGGTCCGCCGGCACCACGTACCACGGCGTGACGTCGGTGGCGCACCGGCCGATCACCTCGGCGTACGCGGCCTGGTAGTCGTCCCAACGGGCCCGGGCATCGACGTCGGAGGGGTGGTACTTCCAGTGCTTGGTCGGATCGTCCAGGCGGGCCAGCAGCCGCCGCTTCTGCTCCGCGTTGGAGATGTGCAGGAAGACCTTGACCACGATCACCCCGTCGTCGGTCAACTCCCGCTCGAACTCGTCGATCTCGGCGTACCTCGGTCGCCAGACGTGCTCCGGAGCCCGCTCCTGGACCCGGGGAACCAACACGTCCTCGTAGTGCGAGCGGTTGAAGACACCCAGGTGTCCCGGTGGTGGCAGGGCCCGGCGGATCCGCCACAGGAAGTGGTGCCGCAGTTCCTCGGCGGTCGGTGGCCCGAACGCCCGAATGTGCACGCCGAGCGGATTCATCGCTCCGACCACCCGCTTGACCGTGCCGTCCTTGCCGCCACAGTCCATCGCCTGGAGCACCAGCAACACCCGCCGCCCGGCGCCGGGGTCGGCCTTCGCGCCGGCGAACAGCATCTCCTGCTGGCGGGCCAGCCCAGTGCCCACCAGGGCGACCTGTCGGCGGGCCCAGCCCTTGCCGTCCAGCCCGGTCACCTCCGGGCCGGGCAGCCCGGGTGCCGAGCGGGGATCGATCTCCCCGAGATCGACAGGTCCACCGGGCCGCACCCGGAGGAGATCGCGTACCGCGCCGCCGACGGGCGCCACCACCTCAGAGCCACCATCGTCCACCATCGGAGCATCATCACCCGCCCGCCGCCGTTCCGCGCGACGGCCGGGCGGTGGTGGGAGACGGGGACGCCTGGCAGCGGTCAGACCACCAGGGCCAACCACTTGCGGTACGAGGTGGCGAACGGCTCGGTGCCGTCGCCGAGCGCGCCGAGCAGCCAACGCGCCGCCGCCTCGGCCTCCACGACCAGTTCGTCCGGATAGCCGAACCGGGCCCGGTGCTCGGCGAACTCGTCCTCGTCGCGCAGCTCGACCAGGCCGGTCTCCCGACGCCGGACCACGTCCAGGTCAAGATCGACCAGGTGCACGGTGTCCTCGCCCTCCCAGCGGGCCGGGCTGGCGATGTCGCAGTAGACCTCGCTGGTCCGGGGCGGCGGGTTGAACATGCCCGTCCACCACGCGTGATGGGGCACCAGCAGCACGAAGGGAATCTGCTCGACCGAGGGCCGGCCGTGGTAGACCGAGCTGGTGCCGGCCGCCACGCCGAGCCAGATGCCGAGGTCGTCCTCGGCCAGTCGACGGGCCGGGTAGTCGCGGTGGGCGCTGCCGTCGTACTTGCGGTAGATCACGCGGACCACGTCGCTCGGCATGAGTCGCACCCTAGCCGATTCCGCCCACGCGTAGCCGTCGGGAAGTTACCGGACAGCCGGGTGGTATTCCGTCCCGTGACGTCGCGACACGGGCGTTCGGTACGGACCGCGTCCGCCCCGGCGGGTACCGTGCCACGGTGACTCCGCCCCGCACCGCCATCGGCACCGGCACCACCCGCGACAAGGCACGCCGGCGTGGCGATCGGCCGGGCGGGGCCGAGTTGCTGGCCGCCGCCGTCGGCGCGGTGCCCGGCGGGGCGGCCCGCCCCGGGCAGCAGCGGATGGCCACGGCGATCGAGGAATGCGTCGCCGCCGGCGAGCATCTGCTGGTGCAGGCCGGTACCGGCACCGGCAAGTCCCTGGCGTACCTCGCTCCGGCGTTGACCGTGGACGGTCCCGTGGTGGTCTCCACCGCCACCCTGGCGTTGCAGTCCCAGCTGGTGGAGCACGACCTGCCCCGGTTGGCCGACGCCGTCGAGCCGCTGCTCGGGCGACGTCCGACGTTCGCCGTGCTCAAGGGCCGGCACCACTACCTCTGCCTGGCCCGGCTGGAGAACTCCACGGAGGACGAACCGGAGGACACCCTCTTCGACGCTCCGGTCGAGCGTCCCGGCGGCACCCGCTGGCTCGGCGAGGCCGGCCGGCTCGGCAAGCAGATCCAGCGGCTGCGGGACTGGGCCCTGGAGACCGACACCGGTGACCGCGACGAGCTGGACCCGGGCGTCGACGACCAGGCGTGGCGGCTGGCCTCCATGCCCGCCCGGGAGTGCGTCGGCGCCAGCCGCTGCCCGTACGGCGCGGAGTGCTTCGCGGAGGCGTCCCGGGCCCGGGCCCGGGAGGCCGACATCGTGGTCACCAACCACAGCCTGCTCGCGGTCGACATGCTCGCCGGGCGACACATCGTCCCGCCGCACCGGCTGCTCGTCGTCGACGAGGCCCACGAACTGGCCGACCGGGTCTCCTCGGCGGCACAGGCGGAGCTGACCCCGGAGCTGATCGACCGGTCCGCCCGCCGGGCCCGCCCGCTGCTGCGCCCGGAGACGGCCGAGGCGCTGACCGCGTCCGGTGACGCCCTCGCGATCGGGCTGGCCGAGGCACCCGCCGGACGGATCACCAGCGGGCTGCCCGACCCGTTGCGGGAGGCCTGCACGCTGCTGGACGCCGCGACCCGCGCGGCCCTGGACGCCATCGGCGACGTCAAGGCCGACGACCCCGACCCGGTACGCAAGCAGCAGGCCAAGGCCGTCCTCGACGAGCTGTCCACCACCGCCCAGCGGTTGCTGGAGGAAGCCGAGCACGACGTGGCATGGGTGGAGCGCAACGACGTCACCGGGCGGCGGGCGCTGGTGGTGGCACCGCTCTCGGTCGCCGGCACCCTGGCCACCCACCTCTACGACGAGCGGACCGTGGTGGCCACCTCGGCCACGCTCGCACTGGGCGGTCGGTTCGATACCGTCGCCCGGGCCCTGGGGCTCGACTCGCCCCCGCCCGACCCGCCGACGCCGGCAGCCGCAGCGCTCGCCGACGCCACCCGGCGACCGAGCGCGCCGGGTCAGGCGGCGGCCGGCGGTGCGCCGCCCCGAACGGATGACGCCGACGGGCCGACCGACTCCGGCCTCGGGTGGCGTTCGCTGGATGTCGGCTCGCCGTTCGACTACCCCCGGCAGGGCATCCTCTACGTGGCCGCGCACCTGCCCCGCCCCGGGGCCTCCGGGCTGCCCGACGCCGCCGGGGAGGAACTGCTCGCGCTGGTCAGCGCGCTCGGTGGGCGTACGCTCGGGCTCTTCTCCTCCCGGCGGGCCGCGCAGCAGGCGGCGGAGCTGCTGCGTGCGCGGACCGACCTGCCGGTGCTGCTCCAGGGCGAGGAGGCGCTGCCGCTGCTGGTACGGCGGTTCCGGGAGGAGCGGTCGAGCTGCCTGTTCGGCGTGATGTCGCTGTGGCAGGGGGTGGACGTGCCGGGTGACTCATGCCAGCTGGTGGTGATCGACCGGCTGCCCTTTCCCCGACCCGACGAACCGCTCGCCGCGGCTCGGGCGGCGGCGGTCGACGCGCAGGGCGGATCCGGCTTCGCGGCGGTCAGCGTGCCGATCGCGGCGGTCCGGCTCGCGCAGGGCGTGGGCCGGTTGATTCGCGCCACCGGTGACCGGGGCGTGGTGGCGGTGCTCGACTCCCGGCTGGAGACGGCCCGCAGCTACGGCTCGTTCCTGCGCCGTTCGCTGCCCCCGTTCTGGTACACGACCCGGCCGGAGGTGGCCCGGGGCGCCCTGACCCGCCTCGCCGCGAACTGAGCCGGCCCACGGTGCGCCTGGGCCCCGCACCCCGTGCGGGGCCGACGGATCAGGGCGCGCGCGAGGCGACGACGACGGCGTCGGGTGGGGTGTCGGGCACCCGCCGAGCGGCGAGGCGGCGTACCGCCGTGTTGAGCACCGCGATGACGGGCACCGCGACCAGCGCGCCGGTGATCCCGGCGAGCACCACGCCAGCCGCCAGACCGATGATCACTGCGAGCGGGTGGATGGCGACCGCCCGGCCCATGATCAATGGCTGGAGGATGTGCCCCTCCACCTGCTGCACCCCGATCACCACGCCAAGGATGATCAACGCGGTCACCGGACCGCTGTCGACCAGTGCGACCAGCACCGCCACGCCGCCGGAGAGCGTCGCACCGACGATCGGAATGAACGCGCCCAGGAAGACCAGTGCGGCCAGCGGGAAGGCGAACGGGATGTCGAAGATGACCAGGAAGATGCCGATGCCGACGGCGTCGATGAAGGCCACCAGCACCGTCGCCCGCACGTAGGCGACCAGGGTCGCCCAGGACGCCCGGCCCGCGTCGTCGACCTTCCAGCGCGCGGCGACCGGCAGGAGCCGGACCAGGAAACGCCAGATGATGGTGCCGTCACGCAGGAAGAAGAACGTGGCGAAGAGGACCAGCACCGTGCCGGTCAGTACCTCGGCGAGGGTGGCCGCCGTGGAGAGCGCGCCGCTGGTGAACCGCTCGGTGTTGTTGTTGACCCACTGCTGGGTCTCCTCGATGTACCGGTCGAGGTCGTTGTCCGACAGATGCAGCGGGCCGGTCTTGAGCCACTCCTGGATCTGCTGGAGCCCCTGGGTCGACTTCGCGGTCAGTTCCGGCACGCCCTTGATGAACTCGTTGACCACCAGGGTGAGCGTGCCGATCACCGCGGCCAGCCCGGCCACCAGCACCACCGCGGTCGCCAGCGACCTCGGCAGGCGGGCTCTCAGCAGCCAACCGACGGCGGGGGCCAGTAGCGCCGAGAGCAGCAGCGCCACGGCCAACGGGATGATCACGATGCTGATCGTGCCGACGAGCTTCAGCAGCGCCCAGAAGACGATCCCGATGACGATCAGACGCCACGACCAGGCGGCGGAGATCCGCAGCGCGTGTGGCACGTCGGCGTCGTCCCGGCTGGAGGTGGAGTTGTGCAGCGGGGCGGACGGTTCGGCACCGACCACGGTCGCGGCCGGCGGTGCCGCCGGTCCGGGGCTCGACGGCGAGGCCGCCCTGGCCGGCTCGGGAACGTCGGGCGGGGTTTCCCGGCCGGCGCGGATCGATTCCCGACCTGACTCGTACGCGCGACGCAGCCGTCCGCGTATCCGCTCGAAGCGGCTCAAGCGCACCTCCCGACACTCCTCGGCCTGGCGCACCGCGTCAGGTCGGACAGGATACGCCCGACCAGCCAACGGTAGGGCGAATTCGCCACCCACAGTGCCCCGCCGGCCAGCTCGCTAACCGGTGACCACCGGCGGCGCGCCGCAGACGACACGGTAGCGTCTCCGGCGTGACCGCCGACCCGAACATCGACTCCGGCCTGCCCATCCGGCTGCTGCACGATCGCGTGCTGGTGCGGATGGAGGGCAGCGACGGCGAGCGGCGTTCCAGCGCCGGCATCGTGATCCCCGCCACCGCGGCCGTGGGCAAGCGCCTGGCCTGGGCCACCGCGGTCGGCGTCGGCCCCAACGTGCGCTCCATCGTCTCCGGTGACCGGGTGCTCTTCGACCCCGACGACCGCTCCGAGGTCGAGCTGCACGGCCGCGGCTACGTGCTGCTGCGGGAACGCGACGTGCACGCGGTCGCCGCCGAGCGGATCGAGGAGAACGCGACCGGCCTCTACCTCTGAGCCCTCTGGCGAGCGAGGCGGAACCCAGGGCGGCGGTCGCGCCGCCACCCTCCACCCGTCCACGCGTCGTTTGCCGCGCTCCCCGGCGGGAAGCCAGCCGCACCACCGGCCTGGGGAGGGACGATGCCGGTATTCGTGAAGAAGGTGCTGGCCTGGGGAAGTCTCGCGTTTCTGATCTACTTCATGGCGTTCCGGCCGGAGGGCGCCGCACAGCTGTTCAAGGCCATCGGAGCGGCTCTGATGATGATGGCCCAGGGACTCGGAGACTTTCTCACCAGCCTGATGACCTGAGCGTCGCCCGGCCGGGCGGCGACCGTCAACGGTGGCCGGGCGGCCAGGGCGCGGCGGGACGTGGACCGTACCAGCCGGGCCGGCCGTAGCCGGCGGGGAACGTCGGCGGCGGAGGCGGCGGGGCGAGCACCACCGGGATCGGGACGACCGGCTCCTCGGGTGCCGCCACCGCCCGCTGCGAGCCGTCAGGGAACCGCAGGTGGTAGCGGTGCCCGTCCCAGACGCCGACCGGTGACTGCGGGTCCCGGCCGACGAAGTACGACCGGTACGCGGCGATCGCGTCCAGCAGCTCCCGTTCCTCCCTCGCCGTCCGCTCCCGGTCCACGGGACGGCGGTCCAGGCCCCGCATCGTGCCGTCGCGCAGCAGCGCCAACCGGGTCGCCGCGAACTGGTACCCGCGCATCGCCCGTAGTCCGGCGTCACCGGCCACCCGCCGGGCCCACACCCGGGCCGCGTGTCGTCGGCCGAGGCTGCTCAACGCCGCCACCTCCGGCGGCGTGAGCCAGCCGGCTCGGACGTAGTCCGGCAGTACCCGCTCGGTGAGCCGCCCCTCCCAGGCCCGCAGCCACACCGCCAGGCCGACCATGCCGAAGAAGATCGGCACCATCACGCCGACGAAGCCGAAGAGCGAGATCAGCACCTCGCCGGTGGCCTGGGTCAGCGTCGGCAGCAGGTTCCACGCCCCGTGCAGCATCATCGCCAGCAGCAGGCCGGCGACCGGGGCGAAGAACCGGACCCGCCGGTCCGCCGACCGGGCCGCGATGCCGAGGCCGACGCCGGTCATCGAGGTGAAGAGCGGATGGGCGAACCCGAAGAGCAGGATCCGGACGATGAAGATGGCGATGACCTGTTGCGCCCCGGTGGCCGGACCGTACTGCTCGACGCCCGAGGCGTACCCGTACCCGCCCAGGTAGAGGATGTTCTCCACCATCGCGAAGCCGATCGCGGAGAGCCCGCAGTAGACCAGGCCGTCGGTGATGCCCGACCACTCCCGCCGACGGAAGACCAGCAGCAGGATCGGCCCGAGCGCCTTGGTCAGTTCCTCGATGAAGGGCGCGACCAGCACGGCGGTGAGGGCGACGGGCAGGCCCTGGTCCTCGAACCAGCCGGCCGCCGTCTCGTTGACCGTCAGCGACGCCGCGGTGGAGACGAACGCCCCCCAGGCGAAACAGAAGATCAGGTACTTGAGCGGTTCGGGTTCGTAGCGGTCGAGCCAGAGGAAGCAGGCGACCAGCACCGGAACCGGCAGGACCGCCGCCGCCGTACCGACCAGCAGCGCCTCCGGGCCGAGGCTGGTGCCGAGCGTGAAGAGCATGAAGATCGCACAGGCCGCGATCAACATGATCACTCCGGCCAGCACCAGCGCCCGCCGCCAACTGAGTCGGCGTCGTGGCATTCCGGGTACGCCGGCACCCGCGCCTGGCGCGGCGGGCACGGACGGCGACGGCGGCAGTGATCCGCCGGACGGGGTGTCGGCCATGCGGTCAGCGTAGTCATGCCCGGCCCGTCGGGCCGGGCGCATGGCCACCCGGAGAACTCAGCCGACCGGAGGCGCGGTGGGACGCTGCACGGCGGGTTCCGGCCCGGCCGGCGCGCCCGGCCGATCCAGTTCACCGAAGGAGCGCCGCACCAGCCGGTTCGCCTCCTCCTGGCTGATGCCGGAGGCCACCAGCAGGTCGCTGGCGGTGGTACGCACCTGGGCCACCACCACGCTGCCGGAGAACCCCACCCCCGCGCCGTACGCCCGGCCGGCCTCGCTGACCGCGCGCAGCGACCGCTCCCGGGCCTGTTCGGGCTCCTCGCCCTGGGCGAACTCCTTCTGCAGCAGGCGTACCGCCTCGGCCAGGTGGCCGACCGCGTCCGGCATCGGCTCCGGGACCGGCTCCTCGTCCTCGATCAGGGTCACCGCCCGGCGGATCAGGGTGCCGCTGTTGCGCATCGCGCGGTCGATCGGGTCGGCCGCCTCCGCGTAGTGGGTCAGTTCGCTGCGCCGGTGCCACCGCGCCGGAGAGAGCAGCGCGGTCTCCTTGGCCCCCTCGATCGCCTCGGAGAGGGTGGTCAGCTCCTGCTTGTTGTCGCGCAGCCGGTCCAGCGCGCTCTGGATCTTGTCCCGGTCCCGCTCCCGCAGACCGTCGGCGGCGATGTCGAGCTGCCCGGCGAGCAGATCCAGGGCCGGCCGGGCCGCCCGGTTGAGCACCCGTAACGGGTTGAGGGGTAGCAGGATGGCGGTGACCAGCAGTGCGATGCTGCCGCCGACCAGCGCGTCGATGAACCGGGGTATCTCCAGATGCTCCACCGACGGGCTGAGCGTCACGATCAGCACCGCGGTCGCCGCGGCCTGGATGACGATGGCGACGCTGCCCCCGGCGAAGACGGTCAGCACGATGGCGGCGGTGACCACGATTCCCAGCTGCCAGGGCCCGGTGCCGAGGAAGTAGATCAGCAGGTCACCCACGGCCACCCCGACACCCACTCCGATGATCAGCTCCACGGTCCGCCGGAAGCGTTGCCCCACCGAGACGGCCAGGGTGCCGACGGCGGAGATCGGGGCGAAGACCGGTTGCGGATTGCCCAGCAGTTCGTGCGCGGCCAGCCAGGACAGCCCGGCCGCAAGGCCTGCCTGGGCGGCCAGGCCGAGCGACATCCGCACCCGGTGCAGGCGGTCGTGCAGGGTGGCCTTGCCACGATTATGCAGCTGCGCCACCGTGTCGGCGATCCGGGCCGTGTCCACCTCGGACACGCCCTCGCGCACGCCGTCACGCCGCAGCAGCCGAGAAAGTCCGTTCCGGGCCGCCGACATGGCCGGGACTACCCACCTGACGCTCGGACATTCCCGCCGAAGCGGCACACCTCTCCGATCGGGCGACGCCGGATGGGGCAGACTCGGCCCGGTGACGGGGCTCATCGCACGATGGCGCGCGGCCGCCATGACCGCCGGCGCGGACGACCCGGGAGCGGTTGACGCCGCCGGTGCCGAGTTGCTCGACCGATGGCGGGAGCCGCACCGGCACTACCACACGGTCACCCACCTGACCGCCGTGCTCGATGTGATCGACAGGTACGCCTCCACCGCGTCGCGACCCGACCTGGTGCGACTCGCCGCGTGGAGCCATGACGCGGTGTACGACCCACGCGCGCCAGGCGACCGGAACGAACGGGACAGCGCGGCGCTCGCCGACGCCCTGCTCACCCCCCTGGGGCTGCCCGCCGCCGAGGTGACCGAGGTCTCCCGGCTGGTCCTGCTCACCGCCGGTCACGTGGTGGACCCGGGGGACGCCGACGGTGGACTGCTCTGCGACGCCGACCTGGCCGTGCTGGCCGCACCGGCGGCCGAGTACGACAGTTACTCCGCCGCGATCCGCCGGGAGTACGCCCACGTGCCCGAGTCGGACTATCGGACCGGTCGCGCCCGAGTGCTCTCCGCCCTGCTGGCCCAGCCCACCCTGTACCACCACCCCACGCTCGCAGCCCGCTGGACCCGGCCCGCCCACACCAACCTCACCCGCGAACTGACTCGCCTCACCTCCTGACCACCGCGATCTTGCACTTTTCGTCGGGGTATAACGGCGTCAAAGCCGCGAACCGGGGACCGAAAGTGCAAGATCGCGGGAGTCCGGGCGGGGGCGGGCGGAGAGGTGTTTGGGGCGGCGGAGGTTGGCGGCGCGGAGCAGGCGTACGAGGTCGCGGCTGGGGACGAGCTGGGCGCCGAGCCAGACGGCCATCGGGAAGCGCTCCGCGGGGATGTCGTAGTGGTCCCGGTCGAAGCCGCGCCGGGGCGCGCCCAGCATCTCGGCGAAGGCGTGCAGCTCGGCGAAGGAGACGTCGCTGATCAGGTGCGACCAGAGCCGGCCGCGCCCCGGCCAGGACGGCCGGTCCACGTAGATCACGACAGCCACCGTACCGGGCGTCGGCCCAGGTTGATGATCACCAGTTGCCGGTCGTAGCCTCGCCGCATGGCCACCTCCCCGCTCCTCGACGACCTGCGTGCCGCCCTCGGGCCGGAGGCGGTGCTCACCGATCCTGATCTGCTCCGCGGCCACGAGCGCGACGAGGCCGACCTGTGCGCGTCCGCGACGCCGCTGGTGGTGACCCGGCCCCGGAGCACCGAGGAGGTCGTCGCGGTGGTCCGGGCGGCCGGACGGTACGGCGTACCGGTGGTGCCGCAGGGTGCGCGTACCGGGCTGGCGGGCGCCGCGAACGCCGTGGACGGCGCGGTGGTGATCAGCACCACCGCGATGGACGCGATCCTGGAGATCGACCCGGTGAGCCGGATCGCGGTGGTCCAGCCCGGAGTGGTCAACGCGGCGCTCACCGCCGCGGTGGGCGAGCGGGGCCTGTGGTACCCGCCGGACCCCGGCTCCTGGGAGTCCTCCACCATCGGCGGCAACGTCGCCACCAACGCGGGCGGCATGTGCTGCGTCAAGTACGGCGTGACCACCGAGTACGTGCTCGGCCTGGAGGTGGTGCTCGCCTCCGGTGAGGTGTTGCGTACCGGCCGGCGGACCGCCAAGGGCGTGGCCGGCTACGACCTGACCCGGCTCTTCGTCGGCTCGGAGGGCACCCTCGGCGTGATCACCGAGGTCACCGTGGCGCTGCGGCCCGCGCCGGGAGAGTCACTGACCCTGGTGGCCGTGTTCGGTTCGACCGCCGCGGCCGGCGAGGCGGTGGCCCGGATCGCCGCCCAGGGACTCTCCCCCAGCCTGCTGGAACTGCTCGACCGCACCCACCTGACCGCGATCGAGGCGTACCGGCCGATGGGGCTGCGCACCGACGCCGAGGCGCTGCTGCTGGCCGCCGCCGACACCGGCCCCCGGGCGGCGGCGGACCTGGCCGAACTGGCGGCGGCCTGCGAGGCGGCCGGTGCCGAGGAGGTGTACGCGGCCACCGACGCCGTCGAGGCGGCCGGGCTGTTGCAGGCCCGCCGGCTGGCCCACCCGGCCATGGAGAAGTACGCGGCGGACGCGTACCCGGGCGGCAACGGCGGTCTCATCATCGACGACCTGGCGGTGCCCCGGGGTGCGCTCGCCGCGCTGCTCGACGGGGTGGCCAGGATCGCGACCGAGTGCCAGGTGCCGATCGGGGTGGTGGGGCACGCCGGTGACGGCAACATGCACCCCAACATCGTCGTCGACCGGGCCGATCCGGCAAGCCTGGAACGCGGCCGGCGGGCCTTCGACGAGATCATGCGGCTGGGGTTGGACCTTGGTGGCACCTGTACCGGCGAACACGGCGTCGGCCTGCTCAAGCGGGAATGGCTGGCCCGGGAGATCGGCCCGGTGGGCGTACGCGTGCACCAGGCGATCAAGGCGGCGCTCGACCCGGCCGGCCTGCTCAACCCGGGAAAGGTGCTCTGACCCGCGCCGACGCGGCGGTTCAGCCAACCATTTCGGCGGGCGTGTTCTGGGTGAGCAGCAGCAGGATCTCCTCGGCCACCGGCGGTCGTTCCTCCCCCGGACAGTCCTGCGAGGTGATCAGACCGACGGCGGTCAGCAGGGTGGAGGTGAGCGCGCCGATGCAGCTGACCCGGTATCCGCGCGCCTCGTCGGTCTCCCTGGCCAGATCCGGTTCGGCCAGGAGCTGCTGCAGACGTTCGCGGTGCTCCTCGCTGAGCGCGCCGGTCGAGGTGACCCCGTCGCCGGCGCAGTCGATGCACTCCCAACGCCCGTCCGGCTCCACGTTCAGGGTGCGTAGCGGGCCGTCCGGTCCGTGATTCTGCAACAGGCTGACCCGCCCCTTTCCGGTGGTGGCGGCCCCTGCGCCCCCGGGTTGCCCCGCGACCGGTTCACTCGCCTGCACAGGCGGTTGATCGCGATCACCGAACGGCGCGCAGCCGCTGAGGACGACCGCCAGCAGGGCGGTGACGGACAGGAAGGCCAACCGTGACCGGGAAAGCGCCATCACGCGCGGAACTTACCCTACCGTAGGTAGCGAGCGTAACCCGCCGGATGGATATCCATGGGTCACGATCTCCAGAATGGAGTGCGTCAGCGGGCCAGACCAGCAGCGCCGTCGTCGGCGCCCCGGTCGGCGGCATAACCGCGCACGTCCGGCGCACCAAGTCGGGCGGCGTCGGCGGTCGCGTCGTCCGGCATCAGCTGAGACTGCCGCTCGGCCTCCACCCGGGCCCGGTAGTGGGTCACCTCCCGGGCCCGCCGGGCGGCGTCCCAGCCCAACACGGTGCCCATCAGCTCGGCCGCGTGCTCGGCCGACTCCAGGCCCCGGTGGGCCGTCTCGATCGAGATCCGGGTACGCCGGGTCAGCACGTCCTCCAGGTGCAACGCGCCCTCGGCACGGGCCGCGTACGTCACCTCGGCGGCGAGGTACTCGGGCGCACCCGCCAGCGGGGAGGCCAGCAGCGGATCGACGTCGATCAGGGCGAGCAGGTCGAGGGTCAGGCTGCCGTAGCGCTCCAGGAGGTGTTCCACCACTCCCACGGGCACCCCGTGCCGGCGGGCCACGTCCGCCCGGTCCCGCCACATGGCCGCGTACCCGTCCGCGCCGAGCAGCGGCAGATCGGCGGTACGCGACGTCCGATCGCCGCCGAGCCGGCGTACCGCCCGGTCGACGACGTCGGCGGCCATCACCCGGTACGTCGTGTACTTGCCGCCGGCCACCAGCAGCAGCCCGAGCATCGGCTCGATGACGGCGTGCTCCCGGGACAGTTTGGAGGTGGAGTCCGCCTCGCCGGCCAGCAGGGGACGCAGCCCGGCGTAGACGCCTTCGATGTCGGCGGTGGTCAGCGGGCGGTCCAGCACGCTGTTGACCTGCCGGAGCAGATAGTCGATGTCGCTGGCCGAGGCCGCCGGGTGCGAGCGGTCCAACCGCCAGTCGGTGTCCGTGGTGCCGATGATCCAGTGCCCACCCCACGGAATCACGAACAGGACACTGGTGGCGGTACGCAGGATCAGCCCGGCCTCACCGGTGATCGCCGACCGGGGCACCACCAGGTGCACGCCCTTGGAGGCCCGGACCCGGATGCCGGGCCGCAGCCCGACGTCGTCGAGCATCCGGGACATGTCGTCGGTCCAGACGCCGGTGGCGGCGATCACCGTACGGGCGCGTACCTCGAACTCGGCCTCGGGTGAGCTGGCGGGCGCCTCCAGGTCGCGGACGCGGACCCCGGTGACCTCCCGGGCCTGCCGGATCAGCCCAACCGCCCGGGCGCTGCTCACCACGGTCGCCCCCAGGCTGGCCGCGGTGCGGGCCAGGGTGATCACCAAACGGGCGTCGTCGACCTGCCCGTCGTGGTAGCGGATCGCGCCGGCCAGGCCGTCGGACCGCAGGCTCGGAAAGACCCGGCGAGCGCCCTCACGGCTCAGGTGCCGGTGCAGCGGCATGCCCCGCCCGCCGCCGAAGAGGCCGGCGAAAGCGTCGTACGCGGCCACCCCGGCACCGTAGTAGGCCCGGCGCAGCAGCCGGGCCGGCAGGTGGCGGACCCCGTGCCCGGCCGGCAGCGGCACCAGGAACGGCACCGGGCGCACCAGGTGCGGCGCCAGCCGGGTGGCCAGCAGTCCGCGCTCGGTCAGCGCCTCGTGCACCAGGTTGAACTCCAGCTGCTCCAGGTAACGCAGGCCACCATGGATCAGCTTGCTGGACCGGCTGGAGGTGCCGGCGGCGAAGTCGCGCGCCTCCACCAGGGCCACCTTCAGGCCCCGGGAGGCGGCGTCGACCGCCGCTCCGGCGCCGGTCACACCTCCGCCGATCACCAGCACGTCGAACCGCTCGGCGCGCAACCGACGCAGGTCGGCGGCGCGGCGGGCGGGCGAGAGCTGCCCGGCAACGGACCGCGAAACGTTCGGATCACGCACCCGTCCACGTTAGCCGTCCCGGCGCTCCGCCGGCACGTGCCGGCACCACCGCCCGGCCCACCCGGAATCTGCGTCGTACTGTGTGCGGATGCGGGCGGACCAGACCACACCCGGCAGGATCGGCAGCCCCTGGGCGATCGTCGCGGCCGTGTTCACCGGCTGCTGGACGGTCGCGGTCACCGTGGTGGCGCAGACCGGCGGCTGGGCCGTCGACCAGGTGGTGCTGATCGGCGGCCTGGATCGACTGGTACCGCTCTGGCCGGTGGTCTGCCTGCTCGTGGTGCTGCTGATCGCCGCGGCGGCGCTGCCGCTGGCCCTCGTGCCCCGCTCGGCGGCGGTCCGAGTCGCCGGTCGGCTCTGGCTGGCCGGCGCGCTCGCGCTCGGCGTGCTCGGGCTGCTCCGGACGATTCCGCCGGTGCACCACGAGGCGTACCTCGCCGCGTTGGCCGGCACGGCCGTGCTGCTGACGGTGGTGACGACCCGGCTGCCGCCGTACGTCCTCGGCCCCGGCCGGTGGGCCGACGGGATCCGGCGGCTCGGCCAGCGAGCCGACCCCGTTCCCGGCGAGCCCACCGACCACCCGGCGGCAGGCGCTGGGCCCGGGGACGCCCCGGACGCGGGGCCCACCGGGCCCGGGGACCCACCGGGCGCGCGGACGGGTGGTCCGGCCGGGCAACCGACGGTGGTGACGTTGCTCGCGGTGACCGCCGGGCTCGCCCTGTTGCTGCCCTGGGTCTGGTTGGGCGCGCTCGGTGGACTCTCGGAGACCGTGCTCGCCGGACTGGCCGCGGCGGCGGTCGGCGCGCTGGCCGCGGCGCTGCTCGACGCCCGGTTCTGGGAGCGCTTCGAGACCGGCGAGGCACCCCGACCCGCCCGCCTGGTGCTGGTGGGCGGGCTCGTCGCCGGGGTGGTGCTGCTGCTGGTGGGTGCCGGTGCGGGTCACTCCGGTGCCCAACTGCCGCTGCTGGTGACGCTGCCGCCGGTCGGCTTCGCGTTGGCCGCGTTGCGCGCCCTGACCCACCGCCCGGCCGTCGGACGCGGCGTGACCCATCCGGGCGCGGAACACGACCCGACGCTCCTCGCGGTCGCCGGTCGCGTCGTCGGCGCCGTTCCGTCCAGGGCGGGCGGCCGGGCACCGACCGCCTGGCTGGTGGGGCTCGGCGTGTTCGGGCCGCTGGCGTTCACCGATCCGGAGGAGGTCAGCCTGCTCCTGGTCGGCACCCGCGACGTCCCCTTCTGGGTGGCGGCCGCCACCGGTGCCGGGCTCGCCGTCGGGCTGGTGCTGGCGATCGCGTACGGCCTGCTGTGGGCGCGGCGCTCGGCCCGCGCGCCCCGCCGGGTGGTGGCTGCGGCGAGCGCCCTGACCCTGCTGGTCACGGTCGCGGTGGTCGGCGGGACCGTCGGCCAGCCGGGGCTGCACGGGGAGCGATTGTTCGTACTGTTGCGGGAACAGGCGGACCTGACCGGCGTGACCGGCGGGCCGGGTAGGGCCGGCCGGGACGCCCGGGCCGGGGAGGTCTACCGACGGCTGGTGGACACCGCCGAGCGGACCCAGGCCGACCTGCGCCGGGATCTGCGGCGGGTACGGCTGCCCCACACCCCCTACTACCTGGTCAACGCGATCGAGGTGGACGGCGGGCCGGCGGTACGGGCCTGGCTGTCCGGCCGGCCCGAGGTGGCTCGGGTACTGATCAGCCAGCGGCTGCGTCCGTTGCCGGCACCCGCCGACAACACCACTGGCAACGCCGCGCCGCCGTCCGGCCCGCCGTGGAACATCACCATGATCGGTGCGGATCGGGTCTGGTCCGAACTCGGTGTCACCGGTGCCGGGGTGACCGTGGGCAGTTCCGACTCGGGGGTGGACGGGCGGCATCCGACCCTGGCCCAGGGGTTCCGGGGCGGCGACGACTCGTGGTTCGACCCATGGAACGACACCCGGACACCGAGCGACCGCAGCGGGCACGGCACCCACACGGTGGGCAGCGCCGTCGGGCGGGGCGGCATCGGTGTGGCCCCCGGGGCGCAGTGGGTCGGCTGCGTCAACCTCGACCGCAACCTCGGTAACCCGGCCGCCTACCTCGACTGCCTCCAGTTCATGCTGGCCCCCTTCCCGCCGGGCGGCGACCCGTTCACCCAGGGGCGGCCCGCCCGAGCACCGGAGATCCTGACCAACTCGTGGGGCTGCCCGCCGATTGAGGGTTGCGATCCACAGGCGCTCGGGCCAGCCACGGCGGCGCTGGAGGCGGCCGGGATCCTCGTCGTCGCGGCGGCCGGCAACACCGGCCCGTTCTGCGGCTCGGTGCAGGACCCTCCGGCACCGTACGCGGACGTGCTGACCGTCGGCGCGGTGGACGACCGGCGGCGGGTCGCCGCCTTCTCGTCCCGTGGGCCGGCGGCCGGAGTCACGAAGCCGGACCTGATGGCGCCGGGTGCCGACGTCATCTCCGCGATGCCCGGTGGCGGGTACGCGGTACTCGACGGCACGTCGATGGCGACACCCCAGGTGGCGGGGGTGGCCGCGTTGATGTGGTCGGCGAACCCCGAACTCGTCGGGGACCTGGACCGCACCCGGCGGATCCTCCGCGAGACGGCCGACCCGATCGAGGCGAGCCAGCGGTCCCGGGAGCGGTCCGACGAGTGCGGCGGGGCGGCGAACGTCGTCGGCGCCGGCCTGGTCAACGCGTACGCGGCCGTCTCGGCGGCGCGTGGTTGATCACCCACTACTGATCTCACCCAACGTGAGCAGGTCTCGCCCCGGGGTTATCCGACCGCTGCTGACCTGCTATCTTCCGGCCTCATGCACGGTCGTTCTCCCCGGGGCGGCAGCCCCCTTACCGCCGCCGTCGGCAGGCCGGTGGCGGGGCATGGCCCTGCTGATCCTGTTGGGCGTACCGGCCCTGGTGGTGGCGCTCTGCTGCGGGATCGTCCACCTGGCCACCAAGTCCGGCATGGACGACCCGTTCGGGCACCGCGGCGGCGTCACCGGACCACCCTGACCTCCGGACGCGGCCATGCGTCCGGCCGCACGCCGGTGACCGAATTCGCCCGCGATCGACCGGCTCCTCTTGTGCTACCGGGGCGAGCGTCCGTAACGAATGCGCCTTTCTTGCTGTAGCGCAGGTCGCCGCGCAGCAGTTTAGCGGCTAACGGCGGATAGACCCCGATAATGCCAATTGCCCGCCTTGCTGCTCGACGGACCCTACCGTTTCGGTAGAGGAGGCAGCGATGACCATGGACGACGATCAGAGCCGGGCCGCCCCGCCGGTCACCCTGGCCCCGGTCCACGAACTCCCAGGCCAACTGCCGGTCGACCGGCTCGACTACGGCGACGCCGAGCAACTGGCGGAAATGACCGGGGCGAGCGGGACACCCGAGGAACCGCCCATCGTGGTGGACGAGCCGGTTCCACCCGGCCCACCGTACGACCGGGCGGACGAGCGACGGAACCAGCGACCCCTGCCGACATAGCGGAAGGGGCGGACCGCTGACGCGGCCCGCCCCTTCCGGCGTTGGAGCTGGACTCAGAAGTCCATGTCCCCGCCGCCGGGGCCAGCCGGGGCGGCCGGGGTCTTCTCCGGCTTGTCCGCCACGACGGCCTCGGTGGTGAGGAACAGCGCGGCGATCGACGAGGCGTTCTGCAGCGCCGAACGGGTGACCTTGGCCGGGTCGATGATGCCCGCGGCCAGCAGGTCGACGTACTCGCCGGTCGCGGCGTTGAGGCCGTGACCCGAGTCGAGGTTGCGGACCCGCTCCACCACGACGCCGCCCTCGAGGCCGGCGTTGACGGCGATCTGCCGCAGCGGGGCGTCCAGCGCGATCTTGACGATCTGCGCACCGGTCGCCTCGTCGCCGGCCAGGTCGAGCTTGTCGAAGGCGGTCTTGCCGGCCTGCACCAGCGCGACACCACCACCCGGGACGATGCCCTCCTCGACGGCGGCCTTGGCGTTGCGCACCGCGTCCTCGATGCGGTGCTTGCGCTCCTTGAGCTCGACCTCGGTGGCCGCGCCGACCTTGATCACCGCAACGCCGCCGGCCAGCTTGGCCAGCCGCTCCTGCAGCTTCTCCCGGTCGTAGTCGGAGTCGCTCTTGTCGATCTCGGCCCGGATCTGGTTGACCCGACCCTGGATCTGCTCGGCATCGCCGGCACCGTCGACGATGGTGGTCTCGTCCTTGGTCACCACGACCTTGCGGGCACGACCGAGCATGTCGAGGCCGACGGCGTCCAGCTTGAGGCCGACCTCCTCGCTGATGACCTGACCACCGGTGAGGATGGCGATGTCGGTCAGCATGGCCTTGCGGCGGTCACCGAAGCCCGGCGCCTTGACGGCGACCGACTTGAAGGTGCCCCGGACCTTGTTGACCACCAGCGTGGCCAGAGCCTCGCCCTCCAGGTCCTCGGCGATGATCAGCAGCGGCTTGCCCGACTGCATGACCTTCTCCAGGATCGGGAGCAGGTCCTTGACCGACGAGATCTTGCTGTTCGCGATCAGGATGTACGGGTCGTCGAAGACGGCCTCCATACGCTCCGGGTCGGTCATGAAGTAGGCGGAGATGTAGCCCTTGTCGAAGCGCATGCCCTCGGTGAGCTCCAGCTCCAGCCCGAAGGTGTTGCTCTCCTCGACGGTGATGACGCCTTCCTTGCCCACCTTGTCCATCGCCTCGGCGATGATCTCGCCGACGCTGGTGTCACCGGCGGAGATGGAGGCGGTGGAGGCGATCTGCTCCTTGGTCTCGACGTCCTTGGCGAGCTTCAGCAGCTCCTCCGAGACGTTGGCGACCGCAGCCTCGATGCCCCGCTTCAGGGCCATCGGGTTGGCACCGGCGGCCACGTTGCGCAGGCCCTCGCGGACGAGTGCCTGGGCGAGGACGGTCGCCGTCGTCGTGCCGTCACCGGCGACGTCGTCGGTCTTCTTGGCGACCTCCTTGACCAGCTCGGCGCCGATCTTCTCGTAGGGGTCCTCGAGCTCGATCTCCTTGGCGATGCTCACACCATCGTTGGTGATGGTGGGGGCACCCCACTTCTTCTCGAGCACGACGTTGCGGCCCTTGGGGCCGAGGGTCACCTTCACGGCGTCGGCGAGCTGGTTCATGCCCCGCTCGAGGCCGCGGCGCGCCTCTTCGTCGAACGCGATCATCTTGGCCATACGGCGTTGTCCTCCTGGACACTCACGGGCCACCCGAGTGTGTGCCCCGGATGGGCCGTCTGGTGTACGCACCTTGGGACGTCGCCACCTGGCGACGACGACGTCTCCTCGGCCGGGCCGGATAGCCCGCGACGACCGGCCACGTGCCCCACCCGTGGTTATGCCACGAGCGCGACCGCAGCCCCACCGTCCCGACCAGTTGGCACTCACGCCATGCGAGTGCCAATGACTTGTTTAGCACTCTGCCCTGCCGAGTGCAAGCGTGATGGCGCGGGTCAGCCGAGTTCGGCAGCCAGTTGCGCGCCGTTCACCGGGCCCTCGTGCGCCCGCTGCTCGGCGTAGGTGACGACGAGCCCGACCAGTTGCGCGAGGTGCGCCGGCAGCGCCAGCAGCGCGACCACCGCAATCGTCAGCACCACGCCGACCGCCGTGCCCGGCGAGTCCAGCGGGGTGGTGCCGAACGGCAGGATCGCCACCGACTCGATCACGCCCGCGACGAGCGAGACCCCGATCACGGCCGCGGCCACCAGCGCCACCCGGCCGAGCAGCAGTCCCAGCCGGTCGCGCAGCATGCGGTGCGACCGGCTGAGCGGGTCGTGCCGCTCGAACAGGTAGACCGGGCCGGCCATCGCGAGTGCGAACGCCGCGTACACGCCGGGCAGGAAACAGAGACAGAAGCCGATGGTGACGGTCACGGTGATGAGCAGCGTCCAGCCCCACAGGCCCAACGCCCGCCGCAGCCCGTAGCGCAGGGCGGCGCCGAGACCGGCCGGCTCGCCGGCCGCCTGGCGGGCGATCACCCAGGTGCCGGCGGCCCAGCCGACACACTGCACCAGACCGAAGAGCAGACTTCCGCCCACCAGGACGACCAGCAGTGTCGACAGGTCGGTCCAGAAGGTGGCGGGTAGCGCCGCGGAGTCGCTGCCGAGCTGGGCCTCCCAGCGGGCCGAGGGATCCACGCCCAGGGCCAGCACGGAGAGCACCGCAGCCGGCAGCACCTGGGTGAGCACGAGGATCGGCAGCAGCTGCCGCCACCCTCGACGGGCAGCGCCGCCGCAGCGCGCGAACCAGCCACCCAGCCCCGCGCCGGGTGGGGTGACCAGGGCGTCAGCCGGGTCGAGACCGTAGCCTCCGGGGTGATACCAGCCATAGGTCGGCTGACCCGGATATCCCGGCTGACCGGGGTACGGCATCGGGCCGGGATACGGCGGCTGACCCGGATACGGCGTCGGGCCGACGTAGGGCGGCAGGACGGGGTGACCCTGCTGCGCGCCGTACGGCGGCTGGCCGGCACCGGGCGGCGGGCCGAGTGGTCCGGTCGGTTCCGGCTCGCCCGGAGGCGAGGAGGACGGACCTGTCGGGGGCGGCTGGTCGGACATGAACCCTCCTCAGCGACGGCTGGATCGGCTCATGATCTTCCCTTGTGGGGCGTCCGCACCGCAGCCCCCTCCGGCGACGATCACGCCACCCCGACGACGATCGGTCTGCGGGGGTGGTCGGTCCGCGCTCAGGCGATGAGGCGTACCCGCTCGGCCTGCGGACCCTTCTGGCCCTGGGCGATCTCGAACTCCACCCGCTGACCGTCGTCCAGCGCCTTGTAGCCGTCCATCTCGATTGCGGAGAAGTGGACGAAGACGTCCTGCCCGCCGTCGACGGCGATGAAGCCGTAGCCCTTTTCGGCGTTGAACCACTTCACGGTGCCCTGTGCCACGGTGTTTTCCTCACTCTGCACGGCGTTCCACTACCCCGGGTCGTCGACGCACCGAGGACCCGGAAACCACCGGTTCGACGATCCGCGACGACCGCTGAAACGGGTGACCGAAATCGCACGCTACACGAGGAGTGACGACCGCGCACGACCACAAATCGGGCGTATTACAGTCACCCGCATCGTCGTACGTCATTGTGATAAGCATGCGGACATGACGACCGTGACCGACGGAACCGGCGTCCGCCGGGCCGTCATCCGGCGGGTCGAGCCGGCCGACGCCGCTCGGATGCGCGCGCTGCGGCTGGAGATGCTCGCGGACGCGCCCCTGGCCTTCCTGGAGACGATCGCCGAGGCCGCGGCCCGCCCGCACGCCGAGTACGCCGCCCGGATCGCCCAGGTATCCGCCGGCTCGGACACGGCTCAGTTCGTGGCGGATCCGGGTGGTCGGCTGGTGGGGCACGCCGGAGGGGTGCTGCACCCGACCGAGCCTCGGGTGACCGTCCTCTACGCCGTCTACATCACCCCGGCCTGGCGTGGCACCGGGCTGCTCGCCGACCTGGTGACCGGGGTGGCGGCCTGGTCACGGGCCTGCGGACGGAACGAGCTGATGCTCGAGGTGGTGGTCGGCAACGACCGGGCCTACCGGGCCTACCAGCGGCTGGGCTTCGTCGACACGGGTGTACGCGTGCCGCACCCAAACATTCCCGCCCTGCGCGAACTGCAGATGCGCCGCCCGGCCTGAGACCGCGTGGTGGGGTTTCCAGGGCCGGAAACCCCACCCAGCAAGATCCGTTACGCGTGCCGGCGGCTCTGCACGATGCGGAACCGGTTGGCCACGTACGCCCCGTCGGTCAACGCGGAGTTGGCCGCCGCGTTCGCCCCGCTGCCGTGGAAGTCGGAGAAGGCCGCCGACTGGTTCACGAAGACACCGCCGGTGAGGTTGGCCGACAGGTGCACCCCGACATCGATCGCGGCGGCCTCGGTGGCGTCCAGCACCGCGTCGTCGGTGGAGTAGACGGCCGCGGTGAGGGCGCCGTTCTCGCCCACGGTCGAGCGCAGGATCTCCAGGCTGTGCGCGGTGGAGTCGGTGGCGATGGCGAACGAGATCGGCCCGAACCACTCCCGCGAGTAGGTCGCCGTGTCGCCGGCGTCGAGCTTGACGATGGTCGGCGTACGCACGACGGCGTGCGGGAACGACGGGTGCTCGACGGTCCGCGACTCCAGCACCGGCTCGCCGACCTTGGCGACCTCGTCGAGGCGCTCCAGCACGCCGTCGTTGACGATCGCCCCGGTCAGCTCGACCCCCCGGGCCGGATCACCGGTGAGCTTGCCGACCGCCGTCGCGATCCCGGCGGCCACCTCGTCGAAGCTCTTGTGACCCTGGTCGGTCTCGATGCCGTCGCGCGGGATGAGGATGTTCTGCGAGGTGGTGCACATCTGGCCGCTGTAGAGCGTCAGCGTGAAGCCCAGGTTGCGGCACATTCCCGCGAAGTCGTCCGTGGAGTCGACCACGACCGTGTTGAGTCCGGCCTTCTCGGTATAGACCGCCGCCTGCCGGGCGTTGGCCTCCAACCAGTCGCCGTACTCGGTGGATCCGGTGAAGTCGACGATTCTGACCGCCGGATGCAGGGCGAGGGTCGAGGCGAGCTTCTCGTCGGGAGCCTCGGGGGCCAGCAGCACCAGGTTCGGGTCGAAGCCGGCCTCGGCGAGCACCTCGCGGGCGTACCGGACGGTGATCGCCAGCGGCAGCACGGCGCGCGGATGCGGCTTCACCACCACCGGGTTGCCGGTGACCAGCGAGGCGAACAGACCGGGGTAGGAGTTCCAGGTCGGGAAGGTGTTGCAGCCGATCACCAGGGCCACGCCCCGGGGCACGACGTGGAAGGTCTTGGTCATCCGCAGCGGGTCGCCCTTGCCAGCGGCCTTCTCCCAACCGGCGGTGCCCGGGTGCCGGGTCATCTCCGCGTACGCGTAGGCCAGCGCCTCCAGCGCACGGTCCAGCGCGTGCGCGCCGCCGGCCTGGAAGGCCATCACGAAGGCCTGACCACTGGTGAACTGCACCGCGTTGGCCAGCTCGAAGATGTTCCTGTGCAGCCGGTCGAGGATCTCCAGGCAGACCCCGACCCGGGTCTGCGGGCCGGCGTCCCGCCACGCGGGCAGCGCCGCGGACGCGGCGGAGACCAACTGGTCGGCGGCGGCGTGCGGGTAGCGGACGTTCAACGCGACACCGAAGGGGCTCGTCTCGGTGGCCACCCGGTCACCGTCGCCCGGCTGGTCGAGCGGGAAGTCCCCGCCCAGGTACGCCTCGAAGGCGGCCTTGCCGTCGGCGGCGGCGGTCTCGCCGTACACCCTGGGGCTGGGGGATTCCGGGTAGGCGGACCAGTACCCCCGCTCCGTGATCGCGGTCAGCGCACGGTTGAGGGTCTCGGCGTGCCTGTCGTAGAGGGGGTGCGGGGTCTCCGTCATGCCCGCCATCATGCAACACGAACCCCTCAGATCAGTAGGGGCGTGTCACAACTTCAGATGGTGAGCTGCCAGTCCGCACAGGCTTCCGCCGGCCGGAAGCCGAGCTGCTCGTTGATGCCGACCATGTGGTCGTTCACCGCCGCGTTCCAGGTGTCGATCGCCCGCAGTTCCGGCTCGTGGGCCAGCACCTGCCGCAGGTTCTCGATCTTCACCAGCAGGCCGAGGCGGTGCCCCCGGTGCGCCGGGTCGACGATGGTGATCTCCTGCCAGGCGTGCCAGGCCGTCACCGGGCCTGTCTGGATCATCGTCCAGGCCACCAGCCGGCCGGTCTGCTCGTGCACCGCCCCCAGGTGGTACCGCCGCCGGCCGCGCAGCGCCTGGAGCCGCTCGGTCTCCCGGATCCGCGCGGCGTCGACCTTCTCCGCCTCGACCACGAGGTCGCCCATCGGCGCGTCGGTGAGCAACCGGCCCTCCAGCCGGGCGACGTCGGCCACGTACTCCTCGGGGGCCGCGCCGCGCCACGCCACCGTCCGGTAACCGACGGCCCGCGACCGGGCCTCCTCGTGCAGCGCGGTCAGCGCCGCCTCGTCCAGCCGGGTGGTGTCCAGCCGGCTGCGCACCATCGGCAACGCGGCCTGCGCACCGACCGCCGCCGCGAAGGCCGCGCCGGGGGCCGGCCGGGCGGCCTCACCGGGCGGTGTCCCGCCGACCTCCGCGATCAGCCGCTTGCGCCCGTGCTCGGCGGCCACCCGCCGGGCGTACGCGAGCAGCGCCCGACCCACGCCGCGCCGCCGGTGGGCCGGGTCGACGAACAACTCGACGCTGGCGTTGTCGGTGTTGTCCAGTTGCCGCAGGCGCAGCCACAGGTAGCCGACGGCCTCGCCGCCGCGCCGGGCCAGCGCGCGGTGGATCAGGCTGCCGTGCGGCGGATGGGCGGCGACCAGTCCGAACTCGACGCGCTCGCCGACCGGCACGTCGGGCGAGTCGACCGCCTGGGCTGCCGCGAGGATCCGGTACGCGTCGTCCAGCGCGGCTTCGTCGGACGGCTCGAACGCGGTGACGGCGATGTCCATGGCCATGAGCGTGCCGGGCAGCACCCGGGCAGAGCCACCCGTTTTCCGTGCGTCACACCGAGAGCTGCCAGTTGCTCCACCGGTCCATCACCCGGAAACCGAGCTGCTCGTTGATGGCGATCATGTGGTCGTTGCTCTCCGCGTTGAAGGTGTCGATCACCCGGACGCCCGGCTCGTGGGCGAGCAGGTGCCGCAGATTATCGATCTTGGCGAGCAGGCCCAGCCGATGCCCACGGTGCTCCGGGTCGACGATGGTGATCTGCTGGAACGAGTGCCAGTCCGCCGACGCTCCGACGTCCAGCAGCGTCCACGCGACCAACCGACCGGACGCCTGGTGGCGTACGCCGACGTGGTAGCGCCGCCGGCCACGCGCCTCCAGGGCCAGCTCGGTGGCGCGTAGGCGGTCGGCGTCGACCTGCTCCGGCTCCCACGCCAGATCGCCCATTGGCGCGTCCGCCAGCAGCCGTCCGTCGAGGTACGCCACGTCGGCGGCCAGGTCGTCCGGAGTGTGCCCACGCCAGCGCAGCAGCTCGTAGCCGGCCGCCCGGGACCGGGCGTCGGCCAGCAGCGAGTCCAGCTTCGCCTGCTCCAGGTCAGCGACGTGCAGGCGACGCCGCACGTCGGGCAGGGCGTCGACCGCGCCGAAGCCGGCGGCGAAGGCGGCGCCCACCGAGGGACGGTCGGGCTCGCCGGGAGGGTGCGCCATGCTCATTCCGCTGACCCGTTTACGGCCGTGCTCGCGCAACACGCCGAGGCCGTGCTCGAACAGTGCCCGGCCCACGCCCCGGCGGCGGTACGCCGGATGCACGACCAGATCGGCCGAGGCGTTCTCGGTGTTGTCCAACTGCGGCAGATCGAGCACGAGGTGGCCGGCGGGTTCGCCGTCGAGGTGTGCCAGCAGGTTGACCGGCGCGTTGCCCGGCATCGGATGGCGCACCATCGCGGTGAACCGTTGCCGGCAGAAGGGCGGGAAGTCGGGCAGATCGGCGGCCACGTACGCCACGCCGATCCGGTACGCCTGGTCGATCGCCTGCTCGTCGGCGGGACCGAAGGGGGTGACGGTGATGGTCATGCCGGCAGCCTGCGGGAGAGACAGACGAACGGGCCAGCGAATTTTCGCTGGCCCGTTCGGACGTTGGTCGGGAGGGACGGTCGCACAACGCCTCCGGCGCTGGGTCGTAAAGACTGAAAGTCTACGGCGAAACGCCCTCCCGCACGGAGCATCTTGCGCCGTCCGTTTGCGGTCGTCAAGTCCCTGGCGGCGTGTTTCGCTCACTCCCTGCGAAAAGCCGCTTACGGAACCGCACGTACGTCAGCTCAGCAGGCCGGCGTCACGGGCGGCGCGCAGCGAGGGCTTGATCCGGTGGGTGGGGCCCACCTCACCGGCGACCGCGTCGAGCGTCTTGAGCCCCTCGCCGGTGTTGAACACCACGGTCTCAGCGGTCGGGTCGAGCCGACCGGCCTCCACCAGCTTGCGCAGCACCGCCACGGTCACCCCGCCGGCCGTCTCCGCGAAGACGCCGGTCGTCCGCGCCAGCAGCCGCACGCCCGCCCGGATCTCGTCGTCGTCGGCGTGATCCATCCAGCCACCGGTGCGGCGGACCGCCTCCAGGGCGTACAACCCGGCCGCCGGGTCGCCGATGTTCAGCGACTTGGCGATCCCGGTCGGCTTGACCGGGGTGATGGTGTCGCTCTCGGCGTGCAGGGCGATGGCGATCGGGTTGCAGCCGGTCGACTGCGCGCCGAAGACCTTCCAGCCGTCGGCCGGCGCGTCGACCAGGCCGACCTCGACCAGCTCGCTGAACGCCTTGTCGATCTTGGTGAGCAGCTCCCCCGAGGCCATCGGGATGACCACCTGGGCGGGGATCCGCCAGCCGAGCTGCTCGGCCACCTCGTAGCCGAGCGTCTTGGAACCCTCCGCGTAGTACGGACGCACGTTGACGTTGACGAAGGCGGTGTCCTCGAACTCGTCGGTCTCGACGAGTTCTCCGCAGAGCCGGTTGACGTCGTCGTACGAGCCGTCGATGGCGACCAGGTCGCCGCCGTACACGGCGGTCGTGACGACCTTGCCCTGCTCCAGGTCGCTGGGGATGAAGACCACCGACGGCGCGCCCACCCGGGCGGCGTGCGCGGCGACGGAGTTGGCCAGGTTGCCGGTCGAGGCGCAGGCGAACCGGGAGAAGCCCAGCGCGCGGGCCGCGGTCAGCGCCACCGACACCACCCGGTCCTTGAAGGAGTGGGTGGGATTGGCGCTGTCGTCCTTGACCCACAGCGGAGCGGTGAAGCCCAGCTCGGCGGCGAGCCGGTCGGCCGCCACCAGCGGGGTGAACCCGGGATCCACCGTCACCCGGCTCGCCGGATCCTGGCCGGCGGGAAGCAGGGCGGCGTAGCGCCAGAGATTGCGCGGGCCCGCTTCGATCTGCTCCCGGGTGACCCGGGCGAGCGCGGCCGGGTCGTAGTCGACCTCCAGCGGGCCGAAACACTCGTAGCAGGCGTGCTGTGCGGCGAGCGGATACCGGGCCGAACAGGCACGACAGACCAGGGCACGGGCGGGGCTGGTGGTGGTGTCAATGCCGGACGGGGCGAGCGTCGACGTCATGTCGAAGTCCTCTCATCTTTCCCCGCATCGCGCCCTGCGGCGGGGACGGAATTGGCACCTGCCCCGCCGGACGCTCAACGGTGAGCGCGCGGGGTGGTTGCCGGGGCGTCGTCGGGCCGTATCCCTCAGCCCCTCTGGATGAGGTATGCAGTTGTGTCAGCGAGTCTAGGCAATCCGGCGCCGGGCGTCGCCGGTCAATCCCAGCTTGTGAGCGAATCCTCAGCGGCGCCGTCGCGTGCCCCGGCGCCGCTGAGCACCGCCGTCAGGCCGGCACGGATCGCGGTTCGGCCTGCTCCAGGGCGACCGTCGTCGATCCGCGCCGCCACAGGTTGTCCAGCGCCCAGGTGCCCGGGCCGAGCACCGCCACCAGGAAGAACGACCAGCAGAAGAGCACGGACAGCTCGCCGTGGTTGCGCAGCGGCAGCAGCGCCTCGGGCTGGTGGACGACGAAGTACGCGTAGGCCATCGAGCCCGACGCCAGCAGCGCCGCGGGACGGGTGAACAGCCCCAGGAGCACGAGGCCGCCGCAGACCAGCTGGATCAACGCGGCGTACCAGCCCGGCCACTGGCCGAGCGGCACCGCCTCGCCGGTGCCACGGTTGCCGCCGAAGATGCCGAACAGCGACGACGCACCGTGAATGAGGAACAACAGTCCGATCACCATGCGGAACAGGGACAGAGCCGGCCCGCCGAACCGGTCAGCACGCATTGGTACCTCCTTGCGGATGGGGTGGTGGGTACCAGCATGCGAGATTAATTGACGAGTGTCGATTCCATCCCTCTTCGTGGGAACGCTCCCACACCGATGCTACCGGCTGCAACTTCCGGAAGTGACCCACCCGCCCCCGCCGACCCAGCCCGACCTGGCGAAACGACAGGACCTCGCCCCACCCGGACCACGGCCCGCGGCCGCCGGTGCGACGATGACGCGATGCCAGAAAGCAGGGTTCGCCGCCGGACCTCCGGCGTACGGCGGCGAACCGCGACACCGGTCACGCTTGCCGCGACACTCGTACTGCTCGGCGGCTGTGCGCCGGCCGACGACGCCGTGGGCGTACCGCATCGCTCAGTGCCGCCCAGCGCGTCCGGCAACCCGTCGAACGACGGCGCTCCCGCGACCGGCGACGATCCGACGTCCGGCTGCCCCGACTCCGGGGTGCGGATCAGCCAGCTCGGCGTCAGCGCCGCGATGGGGCTGCGGGCGATGGGGTTGGAACTCGTCAACTGCGGCGAGCGTCCCTATCCGCTGCGCGGGTATCCGGCGCCGCAGCTGCGGGACGCGGAGGGGAACGTCATCGGGGTCCGGGTGATCCACGGCGCCCGGGGCATCACCTCCGGCTTCGACGACCCGCCCCGGCCGCTGCTGCTGGCCCCCGGTGAGGCGGCCGGGGCCGCCCTCCTCTGGCGCAACCTGGTCGACGACCCGACCGTCGTCGCCACCAACGCCGAGCACCTGGCGGTCGCCCCGTTGGCCGGTCGACCGGCGCAACAGGTGGTCATGGACGGGCGGATCGACCTGGGCAACACCGACCGGCTCGGGGTCAGCGCCTGGAAGAAGCGCGAGCCGAGTGCCGCCACGCCGACCCCCGGTAGGCCGAGCCCGCCGCCCACCACACCGGTTCCCCTGCTGTGACCGTGCGCCGGAGCTTCAGCTGGTGACGTCCTTGCGGGTGAAACGCCAGTAGGCCAGACCCCAGAACACCGTGGCGTAGCAGATCGCCGAGATGGTGCCCCGGACGATGTCGTCGGTCTGCACGGGTGTGGAGAGCAGCCCAAGCCACGCGGTGCTGTAGTGGGTCGGCAGGAACGAGCGGATCGTGCCGAGCGCCGTGATCTGGTCCAGGATGCTGGAGAGGATCCACAGCAGCACCGCGCCACCCACCGCGCCCAGCGCCGCGTCGGTGGTCACCGAGAGCAGGAACGCCAGGCCGGCCACGACCAGCAGGACGATCGCCAGGTAGCCCAGCACGCCGAGCAGCCGCAGCAGTCCCTCGCCCGGATCCAATTGCGCGGCGACCGTGCTGCGCAGGGGTGACCACCCGTAGCGCAGGGTGCCGATGGTCAGTGCGGTGCCGGCCAGCAGCACCAGCGCCAGCGCCGAGTACGCGAGCGCGACCAGCAGCTTCACCGTGAGCAGCCGGGCCCGGGGCACCGGAATCGCCAGCAGGTAGCGCAGGCTCCCCCAGCTCGCCTCGCTGGCCACCGTGTCACCGCAGAACAGCGCCACCACCACGACCAGCAGGAACGAGGCCGAGACGAAGATGGTGAACAGGGTGAAGTTGAGCCCGCCGGAGGTGGCGAGATCGATCAGGCTGCCGAACTCGCCCCCGCCGTTGTCGTCGTCGTTGGGATCGAACTGGAACGCGATCAGGATGATCAGCGGCAGCAGCACCATGAAACCGAGGGCCAGCTGGGTACGCCGCCGCGACGCCTGCCGGCGGAACTCAGCGCTGAACGGCAGCGTCCGCGAGGGTCGGTAGCCGGCTGCCGCCCCCGAGGCGGCGACGCCGGTCGTGTCCCGCGTCGGCTCGACAGTCGATCCCGCCATCACCGGTCCCCGCTTCCCCGAGAGTTCTCGCCCACCAGGGCGAGGAAGGCGTCCTCCAGGCGGCGGCGCGGCACCACCCGGTCCACTCCGATCCCGGCCCGGACCAGCTCGGCAACCACCTCGCTGCGGGCGGTCCCGTTGGTGTCGACCACCAGCTGACCGTCGACATCGTCCAGGACCCGTACGCCACCGAGGCCGTCGAGCACATCCCGGGCGGCCGTCGGGTCGCTCACCTCGAACAGCACGCTGGGCGAGTCGCCGACGATCTCCTCGACCGGTCCGGAGGCCACGATGCGGCCCTTGTTGACCACCACCGCGTGGGTGCAGGTCTGCTCCACCTCGGCGAGCAGGTGACTGGAGACCAGCACCGCCCTGCCGTCGGTGGCGTACCGCTGGAGCACCCGGCGCATCTCGGCGATCTGCGGCGGATCCAGCCCGTCCGTCGGTTCGTCGAGCACCAGTAGCTCCGGCAGGCCGAGCATGGCCTGGGCGATGGCCAGCCGCTGCTTCATGCCGTGGCTGTACTTGCGCACCCGTCGGTGCACCGAGGAGCCCAGGCCGGCGATCTCCAGCGCCTGGTCGAACTGAGCGTCGGCCTCCGGCCGACCGGTCGCCCGCCAGTACGCCTTCAGGTTTTCCAGTCCGGACAGGTGCGGCAGGAAGCCGGGCCCCTCGACCAGCGAGCCGATCCGCGACAGTACGGGTGAGCCGGGCACCAGCCGGTGCCCGAAGACGTAGATCTCCCCGGCGGTCGGCTGCGTCAGCCCCATCAGCACCCGTAGCGTGGTGGTCTTGCCGGCGCCGTTGGGTCCGAGCAGGCCGACCACCTGACCGGGGTGCACCTCGAAGTCCACCTCGGAGACGGCGACGAAGCCGTCGGCGTACTCCTTGCGCAGCCGGCGCACGGCCAACGGGGTGTCCGCGTACTCCGGGTGCACGGAGGTGTCCTGGCGACGGTGCCGCACCCGCAGCACGGCCACCAGCACGACGAGCCCGGCCACGATCGCGGCGAGCAGTCCCACCAGGACCCAGCGCCAGAGCACCGCCTCGGTCGGGATGGGGTCGCTGTCGACCTCGGGCAGGCTCAGCGGCCCGTCCCCGAGTGCCACGGTGTGCACGTTCGGTGCGACCGGGGTGGTGTACGCCTGGTCGGAGGTGGCCACGACCAGGCGGAGCCGGTGCCCCGCCTCGACCCGGTGCACGATCGCGGGCAGGGTGACGGTGACCGGCTGGGCGGCGTCGATCGTCGCCGGCAGGCCGGTCAGCCGCACCGGAGCGATCAGCCCACTGGGGAGGGTCGCCGCGCCCTCCTGGTCGACGACGTAGAGCTTGACGAAGAGGACCACCTCGCCGACGGCCGACGCGGCGCGGATCCGCACCGTCGGCGACCCGACGATGTCGACCGCCTCGGCCAGCGGCTCGGACTCGAACCGGGCGTGCTGTCCGGGGATGTCCCCGGCCACTCCGCTGAGCAGCGAACTCAACGAGCCGGCGAACGGCACCGACGAGATCGCGGCCGGATTCCCGGCCGGCGGGTTCGCCACCCGCTGCGCCGGCCCGGCCAGCGTCACCTCGCGCCGGGACTCCCCGTCCAGCCCGGGGTAGTCGGCCGTCCGGTAGCCGGTGGCGACCAGTCCACGGTCCATTGCGTCGAAGCCGGCGATCCGGGAGAAGGTGAAGGTGTCGCCAGGTTCGTCACCGTCGCCCGCGACGTAGTGGTCGAGCCACTGCGCGGTCAGGAACTTCACCCGGTCGGAGTCGGTCTGGGGGCCCGCGCCGCCGTCGTGTCCGCCGGTGAACCAGGCGACCCGGACCGGGGTGCCGTTGGCGGCGATGCCGCGGGCGTTGGCGTCGGCCTCGGCGAGCGGGAAGAGGGTGTCCGCCGCGCCCTGTACCAGCAGTGTCGGCGCAGTGATCCGGTCCAGCACCCCGGCCGGGCTGGAGCGCCGCAGCAGGTCGACGGCGGCCTGGTCGGCCTGCCCGGTGGCGGCGATGCGCAGGTAGGCCATGCAGACGTCGGCCGCGAAACGACCGCAGGCGGGATCGGCGGCCCCGCCACCGGTCGGTGCGCCCGGTGCCGTTCCCGGCCCCTGTCCCGGTGCCGGGCTCGGCGGGCCGGGGGCGGGTGCCCCTTCGGGCGCCTCGGCGGTGCTGCCGGAGATCCCGGCCGGGCCGGAGCCGACGTTTCCGCCACCACCGAAGAAGATGCCCGCCCAGCCGGACTTGAACACGCCTCCGGTCGGCTCGGCACCGGTGCTCTCCGGCAGGAAGGCGCGGGACAGGTCGTTCCAGGTGATCATGGGAACGATGGCGTCGACCCGCTGATCCTGGGCGGCGAGCAGCAGTGCCAGCGCTCCGCCGTAGGAGCCACCGACGACGCCCACCCGGGGGTCACCCGGAGCGTCGGTACGGATCTCCGGACGCTCGGCGAGCCAGTCCAGCAGCCGCTGGGCGTCGCGCACCTCGTGATCGGGACTGTCCAGGTGGATCTGACCTCCGCTGCGTCCGAAGCCGCGGGCGGTCCAGGTCAGGACGGCGTACCCCCGGTCGGCCAGGTCCTCGGCGTCGGTACGGACCGACTCCTTGGTGCCACCGAAGCCGTGGGCGAGCAACACCGCCGGCACCTCGCGGCCGACGGCGGCGTCACGCGGAAGGTACAGCGTGGTGTCCAGGTCCACCGGCTCGTTCCCGTCCGGCCCGGACCGCACGGTGAGCATCGCGGACTCGGTGCGGAAGGCCGGTCGATCCGGCCAGACCGCCCACACCACGGCCGCCGCCAGCAGGGTGACGGCCGCCGTGGCGGCGACGGCCCGGCGACCGGTGGGCAGGGCACGTCGGAGCCGTGCGGCCGACAGCGGCGATCTCATTGGGCACACGGTACGGCCCGAAACCTGAGTATTAGCTGAGATCCGCCGTACGTCCGTTCTGGTAGGCCGATCGTCATCCCTCGAAGGTCATCCGCACACCGTCCAGTCGGCGAAACTTTGGGACGACTTCGCATCACGTGAATTCCTGCCTTTCATCGGAATCCATACTCAAGCACGCCTATCTCCCCACCGAACGGCACGGAACGTGAGCGAATTGATCGCCGTAAGTCACATCGCTCGAAGTGACGCAAAGCTGACGCTCGCAGACGGATACCAGACCATCCGGCTTCGATTAGTTTTCCGGTCCGGCGCACGGGACCGGCTCGTCGACGCCGTCGGACAACCTGCGCCACGCCGGAGGAGACAACCATGACCGTTCCCGCTCCGCGGGTCCGTCGCCGGCCCCGGAAACCGGGCCGGCTGTTACCGCTGCTACTCGCCACCGCGCTGCTGCTGCCGGTGGCGTTCCTCGTCGTACAGGCCCACCGGCTCATCGACACCGACCGCGACGTCATCGCGCGGGAACGACTCGGCGTCGAGTACCTTCGCGCTCTCGGGCCGGTGACCGACGCGCTGGTCGACGCGCAGAGCGCCGCCGTGGCCGGCCGGTCGCTGCGTCGGGACACCCTCGACCAGGCGGTCGAGCAGGCTGCGGCCGTCGACGCCCGCATCGGTGGGGAGTTGAGCACCAGCGAACGGTGGGCCGGGCTCCGCGCGAAGCTGGAGGCGCTGCCCGAGCGCTCCCTGAGCGACCCGGAGACCGCCTTCACCGTGTACGGCGAGATCACCGACCTGCTGCTCGCCCTGCACGGCAAGGTCCGGGAGACCTCCGGCCTGGTCCGGGACGCCGGGGCCGACTCGTACTTCCTCCAGGACGGCGTCGGGGAGGAGATGCCGGAGGCGGTGGTGGCCGCAGGCCGGCTCACCGACCTGGCCGTCCTGATGAACCGCCGACCCGCCGCCGAACGGCTCCAGTCGCTCAGCCAGCTCGCCACCCTCCGCGGCGCCGCCCTGCAACCCGCCAACGACCTGGCCAACAACCTGCGGGCGGTGGTGGAGAACACCGAGAGCGCCGACCTGGGCGCGACCGTGCTCACCCCCTTCGACGCCTATCAACGGGCCGTCGAGAAGCTGGGGATGTTCTCCCAGCCGGTCGACCGGGCGGGCACGGTCGACACGACCCGGCTCATCGCGGCCCGCAACGAGGCGCAACAGGCCGCGAAGCAGCTCCAGCCGGTCCTCCTCGACGAGATCGACCGGCTGCTGGTGGAGCGCCTCGACGGGTTGGACCGCGACCGCCTGCTGACCCTCGGCGCCGGCGGGCTCGCCGGCCTGCTGCTGATCCTCCTCGCGGTGAGCGGCTGGGTGTCCCGTCCACGAGACACAATCGCCGCTCCTCCCAGCGACGTCACGGCGGGGCCGCCGGTCGGCTCCCGGTGGGAATCGGCGGTACCGCGTCCGGTCGGTGAACACCCACCGGCGCTGCAACCGGCCGGGCGGCTCCACGAAGCGGACCGGTGGAGGCCCTTCGATGCTGCTCGGTAGGCTCCGGATCCGGGGCAAGCTCACCCTGCTGGTGACCATTCCCCTGCTCTGCATGCTGGGGTTGACCCTGCCGGTGGTCCTGGAACGGGCCGGCGTCGCCCAGCGCGCCGGCGACATCGACAGCACCGTTCAGCTGGCCAGCCGGGTCGGCACCCTGCTCCAGCACCTGCAGCGGGAACGCATGCTCGCCATCGGACTCCTGCTCGGGCAGGTCGAGCGCACCGAGCTGGTGCAGGAGATCGCGGAGGTGGACGACCGGATCGTCGACCTGCGGGGCGAGTTCGACGACGCCCTGCCCGCGGAGGTGGGCGCAGCGCTAGACGGCGTCAAGAAACTGGCCGAGGTCCGCACGGCCGTGCTGGCCGGACAGGCGGTGCCGCCGCAGGTGGTCGGCGCGTACGGGCCGGTCCACCTCGCCCTGATCGACTCGTTGCGGCTGGCGCACGACGTGGACACCCGTACTCCGGCCGGACGGCAGACCCTGGCCCTGGACAGCATTCTGCGCAAGAGCGAGGGACTCAGCGGCGGCGGTGCCCTGATCGTGCTGGTCGCGGCCACGCCGGACCCGCAGTTCGCCACCGCCTTCGTGGCCAACATGGCCACCCTCCAGGCGGAGAGCAACAGAATGCTCGGCCTGCTCACCCCGGAGCAGCAGGCGTTGGTGAACATCGAGCAGACCGCGGTGGATGCCCGCACCAGCCCCGAGTTCCTCCAGCAGAGCGCTCGGGACCCGGTGACCGCGGTGGCGGACATTCCCATCCAGGCCCTCTTCCCGACCGTCTCCTCGCTGATCACGCTGGGACAGTTCGTCGAGAAGAAGCTGGTCGCCGACGTGACCGCCGAGGTACGCGCGCAACGGCAGGAGGCGCTGTCCGGGGCGTACTGGGTGAGCGGACTGGTCGCGGTGATCCTGGTCTGTGTGGTGCTGCTCGCCCTGGCCATCGGTCGTACCGTGACCGGGCCGCTGACCCGGCTCACCCGCTCCGCCGACCGGGTCGCCCGGGTCGCCGAGTCCGAACTGGTCCGGGTGGCCGACGACGAGACGGACAACGCCCAACCCGTCCGCCTCGATCCGGTCGACGTCCGCGCCCGGGACGAGGTCGGCGACCTGGCCCGCGCCTTCGAACGGGTGCAGAACACCGCCGCGAGGCTGGTGGAACGGCAGGCGGCGAGCCGCCGCAACGTCGCGCAGATGTTCGGCCACGTCGGCCGGCGTACCCAGAACCTGGTCGGTCGTCAGATCGCCCTGATCGACCGGTTGGAGCAGCAGGAGACCGATCCGGGTCGGCTGGAGAACCTGTACCGGCTGGACCACATCTCCAGCCGGCTGCGGCGCAGCGCGGGCAACCTCGTGGTGCTCTCCGGCGCGGTGGGCGACGTCGCGCACGTCGCACCGGTTCCGTTGGCCGACGTGGTCCGCCTCGCCCTCGGTGAGATCGAGGACTACACCCGGGTGGACGTCCAGGTGCCGACCGAGGTGGCGGCGGCACCGGCGATCGTCGGCGACCTGGTGCTGGCCCTCGCCGAACTGATGGAGAACGCCACCGTCTTCTCCCCGCCGCACACCCGGGTCATGGTCGGCGGCGAACTCACCGAGCACGGCGTGCAGCTGACCGTGGTGGACCACGGCATCGGCATGACCGAGGCGCGGCTGACCGACGAGAACGCCCGCCTCACCCGACGGGAACGGCTGGACCTCGCCCCCACCGAGGTGCTGGGGCTGTTCGTGGTGGGCCGGCTGGCCCGACGGCACCACTGGGCGGTCGGCCTCTCCGCCACCCCCGGCGGCGGCGTCACCGCGACCGTCCAGATTCCGCGCACGTCGTTGGTCGTCGGTACGCCCGAGCCGGCCGGCCTTCCGGTTCCGCCGGTGGGCCGGGCCGCGCCGGTGGCCGCGCTGCCGACCCGGCACCAGTCCGAGCCGGTCTCACCGACCCGGGACACGCTGGTGGCGGTCGACCCGGACCGACCGGTGACGGAACCGGCGGCGCTGGCCGGGTTCAACCCGACGCTGCTGACCCGGGCCACCGAGAGCATCGAGTTGACCGAGTCCTGGGACGCCTTCGCCACCGGCCCGGACGCCCCCGGGACGGCCGGCGCGGAACCGACCAGTCCGGCCGGGATCGACCCGGCGACGGTGACGCTGCCGCAGGTCACGTCCGCGTCCACGGCCCCGCCGACCCCGGTGCCCGGCATCCGGCAACGGGTGCCGGGAGCGAGCCTGCCGCGAAATGCGCCGAAGGTGGGTCCGGTGGACGCCACCGGCGTCGACCCACTCGCCGCCCGCGCCGCCGTCGAGGCGTTCGAGTCGGGGGTACGCCGGGCCGAGCAGAGCCAGGACGCCCTACCGCAGCCGGTCGAGCCGCCGACCCCCGTGGGGCTGTCGCAGCTGTCCCGTCGGGTGCCGGGCGCAAACCTGATCGCACAGCTACCGCAGCAACCGCTCACCCAGGACCCGGGCGACCCGGCCGAGGTCCGCGATCGCATCAACGCGTTCGAGACGGGCGTCGCCCGGGCTCTGCGCGATGTCCGTACCGACCGCAGCGACGACGAAGGAACGCCACGGTGACCAGCCCGCACGTACACGAGAACCTCGACCACCAGAGCCATCCGGCCGGTGACCTCAGCCCCGAGGCCCGCACCTTCAACTGGCTGCTGGACTCCTTCACCTCGGGAACCGCCGGGGTGCTGGAGGCGATCGCGGTGTCGTCGGACGGCCTGCTGATGGCCATGTCCGCGATCAAGGACAGGTCCAACGCGGAGCGTCTCGCCGCGGTCGTCTCCGGCATGACCAGCCTGGCCGGCGGGGCCGCCAGCTGGTACGCGCTGGGCGGCCTGAACCGGGTGGTGGTGGACATGGCCGAGGGTTACCTCCTGATCAGCGCGATCAGCAGCGGTTCGGTGCTCGGGGTGGTCGCCGACCGGTCGGCGAACCTGGGCACCGTCGCCTACGAGATGACGCTCTTCGCCGGTCGGGCCGGTGGTGCGCTCACCCCGCGCCTGATCGCCGAGCTCAAGAACTCCGTACAGCAATGAATCCCGACGCCGCCGGTGCCGAACAGGAGCCGGTGATCCGCATCCGGCCCTACCTGCGCGAGTCCTCCCCGGCCGGCTCCGCCGGCCCGGCAGGCGCACCGGCGGCGGTCGGACCGGAGCCCGAGGAGGCCGGGCCCACCGGACCTCGCCCCTTCGTGCTGACCGCCGGCCGGGTGGCCGGCGCCGACCCCACGATCGGCCTGGAGACCCAGGTGACCGTCCGACCGACCAGCGAACCGTGGAACGTCGCGGCCACCCGACTGGCCCCGGAACTCCAGGCGATCGTGGCGCTCTGCGGTGAGCCGATCTCGGTAGCCGAGATCTCCGCCAAGACCCGGTTGCACTTCGGCGTGACCCGGGTGCTGGTGGGCGACCTGCGCGCCGCCGGCCATCTGGACGTACACGTGACCGACGCCGACGACGCCCTCGACCCCGACGTCATCCTGCGAGTGATTGATGGACTCCGTGCAATCTCCTGACTGGCCCGCCGCCCCGCCGGGCGCGCTCGCCGCCAACAGCGCCGCGGCCCGCTACGGCGGCCCCGTGCCGACCCCGCCGACCGTCGGCCGGGCGACCGCGCCACCACCGCCGCCGCCGGTCCACTCCGCCGCGGCACCGCCGCCGTACCGGCCGCCGGCCGCCGCGCCCGCGGCCACCGGTACGCCTCGAACGACGCCGCCGATCCCGGTGAAGATCCTGGTGGCCGGCGGCTTCGGGGTCGGCAAGACCACCACCGTGGGCTCGATCTCGGAGATCGCTCCGCTGACCACCGAGGCGGAGATGACCACCGCCGGGATCGGGGTCGACGACCCCGGTCAGCGCTCCGGCAAGACCACCACCACGGTTGCGATGGATTTTGGTTGTGTCACCATCGATCGCAGCCTGAAGCTCTACCTGTTCGGCACACCGGGTCAGGCCCGATTCGGGTTCATGTGGGACGACCTGGCCCGGGGTGCGCTCGGCGCGCTGGTGGTGGTGGACAGCGCCCGGCTCGACGACTGCTACCCGGCGATCGACTTCTTCGAGCGGGCGGGACTGCCGTTCGTGGTCGGGGTGAACGCCTTCGACGGGCGGCTGGCGCACGACCTCGGTGCGATCCGGTGGGCCCTGGCGATCGGCGAACATGTACCTCTGGTGCAGTTCGACGCCCGGGACCGGCTCTCGGTGCGGGACGCCCTGCTGGTCGTCCTGGACCGAGCGCTGGACCGGGCCACCCGGGAGAAGCGGGCCTGAGCCGACCGGCTCGCGGGCCCCTCGTGGGAAGGGGTGAGGCGGATGAGAGGCGGACTGGACGAGACCCTGGCCAGGATGCGGCGGCGCGAGGAGGCGTTGCGCCGGCGGGCCACGGACCCGACCGAGACGGCTGACGACCAGCCCGGTCCGGAACCGGGCCAGGGGTCCGGGTTGACCCGGGCCGAGAGCCGCAACGCGGGACCCGGCTGGGCGGGCGTCCGCGAACCGGCCCCCGAGGTGCCGTCACGGCATCCGGTCGAGGACGTGGCCGAGGCGCTGCGCGCCGCCGTCGCGGCCCACCCGGGGGCGTCCGTCGCCGCCCGGGTCGAGCACGACGGGCAGGCGTACGACCTGCGGGTGACCTGGACCGACCAGGAGGTGACGGTCAGTGGGCAGCCCGCCGCACCACCCCCCTCCTGGCCGCTGTCGGTCAAGACCGTGCCCGGCTGGTCAACCGCACAGGACGGGCTGAGCGCGGACCCGGCAGCCCGCCTGGCCGAGCTGATCCGCCGTGACCCGTCACTGCTCACCGGGGAGGAGCCGACGGGCTGACGACGCCGGCCAGCGCTTGCGCCGACGTCGTCGGCCGAGCCCGGGTGGCGTCCGAGCGCAGGCCGGCCAAGGACTTCGACACACGCGTTAGGGTCGGGCGGTGGGCGAACCCGAGCTGACCCTGATCGCGAGCCTGCGGCCGGCCGCACTGGACGCCCGCCGGGGCATCGTCCGGGTGCATCCGGAGGCGCTCACCGCTCTCGCGCTGCGCCCGGGTGACCCGGTCCGGCTGACCGGGCGGCGGGTGACCGCCGGCCTGGTCGCGGCGGCCGAGCGCACGGCCGGCGCGGCCCTGCTGCACGCCGACGACCTGATGCTGGGCAACCTCGGCGTACGCGACGGTGGGCAGGTGCGGTTGAGCCCGGCCCCGGTCACCCCGGCCCGTCGGGTGCTGCTCGCCGGGCCGGCCGAGATCGTCGCGGTGGTCTCCCCTGAGATGCTGCGGCTGGCGCTGCTCGGCAAGGTGGTCACCGCCGGGGACGACGTCTCCCTGCTCCCCCAGGACGTGCTGCCGGACGCCTCGACCCGCACCCTGGTCGAGGCGGCCCGACGCAGCCTCTCCACCCGGGTCGGCTACGCGTGGACCAGCACCCTGCTGCGGATCGTGGCTGCGGAGCCGGATCCGGGCGCGCTGGTCACCATGGACACGCTCGTCGCCTGGGAGCACGGCCCGGCCACCCACGGCGGCACCGGGACCGCCTCGGCTGTCCCCCCGGTGCCCGGGACCCGCGGCTCGTCGCCGGGCGGCGGGACGGTCCGGGCTGGCGCTGCCGGCGGCTGGCCGGCGAGCGGCGGAACCGCGGGCGGCTGGCCGGACGGCGGGTCGATGACGAACGGAGCCGGTGCCGGCAGTGCGTGGGCGTCGGGTCGGTACGCCCAGACCCCCGGGACCGGCGTCGGGCCGGACACCGGTGGCACCGAACAGACCGGGACCGACGAGGCGGGCGAACTGGACGTGCCGTCGGTGGACGAGCTGCCCGGCCTGCGGGCCCAGGCCGAGGAGCTGACCGAACTGCTCGACCTGGGCTTCCACCACCGGGAGGTGCTCAGCCGGCTGGGCACCACCGTGGCGCTGGGGGTGCTGGTCAGCGGACCGGCCGGCTCGGGCAAGGCGGCGCTGGTCCGGGCGGTCGCCGCCCAGGTCGGTGCCCGGGTGCATCAACTCTGGGCGCCGGAGGTCGCGGCGTTGACCAACGATTCGGCCGCCGCCCGGCTCCGGGCGGTGACCGCCGAGGCACTGGCCGCCGGGCCGGCCGTGCTGCTGGTCAGCGACGTGGAGGCGCTGGTCCCGGCGGACACCCCCGGCCCGGTGACCACCGTGTTCCGCCAGTGCGTCACGCAACTGGTCCGGGCCGGAACGGCGGTGGTCGGGACCACCAGCCGACCGGAGGCGGTGGACCCGGGCCTGCGCGCCCCGGACCTGCTGTCGCTGCGGATCGACGTACCGCTGCCCGACGCCGCCCTGCGCCGGGAACAGCTCACCGTGCTGACCCGCCCGGTACCGCTCGCCGACGACGTACGGCTGGACGAGGTCGCCGCGCGTACCCCCGGTTTCGTCGCCGCCGACCTGGCCGCGCTGGTCCGCGAGGCCGGGGTACGCGCGGCCCTGCGGCAGAAGTCGGCGCAGACGCCCACGGTGCTGATGGCGGACTTCACCGCCGCCCTGGAGGTGGTGCGCCCGACCACCATGGCAGCCAGCAGCCTCGAACTGGCCCGGGTGACCCTCGACGACGTCGGTGACCTGGTGGAGGTCAAGCAGACGCTGACCGAGTCGGTGCTGTGGCCGCTGACCTACCCGGACACCTTCGCCCGGCTCGGGGTGCAACCGCCCCGGGGGGTGCTGCTCTACGGCCCGCCGGGCTGCGGCAAGACCTACCTGGTGACGGCGTTAGCCGGGACCGGGCGGGCGAACGTGCTGTCGGTCAAGGGCGCGGAGCTGCTGTCGAAGTGGGTGGGCGAGAGCGAACGCGCGGTACGCGAACTGTTCCGCCGGGCCCGGGAGGCCGCCCCGACGCTGATCTTCCTCGACGAGGTGGACGCCCTGGCCCCGGTACGCGGCCAGGCCACCGACGGCGGCACCACCGACCGGGTGGTCGCCGCCCTGCTCACCGAGCTGGACGGGGTGGAGGCGCTGCGCAACGTCGTGGTGATCGGCGCGACGAACCGCCCCGACCTGGTCGACCCGGCGCTGCTGCGCCCCGGACGGCTGGAACGCCTGGTCTACGTGCCGCCACCGGACGCCGAGGCCCGAGCGGAGATCCTGCGGGCCGCCGCGCGCAACGTGCCGCTCGCCGAGGACGTCGACATCCCCGCGCTCGGCGCGGAGCTGGACCGGTTCTCGGCCGCCGACTGTGCCGCCCTGATCCGCGAGGCCGCGCTGGCCGCGATGCGCGAGTCGCTGACCGCCACCACGGTCACCGCCGAGCACGTCGCGACGGCCCGCTCCCGGGTCCGCCCGTCCCTGGACCCGGCCCAGGTCGCCTGGCTCGCCGCGTACGCCGAGCAACGCGGGTGACCGAGCGCGTCGGCGGTATCGGTCGCCGCAGCTACGGCATTGGGAACGTCACCGTAGCGCACACCAGGGGCCTTATCCGGACAGAAAACGCCTCCCGAGCAGCAGCAACGCCAAAGCTAAACAAAAGAGAAAAATAATGTCAAAGGACGGGAGGAGGGGTGTCCAGGCAGATTTCTGCGCGCACCTTGCCGTCGTCCTCACGCAATTCTGCGCCACATTTCACCAGCAGCGAGACGGCACCACGGTTACTGGCGGTCGTTTCGGCCACGACCCGCCGCATTCCGGCTGCGGCCGCGACGTCGAGCAGCTCACGCAAGGCAGCCGGACCGATCCCCTGGCCCCGGGCCGATCGGCCGAGCCACATGCCGGTCTCGACCGTGCCCGGTTCGTCGACGCGGGTCATCCGGATCATCCCGACCACCTCGCCGCCGGCCAGGATGACGTACCTCTGCGTACGCCCCGGGCCGTTCAGACCGTCGAAGCTGGCCCGGTGGAACTCCCGGAACGCCTCCCGCCGGGCGTGTGACCAGCCGGCCGGCGCCTCCACCGGCGGCATCACATCGGCGGGTTCCGCCTCGGCCACCGCCACGGAGAGCAACGGTTCGAGGTTCTGCTCGTCCACCGGTTCCAACCGGACCGCACCAGTCACGTGCCGCAGTCTTCCGCGCTCGGCGGCACGCGTCCACCCGGTTGGAGACGACCGGGCCCTCCGGCGGATCGGACCGGCCGGTCGGATCGAATCGCCTTCCCGAGTCACGCTCCGCGATCGTCCGGGCGGGGGAACTCGCAGAGGACGGCGGAGGCGTCGTCGGCCGCCTTGTGCCGGCGGCGCCGCTCGGGATGGTCCCGTTCGGCGGCCCGGACCCGGTCGATCAGCGCGCCCGGACCGTCGGTGGCCACCACGTCCAGCAGGTCGGCCCAGTCGAACAGCCCGAACTCCTCGACCGCGGCGGACGCACCGTCGGAGAGCAGCACCGCCCGGCGCAGCGCATCCGGCCCGTGCCGCGGCACCGTACCGACCACCGCGTGGTAGGCCGCGTCGGGATCGGCGGCGGCGACCCAGTAGCCGTGCGTACGGTTCATCCGCTCCCGCTGCACGGTGACGGCGCGCCGGAACCGGGTGGTCCAGTCCGTCGACGCGGGCAGTATCTCGGCGGTCTCGCGCAGGTCGGCCGCCGAGGTGGCCAACCGGTCGTCGACCACCACGTCGACGCGGCCACCGGTGTCGAGCACCAGCGGGCTGTCGCAGAGCACGAGATAGTCGACCTGGTCGCCGCCGTCACGCAGCAGGCACACGGTGCTCGACGGGGTGCCCGGGTGGTCGAGGTCGCACTGCTCGCCGTGATCGGAACGAACCGCGAGGATCGCCGCCGCCAGGTTGCTCACCAGCGTCGCGGCAGGACGGGCGGCCTCGGCCAGGCCCAGTCGGGCGGCGAGATGCCGGACGTACCACTGCGGTCCGTGTATGCAGCCGGTGTCGAAGCCCTCCGGTACGGTGACGCCGTCGAGCACCCCGACCAGCGGCCCGAACCGGAACACCAGGTCCTCGTTGACCGCCCGGCCGGGTGGCGGGGCGGAAGCGGACCGTACCCCCATGGTGGGTGCCGTCCCGACCGCCACACCCCGCCGACGCTCCTGCGGAGCAGCCTCGGGCAACCCCGCTGTCCGGCCCGGTCGCGCGGGTCCGCCTCCGGTCATCGCCGCCACCTCCGCGCCCCGGCTACCCGCCGAGCGTTTCGACATGCGCCCGACCTCAGCGGCGTCGGTTGCGGGCGCGGGAGGCGCGCAGCCGTACCAGCCGGCCCACCAGCACCGGATCGGCCGCCAGTGCTGCCGGATTGTCCAACAGCGCGTTCAGCAACTGGTAGTAGCGGGTGGCGGAAAGTCCGAACCGGTCCCGGATCGCCTGCTCCTTGGCGCCGGCGTGGCGCCACCACTGCCGCTCGAAGGCGAGAATCTCCCGTTCCCGCTCACCGAGCCCGTCAGCGGACGGAGTGGCCGTCTCCTCGGTCTCGACTGCGGCCGGCGGGTCCCCCTGGGCCGGAGTCGACTCCACCTCGGGGGCGGACCTCGGTGGTGGCACCGTGACGGCGTCCGGACCGGTCTGCGCTGCCGGGGTGGCGTCGGCGGGCTGCATGTGGCTCCTCACGCGGGGGCGGCCGGCTCGGGCGACGCCAACCGGGCTCACCAGCGTAACCAGGGCCACCACCTGGCGCATCCGGCCACGCGTCCGACCGTCCCCGTGCACGGTCGGACGCGGACGCGGTCGGTGGGCGCGACCGGCGGGCGGTCGCGCCCACCGTCGGCTCAGGTGATGTCGCGCCGCCGCATCGTCCACAGCGCCGCACCCAGGAATAGGGCGATTCCGACGGCAAACAGCACCGACGAATGCTGCCAGGTGATGTCCAGGGTGGCCGGCTTGCACTCGCCGGTGTAGGTGGCGTTGCACGCCTGCCAGTCCTCAAGGGTGACCGTCTTGGTCATCCAGGCGTAGGCGTAGGTGGGGAGCAGCCACGCCTCGGCGAAGCGCACCTGCGCCATGGACAGCAGGATGCCGAGGCCGATCTGGCCGACCACCATGACCGCGATCGCCCCGCCGAGCGCCATCGCGGTGTGCCGGCCGAGCGAGGCCAGGGCGAAGCCCACCGTCGCCGCGACCAGCGCCAGCACGATGCCGCGCAGCCCGGTGATCAGGAACGACTGCCAGGCGCCGGAGGTCATCCCCTCGGTGGTGCCCCGCCAGTTGGCGATCAGCCACATGCTGCCGAACCAGGCCGCGGTGGCGGGCAGGGCCAGCGCGAGCAGCCCGGTGAGCAGCGCGCCCAGCTTGGTCAGCAGGACGGTCAACCGTTTCGGTCGCCAGAGCAGCAGGTTCATCATGCCGCCGGTGTTCCACTCGGCACCGACGAAGGAGGCACCGACCACGAACCCGACCATGGCCAGGATCGCGGCGAGCGGGATCAGCATCTCCCCGAAGCTCTTCCGGAAGTCGAAGGTCGAGGGCAGGAACCACTGCTCCTCGATCGATTCGCGAGGCGGCGGAGTGATCTCGGCGCAGTCGGCCGGGTAGTAGTCGACGGTCTCACCCGCCGCCTTGGCGCGCTCGCAGTTCGCGCGCTCCTGCTCGGCCCAGCGCACCTGATCCTGATGCTGCTGGTCGGCGGACCGCCGCGCCTCGGCCCACTGGTCGGGGCCGATCTTCTGGTTGCTGAGGAACATGCCCGCCGCCACCAGGACCAGCACCAGCAGGCCACCGGCGGTCATCCAGCGGGTGAAGCGCCGCTTGGCCAGTCGGCGCAGTTCGGTACGGAAGAGACTCACGCGCCCCAACCTCCCCCGGCGGGCGCGGACGATGCCGCCCCGTCGACTCGTACGGACTGATCGACCTGCCGGTGCTGACCGGGTACCGGCGCGGTGGCGGTCAGTTCGAGGAAGACGCTCTCCAGGTCGACCGCGATCGGCGCGAGTTCGCTGACGTAGAGGCCCTGCTCGGCCAGGATCCGGGTGACCGTGGCCGGCTTGTCCACCCCGCCGAGCATCAGGTGGTCGTCGTTGGTGGTGACCCGTACGCCAGCCCGGGTCAGCGCGGTGGCGGCGACCGGAAGGTCGGTGACCGCCTCCAGCCGCACCCGGACCGCGCCGGACGAGTGCTGCGCCAGCACCTCGTCGACCGGGCCGAAGGCGACCCGCCGGCCCAGCGAGATGATGGTGACCGAGTCGCAGATCAGCTGGATCTCGCCGAGGATGTGGCTGGACAGCACCACCGTCATCCCGGACTCGGCGAGGGTGCGCATCAGGGTGCGCATCTCCCGGATGCCGCCCGGGTCGAGACCGTTGGCCGGCTCGTCCAGGATCAGCAGTCGCGGGTTCTTGAGCAGCGCCGAGGCGACCGCCAACCGCTGCTTCATGCCGAGCGAGTACGTCTTGACCCGCTCGCCGGCCCGGTCACGCAGGCCGACCAGCTCAAGCACCTCGTCGACCCGCTGCTCGGGCAGGTCACCGGCACCGGCCAGCAGCGACAGCGTGTCCCGCGCGGTGAAGTGCGGGAAGAACTGCGGGCTCTCCACGATCGCGCCGACCTGCGGAGCGACCTGGTCCAGCGTGTCGGGCACCTCGTGCCCGAGGATCGCCATCCGGCCGCCGTCCGGCCGGATCAGGCCGAGCAGCGTACGCAGCGTGGTGGTCTTGCCCGACCCGTTGGGGCCGAGGAAGCCGTGCACCTGTCCCGCCTCGACCCGCATGTCGAAGCCGTCCAGGGCGTTGCGGGTGCCTCGGCGTCGACTCCGGTACGTCTTTCGTAGACCTTCTATTTCCAGGACAGCTGGCAAGCTGCACCTCCCCCGTTGGTGTGTGGGCGACGACGACACCATACGCGGTATGCAACGGAAGGCAATACCCGGTATGCAGCGCCACGCCGGAACGGGGAATTTCGATACCGCGAGCGTCGACGGCGCGACGCCTGGTGAGCGGTCAGGCGCAGATGACGTGGACCCCGGCGGCACGGAAGGCGTCGACCACCTCGGGCGCGGCGCCGGAGTCGGTGACCAGGGTTTCGACCCGGTCGACCGGACAGATCCGGGCGAAGGCGTGACCGCCCAGTTTGGACGAGTCCGCGATGATCACCACGCGCTTGGCCCGCGCCACCATCAGGTTGTTCATCGCCGCCTCGCCCTCGTGGTGAGCGGCGGCACCGAGCAGCGGATCGATCGCGTCGACCCCGAGCAGCGCCACGTCGAGGGTGACCTCACGCAGCAGCGCTCCCCCGAGCGGACCGACCAGCTCGAAGGACTTCGGCCGCACCACGCCACCGGCCACCACGACCTTCATCCGCGACCGGACGAGCAGCTCGTTGGCGATGTTCAGCGCGTTGGTGACCACGGTCAACTGGGCGCCCTCGGCGTTGGTGTTGAGATCCGGGCGGACGGCCAGCGCCCGGGCCACCTCGGTACTGGTGGTGCCGCCGTTGAGTCCGACCACCGTGCCCGGCGAGACGAGCGCCGCCGCGGCCGCGCCGATGCGCTGCTTCTCCGCCGAGTGCTTGGCCGTCTTGTAGCGCAGCGGCAGATCGTAGGAGACCCCGTTGGCGACCGCCCCACCCCGGGTACGCGTGATCATCTGCTGCTGGGCGAGTTGGTCGAAGTCGCGGCGGATGGTCGCCTGGGAGACGTCCAGCCGCTCGGCGGCCTCCTCGACGGTGACCCGACCCGAGTCGGTCAGCATTTCGAGCAGGGCGTTCCATCTCGCGTAGCGGTCCACCCCGGGCCTCCCGTGTCTGCACGATCGGTGCTTGGTTGCGTGCACACTAGTGCTCGAAACTACGATGTGGCAAAACCCAGCGCTGCGCGATCGCTCCTGCGGTTGCCATTTCCACCGGGTTTCACGCAGAATGGCGCGCGAAAGACGGGATTAACGAGCCGTAATGCGCAAGGCTCCGCCTGCGAGGAGTTCTCATGGCGTACGTAGACGCGGAGATCGCGAGCCAGCCGGACTGCTGGCGCCAGGCGAGCGAGCTGGCCCCCGCGGCGCTCGACAAGCTCCCGCGCCCCGGAGAGCGGGTCGCCGTCGTCGGTTGCGGCACGTCGTGGTTCATGGCCATGGCGTACGCGGCCCGGCGCGAGGCCGCCGGCCAGGGCGAGACCGATTCCTTCCAGGCCAGCGAGTTCCCCGCCGGCCGCCGCTACGACCGCCTCGTGGCGATCACCCGCTCCGGCACCACCACGGAGGTGCTGGACCTGCTCGGCGCGCTGCGCGGCCGGACACCTACCACGGTGCTGGTGGGCGACCCCGGTTCACCGGCGGTGCAGATCGCGGACGCCGCCGTCACCATGCCGTTCGCCGACGAACGCTCGGTGGTGCAGACCCGCTTCGCCACCACCGCGCTGGCCCTGCTCCGCGCCCACCTCGGCGACAACATGACCGCGCTGGTCGCCGACGCAGAGGTGGCCGTCCGGGCCCCCCTGCCGATCGACCCGAGCCTGATCGAGCAGGTCACCTTCCTCGGTCGCGGATGGACGGTCGGCCTGGCTCAGGAGGCCGCGCTGAAGTGCCGCGAGGCGGCCACCTTCTGGGCCGAGGCGTACCCCGCGATGGACTACCGGCACGGCCCCATCTCGGTGGCCGCCCCCGGCCGGCTGGTCTGGGCCTTCGGCGAGCTCCCCGACGGGCTGCCGGAGGACGTCGCAGCCACCGGCGCGTCCTTCGCGCACAGTCGCACCCACGGCTACCACAGCGTGCTCGGGCGATGGGCGGCCGGGCGTACCCCGGTCGACCCGATGGCCGACCTGATCCTGGCCCAGCGCTTCGCCGTCGCCCTGGCCACCAGTCGCGGCCTCGACCCCGACGCGCCCCGACACCTGAGCCGCTCGGTGGTGCTCACGTGACTCCCCCGCCAGCAGATCTTGGCACCGAACCGCCCGCGACGGGGCGCCTTCGCACCAGGATCCGGGTGACGTGGTGGGGGTGAGGCGCGAAGAGGTTGCCATCGCGGTGGACGTGGGTGGCACCGGGATGAAGTGCGCCCTGGTCGGCGCGGACGGCGCCGTCCGGCACACCGAACGGCACCCCACCGATGCCCGGCGTGGTCCCGACGCCGTGGTCGAGACGATCCTGACGGTGGCCGAAGGGCTGGCCGGGAAGGCACACGCGGACGAGCTCACCCCGACCGCGCTCGGCATCGTGGTGCCGGGCGTCGTGGACGAGGCGCGCGGCGTCGCGGTCTGGTCGGCGAACGTCGGCTTCCGGGACGTACCCCTGCGCGAACTGGCGTCCACGCGGCTCGGCCTGCCCACCGCGCTCGGCCACGACGTGCGCGCCGGCGGCCTCGCCGAGGCGCGGTTGGGCGCCGGCCGCGACGCCGGGCACGTGCTCTTCGTCGCCATCGGCACCGGCATCGCCGCCGCGCACGTGGTGGGCGGCTCGGCCGCCACCGGCGCGCACGGCGCCGCCGGGGAACTCGGTCACATCCTGGTCCGCCCGGCCGGTCCGGTCTGCGGCTGCGGACGGCCGGGCTGCCTGGAGGCGGTCGCCTCCGCCTCTGCCGTGGCCCGCCGCTACACCGAACTCACCGGCATGACATCGGACGCCGGGTCCGCCGCCGGGGTCGGCCCGATGCCGACGATGGTGACCGCCGCCGAGGTGGCCGCCCGGGCGGCGGCCGGCGAGGAACTGGCCACCCGGGTCTGGCAGGAGGCGGTCGAGGCACTGGCCGACGGCCTCGCCACCGGCCAGGCCCTCTTCGACGTGGAGACCATCGTCCTGGGCGGTGGCCTCGCCCAGGCCGGTCCCGGGCTGTTCGACCCGCTGCGTGCCGCCCTGCGGGACCGACTCACCTTCCACCGGGAGCCACGACTGGTCCCGGCCGTCCTCGGCGACGAGGCTGGCTGCCTCGGTGCCGCCCTGCTCGCCCTCGACCAGTTGGAGACGCCATGACCGTACGGGTGAACGGCAAGGTGGTGACCCCCAGCGGGGTGATCCGACAGGGCTGCGTCGAGGTCAGAGGAGACCGGATCAGCGCGGTCGCCGAGTACCCGTCGGTACGCGACGGACACTGGATCGTGCCGGGCTTCGTGGACATCCACAGCCACGGCGGCGGCGGGCACACCTTCACCACCGGCGACGCCGGCCAGGCGCGTGCCGCCGCCGCGTTCCACCTGGGACACGGCACCACCACCCTGATGGCCAGCCTGGTCAGCTCGCCGTTCGAGCTGATGCGCTCGGCCACCGCCGCCTTCGCCCCGCTGGTCCGCGACGGCGTGCTGGCCGGCATCCACTTCGAGGGGCCGTACCTCTCCGCCGCCCGCTGCGGCGCGCAGAACCCGGAGTTCCTGCGGGACCCGTCGACCGACGAACTGACCGAACTGATCAAGCTCGGTGACGGTGCGGTCCGGATGGTCACCGTCGCTCCGGAGCGCCCGGGCACGCTGGAGGCCGTGGAACTGCTCACCCGGCACGGGGTGGTCGCCGCCGTCGGTCACACCGACGCCACCTACGAGCAGACCCGCGCCGCCCTGTCCGCCGGCGCGAGCGTCGGCACCCACCTGTTCAACGGCATGCGACCGGTGCACCACCGCGAGCCCGGTCCCGTGGTGGCGCTGTTGGCCGCACCGAACGTGATCTGCGAGTTGGTCGCCGACGGGGTCCACCTGCACGAGGGGACGCTCACCTTCGCCACCGCGACCGCCGGACCGGAACGGTGCGCGCTGGTCACCGACGCGATGGCCGCCGCCGGCATGCCCGACGGCGAGTACGAACTGGGTGGTCAGGCGGTCACCGTGACCGACGGCGTGGCCCGGCTCTCCCGCGACGGAGCCATCGCGGGCAGCACGCTGACCATGGACGCGGCGCTGCGCCGTGCGGTGTCCGCCGGGGTCGCGGTTCCCGACGCGGTACGCATGGCCTCCACCACCCCGGCCCTCGCCGTCGGGCTCGGTGACCAGGTCGGCGCCCTCCAGGTCGGGCTCCGCGCCGACCTGGTGGTGCTCGACGACGACCTGGAGGTCGTCCGGGTGATGCGGGGCGGTGCCTGGGTCGAGTGAACCGGCGGTTCAGCCCGACGTCGGGATCTCCACGCCGAGGACGGCCTGCTCGTCCGGACGGTGCACCAGCACGTCCGACAGGAACGACTGCACCGCGTGGCGCATCCCGACGTCCCGGCCGGCCCGCTCGGAGAGCAACCACTTGTGCTCGATGATCTGGGCGAACAGCTCCTGCGGCTCCAGCTTGCGTCGCAGGTGCGCGGGTACCGCCCGGACCACCGGCTCGAAGACCTCGGTCAGCCAGCGGTGCGCCGCCTGCTGCTCGTCGGTCAGGTCGCTCTCCGCCCGGTACGCGTCGAGGTCGTTGAGCAGCTTGCGGGCCTGGTTCTCCTCGGCGTCCAGCCCGGTGAGCCGGAGCAACCGGCGGTGGTGGTAGCCGGCGTCGACCACCTTCGGCCGGATCAGGTAGCGGCCGTTGTCGATGGTCGACATGGCCACCTCCGCCACGTCGAAGCCCAGCTCGTTGAGACGGCGGATCCGCCCCTCGATGTCGTGCCGGGCCTGCCGCTCGACCTGCTGCTCGTAGGTGATCTCGTGCCAGAGCCGCTCGTAGCGCTGCACCACCTCCTCGCAGACCACCTCCGGGTCGATCGAGTCGTGCAGCAGGCCGGCGGCCTGAAGGTCGAGCGCCTCCCCGAAGATGTTGACCCGGGCGATCTCCAGGTCCTCGCCCCGTTGGCCGTTGGAGAGCACGCTGCGCAGCGCGCCGGTCTCGGCGTCGACCAGGTACGCGGCGAAGGCACCCGCGTCCCGCCGGAACAGCGTGTTCGACAGCGAGCAGTCGCCCCAGAAAAAGCCGGTCAGGTGCATCCGGACCAGCAGCGCGGCGAGCGCGTCGAGCAGTCGGCCCATCGTTCCCGGCCGCAGCGTGTGCGAGAACAGCGCCCGGTAGGGCAGGGAGAACTGAAGGTGCCGGGTGATCAGTACGGGATCCAGCGGCTCACCGGCGTCGGACTCCCGGTCGGCGACGATCGCCACCGCCTTCACCGACGGGAAGTCGATCCGTTCCAGGGCACGCAGCAGGTCGTACTCCCGCTCGGCCACCCGCTCGCCGGTCTCCTTGACCGCGTAGACGTGCCCGCCCAGCTGCACGAAGCGCACCACGTGCCGGGAGATGCCCTGGGGCAACGCCACCAGGTGTTCGGCCGGCCACTGCTCCAGCGGTGTCGACCAGGGCAGGTCGAGCAACGCCGGGTCGACGAGGGCCGAGGTGATCCGCACGGCGTCAAGTTTGACGCCTCACCCGCCGGAACGCCTCCCCGCGTGGCTCGGCCCACACTCGCCGCACGCCGTGGGCACCGCGCGGGCCGGTAGCGTGAGCGGGGTGCGGAAGACGACACCGGTACGCCGGAGCATCCGCCTGACGCCGGTACGCCCGGCCGGCTGGTGGTTCGACGCCCTGCTGCTGGCCGCCCTCGTCGGACTCACCGCGGCACTCGCCGCCGGCTGGTTCTTCGACCTCGACCGGGCGGTGGCCGACTGGGCCGACGCACACCGCCCCACCGCCGCCCGGTGGATCGCCGTCGTCCTCAACTTCCTCGGTCAGGGCACCCCGCTGACACTGATCGCGGCCGGCCTCGCCCTGCTGCTCGCGATCCGGCTGCGCTCGGTGCGCCCCCTGCTCGTTCCGGTCGCCGCCTTCGTGCTGACGAATCTCACCATCGGCCCGCTGAAGGTGTGGACCGCCCGCCCGGCGCCGAGCGCGAGCGTCAAGGAACCGTTCCTGCCGCCGGAGCGGACCCTCCCGCTGTTCCAGGACGACCTGCCGGTCCGGTTCGCCCAGTCGTACCCGTCCGGGCACGTCGCCAACGCGATCGTCTGGTACGGCGTACTCGCGCTGCTGCTCGCTCCGCTGCTCGCCGACCTCGGCCGGGCCCTGCCGCGCCGGCTGGTGCCCGCGATCCGGCTCGTGCCGCCGACCGTGGTGCTGTGCACCACCACCTACCTGGGGTGGCACTGGCTGACCGACTCGGTGGCCGGGCTGCTGCTGGGACTGCTGCTGGACCGGCTGCTGCACCGGGTGCCCTGGGACGACCTGCCGCTGCCCGGCCGGCTACGGCGCTGGGACCGGCCGTTCACCCGACCTGTCTAGGCTGCGGCCGTGGATCAACTCGCGCGTCGGCTGGGCGTACCGGACGCCGTGGTCATCGGTCTGGGGTCGATGCTCGGCGCGGGCGTCTTCGTGGTCTTCGCCCCCGCCGCAGCGGCGGCCGGCGGCATCGGCCTGCTGGTAGCGCTGGCCCTGGCCGGCTTCATCGCGTACTGCAACGCGACAAGTTCCGCCCGGCTGGCCGCCCGCTATCCCGAGTCCGGCGGCACCTACGTCTACGGGCGGGAGCGGCTGAACCCGTTCGCCGGTTTCCTCGCCGGCTGGGGCTTCGTGGTCGGCAAGACGGCAAGTTGCGCGGCGATGGCGCTGACCATCGGCGCGTACCTCTGGCCGGGGCAGGCCCGGTTGGTCGCGGTCGCCGCCGTCGTCGCGGTGACCGCCGTCAACCTGCGCGGCGTGGCGAAGACCGCGACCGCCACCCGGGTGCTGGTGCTGGTCGTGCTGGCGGTACTGACGCTGGTGGCGGTGGCCGGCGCGACCGACGTGTCGATCGGCCGGATCGATCAGCCCGGCGGCTCCGCCCGGGGCATCCTCACCGCCGCCGGCCTGCTCTTCTTCGCCTTCGCCGGGTACGCGCGGATCGCCACCCTCGGTGAGGAGGTACGCGACCCGGAGCGGACCATCCCCCGGGCGGTGCCGCTCGCACTCGGCGTGGTGCTGGTGATCTACCTGGTGCTGGCCGTGATCGCCCTCGGGGTGCTCGGGCCGGACCGACTCGCCGGGTCGGCCGCACCACTGGCCGACGTGGTGAGCGCGGCCGGGCTGCCCGGCCTGGCGTGGGTGGTCCGCGTCGGGGCGGCCGTCGCGGTGACCGGGGTGCTGCTCTCCCTGCTGGCCGGCGTCGGCCGCACCACCCTCGCGATGGCCCGCCGCAGGGACCTGCCCGCCGCGCTGGCCGCCGTGCACCCGGTCCACCGGGTGCCGCACCGCGCCGAACTGGCGGTCGCCGCCCTGGTGATCCTGGTGGTCACGCTCGGCGACGTCCGCGCCGCGATCGGCTTCTCCAGCGTCACCGTGCTGGTCTACTACGCCATCACCAACGCGGCGGCGCTGACCCTGGGACGGGAGCCGGCGCGGAAACTGCCGGTGCAGGCGCTCGCTCTCCTCGGGCTGCTCGGCTGCATCCTGCTCGCGGTCAACCTGCCGCTGGCCAGCGTGCTCGCCGGCTTCGGCGTACTAGCCCTCGGCGCCGCCTGGTACGCCCTGCGCTACCGCTGACGCGCTGTCGTGGACGGGTCAGTGCCGACCGTCGCGCGGTGCCGGCGCCACCGTCGGGTCCGGTTCCGGTGGCGGCGGTGCCGTCTCGCGGAGCAGGGCGTTCAGGCCGGCGCGCCGGGCCACCACGGTCAGCCGGTCACCCGCCATGATCACGAGGCGCCGGTCCGGTGACCAGTCGTAGCGTTGGCCGACGCGGGCGTGTGCGAGCAGGCGTACGCTGCCGGGCCGTCCGACGGTGGCGAGGGTACGACCGTCGAGGGCCGACCCGGCCGCCACCGCGACCTCGGTGACCAGCAGGGCGTGCCGGCCCACGGGGATGGTGGCGATCACCGCCCGGTCCAGCAGCGCGGCGGCGAACGACGGCGCTGCCAGGTAGGAGACGCTGCGCGAGGTACCGATGCCGAACGCCTGCTGCACGCGTTCGGCGAAGTCACCGTCGAAGAGGCGCAGCACCACCCGGAGCCGGTCGTCGAGGGCGCGCGCGTTCAGCGCCGCCCGCAGGTTGGCCCCGTCGTCGGTGGAGACCACCACCAACGCCTGGCAGGTCGCCACCGAGGCGGCCCGCAGCGTCTCCTCCTCGGCCGCGTCACCCACCACCAGCGGCACGCCGAGCCGTCGGGCGAGCCCCGCACCGCGCGCGTCGACGTTCTTGTCGATGGCCACCACCTCGACGCCGAAGTCGTTGAGCTGGGCCATCACCCGGGTGCCGATGTTGCCGAGCCCAACCACCACCACGTGCCCGGAGCGTTCGGGCAGGATCCGCCCGGTGTGCAGGGCCAGCCGGGCCCGGACCACCCCGTCGACCACGACCGCCGTGATCAGCGGGATCAGCGCCAGTCCGGCGAGGTTGAGCACCACCTGCATGACCTGCTCGGCGGCCGACTTGGCGGTGTCCGGATCCTGCCCGGTGAGGGTGGTGACCAGGGTCAGGTACAACGCGTCGGCCCAACCGACGTGTGCGGTGGCGGCGTACAGGCCGCCCAGCGCCGCGACGATGGCCAGCAGCACCAGCACCGCGACCCCGATCTTCCGGGTGGCGAAGCTGCGGATCGCGCGCAGCACCATCGCCACCGGTCGCCGTCGCCGCCGCGCCCGACGTAGCCGCCGGGCGGCCAGTTCGGTGCCGGCCGGACGGCCGACGGCCTCGGCGAGCACCACGTCGGCGTCCCGGTCGTCGGCGGGCAGCACCAGTTCCTGCTGCGGGTCACGGGTGTCGGCCACCCCGCAGACGATCTCGCTCGGTCGTACGTCGTCACGGCGGGCCACGTAGAGGGTGCGTCCGCCGTGCCGGAAGTGCGTCGGGGCGACCTCCCCGAGCGCGGCGGCCACGAAGGCCGGCGCGGCCATCGAGGCGTCCGAGAGCACCGCCGAGTCGGGGAAGATCTGCCGTACGCCGTTGGCCAGGCCGGTGTTGAACATCCGCACCACCAGGCGCAGCCGAGGCTCCACCTCCTGCGCGCAGAGCGCGGCGTGCATGTTGCCCACGTCGTCCTGGTGCAGCAGGGCCAGCCCGGCGGCGTCGACCAGCCCCGCCCGGCGGAAGGTGACCTCGTCCAGCCGGTCGGCCCGGATCACCTCGATGCCCGGCAGGTCACGGCCGTCCGGGCCGGGAGAGCGCCGCCGGTCCGGCACGATCAGGGTGATCCGCACCCGGCCGGCCTGCGTCTCGCCGGCGAGCATCGCCCGCACCACCCAGTAGGCGAGCGGATCCTGCCCGCAGACCACGTAGTGTGCCCGGGACTCCCCGTTGACCCGCAACCGGCGGCCGGCCCGCCGGGCCCGGTCGAGCAGCGGCTCCGCCATGCCCCGCATGGTAGTCAGCCGGTCGCAGCCCGCGCAGCCCGTCATGATCGTGGTGGTCCTCGTCCGGCATGTCCCGGCCGACGACGGGTAGGGCAGCAGCATGCAGACCTTCCTGCCGTATCCGGACTTTCTGGCCAGCGCCCGTGCGCTGGACCAGCGACGGCTCGGCAAGCAGCGGGTGGAGGCGATCCAGGTGCTGCGCGGGCTGACCCGGGCCACGTACGGCTGGCGCAACCACCCGGCCGTGAAGATGTGGGCCGGGTACGAGGAGGCCCTGACCCGGTACGGGCTGGACGTCTGCACGGTCTGGTGTGCGGCCGGGCGGGCCGACACCTGCGCCACCACGTTGACCGTCGACCTGGCTGCCGCCTGTGGCGTCGAGCAGGTCCGCACCCAGCAGGAACTCGCCCTCGCCGGGGAGCTGCCGCCGTGGCTCGGCCGGACGGAGGTGCACCTGAGCCACCGTTCGTCACTGCTGCGCAAGGATCCGGCGCACTACCGCCCCATCTTCGGCGACGACGTCCCCGACGACCTGGACTACGTCTGGCCCGCCTCCGACCGCCCCCGCCGCTGCCTGCGGTGAAAGGAAGGGCCCCCTGTTAACGCCTCGTGAGGTACTCGGGCCCCTTGTTAACACGGGACTGTTAAAAAGGGGCCCTTCCTTACACCTCGGGCAGACTGGGCAGAGTCGATCGGGAGGTTCGCGGATGGCGCTGTCGCAGCTGGTCGGACGGGTCATCGGCGTACGCCGGCACACGGTCGACCCGGGCGGTGGTGGCGCCCCCCGCGTGCCGCACCCGGTCACCGCGGTGGTCGTGGGCGGCGGCATCGCCGGCATGTCCGCGGCGGTGGTGCTCGCCGAGCGCGGCGTCGAGGTGACCCTGCTGGAGGCCGCGCCGACCCTGGGCGGGCGGCTCGGCGCCTGGCCGGAAACCCTCGCCGACGGGACCGGCCAGGTCAATGAGCACGGCTTCCACGCCTTCTTCCGGCAGTACTACAACTGGCGGAACATCCTGCGCCGGGTCGACCCGGCCCTGCGTTTCCTGCGGGCCGTGCCCGGCTATCCGGTGCTCAGCGCGCGCTGGCCGACCGAGGAGTTCGGGCGGCTGCCGCCCGCACCACCGGCGAACCTGCTCACCCTGCTCGCCCGCAGCCCCAGCCTGCGCCTGCGTGACCTACGCGGGATGGACCGGGACGCCGCACTGCCGCTGTTGGCGTACGACCCGGTGCGCACCTACGCCGAATTCGACCACACCACCGCCGACGAGCTGCTCGACTCGTTGCGGCTGCCCGACCGGGCCCGGGCGATGCTCTTCGAGGTCTTCTCCCACTCGTTCTTCAATCACGAGGCGGAGATGTCAGCCGCCGAGATGATCGCCCAGTTCCACTTCTACCTGCTCGGCAACCCCGAAGGGCTAGCCTTCGACTGCCCTGACGAGGACTACGCCACGTCGATCTGGGGTCCGCTGGCCCGTCACGTGGAGCGGCACGGCGGCCGGATCCGCACCGCTGAGCCGGTGACCCGCCTGCACCGCGGCCCGGACGGCTGGCAGGTACACAGCGCCGAAGGCACGTACCGGGCCGGGCACGTCGTGCTCGCCGTCGACCCGCCCGCCCTCGCCGCCCTGGTCGCGGACTCGCCCTCGCTGGCCGAGCGGGCCCCGGCGCTGGCGGCGGCGATGCCCGCTTACGGTAGGCCCGGTCCTCCGTACGCGGTCGCCCGCTACTGGTGCGACGGGGACGTCGACCCGGAGCGGGCGATCTTCAGCGGGGTGTCCCGACAGGCCACGCTGGACTCGGTGACGCTGTACCACCGGCTGGAGAACGAGTCCCGCCGCTGGGCCGAGCGCACCGGCGGGTCGGTGATCGAGCTGCACGCGTACGCCTGCGAGCCGGACGTGCCCGCCGGCGAGCTGGCCGAACGGATGCGCGCCGAACTGGCCGTGCTCTGGCCGGAGACGGGTCGGCTGCGGGTACGGGAGCTGCGTGCCCGGGTCGAGGCGAAGGCACCGGCGTTCGCGCCGGGCGGCCAGGCCGGGCGGCCGGGGGTGCGCACCGACGCCGCCGGTCTCTATCTGGCCGGCGACGGTGTCCGCACCGACTTCCCCAGTGCGCTGATGGAACGCGCGGCGGCCACCGGAATCCTCGCGGCGAACCACATCCTGCGGGCCGAGGGCGGTACGGCCGAGCCGGTCCACTCGGTCCGGCCGCGTGGTCTGCTCGCCCGGCGCTGACGGTCGGTCGTCGGCCCGCCCGGCGCTCGTGGTCGACCCGGCCATCGAAATGCGTTGCCGCCTCACCTCGGCCGCACCTACCGTGATCGCGCAAGGTCAACCGCCGTTCCGGGAGCCCGTCATGTCGATGCCGCACGTCACCACCGCCGTGCCGGCGTGCCGTGCCGGCCTGCGGATGCCGGGCGGTTGGCGCCTCGAACACCCCCAGGGTGGCAGCCCCGGCTGACGCGTACCGCCACACGCCGAGCCGCCCACCCGCACCCGGGTCGGGCGGCTCGTCGCCGTTCCGCCCGCAGATCCGCCACCGTCATGGAGGGAGACACCGGTGGACGCCGTCCTCGTCATCAACGCCGACCTCGGCCCGCTGCACCGGGTCACCGTCCAGCACGCGATCCGGATGCTCTGCCGCCGGGTCGCCGAGATCCACGAGGCCGTACCGGACCGGGTCATCGGGGTGTTCCCGGTGCCCCGGGTGGTCCGGCTGGTGCGGTACGTGGTGACCCGCTGGCGGTTCCGCTCCGCGCCGGCCTGGTCCCGGGCCGGGGTGTTACGCCGGGACGGCCGGTGCTGCGCGTACTGCGACGGACCGGCCGACACCATCGACCACGTCCTGCCCCGCTCGCGCGGCGGCCGGAACACCTGGAACAACACGACGGCCGCCTGCTACGCCTGCAACCAGCGCAAGGGCAACCGTACGCCGGCCGAGGCGGGCATGCCGCTGCGGCGCGTACCGGTCGTGCCGAGCTGGGCGGCGCTGGCCGGGCGGTGACGGGCCGGGCCGGCGGGCACAGGGGGCGGCGTCGGGCACCTTCCGGCGCGGCGCCCGCCGGCCCCCGACCCGTCAACCGGGGCGCTGCTGTCACCGCCAAGGGACGGGCCCGACGCCCGCCGGCCCCGAGGCTGACCTCCGCGTGGCGGCTCAGCCTCGGGCCGGCGGCGTCCAACCGAAACGCGTGGGAGCTCAGCCTCGGGCCGGCGGCGTCCAACCGAAACGCGTGGGAGCTCAGCCTCGGGCCGGCGGCGTCCAACCAAAGCGCGGCGCGCGGCGCTCGTGGAAGGCCGCCACGCCCTCCCGGGCCTCGCCGCTGGCCCGCACCTGACCGTGCCACCAGGCCACCCGGGCCTCGTCCGCCCGGCCGTCGACGATCTCCTTGGCGGCGGCGACACTGAGCTGCGACCGCTCGACGATCGCGGCGGTGAGCCCATCGACCCGGGCGGCCAGCTCAGGGCCGGGCAGCACCTCGTCGACCAGGCCGATCCGCAGCGCCCGGTCGGCGGCCACCAACTCGGCGGTGAAGAGCAGGTGCTTGGCCGCCGCCGGGCCGACCAGCCGGGCCAGCCGGTGGGTGGTGGGAGCCGGGTAGACCAGTCCCAGCCGGGCCGGTGGTACCCCGAAACGCGCGTCGGTCGCGGCTATCCGCAGGTCGCAGGCGACCGCCAGCTGGCAACCGCCACCGACGCAGGCACCCTGTACGGCGGCCACGGTCGGCTTGGCGAAGGCGGCCAGCCGCTCCTCCGCCGCGACGGCGATGCTGCCGTCACCGGCCGCCAGCAGCTCGTCCAGGTCACCCAGATCGGCGCCGGCGCAGAAGGTGCCGTCCGCGCCGGTGAGCACCACCACGCGTACCGCCGGGTCGGTCTCCAAGCCGTCGAGCAGCACCGGCAGCCGCCGCCACATGGCCGGCGTCATCGCGTTGCGCCGGCCCGGATTGCGGATCACCACCGTGGCCACCGCACCCGCGACCTCGACGACCAGGTCCGCGTCCGCCACCGCCCACCATCCCTCCGCACCACGCCGTACGTCACCTGCGGCGACCCTAGTGCGGGTGGCTACCGCGCCGGGCGGGTGGGCCGGGTCCGGTCGCCCCATCCGACGACCGCCGCTGTACGCCTGATCGCCGCTCGGCATTCACCTCGGGGCCGTTCACGGCACCTAACGTCACCGTGCGCGCACGTCGTAGCCGGCACGAGTGAGCAGGTGGTCATGCCATCCACACCCGAGGTCAGCGTGGTCATCCCCACCTTCGCCCGTCCGGCGCTGGTGACCCGCGCGGTCCGCAGCGCTCTCGCGCAGACCGTCACCGACATCGAGGTGATCGTCGTGGTCGACGGTCCGGACGAGGAGACCGGTAGGGCCCTCGCCGGGATCGGTGACCCCCGGCTACGGGTGGTGGAGCTGCCCGGCAAGGGTGGCGCGCCCAACGCCCGCAACGAGGGCGTACGCGCGGCACGCGCCCCCTGGACCGCCCTGCTCGACGACGACGACGAGTGGCTTCCCACCAAACTGGCCGTCCAGCTGGACCTGGCCCGCGGCGCCGCGGTCGGCAGCCCGATCGTCGGCAGCCGGCTGGTCAACAGGACGCCCCGGGCGCAGTTCGTGATGCCCCGGCGGCTGCCGGAGCCGGGCGAGCCGGTCTGCGAGTACCTCACCGTCCGGCGCGGGCTGTTCCACGGCGACGGGTTCATCCAGACCTCGACCATCATGGCCCCGACCGAGCTGCTGCGCCGGGTGCCGTTCACCGTCGGGCTGCGCCGGCAGCAGGAACTCGACTGGACCGTGCGCGCGATCAGCCACCCGGACGTCGAACTGCTGATCGCCGACGAGCCGCTCGTGCTCTGGCACCAGGACGAGGACCGGCCCCGGATCAGCCTCAGCTCGCCGTGGGAGGCGCAGCTGGAGTGGCTGCGCGGGATCCGGCCACTGATCACCCCACGGGCGTACGCGGCGATCACGATGAGCATCATCGCCTCGATGGCCGCTCCCACGCGCAGTTTCCGGGTCTTCCGCCTGCTGCTCGCCGAGGCCCGCCGGCATGGGCGACCGAGCGTCCTGGACCACCTGACGTTCCTGCAGATCTGGCTGCTTCCGCCGCAGCTACGGCACCGGGTACGCGACCGGATCCTCGGCCGTGGCCGGCGCGGTGGCGGGACATCGGGCGCCCCGTCCGGAGCTGCTGACCCGACCGGCGCTGCTGACCCGAGCATGGCCGTCGCCGGGACCGGAGCCGCCGGCGGGACCGTCGCCGGTGCGCAGGTGCCCGCCGCCGGGTCGGCCGTGGCCGAGCAACGGGCCGGGAGCGCGGAGATCGGGGCCGATGTCCGGCGATAGGGTCGCCGTGATCTGGCGGAGCTGTCTGTTGCCCGGGTCGGAGACGTTCATCCGCCACCAGGGTGACGCGCTGGCGGCCTGGCACCCGGTCTACCTTGGCGCCGTCCGGGTGACCTCACCACTGTCCCGGGACAGTGACGTGGTGCTGTGCCCGGACACGTCACGCGGCCGGCGCGAGTGGCTGCGGTTGCGGCTGACCGGAGGCTCGCCCCGACTGCGGCGGCTGCTGGCCCGGCTGCGGCCCGACCTGGTGCACGCCCACTTCGGCGGGGACGGCTGGCTGGTCAGCCGTACCGCCGAGCAGCTGGGCATCCCGCTGGTGGTCACCCTGCACGGTCTCGACGTCACCCGGCAGGCGGCGGTACCCGGGCCGCGTGGCGTCCGGCATCGGCGGAACCTGCGGACCGTGTTCGACCGGGCCGCGCTGATCCTGGCCGTCTCCGGGGCGATCCGGGACCGGGCGGTGGAGCTGGGCGCGGATCCGGCGAAGGTGCGCGTACACCACACCGGGGTGCCGGTGCCGCCGGAGCCGGCGAGCGGGCCGAAGCGGTGGGACATGGTGTTCGTCGGCCGGTTCGTCGAGAAGAAGGGGATCGAGGACCTCGTCGAGGCGCTGGGCATGCTGCCGGACCTGCGCCCCCGCGTGCTGCTGGTCGGCACCGGGCCGCTGCACGACCGGGTACGCGTCCGCGCCGTCGAGTTGGGCGTGGACGCCACGTTCCCCGGTGCGCTGGCACCCACCGAGGTGATGCGGCACATCGCCGAGGCCCGGATCCTCGCGGCACCGTCACGAACCGCGTCGGACGGCGACACCGAGGGTCTGCCCACCACGATCCTGGAGGCGTTCAGCCTCGGCGTGCCGGTCGTCTCGACGTACCACAGCGGCATCCCGGAGGCGGTCACCCACGAGTCGAACGGCCTGCTCGGCGCGGAGGGAGACCGGACCGCCCTGGCGGCCAACCTCCGCCGCCTGCTGACCGACGCTCCGCTCCGCGACCACCTCGGCAAGGCGGCCCGCCACCGCGCCGAAACCGACTTCGACCTCCACCAGCAGACCCGCCGCCTGGAAGCCCTCTACGACTCCCTGCCCCTCCCCCGCTGACCCATCCTTGCCGATCATGCAGTCATGGCGCCCGTAGGGTACCCTTTGACACCTTTTGCCAGGTGCCACAACTGCATGATCGACGTGGCGGGGTCGGGTGTTCAGTCGGTGGGGCGGAGGCGGCGGACGGCGGAGCGGGCGGTGCGGCGGGCGGTACGGGCACCGGCGAGCAGCAGGCGGCCGGCGCGTGCGGTGGGGGTGCCGTGCAGCAGCGAGACGATCCGGCGCAGCCGTTTCAGCTCCTCGTCACGCTCGGTCAGCGTTTGTTCGTACCACGCGTGCAGGGCACGGGCCTCCGACAGTTCGCGGGCCAGCCGGTCCCGGTCCGCCAGCAGTTCCCGCCAGCCGCCGGCAGCGGCGCCACCGACGTCGTCGGCCAACGGCCCCGGCTCCCGACCGGCCAGCACGGTCAGGGTGGTCGCCAGCTCACCGGCCGGCCAGAGGTGGGCGAGGCCGGCGTCGATCAGCCGGGACGCCAGCCGCCGCAGCGCCACCGCCGGCTCGACGGCCCCGGCCAGGCCGTGCCAGGCGCCGGCCGGCGTGACCACCACCCCGTCCGCGGGTACCCCCGCCTCCGTACCGGACTGCCAGGCGGTGAGCAGCGCCCGCACCGCCGGCAGGTCCCGCCGCAACGACGCGGCCACCAGCAGATCCTCGACGGTACGCCCCGACGGCACCGCCTCGCCGTCGGCGAACCGCCAGCCCCCCGCCGGATCCGGGCGCACCTCCCGGAGCCGGCCGTCCCGCCCGACCAGTGCCGCGGCCGGTGCCGACCCGACCTGGCCGGTCGGTACCTCGTCGGCGTGCGCGTCGTGAGTGGCCTGGGTGCCATGAGCGACCCGGGCTGCGTGGTCGCCGTAAGTACCCTGAGCGGCCTGGCCGCCGTGAACGGCATGGTCGTGTGGAGCGGCCTGGACGCCGTGAGCGGGGTGGCGATCCGCTCGGGTTTCCGGGGCGGGCAGGCGCTCGGCGACCAGGATCCATCCGGGGGCGAGTTCACCCGCGACCCCGTTCCTGATGGCGGCGCAGGCAAGCCGAGCCGGGTCGGCCGGCAGCGGCGCGGCCGAGGCCGTCCCGTCGCCGTCAGGGGCCAACCCAACGCCCTCCGGGACCGGGCCGATGCCCGCCCACTCCGGACCGCCGCCCTCGGGGACCGGGCCGACGGCGCCGCGGTCGCCGTCGGTGAGCACGGCCTGGAGGAAACCGGTCAGCTCCGGGTCGGCGAGCAGGTCCGTGCCGAGCAGGGTGGCGGGTGCGAGTGGGGACGGGAAGGCCGCCCAGGTGCCGCCGACCCGCAGCCCGGAAGCCGCGAACCGGGCCCGCAGGCGGGGCGGACCGGCCGGCCGGGTGTCGTCGTACTCGCCGAGGGTCGCCCAGTCGGAGTCGGTGCTCGGCGGCGACGCCAGCAGTCGGTGCAGCCCGAGTGGATTGTCGACCCCGAGCAGCAGCCGGCCGCCGGGCTGTAGCACCGACACGAGCAGGTCGAACGCCTCACCCCAGGACAGTTGCGGCCCCTCGACGGAGCTGAGCCGGGCCAGCCCGTCCAGGGCGACCACGGTGTCGTACCGGGCCGTGCCGGCGAGCTTCTCCGGGCCGCCGCAGTACACCCGCACGCCGGGACGGTCGGCGTAGCGCGCGGCCAGCGTCTCGGCGTCCGGTAGCCCCCGCACCAGCACGGTCAGGTCGGCCGGAGGCAGCGCATCGAGCAACCCGGGATCGTGCGGCCCCGCCACCAGGGTGCGGCCCGAAGCGACGGAGAGCAGGGCGGCCAGCACCGACCCGCGTACCGGACCCGGACCGTGCGCGCCGTCGAGATCCGACCAGGCGAGCATCTCGCCGCCGATCAGGTGAACGGCTGCCTCGCTCATCGCCCCACCTCGCTACGCTCGGCACCGCAACAACGCGCCAGCCGAGTGCTTCGCCGGCTGCGCTCACTCATCGGCCGACCGCCGCGCCGTACCGACCATCCGCCGTGCCCGGCGGCGTCGCCTCGTCCCGTGCCGTGCCGCCCTGGTCGGCCCGGCTCTCTCGCCACCCGCCGGGCCCGGTCGGAACGGCCCGGTGCGCAGCACCGCCGCAGGTGGGCTCGGGCCAGCGGAACAGCCGGCGCAGCTCGGCCGGCGGCAGCAGGCGGTCGGCGCCCAACTCGGAGACAGCCATTTCGCGGGCGGCGTCCGGGTCCACCCGGGAGCCGTGCAGGACCGCCCACTGCCGGCGGATCCGTGGCTGGCCGCCCCAGATCGGTGCCTCACCGTCGAGCTGCATCGGGTCGCCGTAGACGGCCGGTTCGCAACCGGCGAGGATGCCGTAGAAGACCGCGCTGCACAGCCGGTTGGAGGCGACCCGGCGGTGCCGGCGCAGCTCGGCCAGCTGTCGGTGCAGGAAACCGGGATCGAGGTCGCGCCACCGGCCGCCCCGGTAGCCGTGGCAGACGACCCGGAAACCGGCGCGCTCGTAATGCTGGCGCACCCGCGTCGATCGGTACTCCTGCCAGTAGAGGCAGACCGTCACGGGCCCCGACTCGACCGCATGGATCTCGTCGATCAGCCGGCCGTGGTCGCCGACCACCCGCTGCCCCTCCCAGCCGTGGAAGGGGTACCAGATCGTCCCCTCCCGCTGTCGCGGGCCGTCCGGTTCCATCGCCAGCAGGTACGCCCACGGGGCGCCGACCACGTACGTCTGCCGGCGGCCGAGGGACCACGCCCGCCGGCGGGTCCGCTCCGACCAGAGGAACAGCGGCACGCCCGGCACGAACTCGTGGTCGTAGGCCATGCCGTCGCCGATGTTCCAGCCGTGCTGGAGGTAACCGTGAATGCGGGGCGGATCCCGGTCGTCGAGCCCGCAGTAGCGGGCCAGCACGTGGGAGTGCCCGTAGTAGTGGTTGGCGTGGTGCACGGTGGCGGACGCCCCTGGTCGTGATGACGGCGTGACGGGTGGAGGCGGAGCCTAACGGTCCCGTCTGAACACCCGGCCACGCCGAGGTGTCCGCCCGGTGCGCCGAAGGGTGATACCGATGGAGCCCCCGGCCGGGATCGAACCGGCGACATCCCGCTTACAAGGCGGGTGCTCTGGCCAGCTGAGCTACAGGGGCGTTGTGTCGTGGCCAGCATAGCGACCGACGTCCGGTTTTCCTGCTCGGCAGGGCTCCCGAGCATGGGAAACGTCAACATCCCGACCCGCGAGCGTCGATTCATGTCCGACCGTGCCCGACTGACCGGAATGCGAATGCTTCGGAAGTACCGGCCACCGGTGGACCTTGGCATCGCGACGAAAGCCGTTTACCGTGCAGTGACACGGCCGACACGGGCTCGTCCCGCGCCGGCCGTGGCGCCGGTACGGGCATCCGTGCCGGTCGCTCCCTTACTCGGATCGTCCGGCACGTTCCTGCCGGTGAGAGGAAGCGTTTCTTCATGGCTACGGTCACCTACGCGAAGGCGTCCCGGATCTACCCGGGCACCGAACGCCCCGCGGTCAACCAGCTCGACCTCCAGATCGGCGACGGCGAGTTCCTCGTCCTCGTCGGCCCCTCCGGCTGCGGTAAGTCCACCAGCCTGCGCATGCTCGCCGGCCTGGAGGACGTCGACGACGGCGCGATCTTCATCGACGACCGGGACGTCACCCACCTGCCGCCGAAGGCCCGCGACATCGCCATGGTCTTCCAGAACTACGCCCTCTACCCGCACATGACGGTGTACGAGAACATGGCGTTCGCGCTCAAGCTGCGCAAGACCTCCAAGTCCGAGATCGATCGGCGGGTCAAGGAGGCGGCGGCGCTGCTCCAGCTGGAGGAGTACCTCAGCCGTAAGCCGAAGGCGCTCTCCGGCGGTCAGCGCCAGCGGGTCGCGATGGGCCGGGCCATCGTCCGGGAGCCGCAGGTCTTCCTGATGGACGAGCCGCTGTCGAACCTCGACGCCAAGCTGCGGGTGCAGACCCGTACGCAGATCGCCTCGCTCCAGGCCAAGCTCGGCATCACCACCGTCTACGTGACCCACGACCAGGTCGAGGCCATGACCATGGGTCACCGGGTGGCGGTCATGCTCGACGGTGTGCTCCAGCAGGTCGACACCCCCCGGACGCTCTACGACACCCCGGCGAACGTCTTCGTCGCCGGCTTCATCGGCTCGCCCGCCATGAACATCAAGACCGTGCCGTTCAGCGAGCAGGGCGCGGCCTTCGCCGAGATGTTCGTCCCGCTCACCCGCGAGCAGGCCGAGGCGGCCAACGCCGAGGGCGGTAACGGCAAGGTGACCGTTGGCTTCCGTCCGGAGGACTGCGACATCGTCAGCCCGACCGAGGGTGGCATGCCGGTCGTGGTCGAGCTGGTCGAGGACCTCGGCTCGGACGCCAACGTCTACGGCCACGCCGCGCTCGACGGCGCCTCCGAGCGGTTCGTCGTCCGGACCGACCGGCGGACCATGCCGAACATGGGCGACACGATCTTCGTGAAGCCGCGTACCGGTCAGAGCCACGTCTTCCACGCCGCCACCGGGCAGCGCATCTGAGGTAGCAACCGCGAAGGGGCGGTCCGCCGATGGCGGGCCGCCCCTTCCGCGTACGCTCCGGTTCTCAGTGACCGGCGGCCCGGCGGCGCGCCACCTCGGCCAGGGTGACGGCGGCGGCCACGCTCGCGTTGAGCGACTCCACCTCCGAGATCATCGGAATGCTGACGGTGAGGTCGCAGGTCTGCCCGACCAGCCGGGACAGCCCTCGTCCCTCCGAGCCGACCACCACGACCAGCGGACCGACCGCCGCCTCCAGGTCGTACAGATCCATCTCCCCGTCGGCGTCCAGGCCGACCACCACGAACCCGGCGTCCTGGCAGGCCTTGAGCGACCGGGTCAGGTTGGTCACCTGGGCCACCGGCACCCGGGCCGCCGCACCGGCGCTGGTCCGCCAGGCGGTCGCGGTGATTCCGGCCGCCCGCCGCTCCGGTACGAAGACACCCTGCGCGCCGAAGGCGGCGGCGGACCGGATCACCGCGCCGAGGTTGCGCGGATCGGTGACCCCGTCCAGCGCCACCAGCAACGGCGCCGAGTGCTCCAGCGCCGCGGCGATCAGATCGTCAAACGGCTCGTACGCGAACGGCGGCACCTGCAGACCGACGCCCTGGTGCAGCACACCACCGGTCATCCGGTCCAGCTCGGCGCGGCTGACCTCCAGGATCGCGACGCCCCGGTCGGCGGCGGTACGGATGATCTCCTTGACCCGGTCGTCGACGTCGATGCCCTGCGCCGTGTAGAGCGCGGTCGCGGGAACCTGCGTGCGCAGCGCCTCCAGCACCGGGTTGCGACCGACCAGCAGTTCGGGCGAGTCCTTCGCCGGGTTCGACTTGCGCCCCGGCGCGACCCGGGGGCCGCTGCGCCCGGCGGGCTGCTTGCCGCGGGCCGGCTTGGCGGCGGCCACGCCCCGACCCCCACCCTTGCCCCAGGTGGTGTCCTTGGTGCCGGGCTTGCCGATCTTCGGTGCCCGCCCTTCCTCGGCCGCCGCCCGGCGCTCCTTCTCCTGCTTCCAGGCGGTGCGCTGCGGCAGCTTCTCGGTGCCGGAGTACGCCTTGTGCCAGGGCCGCTCGTCGGCCGGTAGGGTCCGCCCCCGGCCGGCGAGGGAGTCCCGGTTCTTACCGCCGGACCCCTTGGGGGCGTTGGCCTTCGACGTCACCCGCCGGCCACGGCGCTGCGAATTGCCGGCCATCAGTCATGCTCTCCAATAGTCCAACGCGGTCCCTGTGGGGTGTCCTCGACAACCACTCCGGCCCGCTTGAGTTGATCCCGCAACGCGTCGGCGGCGGCCCAGTCCTTGCGGACCCGGGCCTGCGCGCGCTGTTCCAGCGCCAGGGCGACCAGCGAGTCCACCACGCCACGGAGGTCGCTCGCCCGGGCGCCGCCGGTCCACGCCGGGTCGAGAGGGTCGACTCCGAGGATATCCAGCATCGCCCGGACATCGGCGAGTGTGGTGCGGACGGTCACATCGTCCCCGCCGGCCAGCGCGTTGTTGCCGTCGCGCAGCACGTCGTGCAGCACGGCCAGCGCGGCCGAGGTGTTCAGGTCGTCGTTCATCGCGGCGGCGAAGGCGGCGGGCAGCCCACCGAGACCGCCGGCACCGACCCGCTCCGCGGCCCGCTGCACGAAACCCTCGATCCGCCGGTAGGCGACGGCGGCCTCGCGCAGCGCCTCCTCCGAGTAGTCGATCCGGGAGCGGTAGTGCGCGGCCACGTAGTAGTAGCGCAGCTCGACCGGGCGTACCCCGAGGGAGGCGACGTAGTCCAGGTCGAGGGCGTTCCCCAGGGACTTGCCCATCTTCGTCCCACCGATGCCGAGCAGGCCGTGGTGCACCCAGTACCGGGCGAAGGGCAGGCCGGCGGCCTGCGACTGGGCCAGCTCGTTCTCGTGGTGCGGGAAGGTCAGGTCGAGCCCGCCGCCGTGGATGTCGAACTCCGCGCCGAGGTAGCGCCGGCACATGGCCGAGCACTCGATGTGCCAGCCGGGCCGGCCCGGACCCCACGGCGACGGCCAGTAGGCGTCCGCCGGCTCATCCGGCTTGGCACCCTTCCAGAGGGCGAAGTCACGGGGGTCGCGCTTGCCCCGGTCCGGTGCGTCACCGGCGGACTGCATGTCGTCCGGCGACTGGTTGGACAACGCGCCGTACGACGGCCAGGAGCACACGTCGAAGTAGACGTCACCCGAGCCGTCGGTGGCCGGGTAGGCGTGGCCCCGCTCGATCAGCTGCGCGATCAGTTCGTGCATCTCCGGGACGTGCCCGGTGGCGCGCGGCTCGTAGGTCGGTGGCAGCACGTTCAACGCCCGGTACGCCGCGGCGAGCTTCAGCTCGTTGGCGTACGCGATCGACCAGAACGGGCGTCCCTGCTCCTGCGCCTTGACCAGGATCTTGTCGTCGATGTCGGTCACGTTGCGGATGAAGGTGACCTGGAGGCCGGCGGCCAGCAACCAGCGCCGCAGCACGTCGTAGTTGACGCCGGAGCGAAGGTGACCGATGTGCGGCGGCGCCTGGAGGGTGAGACCACACAGGTAGACCCCCACCTTGCCGGCTTCCCGCGGAACGAAGTCCCGCACCGATCTGGCGGCGGTGTCATACAGGCGTAGCGTCACCGTACAAGGGTAGCCGTCCGCCGTTGCCCGGTCGCCTGAGCCTGGCCGTACCCTGCTGGTCGTGAGCACCGCAGCGACACCCGGCACCGATCCGCCACCCCCCGTCACCGGTGGCGAGGCGTCGCTGACCCTGGACCGGGGCCTGCGGCTGCTGCACCTGGTGGCGGAGGTCCCGGGCGGGCTGACCGTCACCGAGGCGGCGAACCGGCTGGGCATCGGTCGGGCCGCCGTCTACCGGCTGATCGGCCCGCTGGCCGGGCACGGAATGCTGCGCCGGGACGCCGACGGTCGGCTGCGCCTCGGCGCCGGCGTGCTGCACCTGGCCCGACGGGCCCAACCGCTGCTCGCCGAGGGGGCGCTGCCCGCGCTGCGGCGGCTCGCCGAACAGGCCGGAGCCACCGCCCACCTGACGGTGGTGGAGGGCGGCGAGGGGGTCGCGCTCGCGGTGGTGGAGCCGAGCTGGACGTCGTTCCACGTCGCGTACCGGACCGGGGCACGGCATCCACTGGAACGCGGTGCCGCCGGGCGGGCCATCCTCGCCGGCCGGTCGGGCGACGCCGGCCCGGTGAGCACCGCCGGTGAACTGCAACCCGGCGCGTACGGGGTGGCCGCGCCGGTGCTCGGAGTGCCCGGCCTGGAGGCGAGCGTCGGGGTGGTGGCACTGGCTCCGCTGGACGCCGAGGCGGTGGGCGCCCAGGTGCTGGCCGCCGCCACCGCCATCGCCACCGCCCTGACCTGACCCCGCCCCGCCATTCCTGCCGCGTCACGACTTGCGGCAAGTCGGGCCCAAAATCCGGCTCGAAGGCCCAGGATGCCGCAAGTCGTGACCAACCTCTTCGCGGGTGGCCGGGGCCCGCGGGTCAGGGCATAGCACATTCGGCGGTGCCGGGGAGGGTTGTCCACAGGTGAGCGCCGCCGCCCTGTCCGCGGTTATCCACAGGGGCTGCCGTAGCGGTCTCCCGGCACGCAGGCTTTCGTCCATGCCAGTTCAAGCAAACCGACCGGGAGTTCTGGCGTGGCAGGTCTTCCGTGGCTCGGACGCCGTCCACCGGGGCCTGCTCACCGCCCACCAGCTCCGCAGTTCCGCCTGGCTGCGGTTACGGCGCGACATCTACGCCGATTCCCGGCTCGATCGCGATCACGCCCTGGCCTGCCGCGCGGTCGCGTTGCAACTGCCGGTCGGGGCGGCGTTCGCCGGCCCGTCGGCGGCGTACCTGCACGGAGTCGAGCACGCCGCAGGTTTCGCCGACCACGTGCATGTCCTGACTCCGGCTCCCGCCGGGGTGCGCAGCCAACGCGGCCTGCAGGTGCACACGATGTCTCGGGAGCCGTTGGTCGGGCAAGCCCGACCGGGCATCCTGCCCCGCACCGACCCGGCTCGGGCGGCCTGGGAGAGTGCCGTCTGGCTGGAGCCGACCAGGGCGATCGGAATAGTTGACACGCTGCTCGGCAAAGGGCTCACCACTCGGGCGGCGCTCGCGGAGGTCGCGGCCCTGAACGAGAGTCGCCCCGGCGTACGTCGGGCGAGTTGGCTGTTCGATCTGGCCGAGCCGGCGGCTCAGTCACCGGCTGAGTCGCACCTGCGCATCCGGCTGGTGCTGGCCGGTCTGCCCCGACCGGTGGTGCAACATCCGGTGCGGGTGTCCGGCGGCCTGGTGCTGCATCCCGACCTCGCCTGGCCCGACTTCCGCGTGGCGGTGGAGTACGACGGGCAGTGGCATTCGGACCCTGAGCAGTTGCATCGGGACCGACAGCGCCTCAACCGCCTCGTCAACGCGGGCTGGCTGGTGCTGCACGTGACCGCTCGCCGTCTCTACCGAGACTTTCCGGGCATCATCCGAGAGGTCCGCGCCGCGCTCCTCAACCGCGGGTGGCGCCGGTGACAGCCGGTGGCTGGGCGGAAGAACTCCCGCCCAGCCACACTGCCGTTCATCGGAACGAGCGCTTCGCGGCCCGGTTACCGACGCTTGAGCGGGGTGGTCACCGCCGCATACGCGTCGACGATGCCGTACCCGTAGAAGCCGTTGAAGTTGAGCCCACCCGCACAGTACGCGTCGTAGGTCTCGTCGAGGCCCTCGTCGCGGTACTGCTGGAGCCTCGGCTCCGGGCAGGGGCGTTCCGCGGCCGTCCGGTACAGGTGCTGCTCGACCAGGTCCGGGTTCATGCCGTAGCCGGCTCGGCCCTGCTGCTTGCCGTAACGGCTGACGATCAGCGCGGCAACGCCCGAGGCGTGCGGCGCCGCCATCGAGGTGCCCTGGAGGTAGCGGTAGTAGCCGCATTCACCGTCGGGCTTGCAGTCCTTGAAGACCCGGTCGGCGACCCGCGGATCGATGTTGCCGTCCGCGTCGACCAGCGGGTCCGGGATCGTGGACGAGATCGGCAGCCGCTGGAGCACGTGCTTGGGGTAGGTCGAGAGGATCCGGTTGGACTGGGCACCGAAGGTCGGCGTACCGAATCCGTCCAGCGAGAAGCCACCCGGCGCGGCCACCGAGATCTGTTCCGTGCCGTAGTTCGAGAAGTGCGCCTTGCGACCCGACGGACCGACGGACGACACCCCGATCACGTGCGGGCCCTCGACCGGCAGGTCCCAGCAGCTGTCGTTGTCGATCTCCCGGGGATACGCGGGGATCGGCCCGTAGTCGGGGCTGGACGTGTCGGTCCGCGGCACGCCGAGATCCTCGTGGTTGTTGCCCAGTGCGCCGACCAGCGTCACGCCCCGGTTGTGCGCGAACGTCAACGCCCGCTTCATCGCCTTGATGATGGCCCGCTGCTCGGCCTGGGCCTCCGGAGAGTCGGCCGGGTTGGCCGTGCAGTTGTAGAGCCACGGGTCGACGTAGAAGGACATGTTCACCACGTCGAGGCCCGCCTTGCCGGCGTGCAACAACGAGTTGACCACCGGCTCCAGGAAGAAGTACCCGGAGTCCTGCCCGCCCTTGAGCTGGACGATCGAGACCTTGGGAGCGACACCGGACACACCGAAGCCGTTCGCCGCCGCGCCGATCGTGCCCGCGACGTGGGTGCCGTGTCCGTTGTCGTCGGTGCCCACCGGGTCGAGACAGCCGGGCACCTCGCAGGGACCGTCGATATCGGTCATGTCCGGCGCGAAGTTGCGGGACAGGCGCCAGTCGAAGTTCGGTGCGAGATCCGGGTGGCTGGCGTCGACGCCGGTGTCCAGCACACCGACGAGCACCCGCCGGTCGCCGGGTTCGATCTTGCGGGAGTCGTCGGCCCGGATCATGTCCAGGCCCCACAGCTTCTCGTCTAGCGGATCCATCCTCTTCCCCCGCGCGTGGCTAGTCGCGGGGCCGCCAGCCTTGGCAGCGGAGGCTCGGGCCGCAGCGGCCGGGACCGGACCTTCCTGCTCGACCGGGTCCACCTTCGGCTTTCGGCCGATGGCCCGCTGCTCGGCGGCGCCGACCAGTGGTCCGGCGGCGAGGACCTGACGCGCGAAATCGGTCCGGTCGCTGACCACCCGGTAGACCCCGACCTCGTCGGCCCGGGCTACCACCGTGCCGCCCGCAGCATGGATGGCGGCGAGGGCGGTGTCGGCGTCGACCCCGTCCTCGGCCACGACCGTGAAGGTCACCGTCGCGGCGGTTCCGGCGGTCGCCGGCTTCCCGGGGCCGGTCACCGCCGACAGGGTCAGCGCCACTGCGACAGCGACGGCACCGGCGGTGAAACGCTTGCTCACCACATCGAATCCTCTCGTTGAGGGACGTGGCGTCATCGAACAACACCCGGCCGGTTTACGCCAGCCAGCTACCCGACAGCTCGCGGAGCACCTGCCTCGTCCGCGAGAGCCGTCAACACTCCGGGCAGCAGGGTCAACGTGGACACTTCGGCGTCCGGCCGGATCTCCGGCGGGCAGGGCAGGCCCTTGCGGTTGAGCCACACTCCGCACAGCCCTGCCCGCTGCGGCCCGACCACGTCGTGCGTGACCGAGTCGCCGACGTACGCCACTTGCTCGGGCGGCACCCCGGCGGCCGCGACCACCGCCGCGTAGAACGCCGGATCCGGCTTCTTGGGTAGGCCGTTCTCGTGCGCGTACACCTCGAAGGTGAACTCGCCCGCGAGCCCGCAGCGCCCGGCGCGGCTGTTGCCGTTGGTGGCGAAGCCCAGCATCCAGCGTTCGCGCAGCGCGGCGAGCGCCGGCAGCACGTCCGGATAGGGCCGGGTCAGCGCGAACCGCCGGGCGAAGAAGAGCGCCGTCACGTCCTCCAGGTACCCGTCGAGCCCGGCCCGGGCCAACGACCGGGCGAGCGCCGCCCGCCGAATTTCCTGCACCGGCGCTGCAGCGTTAATGCCGAAGGCGAGGTGCCAGTCCGACTCCAGGTCGGCGAGCGAAACCCGGGCCGCCGGGTTCAGTCTGCCCATCTCATCGAGTACGGCCATCAGCCCACCGGTCACCGCGGGGCGCAGGTCGAGCAGGGTCTCGTCGGCGTCGAACACCACAGTGGTCACCACCGGAGCATCGTCCCAGCCGACGTCCGGGGCCGCCGTTCCCCGTACCTGTTCGCCGATACGTATCAACTGAACGTGTCATTGCCACTGCATGATGCAACTTCTATGGTTGCAGCAGCTTGACGTTCTCCTCGACACGGGGGCTGGAGGACATGTGGGAGCTGTTCCGTTCGGATGCCCGGACGTCCGGTGGGCGAGGTGAGGATTCGCCTGCTCGGCCCGCTCACCGTGCACGGCGAGGAGGGCGCGAGACGGCCCGATGGTAAACGGGCACGGTCGTTGCTGGCACTGCTCCTGCTCCACGCCAACGCGCTGGTCCCGGTGAACCAGATCGTGGACGAGGTCTGGGGCGTCGATCCGCCGCGGACGGTCCGCACCCAGGTGCACGGGCAGATCTCGCTGCTACGGCGCTTCCTTCGGGCGGTGCCCGGCGTCGAGTTGCACACGCTCGCGACCGGCTACCTGCTCCGGGCCGACGTGACCGACATCGACGTCACGGAGTTCCGGCAGCGCGTCCAACGAGGACGGGCACTGGTCGCCCTGGGGCGACCGCAGGCCGCGGCGGAGGTTTTTCGGGAAGCGCTTCGGCTGCACACCGGGCCTCCTCTCGGTGACGTCGACGCACCGTTCGTTCCGGCGGCGGCCGCCCGGCTCGAGGAGGAGCGGTTCACGGTGTTGACCGAGCTGATCGGGCTTGAGCTGCACGAGGGACGGCACCATGAGCTGATCCCGAAGCTCACCGCACTCGTGGAACAGCACCCGCTGCGCGAGTCGATGTGGCGGCACCTGGTGATCGCCCTGCACGCCGCAGGCCGGCGCGGCGAGGCGATGGCGGCCTTTCATCGCGCCCGGATGCTTCTCCGCGAGGAACTGGGGCTGGACCCGGGGGCGGAGCTGACCTCGGCGTACCAGAACCTTCTCCACGCCGATCCGGTGACGGGTGGGCAGGACGCCGGCCTCTCGGATGCCCTGGTCCGGCTCAACGAGGTCGAGCAGGCGCTCCAGGACATCCGCCGGCTTCTCCTGGGGTGGACGACGCCGGCGGCGCGGTCGAAGGGCCCGACCACGCCGCCAATCGCGCACCTCAGGTCAGACGGTGGAGCACCGAACCCCGAGATCGCGGCGTGAGCCGTCGCGGAGCAGCACCGTGAAGGTCCAGGTCTGTCCCGCACAGGACTTCGGCACCGAGACGGCGATCTCGTACCGGCCGTTCGCGAAGGTGACGGCGCCCGCCGTGGCGGGTCGTCCGTTCCACGAGGCACCCACGACGGCCCCAGGATCGGTAACCGGAGCGCTGCCGGCGGTCAGCTTGAACCCGACCGTGAACGACGACGGCGCGGCGGCGTCCGGGATCGACGTGCCCACCTTCGCGCCGTTCTCGTAGAAGCCGTCGAACGTGTACGAGGCGGTCGGGCGAAGGACGCTGGCGGTGACGTGGTTCGCCAACGCGGTGCCGGACGAGAGTCCGCTGTCCGCGTCGAACTGGTAGTGGACGCCGAGCCAGATGCGACTGCGCGCGTTCTCGGTCGCCGCGGCGCTGAAGGTGGAGAAGTTGCGGACTACACCGACCGCGTGCGGATCCTCGGTGGTGGCGGCGAAGTTGAAGGTGTCCGCGCCGAAGAAGCCTCTCATCGCGCCCGCCCACGCGGCACCGAAGGTGGCGTGTCCGGACGTGTAGGCGGGGAATGGCGGCGAGAACCGCACATTGTTCCGGTCGGCCGACAGGGGCAGCCAGGCCGCGTCGGCGACCGTGTCGCTCCGACTGTCCTCGTTGGCCCGCTGGATCGCGGTCTCCGGCCGCCACAGGTCCACGTCGGTCTGGTACTTCGCGTCCCACGCCACGATCGCCGCGTCTCCCATGGCGATGCCGACCAGGCCGAAGAGCCGCGCGTTACCGGCCTGCGTGAGCTTGGCCGCCTTCGCGACGATCTGGGTGTGGGCGAACAACTGGCCCGGCGGCTTGTAGGTCCCGTCAAGGTCGTTGGCCCAGAACCAGGCGGCCTGGGTCTGATCGGTGGTCCGGGTGGTGCTGTTGTAGCGGCCCAGTCCCTTCACCTCGTTGAGCTGGTCCGCGTACGCCTGGCTGGCGAGCAGGGTGGCGTAGCTGGAGTGACCGGCCGGCGGCCCGGGCCGGAACTGGGTGTTAGAGGTCATGGCGAACGGCCTGACCAGTCCCCAGCTCGGCGTGGCCGGCGCGCCGGAGCCGGTGCGGCGCCACTGACCCGGAACGGTCCCGTCGGCGTAGGTCGAGATGTCCGGGGCACCGTCGTTGGCGCGGAAGCTGATCATCGCCTGGGCGCTGGCCGAGCCGATGCGCTGCCCGTCGGTTCGGGCCGGGGAACTGGCGATGCCATCCTGGGCAGCGGCCAGGTCGGCGCTGAAGTTCCGCTGCGGATAAATGCTGCGCAGCGTGTCGTACGCCGCGTAGTCGATCGCGGTTGCCAGATCCGGTGTCACGCCCGGCGTGGGCGTGACCGTGATCCGGTACTGCCGGCCCAGGCACCGGTCGGTACCCGTTGCGCAGAGCGCCGAGTTCGCGGCGTCGTAGATGGCGCCGTGCACCATCGCGCCGGCCCTGGCCAGCGGCCCGGGTGCCCCGCCCTCCTGCCGATAGGTCCGGAGCAGGACGTCGTTCCAGTAGAGGACGTGGTCGGCGGGCCCGGCGGCCGATGCGGGCACGGCGGGTGCCACCGCAGCGACGGTGCCGAGACTGACGGCCGTGAGCGCCAATGCGCTCCATCGGCGAGGGGACGTACGCAGCCAGCCCAATGAGACTCCTCGGTCAGCGAACTGATCGACCGTGGGTGATGTCCACGGTCACCGAGATCCTGGGTGGGACGGCTACGACACCACTACGCCGCCGCTACCGCAACGGAGGTGGTGCGGTAGCGGCGGCTGTGGTGCTCGGTCGTCGAGCCCGGGGCGTCACCGGTTCACGGTCAGCACGGGCTCCCCGGCGATGGGCGGCGCGGCGGCTCCGCGCAGCTCGTCGAGGCGGACCAGCGCCACGCCCGCGACGATCAGCAACCCGCCGAACAGTTGGACGATCGTGGGCAGCTCGCCCAGTACCAACCAGGCGATCAGCACCGCGAACATCACCTCGGTCAGCCCGACGAACGAGGCCAACCGGGAACCGAGCAACCGCACCGCCGCGATCCCGGCCAGGTAGGCGACCACCGCGGCCACCAGCGTCAGGCCGGCGATCGGTACCAGCCAGCTGGTCTGTCCGCCGGCGAACTGCACGGTGTCGAAGGTGGCCCGCAGCGGCAGCGCGCCGGACAGGCCGAGCAGCAACAGCACGCCGGCACCGGCGGCCATCCCGCCACTGGCCATGACCACCGACGGCAGGGCGGGATCGACCCGGCCGGCCAGCACGAAGTAACCCGCCAGGCCGACCGCGGCACCCAGCCCCCAGAGCACGCCGACCGGGTCGAGTCGGCCGGCCCCGGTCAGGTCGAGCACGAAGACCAGGCCGACCATGGCCGCCGCCGAGCCGGCGACGGTCAGCCGGTGGGGCCGCTGACCCTGCACCAGCCAGGTCCACCCCACGACCAGGATGATGCCGAGATACTCCAGCAGCAGCGCGACACCGACCGGCAGGTAACGCACGGCGTTGAAGAAACACGCCTGGGCGACCGCGACCCCGAGCAGCCCGAACACGCCGATCGACGCGAGATTACGGCGCAGCACCGACCACCGTCCCCGCAGGACGAGCATGGCGGGTACGGCCAGCACCAAGGCGGCGATGCCGACCCGGGCGATGACGACCGCCTCGGCCGACCAGCCGGCGTCGATCAGCGACCGGGCGAAGGTGCCGGAGGTGGCAAAGGTGATCGCGGAGAGCAGTGCCAGTGCGAGGCCGGCACCCGCGGCGGGCGGTTGACGCATGGACTCTCCTTGGCACGGTGGCCCGCCATGGGCAAAATAGGTTACGCCGATGACGCTAGACGGGGCCAGGACAGGAGTCAAGTTGCTTTTCGCCCATGACACCGAGTGCTCGTTGATCGCCGCCGCCGCGCTGGTGAACACCGCCGGCTCCGACGGCGAAGGGCTCCCGGACGTCCCCGCCCTGGACGCCTTCTTCACCGCCCACTCCTACAGCGGGCGGCACGAGCACACCGAGGCCGAGCTGCGGGCGGTGCGGGCGCTGCGGCCCCGCCTGCGCCGGATCTGGTACGCCGAGGTCGACGAGGTCGTGTCGATCGTCAACGCCCTGCTGCGTGAGCACCGCGCGCTGCCTCAGCTCATCACGCACGACGCCGAGCCGTACCACCTGCACGCCGTACCCCGGGACGCCCCGCTGGCCACCCGGATGGCGGTCGAGGCGGCGATGGCGATCGCGGACGTGGTACGCGGCGGCGAACTGCGGCGGCTGCGTCTCTGCGACCACCCCGACTGCGACAACGTGCTGGTCGACCTGTCGAAGAACCGCTCCCGCCGGTTCTGTGAGGCCGGCTGCGGCAACCGGGCCGCGGTCAGCGCATACCGCGCCCGCAAGGCCGCCGCCCGCTCCTGACCCCGGTCGCCGGAGACGTCACCTGCGCCGATCGGTCCGGTCAGTGGGCGCGGCCGGCCATCAACCAGCGGGTCACCGCGATCCGGAGCAGCACGTAGCGGCCGTCCGGGCCGTCCACCGTGACGTCCCACCCGTCGTACCGGCGGCGGAGCCCCTCGACCACGTACGGCGGGAAAGGCTGCCGGACGATGCTCGCCGTGCCCTCCGCGACGACCGGCGCGTTCCCGTCGGGCAGCGCCAGCGACACCCGTGGATCGGCGGCGATGTTGCGAACCTTCCGGTTGCGTTCGCCGGTGCCGATCCACCATTCATTCTGGACGTAGAGGAACCAGACCGGCGTCAGGTGCGGCGAGCCGTCCGGCCGCAGCGTGCAGAGCCAGACGACCTGATCCCGCTCCAGTCGCTCCCGCACCTCCGCCGTGGGCGAGGTGGTCACGCCCGTCGCGGCGGTGCCGCGACAAAGACCCGCCAGGCGTACGCCTCGAAGTTCAGCACCGGCCCCGCCGGATCCTTACTGTCCCGCACCCCCACCACCCGCAGATCCGTCGCCACCTCAACGCAGTCGTTGGACTGTGAGCTTTGGCTGCTCTTGCGCCAGCACCACCCGTTCAGACCCACGATTCGGCCATCTCCCTTGTCAACCTGATCGACTCCTGCGGAGGCAGTGCCACGCCCAACGTAGCTTCCCAGACGGCATGCAGTCGTTCGAGAGCTGTCGACTCCTGCAACTCGTGTGTCTTAACCTGGCCGCCGAGACAGCCCAGCTCGCTGCCGTCCGGAAGGGTCGCGATCACGAAGCCACCGCCGAGGGCGGGGTATTCCTCGGTGGAGTTCGGAACGACGAGCACGGTCACCCGACCCGACCGGATCTCGCTCAGCATCTACCTCTGTGCGGTGCTGCACGAGGCTGCCGCCGACCTGTACCGCCTGAACCCGCAGGACGCTCCCGATCCGGCCACGCTCTTCGCCCCCTTCCTCGGCTGGGCGCCCAGGTGCCGACCGGTTGACGGCTGATCGACTCCGGATGCGGCATCCTGCGGTATCCGGGCAGTCGGATGGCCACAACATGCCGCATCTGGAGTCGATCAAGCCGGGCCGACAGGACGGGTCGGCGGGCCGGATCAGGGGTGGGTCATGCGGAGCAGGTCGAGCGCCTCCTCCAACTGGGTCTCCGAGAGCTTGCCGGAGTCGACGTGGCCCCGCGAGATCACCACCTCCTTGATGGAGATCTGCTTCGCCAGTGCCTCCTTGGCGATCGAGGCGGCCTCGTCGTAGCCGAGGTGACGGTTGAGCGGGGTGACGATCGACGGCGAGCCCTCGGCGTACGAGAGGCAGACCTCGGCGTCCGCGACCAGACCGACCACGCAACGGTCGGCGAGCAGGCGGCTCGATGCGGAGATCAGCCGGATCGACTCCAGGATGTTGCGGCCCATCACCGGCAGCATGACGTTCAGCTCGAAGTCGCCCTGCGACCCGGCGAAGGCCACGGTCGCGTCGTTCCCGACCACCTGCGCACAGACCTGGCGGACGGCCTCGCAGACCACCGGATTGACCTTGCCGGGCATGATCGACGAGCCCGGCTGGAGGTCCGGGATGCGCAGCTCGCGCAGGCCGGCGCGGGGGCCGGAACCCATCCAGCGGATGTCGTTGGCGATCTTGTACAGGCCGACCGCGACGGTCCGCAGCTGCCCCGAGGTCTCCACCAGGGCGTCCCGGGCACCCTGCGCCTCGAAGTGGTTGCGCGCCTCGGTCAACGGCAGGCCGGTCGAGGCGCGCAGCTTGTCGATCACGCGGGCGGCGAAACCGAGCGGGGTGTTGATGCCGGTGCCCACCGCCGTGCCACCCAGGGGCAGTTCCGCCAGGCGGGGCAGCACTCCCTCCAGCCGCTCGATGCCGTAGCGGACCTGGGCGGCGTATCCACCGAACTCCTGCCCGAGGGTCACCGGGGTGGCGTCCATCAGGTGCGTGCGCCCGGCCTTGACCACGGTCTCGAACTCCTCGGCCTTCGCCTCCAGCGCGCCAGCCAGGTGGGAAAGTGCCGGGAGCAGGTCTCGCGACACGGCCTCCGTGGCGGCCAGGTGGATCGAGGACGGGAAGACGTCGTTGCTGGACTGCGACGCGTTCACGTCGTCGTTCGGGTGGACGTCCCGGCCCAGCTCACGGCCGGCCAGCGTGGCGATCACCTCGTTGGTGTTCATGTTGGACGACGTGCCCGAGCCGGTCTGGAACACGTCCACCGGGAACTGGTCGTCGTACCCGCCGTCGGCCACGTGCGCGGCGGCGGCGGCGATCGCCGCGGCCACGTTCGCGTCGATCACCCCCAGGTCGCCGTTGACCTCGGCGGCAGCGCCCTTGATCTGGGCCAGCGCCCGGATCTGGGCCGGTTCGATGCCGCGGCCCGAGATCGGGAAGTTCTGCACCGCCCGCTGTGTCTGCGCCCGCCACAACGCCTCGGCGGGCACCTCCACCTCGCCCATCGAGTCGCGTTCGATCCGATAACCCGTGCCCTCTGGAGTCGTCACGCGTACCATCCTGCCCCGCCCGGCACCGACTCGCAGATGATCGCGAGAGTCAGTCGTCCAGCTCGGCGAGCAAACTCCGCACCGTCTCCTGCTCCGGTACGTCGAGCTGCTGGAACAGGGCCAGTGCCCGAGCCCAGTGCGAGCGGGCCGCTGCCGGATCGGTGGAACGCAGGCAGCGGGCGATGCCGTCGAGTGCTCGTGCCTGCTCGTAGCGGTGGTTGATCCGGGCGGCGTCGAGCAGCACCCGACCGAAGAGGTCCTGAGCGCTGCGTACGTCACCCTGGTCGAGGATGGCGAGGGCCAGCAGGTTGCGGGAACCGCACTGGCCGACGAGATCGCCGGCCTCGCTCATCGCGATGAACGCCTGGCGGTGCAACGTCGCCGCCTCGTCAGTGCGGCCGGCCTCGCGCTCCATCACCCCCAACTCGTTGAGCAACTCGCCCTCGTCGAACCGGTTCTTGGCCGCACTGTGCGCGAGAAGCGCCGCTCGCAGCAGTCGACGGGCCGGTCCGACGTCGCCCATCCGGTGCCGGATGATGCCGACGTGCCCCATGGCGTTCGCCAACTGCCGACGGTCACCGACCTCGCGGGCCAGCAGCAGGTGCTGGCGGCCGAGTCGTAGCGCCTCGTGGTAGCGGCCCCAGGTGCACATGAGATGCGTCATGTTGTTGAGCAGAGCGCTGCGGGCGGCCAATTGGTTACCACCCCGTGGGACCGCCGCCGCCTCCTGAAAGTATTCAAGACCACGGCGAGGGCCACCCTCGGCGTAGTTGTTGCTACCAAGGTTCCACAGCACGCTTCTCAGCAGGTCGGGTGGACCGCTGCTGCGGCACAACTCGAGGGCCTGCTGCAGCAGGGCGATGGCATGCGCGAACCGGGCACGCCGGAAGTGGGCCGACGCCAGGTAGTTCAACATCAGCGCCTGCGCGGACTCGTCACCGACCGCCTGCGCCGACCGGAGGCCCACCTGATGTGTCTCGATCAACTCGTCCAGGTGCCCGCCGTTGTAGAACAGCCGCCAGCTCGCCCGGGCGAGCTGCCAGGCGCGCTCCGGGTACTCCGTGTCGGCCAGCGCGGGCATGGCGACCAGCGCGGACCGGTTGTCGTCGAACCAGGCCAGCCCCCGCGCCACATCAACCCTGACCAGGTCAGGGCGGGACGGGTCGGACAGGCGGAGCGTACGCCTGGTGCCGGGTGACTCGGTCTCGCGGCCGAGCGCCGCCGCCACGTACAGATGGTGCTCCAGCAGCCGGCCGAGCGCCTCACGCCGCTCCGGCGAGTGGGCGGGGTCGGCCAGCAGCGTCCGGGAGTACTCGCGGACCAGGTCGTGCAGTCGGTAGCGGCCCGGCTCGGGCTCGTCAACCAGGTGGGCGTCGACCAGCTCGTCCAGCACGTCCTGTGCCTCGGCCAGTGGCAGGTCGGCCAGGGCGGCGGCGGTGGTGGCGTCCAGGCGTATCCCCGGATGCAGCCCGAGCAGTCGGAAGACGCGCTGGGCCGGCGGCGACACCTGGGCGAACGACAACGCGAATGCGTCACCGACCGAGCGTTGCCCGGCGACCAGCTCGGCCAGCGTGTCCCGGGCACCGCCGAGCCGGTCGGCCAGGTCGACGACCCGCCACCGCGGACGGTGCACCAGTCGCGCGCCGGCCAGGCGAATCGCCAGCGGCAGATATCCGCAGCGGCGTACCACCTCGGCGGCCGCGGCACGCTCCGCCGCGATCCGCTCCTCGCCGGCCACCCGACCGAGCAGCTCGATCGCCTCGTCGGGATCGAGCACCGGCAGTGAGGAGGGTCGTCCCTCGTCGAGGCCGACCAGTCGACGTCGGCTGGTGATCAGCGTGAGGCAGCCGGCACCGCTGGGCAACAGCGGCGCCACCTGCGCGGCGGAGGCGGCGTTGTCCAGTAGCACCAGGGCTCGCCGGTCGGCCAGTTCGGTCCGCCAGATGGCCAACCGGTCATCCAGGTAGACCGGGATCCGCTCGGCCGGAACCCCGAGTTGCCGCAGCAACGTGGCAAGTGCCGCCGACGGACTCAGTGGTGTCCGCTCGCTGTGCCCGTGCAGATCGATGAAGAGATGCGCGTCGGGGTAGCGTTCCGCGATCCGGTTGGCCACGTGTACCGCCAGGGTGGTCTTGCCGCTGCCCGCCATGCCGTCGATCAGCTGGATCCGGGTCTCACCCTCCTCGATCTCCTTGACCAACCGGGCGATCGTCTCCGCCCGTCCGGTGAAGTCACTGATCGCGTGGGGCAGGGCGCGGACGGGGACGGTGGCCCGCCGCTCGGACCCGGCGATCGCGAGGTCCCCGGCAAGCACCCGCTGGTGCAGTTCCTGTAGCGCCGCGCCCGGCTCGATGCCGAGTTCCTCCGCGTACAGGCCCCGCCCTTCCCGGTAGAGCCTGAGGGCATCAGCCTGCCGACCCACCGCGGCCAGGGCCAGCATGAGTTGCCCCCGGAGGCGTTCCCGCAGCGGATGCCGGTCCAGGTTCTCGGCCAGTTCGTCGAGCAGCGCCGCCGCGTGACCGAGACGTAGTTCGACGTCCACACACTCCTCGAGCGCTGTGAGACGCTGCTCGTCGAGTGCCTGGGCACGCCGCCGAACGCTTGCGTTCCGGATGCCGCTCAGCGCCGCGCCGCGCCACAACCGCAACGCCGCGCGGAACTGGCCACGCGCGTCGACCAGCCGGCCACGGGCGAGCATCCCCCGGGCGACCTCGATGCTCTGAGCGAAGACCTCGCTGTCCAGCTCACCCGGGGCGGTCCGCACGGCGTACCCGACGGGATCGGTGACGATGAGCTCCGGTGACAGGCCGAGTCGAGCGAATCGCTGCCGCAGTCGTGAGACGCACGTCTGCAACTGGGCGCGGGCGGTGGCCGGCGGGTCGTCCTCCCAGAGCGCGTCGATCAGTTCCTCGGCCGGCACGACACGATTGGCTCTGAGCAGCAGAACCGCGAGTACGGCCCGGTCCCTACCCGCGGTGACGGTGGCTTCGCCGTCTCCCACCCGCAGCGGACCCAGGATCCGAAACCGCATTCGCTCTCCCACCGGAATGACGCAACGCCCAGCAGAGTAGCCCGACCGTCACAGTACGCCCATTAATTTGATAGCGCTCTGAGAGACGTTCGACAGCGCCGGGGCGGAGACTCCTGCCGGTTGTCGATCTCGACATCCGACGGGGGCGGTGCGCCTGTCCGGCGAATGCGGACAGGCGCACCGATGTTCGCTCAGCGACGGCCGATGGTGAGGACCGGCTTGGTGACCTCGGCGAAGAAGTCGTTGCCCTTGTCGTCGACGACGATGAAGGCCGGGAAGTCCTCCACCTCGATCTTCCAGACCGCCTCCATGCCCAGCTCCGCGTACTCCAGAACCTCGACGTGCTTGATGCAGTCCTGGGCCAGGCGGGCGGCGGGACCGCCGATCGAACCGAGGTAGAAGCCGCCGTGCTGCTCGCAGGAGCGGGTCACCTGGGCCGACCGGTTGCCCTTGGCCAGCATCACCATCGACCCGCCGGCGGCCTGGAACTTCTCCACATAGGCGTCCATCCGACCGGCGGTGGTGGGGCCGAACGAGCCCGAGGCGTAGCCCTCCGGGGTCTTCGCCGGGCCGGCGTAGTAGACCGCGTGGTCGCGCAGGTACTGCGGCATCGGCTCGCCCGCGTCCAGCCGCTCGGCGATCTTCGCGTGGGCGATGTCCCGGGCCACCACCAGCGGGCCGCTCAGCGACAGCCGGGTCTTGACCGGGTACTTGGACAGCTCGGCGCGGATCTCGTCCATCGGCCGGTTCAGGTCGACGCGGACCACCTCGGTGGCGTCCAGCTGCGCCTCGGTGACCTCGGGCAGGAAGCGGGCCGGGTCGGTTTCGAGTCGCTCCAGCCACACGCCCGACGGGGTGATCTTCGCGACCGCCTGCCGGTCGGCCGAGCAGGAGACGGCGATCGCCACCGGGCAGGAGGCACCGTGCCGGGGCAGCCGCACCACCCGTACGTCGTGGCAGAAGTAGCGCCCGCCGAACTGCGCGCCGATGCCGAAGTTGCGGGTCAACTCCAGCACCTCGGCCTCAAGTTCCAGGTCCCGGAAGCCGTGCGCGGTCATCGAGCCGGAGGTGGGCAGCGCGTCGAGGTACTTCGCGGAGGCGTACTTGGCGGTCTTGAGGGCGTACTCGGCGCTGGTGCCGCCGATCACCACGGCCAGGTGGTACGGCGGGCAGGCGGAGGTGCCGATCAGCCGCAGCTTCTCCTCCAGGAACTGCATCATCCGCGTCGGGTTCAGCAGCGCCTTGGTCTCCTGGTAGAGGTACGACTTGTTGGCCGAGCCGCCGCCCTTGGCCATGAAGAGGAACTTGTACGCGTCCGGGTGGCCGTCCGGGTCCTCGGCGTACAGCTCGACCTGAGCGGGCAGGTTGCTGCCGGTGTTGCGCTCCTCCCACATGGTCAGCGGGGCGAGCTGTGAGTAGCGCAGGTTCAACCGGGTGTACGCCTGCCACACGCCGCGCGAGATCGCCTCGGCGTCGGTGCCGTCGGTGAGCACGTGCCGGCCCCGCTTGCCCATCACGATCGCGGTGCCGGTGTCCTGGCACATCGGGAGCACCCCGCCGGCGGCGATGTTGGCGTTACGCAGGAGGTCCAGCGCGACGAACCGGTCGTTCGGGGAGGCCGCCGGGTCATCGATGATCGACCGCAGCTGGGCGAGGTGCGCGGGACGCAGGAAGTGCGCGATGTCGTGCATCGCCTCGGCGGTCAGCGCGGTGAGAGCGGCCGGCTCCACCGTCAGGAACCGGCGACCGCCCGGACCGTTGACCACGTCGACGCCCTCGTCGGTGATCAGGCGGTACTCCGTCTGGTCCGGACCGGTCGGCAGCAGGGGGGCGTACGAGAAGTCGGCACCGCTCACGACGGCACTCCGCTTCGCTCCGTGCCGCCGTGAGGCACCACCGCACTGCGCTGATGATTCGCTCGCTGCCGCTCGCTCATGACGGCAAAGCCTAGGGCAGAAGGTTCGATCAGTCCCACCCGCCGGGGGGCGCGATCATTTGCCGGGGTCGGGGGCGGCACACAGCTCGTTCTTCGGGCCGCAGCTCTCCTGCGGCTGTGGGACGGTGCCGGTGCCGGCGGGCCCCGGGTTCACCCCGTCGGCGTCTCGCGGCGCTCCGCCCGCCGTCGCGCCGAAGCGGACGTACCCGATCTCCCGCCCCTCTCCGATGATCATGCCGGCGGGTCCGACGGCGAGGGCGTTCGCCGAGGTACGCAACGCGACGAGTTCCCGCCCGGTACGCGGGTCGAGCGCGACCAGCCGGTTGGGCTTCTCCTCGGTGACGATCGCCGCGTACGGGGTGAGCGCGGCACCCGCCTTCTCGCCGGCCGGGCGGTTCCAGCGGGTCCGGCCGGAACCGAGTTCCCGGGCCGAGATCCCGCCGCTGTCGGCGGTGCGCACCAGCGCGTACCGGTCGTCGACGGCGAGCACCCGTTCGGAGTCGGCGGTGACCAGCAGCAGCCGCCCGTCGTACCCGTCGAGCACCGCCTCCCGGCCGTCGGGCGAGACACCGAGCAGCACGTTGCGGGCACCGTACGGGTCCTCCCGCTGCACGCAACCGGCGCTGTCGGCGGTGCGCAGGTTGAGCCCGGACTGCCGCCACGCCTCCTGACCGGTGACCGAGTCCCGACCGGAGATCGCGAAGTAACAGTTGCCGTCCTGGGAGCGGGCCGCGATGCGCAGCAGTCGCCCACCGATCACGGCGAGCCGTTCGTCCCGGCCGGGCTCGACGTTCTGGAGCACCCGGCCGGTCGCGGTGTCGACCACGTGCACCCGGCCGTCGACCGGGAAGCCGAGCAGCGGCGGTACGGCCTCCGGGCCGGCCACCTCGCCGTCGATGCGGGCACTGCTGAGCCGGCGGGTGTCGAGCAGATTCGGATTGTCGGCGAGCAGACCGGTGCTGACCCCGGGCAGGAAGGCGGTCCACAGCGGAGCGGTCCCGCGCGGATCCCACGCGCTCAGCGTGCAGTCGGTGGCCTCCACGCAACGCGCGTCCAGCAGCAGGTTGCGGTAGGTCCAGACGGCGACGGCGTCGTCGTCGCGCCGGCGGGTCACCCCGGTGGTGGGGTCGAGCACCTCGTACCCCTTGACCAGCAGCTTGCCCACGACGACCACGGCTTCCTGACCGGCGCCCGCCACCGCGCTCCAGTCCGCCTTGCGTTCCCAGAGCTGGGTGCCGGCGGCCAGGCTGCGGGCCTCGACCCGGGTACGTTGCTCGACCACCACGGTCTCACCGGCGATGGTGACGCTGCGCGGCGTCCCGCCGATGCGCTGCTGCCAGACCACGTCCGGCTGGGAGATCGGCTGACGCCGGTTGACCCAGTCCCACATGGTCGGGAACGGGTTCCAGACTCCGGTGGCGGCGAGCACCACCACCGTGATCAGGCCGAGCAGTAGCCAGCCACGTACGCCGAGGCCGCTGCCCTTCGCCACCGGAACACGGTAGCCAGCCATGCCCGCCACCGCCCGCACCGCCCCGCGTGTCGCGTCGGTCGGTCGTGTCGGTCGGTCGTGTCGGCGGAGCCCTGACTCAGCGGTCAGCCGGCAGCACCGGAGCCGCCGATGCCGGCGTGCGGTCCACCGGAGGGGCCGGCTGACGCCTGCCGTCGGGAGTGAGGACGGGCCACAGGAGCAACGTCGCGACGACCGACGCGGCCCCGGCACCCGCCATCACGACCCCCGGCGCGAGCACCTCGCTCAACGCGCCGGCCGCTGCGGCGGAGAGTCCCTGTGCCGCCATCATTCCCGTGCTGACCAGTCCGAACGCCTGCCCCCGCCGCGCCTCGGGGACCGCGTCGAGGAACCGCCGGGCCAGCCCGAGCTGGTAGGCGAAGCCGGCGGTCGCCACCGTGAACAGGGCCGCCGCCGGCAGCAGCGCCGGCCGGACCACGAAGGCCAGCATCGGCACGCCCAGCAGCAGGGCGAGCCACGGCGTCCAGCGCTCCCGCCGGGCCGGTGCCATGAACCGTCCCACCAGCAGGTCACCGACGAGCATGCCGCCCGCACCGGCCATCAGCAGGACGCCGGCGCTGGCGCCCTGCCCCAGTTCGGCCGCGTACGGCACCGCCACCCCCTCGGCGCCGACCAGCAGCGATCCGGGCAGCCACTGGGCGAGCAGCAGCCCACGGATCCGGCGGTCGGCCAGCAACCGCCGGTTCACCCGCAGGGTCTCCCGGACCGCCCCCGCTCGTGGGCCGCGACCGGCCCGCGCGGCACCGGCGGCGCTGGCTCGGACGGCGCCGGCTCGGGCGGGGCGGCGGGTCAGACCCAGCCGCACCAGCAACGCGGAGAGGGCACAGGTCGCCGCGGTCAGCCAGAGAGCGCCGTACGGTCCGACCAGTCCGAGCAGCAGGCCACCGAGGGCGAAACCGGCCACCTGGGTGCCGCCGGCCGCCACGGTGAGCAGCGACCGCCCCAGCACGTACGCGTCGCCGCGCAGCACCTCGGGCAGCAGCGCGCTGCGCGAGGCGCTGCTCACCGGCCCGAAGAGGGCCACAACGGCGACCAGGCCGAGCATCGCCGTCGGGGACAGCACGCCCGTGGCGAGCACCACCACCATGACGAGCCGCAGCAGGTCGTAGCCGACGATCAGAGCGCGGGGCGGCCACCGGTCGGCCAGCGCCAGCAGGAACAGCCCGCCCAGGGCGTGCGGCAGGAATCCGGTCACGTACGCGAGCGCGGCCAGCAGGCCGGAGCCGGTGCGCTCGTACACCAGGACGGAGAGGGCGAGCATCTTCACCGTCTCGCCGATCATGTAGATCCCGAAGCCACCGAAGATCACCCGGAACTCGGCGACGGCGAAGACGTCCCGGAAGGTGGCCGGCCGGTCGGCCACCGGCGGCACACTCATGCTGCTGGTGTTGTTCACGCAAGCCAGCGTGGTGGCCCCGTACCGGCCGCTCTATCCTTTCGCTGGAGAGCGAAAGGTCGAGCGATGCGGATCGAGGTCACCCCGGCGGACGTGGCGGCCAGCCGGTACGCCATCTCGCCGCTGGGCGAGGCGGTCTGGGCACTGCGCGTCCACGCCGGCCAGCACGCCGTACCGGGGCTGTCGCCCTGGGTGGCCCGCACCCGATCGGTGTTCGAGCGGCTGCGCCGGGACCAGCCGGCGGTGGGTGCGTTGATGGCGTTGCTGCGCCGGGGTGGCTACAACGCCGACTTCATCCAGCCGCCGCCCGACGGCATCGGCCGTACCTTCGCCGACGAGCTGGCCGTGGTACGGGCCACGCCACTCGGGCAGGCTCGCGACGAACTGTCCCGCAACCTCGCCGGACTGCGCACCCCGCCGGCGTACGCCCGCCGGATCTACGACTCGCCCGACGTGGTGGACCGACTGGCCGACGCGATCGAGGCGTCCTGGGTGACGCTGGTGCAGCCGGACTGGCCGCGACTGCGGGCGGTGCTGGAACGGGACCTGGTGCACCGCGCGGGCCGCCTGCTGGCGTACGGCTGGGGGGCCGCCGTGGCGGACCTGGACCCGCGGCTGCGCTGGGTCTCCGGCGGTGGCCTCGGCGCGATCGAGGTGGCCGATCGCGATCCCCGCAGCTACTCGCTCGATGGCCGGGGTCTGCTCTTCATCCCCACGGTCTTCGGCGTGATGATCAACTACGTCGAGCCGCCGTGGCCGTTCGCCATCGTCTACCGGGCCTCCGGGGTGGCCGAACTGCTCGGGCCGCCCGACCCGGGGCGTCCCGAGGACGCGCTGGACCGGCTGGTCGGACGGTCCCGGGCGGCGGTGCTGCGCGCGCTCGCCCTGCCCGCCACCACCACCCAACTCGTCGTGCAACTCGGAATGAGCCTGGGCGGCGTCGGCGACCACCTGACCGTGCTACGCGACGCCGGCCTGGTCGACCGGGTCCGCTCCGGTCGGTCCGTCCGCTACCGCCGCACCCCGCTGGGCAACGCCCTCGCGGAGAACTGATCAGGCGTTTGGCGTTAACAAGGGGCCCTTCCTCTACCGGAGGCGTTAACAGGGGGCCCTTCCTTTCACCCAACCGCCGAGCGCAGCAGGGGGAGGACGCGGTAGGGAATCTGCTCGGCGAGGGCGATGATCGTGGAGGCACGGGTGATCCCCTCGTACGCCACGATCTGGTCGATCACCCGCTGGAGGTCCGTGTTCGAGCGGGCCACGATCCGGCAGAGCAGATCTCCCGAGCCGGTGATGGTGTGCGCCTCCAGCACCTCGGGGATGGCCGCCAGGTGGCGGGTCACCGGGTCGTGTCCGTGCCGTTGGCTGATCTCCAGGGTGACGAAACTCGTCACCGTGAAGCCGAGCGCGGCCGGACCGAGATCCGGCCCGAACCCGGCGATGACCCCCCGCCCGACCAGCTTGTCGAGCCGCGCCTGCACGGTGCCCCGGGCGACGTGGAGCCGGCGTGAGCACTCCAGCACCCCGATCCGGGGCTCCTCGGCGAGCAGCTCGATGAGGCGCACGTCCAGCTCGTCGAGCTGGGCAATCTGACCAGTGTTCATGCGTGAACACCATACCGTTTGTGCAACCTGACCAGCGTAGGCGGAGAGTGTTGCTCAGTGCGCCCGGTCACCGCGATGCTCGGCACAGCAGCACACGATCCCCGTCGGCCCACGAGGCCGGCCGGTACGCGAGGGAGGCCACCATGACCCAGGCGATCGACCGACCCCAGTCGACCGAGGAGGTGGACGTCGACGCCCTGATCGGCGCCGTCGACCACGACACCAGCGGCGACCCGTTCCCGGTGAAGGGCCTCGACCACGTCCGGTTCCTGGTGGGCAACGCCAAGCAGGCCGCGCACTACTACTCCACCGCGTTCGGGATGACCTGTGTCGCGTACCGGGGGCCGGAGCAGGGCTACCGCGACCACGCCGAATACGTGCTGACCAGCGGGTCGGCCCGGTTCGTGCTGACCGGCGCGGTGCGACCCGACGCCGAGGGCGCCGACCACGTCGCCCGACACAGCGACGGCGTCAGCGACATCGCGCTGGAGGTGCCCGACGTCGACGCCGGGTACGCGCACGCCATCGCCCAGGGCGCGACCGGCCTGGTGGAACCGCACGACGTGACCGACGAGCACGGCACCGTCCGGCTGGCCGCCATCGCCACGTACGGCGACACCCGGCACACCCTGGTCGACCGGTCCCGCTACCAGGGACCGTTCCTGCCCGGCTTCGCCGCGCGGGGCCCGATCGTGGACCGGCAGCCGATGATCGACGCCGGGGTTCAGCCGAAGCGCTTCTTCCAGGCGGTCGACCACGTGGTCGGCAACGTCGAGCTGGGCCGGATGGACGAGTGGGTCGAGTTCTACCGCCGGGTCATGGGCTTCACCAACATGGCGGAATTCATCGGCGACGACATCGCCACCGACTACTCGGCGCTGATGAGCAAGGTCGTCGCGAACGGCACCCGCAAGGTGAAGTTCCCGCTCAACGAGCCGGCCATCGCCAAGAAGAAGTCGCAGATCGACGAGTACCTGGAGTTCTACCAGGGCCCCGGCGCCCAGCACATCGCCGTGGCCACCAACGACATCCTGGCCAGCGTGGACGCGATGCGGGCGGCCGGCGTCGACTTCCTGGACACTCCCGACTCGTACTACGACGACCCGGAGCTGCGCGCCCGCATCGGCGAGGTACGCGTACCGATCGAGGAGCTCAAGGCCCGCAAGATCCTGGTAGACCGGGACGAGGACGGCTACCTGTTGCAGATCTTCACCAAGCCGGTGCAGGACCGGCCGACCGTCTTCTTCGAACTGATCGAGCGGCACGGCTCGCTCGGCTTCGGCAAGGGCAACTTCAAGGCGCTCTTCGAGGCCATCGAGCGGGAGCAGGAGAAGCGCGGCAACCTGTGAGCTGCCGGGCCGCCACGAACGCCCGCCGGAGCAGTCGTCGTTAAGGTGTCGAGGTGACTGAGCGCAGCGAGGACGCGTCGTGAGCGTGGCACCCGGTTGGTACGTCGACCCCGCCGACCCGGAGACCCGCAGGTACTGGGACGGCGAGGGTTGGCTCGGCGCACCCATCCCGGTCGACGCGACACCGCCCGACGGCCCACCGCCTCCCGAGCCGGAGCCGGCACCGGAGCCGACATCTCCGGCGGCCACCTCGGCACCTCCCGCGCCCGGCCAACCCGCCGGCGGGTCCCAGGGCCCGTCGTCCGGCTGGCCGGGCGGCGAGGCACCGCCGCCGGGTCCACCGCAGGGTTGGCCCGGTGGCGGGGCACCGCCGCAGGGTTGGCCGGGCGGCGGGACGCCGCCACCGGGTGGGGTGCCCACCTGGCCGGCGGGGGACGCGCCGCAGGGGCCGCCACCCGGCTGGCCGTACCCGACCTGGCCGGGGCGCCCGCCGGCGCCGCGGCCGCACGGGATGCCGTTGGCCTCGTTCGGCGCCCGGCTCGGTGCCCGGCTGATTGACTTCGGCGTCGTCTTCGCGCTCAACGCCCTGGTGAACGGCTGGTTCGTCTGGCGCTACCTCCAGGAACTCTCCGCGCCGCTGAACGAGTTCTGGCGTCGGATGCAGGCCCAGGACCGCAGCACCGACCCGCTGCCCGCCGCCGGCGACCAGGCCGGCGCGCTGGTCGTGGTGATCCTGCTCATCGCCACCTCGCTCTGGCTGGCGTACGAGGTGCCGTCGATGGCCGCCAGCGGGCAGACCTTCGGCAAGCGGCTGCTGCGAGTCAGGGCGGTGCCGATCGAGGCGGACGCTCCACTGGGCTTCGGCCGGGCGCTGCGCCGCTGGAACACCCTCGGCCTGCCCACCCTGCTCTGGTACTGCTGCGGCTTTGGTCTGCTGCTCCAGCTGATCGACGCGCTCTCCCCGCTCTTCGACCACCCGCTGCGGCAGGCGCTGCACGACAAGCGGGCGCAGACCGTGGTGGTCCAGCTTCCCCGTACCCCCGACGACCGCGCCAACCCCCCGGGAGAGACCTCATGACCGACGACGGACGACACCAGCCGACGGTGCGGCTGACCCGCGCCGACCTGGACGCGCTGCCCAACTACGTGCCCGGCCGCAGCCCGGCCGACCTGGCCCGGGAGCTGGGTCTGCCGGAGGCCATCAAGCTGGCCAGCAACGAGGTGCCGTACGGCCCGCTGCCCGGAGTGGTGGAGGCGGTCGCCGAGGCCACCGCCGGGGTGCACCGCTATCCGGACATGGGCGTCGTCGCGCTCCGCCAGGCGCTCGCCGAGCGGTACGGGGTGGACGTCGACCGGGTGGCCACCGGCTGCGGGTCGGTGGCGTTGGCCGAGCACCTGGTGCGGGCCACCTGCCTGCCCGGCGACGAGCTCGTCTACTCGTGGCGCTCGTTCGAGGCGTACCCGATCATCGCGGCGACCAGCGGCGCGACCAGCGTGCAGGTGTCCAACGACGCCGGGCACGGGCACGACCTGACGGCGATGGCCGCGGCGGTGACCGACCGCACCCGCATGATCCTGGTCTGCAACCCCAACAACCCGACCGGCACCGCCGTGCGCCGCGCCGAACTGGACCGCTTCCTCGACGCCGTACCGGACGACGTGCTGGTGGTGATCGACGAGGCGTACCGGGAGTTCGTCACCGACCCGGAGGTGCCGGACGGGCTCAGCTACGCCGACCGGCCCAACGTGGCGGTGCTACGCACGCTCTCCAAGGCGTGGGGCCTGGCTGGTCTGCGGATCGGCTTCCTGGTCGCACAGCCACGCGTGGCGGCGGCGGTCCGCAAGGTCGTCACGCCGTTCTCCACGAGCATGGCTGCCCAGGCGGGCGCGTTGGCCGCGCTCGCCCAGGCCGACGAGGTACGGCGGCGGTGTGCGCTCGTGGTGGCCGAACGCGAACGCGTCAGCGAGGCTGTCAGCAAGCTCGTCGCCGGCGTCCCGGCCAGCCAGTCGAACTTCGTCTGGCTGCCGCTGGGCGACCGGTCGGTGGAGTTCGGCAAGGCGTGCGAGTCGCGGGGCGTGATCGTGCGTCCGTTCCCCGGCGACGGGGTGCGGGTCACCATCGGCACCCCGGCCGAGAACGACGCCTTCCTGGCGGCGGCCGAGGCCGCGCTGGGCTGAGCCGTCCCGTCGAGCCGTACCGGGCCGGTCCGCCATCCCCCAGCGGACCGGCCCGGAGTCTGCTACCCCTCCGGCACCGGCTCCCGGTGCCGGGCCCGCCGCCGGTAGGCGAAGCCGACCAGCAGCGCCAGCACCAGCCCCGAGGCGACCAGTCCGCCGGTCAGCACCGCGCTGGACCGGTCGGTGTCGACCGCCGCCGGGACGGTCGTGCCGCCGAAGCTGACCGTGCCGCTGGCGCTGCGCTTGGTCCAGCCGCTGGCCAGGTCGAGCTGCGCGGACCAGGGCCCGTCCGGCAGGCGGCGGTCCAGCGCGACCCGGAAGGTGGTGCTGCCGCCGAGGGGCAGCGTCCTGGCCTCGACCCGGACGGGTTCGCTGGACAGGCCACCCGGTCCGTCGGTGAGCCGGAGTTCACCGCCCAGGTCGAGGGCCCGTTGACCGGTGTTGCGCACCTCCGTCGTCACCACCGGCGTACCGTCGGCCTCCCGCAGGCCGGTCAGCGGCCCGATCTCGAAGCCGGAGGGTGGTTCCCCGCCCGGACCCACCGAGAGGTAGACGCGGATGCCGGCCCGCCCCACGTTGCGGACCTGCTGGCCGTCCGTGCCGGAGATCTCGGCCCAGATGACGGCGTACCGCTCCCCGGCTTCGGCGTCGCGCGGCACCCGGAGGGTGACCAACGCCTCCGCCTCCTCACCGGCGGCGAGTGCCTCCTCACCGGGCTCCACCCGGATCCAGCTGCTCAGCTCGTTCTCGGTCCGGTCCGGCGCGAGGACGAAGCCGTTCTGGTCGACGGCGGCGGCCGCCGCGTAGAGGGACACCTTCCGCTGGATCTCCGAGGTGTTCTCGACCATGATGCGTCGCTTGATCGTGGTGCCGGGCTTGACGTGGTCGACGATGTACTTGTGCGCCCGGGTGTCGTCGCGGCGGTTCACCGGCGCGTCGAGCAGACGTACCCCGACGGAGACGGTCGGGCCGCTGGGAGCCGGTGTCTGGCTCGGCTTCGGCGGCCTGGACCGCTCGGCCGGCAGGTCGACGACGTCGGGCGGAGCCGGTTCGACGCGCGCGGCCGCCCGGGGGCCCGGCACCGCACCGGGCGCGGCCGACGCCGGTGCCCCGGCCGTGACGAGGACGGTCACGGCCAGGGCGAGGGCGCTGGCGCGGTCATGCCACCGAATGGGTGATCACCCCCGTGTAGGTGCCGCCCACCGCACCCCCCGGAATGGTGATCCGGATGTCCGGTGCCCAGGTCGCGGTGTTGTTGCCGCTGCCGGAGGTCTTCGAGAACGCCACCCGGGGCAGGTTCAGGGTCACCGCGTCGCTCTGGGTGGGCTGGCCGGGCACGAAGGTGCCGTCGCCGGTGGTCGAGATCGCGCCACCGGACCAGTACTCCGCCAGGTTCGGCAGGATCGTCTCCGGCCCGGTGCCCGAACCGGTGGTGAAGGCGCTGCTGGTCACCGTGGCCGTCCAGGTGGCGTTGAGCGCCGATCGGCTGTCGGTGACCGTGACGTTGCCGATCTCACCGGTGATGGTGGAGCCGGCGAACGCCGCGCCGAGGTTCACCGACGGCGGGACGGAGATGTCCAGGTTGGCGGTGGAGACCGTGAAGGTCACGATCGTGTCGCCGGACGGCGCGGCGGCGGCGGGGGCCGCCAGGGCCACCACGGTGGCCGCGGCGGCGGTCAGGGTAAGAAGTGGCTTCCTCATGGCGATGACGCTAGAGCGGACACTCGGCACAAGCGCGGCCACTTCGGACAAAATCACTCATCAGGCGACGGAGTGCGTGATCCTGCCGCTGTACGTGCCGGCGACGATCCCGCTCGGCACCACGATCCGGACGCTCGGGTTCCAGGCGACCCGGTTGTTGCCGTTGCCGGAGGTCTTCCGGAACGCCTCCCTGGTCACGTTCAACGCCACCGCCTGGGCCTGGGTGGGCTGACCGGGCACCAGCGTGCCACCACCGGTGCTCTGCACGGTCGGCCCGGACCAGTAGAAGACCGAGGCGTTGGAGATGGTCCGCTGCGCTCCACCAGCACCGGTGATGAAGACGGTGGCGGAGACGGTCGCCACCCAGGCGTTCGGGTTGACCGGGCCACGGACGTCCGTCACCTCGACCCGCCCCAGCGGGCCGGTCAGCACCCCGCCGGTGAAGGCGGTGCCGAGGTTGACCGCCGCCGGCACGGTGATGTCCACCCCTTCGGTCTTGGCCAACCGGACGGTCCGACCGGTCGGGGCGGTGGCCTCCGCCGGGGAGGCGACGACGAGGACGACGATCACGCCCACCAGGGCTGCCAGGAGTCGCACAGTGGGACTATAAGTAACTTATGTCCGTTTTGTCGAGCCGACGGTCTGGCGGGTCGCGTCCCTCAGGTCGCGGCGATGACCAGCGTCTCGGCGGTCAGGTAGTACCGCTGGTCGTCCCCGTCCGGATCGACCGGGCGGCGCAGTCGCTCGACCACCACGTACCCGTCCGCCGCGTACGCGGCACCCGGTGCCCACCCGGTGCCGTCGGAGCCGACGTTGAGCACGAACCGGGACAGCTGCGCACCGGTGCCCGGGTCGAACGTGACGAGTTCGTTCTCCTCGGTCAGGACGTGCACCCGGCCGGGCTGCCCGGCAAGCAGGCGGCCGGGGCCGACGACGACCCGCCACCGTTGCGCGCCGTCCGGGACGGAGCGTCCGGTCAGCACCCCGTCCACCAGGCTCACCGCAGTCCCGTCCACCAGTTCGACACCGGGACCGTCCAAAGCCGGTGCCGGCACCGGCTCCCCCGGGCCGAGCAGCCAACCCAGAGCCGAATCGCCCCCGGCCGGCACGGTCCGCAGCGCGGCGCAGCCGGCACCGTCCGAGCCGCAGCCGACCAACGTCGCCGCCAGCTCGTCCGCGCCGCCGGGCGGCCGCCACCGCGTATCCACCACGCCGGTCGCGGCGTCGCGGAACTCGATCACCGCCGGCCCGTCGCAGTCGTCCACGGTGAGCAGGTGGCCCCCGGTGCTGACGCCGATCGGCTCGCGGCAGCCGGCACCCACCGGCACGCCCCACAACCGTCGGCCGTCGGCCAGGTCGACCGCCCGGACCTCACCGTCACCGGAGGTGACCACCACGTCACGGCCGTCGGCGACCCGGCTCACCGAGAGTCCACCGGGCCGCCAGACAACCGCCGCGCCGGTACGCCGGGTCACGCGCTCCCGCTCCGGCTCCGGCCCCTCCGCCCGCCACACCACCCGACCGGTACGCGCGTCGAGCGCCACCAACCGGCCGTCCGACCACCGGGTCACCACGGTCGTCCCGCTCGCCACCACCGCGTCCAGGCTCGCCGGCCAACGCCGGTAGGACCAGTAGGGCGTGCTGCGGTACCGCCCGTCGGCGGGCTGGTCGGCGTACACCTGTCGAGGTGCGGCGTAGACCCGCAGCCGGCCGTCCACGATGAGCGGCGCGACCGGCAGCCGACCGACCACGCCCGCCTCCGGGGCGGGCAACGCCGGATAGTCACCACGGGCGGTGGTGCTGACCTCGGCAGGGGCCAGGACGCGGTACCCGACGACCGCGACCGTCACCGCGACGGTCGCCGCCGTCAGCGCCGCCACGATCCGCCGCCGGCCCGTCGCCCACCCCATGCCGCACCTCCGCACGGCACCCTACCCACCGGCCACGGGCGTCGCGCCGGGCGGGCGAGCATCGGAGGGTACGGGCGGCTGCTCAGGCGACCTCGGGGTGACGGCCGCTGGCCGCAGCGGCCAGGGCCGCGATGTCCTGCCGCAGGACCTTCTCCGCGGCGCGTACGGCCAGCCCGCCCAGCAGCAACGCGAGCGCCCGCCCGGAGGTCGCCGCCGGTTGCGCCCGCACCGTCACCGTCACGGCGGCGTAGCGGCGGCGACGGCGGCGCACGTCACGCAGGGTCCAGGTGATCCGGTAGTCGACGCCGTCACCGGAAGAGCCGAGCACCAGCCGCCGAGGCGGCTCCACCACCAGCACGACGTACTCCTCGGCCAGCGTGTCGCCGTCCGGGCGGGTACGCACCTCGCGCCAGGACGTGCCCGGGCCGAACGGCCCCGGCGTCAGCAACTGCACCGGACCACCGCCGGGGGTACGCCGGGGCAGCTCGGTGAGCACGCGCCAGAGGTCGGCCGCAGGCGCCGCGACCAGTCCGTGGACCGCAACAGTCGACATGCCACCTCCCGTGGCACAGACGGTACGCGGCGTGAGCGCGGCTCGGGGTCCCCGAGCGGAGAATCCTCCCCCGGAGACCCCACGGGCGTCAGCCGGAGAACCGCCCCGCCCGGATCGCATCCACGAACGCGGTCCAGCCCGGCGGGCTCACCACCAGCACCGGCCCGGCCTGGTCCTTGGAGTCGCGTACGCCCACCACACCGTGGACCCGGGCCAGATTGTCGGCCACCTCCACGCAGAGGCCCTGGTCGTTGGAGCGGCTGCTGGTGCGCCAGACCGCGCCCACGAGATCGTGCATCGTCGTCATCTCCCTCGGTTTTCGACGTGCCGCCGCCCGGCGCCGGGCCGACCGGAACGGGGGGCACCGGGCGGCCCGGCGCGGCGTGGCGACGGAATTCCGAGGCGATCAACGAAGACGGTGACGGTCCTTGATCGCACAGCGGGTGCGATCAAGGACCGGTGTCGGGTTCAGGTCAGTACGCAGGCAGAACGGTGCCCGTCACCTCGCCCAACGTGAGGGTGGTGCCGTCCGGCCCCGGCGCGGTGGCGGTGATCGTCACGGTGTCGCCGTCGGCGAGGAAGCTGCGTTCCACCCCGCCCACGGTGACCGGCTCGGTGCCGCCCCAGCTGAGTTCCAGGAACGAGCCGACCTGGTCCCGCCGGGGTCCCGAGACGGTGCCGGAGGCGTAGAGGTCGCCGGTGCGCAGCGAGGCGCCGTTGACGGTCAGGTGCGCCAGTTGCTGGGCCGGTGTCCAGTACATGCCGGCGAAGGGCGGCTCGCTGACCGCCTCCCCGTTCCAGAGCACCCGCAGTCGCAGGTCCAGCCCCAGGTGCGGCTCGTCCCGCAGGTAGTCGGCCACCGGCGGATCCTGGGCCGGGGCGGCCACGAACGCGTGCCGCAGCGCGTCCAGCGGGGTGATCCAGGCGGCGACCGAGGTGGCGAACGACTTGCCCAGGAACGGCCCGAGTGGCTGGTACTCCCATGCCTGGATGTCCCGTGCCGACCAGTCGTTGACCAGCACGACACCGAAGACGTGGTCGGCGAAGTCGGCGGCGGCGACCCGGCGGCCCAACGGACTCGGTACGCCGACCACGAAGCCGACCTCGGCCTCGATGTCCAGGCGCGCGGAGGGGCCGAACACCGGACCCTCGGGGCTGGGTCGCTGTCCCTGCGGACGCACCACCGGGGTGCCGGAGACCACCACCGTGCCGGCCCGACCGTGGTAGCCGATCGGCAGGTGCTTCCAGTTCGGCAGCAGCGGTGGCTGGCCGGGCCGGAAGATCAGGCCGACGTTCGACGCGTGATGTTCCGAGGAGTAGAAGTCGACGTAGTCGGCCACCTCGAAGGGAAGCTCCATCCGCACCTCGTCGACGGGCACCAGCAGCGGCTCCACCGCGGCCCGGTGCGTCGGGTCGGTGAGCAGCTCGGTGATCCGTTCGCGTACCGAGATCCACTGCGGACGACCCAGCGCCAGGAACGCGTTGAGCGTCGACCGGCACAGCGCCCCACCGGCCAGCACCAGCTCGGCTGCCTCCGCACCGGCCAGGTCCAGCACAAGATCACCGATCCGTACGCCGATGCGCGGCTCGCCGTCGCCCACCCGGAACACCCCGTACGGCAGGTGGTGCACGCCGTAGCCGGAATCCTCCGCGCCGCTCACCCAGCTCGCTGGCTGACGCTCGCTCATGCCTCGAAGCCTCCGTTCACCAGCCCAAGCCGGATCAGATCGGTCAGTGGTTCCACGATGCTGCACGATCCGAACCCCACCCAGAGCGGACGCTCCGCCTGGTGCCGGCCGTCGACCGCCTGCACCAGCGGCCGTTCGTCGCGTACGGTGAGCAACTCGGCGACGGCACCGACGGTCGCGCCGTCGGCGGCGGCCAGGGTCGCGGCGAGCACGTTGCCGAACCCGTGGTGGGTGAAGCCGGTCTCCGGGTCCACGTGCCGCACCGCGTGGTGCAGCCCGGCGGTCAGCTTGAACGGCAGCTCCCGGTCCCGGCAGGCGCAGATCACGGCGGCCAGCTCGGCCGGCGTCGGGAACAGTTCGGCGGCCAGCCCGCCGGTACGGAACTTGGCGGCGACCGGCACCCCACGGGCCCGCGCGTCGGCGAGCGCGTCCAGCGCGCCCATCAGCCCGAAGGTCAGCGGAATCTCCGCGTAGACGGGGACCCCGTCCAGCCGCTCGGCGAACTTCACCAGCTCGGCCAGTCCCGGTTGCGGATCCTCGCCACGGCGGGCGACCGGCGCCTCGACCTGCCGCGCCGTCACCCCGAGCGGAGGCAGGAACGACAGCGCGAGGGGCAGCCGGTCGAGCCCGGTGTCGCCGATCAGCCCGATGGCGAGGTGCTCGTCGGGGTCGACCAGGCCGCTCAGCCCACCCGCCGTGATCGCCGACGCGGGCAGCAGCAGCGGGCCGACCAGGTCGGCGTACCAGGCGGCGCGGTGCCGCCGATGAGCGGCGACGGCATCGGGCAACGGCGCGCTGCCCGGCGGAAAGACTGCGGCGTCGTCGACCAGACCGGCGACGAGTGTGGGCGGCTGCGTTGACACGAGACAAGAATGTACGGGACGCTTCAAGAAGCGGACAACAGCGTCCGATTATCGGACGCGGAGCGGACCGGGAGGCGACATGCCGTACTACCGCAGCGTCGGCGAGCTGCCACGCAAGCGCCACACCCAGTTCCGGCAGCCGGACGGCAGCCTCTACACCGAGGAGCTGATGGGCCAGGAGGGCTTCTCGTCCGACTCGTCCCTGCTCTACCACCGGTACGCCCCCACCGCGATCGTCGCCGCCGAGGAGTTCACCCCGCCGGCCCTGACCCGGGTGCCCAACCTGCCGCTCAAGCCCCGGCACCTGCGTACCCACAAGCTCGACGGGACCGGTGCCGACCCGGTCCTCGGCCGGCGGTACCTGCTCGCCAACGACGACGTGCGGATCGCCTACGTGCTGGCGGACCGCCCGTCCCCGCTCTTCCGCGACGCCACCGGCGACCACTGCCTCTACGTCGAGGCGGGCACCCTGCGGGTCGAGTCGACGTTCGGCGTACTCGACGCGGTGCCCGGCGACTACGTGATCATCCCGACCTCGACGGTGCACCGCCTGGTGCCCACCGGCGACGCCCCGACACGGCTGCTCGCCGTCGAGGCGTCCGGGCACATCGGCCCGCCCAAGCGCTACCTCTCCGTACGCGGCCAGTTCCTGGAGCACTCGCCGTACTGCGAGCGCGACGTCCGGGGACCCGACGCACCGCTGCTCGTCGACGGCACCGACGTCGAGGTGCTGGTGCGCCACCGGCGCGGCTGGACCCGCCACGTGTACGCCAACCACCCGTTCGATGTGGTCGGCTGGGACGGGCACCTCTACCCGTGGGCGTTCTCCATCCACGACTTCGAGCCGATCACCGGCCGGATCCACCAGCCGCCACCGGTGCACCAGACCTTCGCCGGCCCGAACTTCGTGATCTGCTCGTTCGTGCCGCGCAAGGTCGACTACCACCCGGACGCCATCCCGGTGCCGTACCACCACCACAACGTGGACTCCGACGAGATGCTCTTCTACACCGGGGGCAACTACGAGGCCCGGCGCGGCTCCGGCATCGAGCAGGGCTCGATCTCGCTGCACCCGTCCGGCTTCACACACGGCCCGCAGCCCGGCGCGGCGGAACGCTCCATCGGGGTGGACTTCTTCGACGAGCTGGCGGTCATGGTCGACACCTTCCGCCCCCTCGATCTCTGCGACGCGGCGAGCGAATGCGAGGACGACGCGTACGCCTGGACCTGGGCCCGCCGTCCCTGAGCCGCGGACGCCCCGACAACGGGCGGCTCAGGCAACCGGCCGGCCGACGATCGCCAGCTGGGCGGCCGTGGCGACCGCGATGGCCAGGACCAGCGGCCACGCGGTGCCGAGCAGGGCGTAGAGCAGGATCAGCGCGGGTGCGGCCGTGGCGGCGTACACGGCCAGGGCGAGCGGGCGGTCGGTACGTCGCAGGACGGGCAGGACGGTGCGGTTCAACCCGGGCAGCCGGGACGCGTGCTGCCAGAGCACGATGCCACCGCCAACGGCCGCCACCACCGCCAGCAGCCGGGATAGTCCGGCGCCGGTGGCGGCCGAACAGGCGACCACGATGGCGGCGACGATGGACCAGCCGGTACCCCACAGCACGAACTGCCGAAGTGCCGCCGGCACCGGCTGACGTGCGACGACCGGACCGGTGCCGGCCTGTTCCGGACCGGCCGGCCAGGTCTCGTCGGACCCTGACCGCTGCCGCCCCCGGACGTGTTCGGGCGGCTGCCCGCCGGTGGGCAGGTCCGCTCCCTGAGCCGGCCAGCCCGGACGCTCCTCCCCGGGGCCGGCCGCGGGCCGGCCGGGGTCGAAAGGGCCCGCCGACGGGCGCTCCGGCTCGTCCTGGGCCCCGTCCGGTCGGCTCGACTCGTCACTGCTCTCGTCGCGTCGGTCCGACCCGTCCCGACCCTCATCGGGCCGACGCGGATCCGACGGGGGAAGGCCCGCCACCGCCGCTTCGGCCAGGCGCTCCAGCGCCGCGGTCCACCGCCGCTGCTCCAGCCGCAGCACCCCGACGTCGTCGCCCGCCTCCGCCAGCCGTGGATCCAGCCGCAACGCCTCCCGGTAGGCCCGCTCGGCCAGGTCGTACATCTGCATGTTCGCCGCGACCAGGCCCAGCACCAGGTGGCCCTGCGGATCCTCGGGCGCCAGCTCCACCCCGTGCCAGGCCGCGTTCAACGCCGGCTGGCCGTTGCGGGAACCGGCCAGGATCGCCGCCCCGCTGCGCTGGGCGTACGGGTCCTGCGGCCCGAGGGCCAGGATCTCGTCGGCGGTACGGGCGGCCTCGGCGTACCGTTCCAGGTCGCCGAGGGCCAACCCACGGGCGACCAGCGGCGGCACCTGCCCCGGCGCGGCGGCCACCGCGGCCTCGGCAGCGGCGAGCGCCTCGGCGGGGCGGCCGGCGGCCAGTTGGACCCGGGCCAGCATGGTCGACACCTCGACGGCGGACGGGTCCAGGGCCAACGCGAAGCCCAGCTCGGCCACGGCCTCGTCGTAGCGGCCCAACTCGGCGAGGAGCGTGGCGCGTTCGAGGTAGCCGTCGGCGGCGGGCGGGTCGGTGGGGACGTCGGCGGACATCGCGGCGAGCCTAGGCGCTCGGCTGCTCGTACACCAGGGCGACCGCGACCCCGGCGAGCCCCTCGCCGCGCCCGGTGAAGCCCAGGCCGTCGGTGGTGGCGGCGGAGACGGTGACCGGCGCGCCGACGGCCTCCGACAGCACCTGCTCTGCCTCCTCCCGACGCGGGCCGATCTTCGGGCGAAGCCCCACCACCTGCACCGACACGTTGCCGATGGCGAAGCCGGCGGAACGTACCCGGCGGGCCGTCTCGACCAGCAGGGCGACCCCGCTCGCCCCGGCCCACTCGGGCTGACCCACCCCGAAATTCGCCCCGAGGTCGCCGAGACCGGCGGCGGAGAGCAGCGCGTTGCAGGCGGCGTGCGCGGCCACGTCCGCGTCCGAGTGCCCGGCCAGGCCGTCCTGATCCGGCCAGTGCAGACCCGCCACCCAGCACGGCCGGCCGGGTTCGAAGGCGTGCACGTCGGTCCCGATGGCCACCCGAGGAACGATCATGATCCGAGGGTACGCGCTACCGCCCGGCAGCCAGCAGGTGCTCGGCCAGCGCCAGGTCGAACGGTCTGGTGATCTTCAGGGCGTGTTCCGAGCCCGGTACGCAGTGCACCGGCACGCCCAGCTTCTCCACCAGCCCGGCGTCGTCGGTGAGAGCGTCGGCGGCAGCGGCGTGCGCGGCCGTCAGCACCGACCGCCGGAAGCCCTGCGGAGTCTGCACGGCGCGCAACGCGGCCCGGTCGACGGTGCCGAGCACCATCTCCTCGGCGTCGACCTCCTTGATCGTGTCCACGACCGGCAGGACCGGGATCACCGCGTCGTGACCCGCCCGGACCGCGGCGGCCACCGACTCCACCAGCGCGGGCGGGGTCAACGCGCGGGCCGCGTCGTGCACCAGGATGATCTCCGGACCGGCGGGTACCGCCGCGAGCGCTGCGGCCACCGATGCCTGACGTTCCGCCCCGCCGGGCACCACCGTCACCGGGGCGATCGGCGCCAGCAGCTCACGCACGGCCGGGACCTCGGCGACCGGGGCGGCCACCACGATGCTCTGCACCGGTGCGGCGGCGGCCAACCGACGGACCGCGTGCACCAGCAGCGGCTCACCCGCCAGCAGCCGCAGGGCCTTGGGTCGGCCGGGCCCGAGGCGTACGCCGGCACCGGCCGCAGGCACGAGGACCGCGACGTCACCGCGCGGATTGAGCTGCGCGGTCACGTCGCGGTCCTCGGGTTTGTTCGCTACGAATCGGGTACGACGATGCTGTGCGGACTAGGCCTCGGTCAGCACCTTGTCGAGCAGCGTCTCCGCTTCGTCCTTGGTGCTCTTCTCCGCCAGCGCCACCTCGCCGACGAGAATGTCGCGGGCCTTGGCGAGCATCCGCTTCTCGCCCGCGGACAGCCCCCGCTCCCGCTCGCGACGCCACAGGTCACGAACGACCTCTGCCACCTTCAGCGGGTTGCCGGAGGCCAACTTCTCCAGATTCGCCTTGTAACGCCGCGACCAGTTGGTCGGCTCCTCGGTGTGCGGAGCCCGGAGAACGTCGAAGACCTTGCCGAGGCCCTCTTCGCCAACCACCTCGCGCACACCCACGATCTCGGCGTTCTCAGCCGGTACCCGGACCGTCAGGTCACCCTGCGCGACCCTCAGGACGAGGTACTGCTTGGGCTCGCCCTTGATGACCCGAGTCTCGATTGCCTCGATGAGTGCGGCCCCGTGGTGGGGGTAAACAACGGTCTCGCCGACACTGAAAACCATAGGTTCGAAACCCCTTTCGCTGTGTCTAGGGTAACACGCTCAGGCACCGATGTCTCACCGCTGTCCTGACCGTTGGCGCAGCTCAGGGGCCCTGTGAGAGGTATTTCTTCGGCTTGACAGACCACCCAGTCGATGATTTGAACACGCTCGGTAACCTAGGGATGACCCCCGGACACCACCGCCGTGGACGTGAAGATCCGGAAGCACACGCACCGAGGCCCCGTAACGCACATGCTGGAGATCAGGGGCTACGCACCCGTCCCATGGTATCCCGCCGCAGCCCGACGCGGGCAGCGGTAGCGGTACCCGGCCAGGTGCGAGACGCTGGAGGGGTGCCCCGTCCGCGCACCCGTGAAGTTCCAGGGGGTCGTAATGGGCAAGGCTGACGCCGACGGCCCCGGGCTGCCAGACCTGCCTCCCGAGTGGGGCCGGGTGGTCATCCCGGACGACATCTCGGCCCTGGCCGACGAGGTCGAACAGATCCGTCGCGAGTTGCGGCGACCACGGACCGCCGGCCACCGTCGTTGGCGCCCGCCTGCCGGACCGGTGATCGTGCTGATCGTCGCCGTCCTGACCACCATCGCCGGCCTGGCCGCCGTCACCTGGCCCAGGGCCGGCCGGACCGGACCGTCCCCCGGCACACCCGATCCGGCACCGGCCCAGCTGACCGGACGCCCGTTGCCCGCGCTGGACCTGGTCGACGGCGGGCAGGCCCCGGTGCCGCTGCGCGGACTGCTGCCGGTCGTGGTGCTGCTGGTGGACGGCTGCGCCTGCCCCGAGCAGGTCATCGAGGCGGCGACGACGGTACCGGCCGGGGTGACCGTGGCCACGGTCAGCGGCACCCGACCACGGGCCGCGCCGGCCGGCACCCAGGTCCGCGCCCTCGCCGACCCCGCCGGCGGCCTGCGCACGTTCCTGCACCTGCCACCCAGCCAGGACGGGGTGACCGCCCTGCTCGCCGACCGCTCCGGCCGGATCACCCTGGTGGTACCCAAGGTCGTTTCGATCGCCGACCACCACGCCGAACTCGCCCGACTGGCCGACTGAACCACCCGTGCGAGACACCCGGCGACGCCGAGGGACGCGACGTCGGCAGGCCGGGTGGGGACGACGGTACGACTCAGCGCAGGGCGATCAGCCGGGCCTCGACCTGGACCGGCTGTGACCCGGCCGGCGAGAACGACAACCGCGCCGGCCCGCCGGTGCCGGTGATCTCCATCAGCACCAGCCCGCCGTCGCAGCCCACCGTCATCGGGGCCGCCGAGCGGGCACCGCTGACGGCCACCAGCAGCTCACCGGGACCGGTACAGCTGAGGCGCAGCAGGTGCCGTTCGCCGTGCCCGATCCGGGTCTGCCGGACGACGGCTCCACCGGAACTGAGCCTCGCCGACTCGGTCCAGACCACCTCGGCCCCGCTCACTCGCCACCCCCCGGGTGCGGTGGCCCCGGTGACCGCGGGTTCCACGGGCCCCCCGCCTGGGATCACCGCGCCGGTGCGGGCGTCGACCAGGACGGAGGAGGAGGCACTGGGAAGCTCCGGCACCCACTCGCCGGTGACCGGGTTCTCCCGCCAGTAGGCGGCGACCGACGACCCCTCCGAGGCGGTGCCGGTCGGTGCCGTCGGAGTGGGTGCCTGCGCCCGCCACCACCAACCGCCGAGAGCCAGCGCCGCCACACCCACGGCAGCCAACAGCGCCCCCCGTAGCCGATGGCTGGCATCGACATCCATCCCTCAAGGGTAGCTCGGTCGGCTGCTCAGACCTCGCGTTCCAGCAGTGCGGCGTAGAGCGTCAGACCAGGACCGAAGGCCAGCATCACCACCCGGCGCGGGGTCGGTGCCGACCGGAACAGGCGGTCGAGGATCAGCAGCACCGTCGGGGAGGAACAGTTGCCGTTCTCGTTCAGCGTCTCCCGGGACGCGGCCAATGCCGCAGGTGCCAAGCCGAGCTCACGCTCCACCACGTTGAGGATGCGGGGCCCGCCCGGATGGACGGCCCAGCCGTCCACCTCGGAGAGGCGGGTGCCGTGCCGGGCCAGCACCTCGTCGACCAGACCCCGGACGTGGGCCGACAGCACCTGCGGCACCTTCGGCGACAGTCCCATCCGGAACCCGGTGTCGGTCACCTCCCAGGTCATGTGATCGGCGGTCGAGGTGTCCGTCACCGAAGCCACCTCACGCACCGCGTACCCCCGGCCGCCCGGTACGACCACCGCGGCGACCGCGGCGTCGGAGAAGAGCGCATGGGAGACGATCTGCTGGGTGTCCATCCGCGCCGAGGACGGTTGCAGGTGCAGGCTGGTCAGCTCGGCGCAGAGCAGCAGCGCCGGACGCCCTCGTGCGGTGACGAAGTCACCCACCGCGCCCAGCCCGGGCAGGGCCGCGTAGCAACCCATGTGGCCGACGAACATCCGCTGGGTCGCCGGCGCCATGCCCAGGTCCCGGGCGAGCAGGATGTCCAGCCCCGGTGTGGCGTACCCGGTGCACGAGCAGACGACGAAGAGCCCGACGTCACGGGCGTCCAGCCCGGCCGCGGTCAACGCCCGGCCGACCGCCTCCTTGCCCAGCGGCAGCGCCTCGACCTGGTAGCGGAGCATCCGCCGCTCGGTCGGCCAGTCGGAGACGTCCTCGAGCAGCGGATTCACCGCCGCCTGCCGCCTGGTCACCCCCGAATTCGCGAAGATCCGCTCGGCCAGCGCCCGGGTGGAGCCGGAGAAATGGTGGGAGAAGAACCTCTCCCACAGCTCCCGCTGGTCAGCCGAGGGCGGATGTGCCGTGCCCAGGCCCGCGATCACCGGTACGGACACGGTCCCACCTTCCTCTCGCAAGCTCACTCCTCACGCTCACCCGTCCCGCCCTCGTTCACGACTGCGGGGCTCGCAAGCTCACTCCTCACGCTCACCAACGAGGAGCCGTTCCGTCACGGTCCGGGTCGCCACCGAGCGCGGCGATGCCGAGCCAGTCGGCGCAGACATCCGAGGTCGCCGGATGCAGCGACCCGCACCGAGCGTCCCGGTAGAGGCGTTCCAGCGGGTGGCCCCGCCGGGTGGCGGAGGTGCCGGCCGCCTCCAGCATGGACGCGGCCACCTCCGCCGCCGTCGTGCCGGCCAGCAGCTTGGCCCGCCACACCCACCGGTTGGTTTCCTCATCCCCCGGCGCTTCGTCCACCCGTCGGGCCGCCTCGGCGACCACCAGCTCCGACGCCGCCACGGCGGCGTCGGCGCGGCCCAGTCGGGCGCGTACCGCCGGCAGCCGGGCGAGGTCGCGAGCGTTCAGCTCCGCCGCGGCCGTGTCGATCGCCGCCCTGGCCACTCCCACGTAGACGGCGGCGTAGCTGGCCACCAGCCAGTGCGGCATCAGCTGGGCCACCACCAGGGCCAGCCCCTCGACCCCGCCGAGCAGCCGGTCCGTCCCGACGGTCACGTCGATGTGCAGGTCGTGCGAGGCGGTGGCACGCATACCGAGGGCGTCCCAGGTCGGCTCGACGGTGAGACCCTCGCCGGCCGGGACCAGGAACTGCGAGACCAGCGACGGATCGGCGGCGCTGCGGGCGGCCACCAGGTACCCGTCGGCGTGGCCGGCACCGGAGCAGAAGGTCTTACTGCCCTTGATCCGCCAGCCGCCTTCCACCGATCCGTAGACCGTGGTGAGCTGGGAAAGCCGGGCCCCGGCGCCCCGCTCGCTCATCGCGACCGCGTACCACGCCCCGTCGGCCGCCGCCCGCAGCAACCGGTCACGGGCGGCCAACGCCTCCGCCGGTACGCCGAGCGTCTCGGCCAGTTCCTCGGTGACCGCGCCGAGCGCCCCGGTGACCGAGGCGTGCATGTTGAACACCAGCGCGGTGGCACCGTTGCCCCGGGCCAGCTCGCTGGCGACGGCCGCGTACGCCGCGAAGCTGGCACCGGTACCGCCCAGCTCGGCGGGGACCATCAGCCCGAGCAGCCCCGCTTGCCGCAGATCGGTGAAGTCGTCGACGGGGAACGAACCGTCCCGGTCGTGGGTGGCGGCGCGGGCCGCGAGTCGGGGCGCCAGCCGACGCGCAGCCGCCACCACGTCGCCGCGCTCGGTCATGGCTGGACCCCCCTCTTCGACCTTCCCCATACCCCCACCGGGCATCGGCTACCCGCCGCGTACCCCGTGACCCTGGTAGAGCACGGCGGTCGAACCGGTCGGCACGATGCGTGGCTCCTGACCGACAGGCGTCCTGGCACCCGTCGCCTGCCGCAGCAGCCACCGCAGCAGCCCCGGTACGCCCGGGCGGACCCCACGGACCCGCAGTTCGACACCGTGCCGGGCGCACTCGGCGACCAGCTCGCGGTCGTCCACGAACAACCGCGGGTCGTGGATGCCGCGGGGCACGGTGGGCAACCGCTCGGCGATCCGGACCGCGACCAGCCGGGCCAACGCGGTGTCGTTGAGGGTGTCCAGCACCAGCAGGCCTCCGGGGCGCAGCAGGCGACACGCCTCGGCCACCGCCGCACGCCAGTCCGGCACGTGCTCCAGCAGCTCGCCCGCGGCGACCACGTCGGCGCAGCCGTCCGCGAGCGGCACCGCCGTGGCGTCGCCGTTGACCGCCGTCACGCCGTGCGCGGCCGCCTGGTTCAGCGCCGAGCGGGTGAGGTCCACTCCGACGTGTCGGTAGCCCTTGCCGGCCAGGTGCGGGGCGAGCAGCCCGGCCCCGCAGCCCAGATCGACCAGGAGCGCACCCGGTCGCTTCGCCGGGGGCACCAACGCGGCCCGCGCCCGGGCCAGCCAGTGCAGCATCGCGAACACGCCATCCGGCCGCCACCACTCGTCGGCCAGGACGTCGTACTGGCGCGGATCGTTGCGGGGCAGCACGAGGCCGACATCACGCATGGCAACGAGCGTGGCACGACTCCCCGGTAACGACCAGACTTCCGTTATGTCGTCGACGGTGTTAGGGCTGGTCAGAGCGAGCCATCCAGAGCCGACCGCGGCGGTCACCACAGTGGCCGGTCTGCTCGCCGTCGGGGTCGAACATCCTCCCGGCGGCGTCCTCACGGTGGTGCTCACCGTGGCTGCCAGCCAGTTCGCGGTCGGGTGGACCAACGACCTGCTCGACGCGGATCGGGACGCCACGGTCGGGCGTACCGACAAACCGGTGGCCTCCGGAGCGGTGCGCCGGCGTACGGTCGCGGTGGCCGCCGCCCTGGCCGCGGCCGCCACCATCGCCCTGGCCCTGACCACCAACCCGACCGCGGCGCTCTGCGCCACCGTCGCCCTGGTGTCGGCCCTGCTCTACGACTGGCCGCTGAAGTCCACCCCGGTCTCGGTGCTGCCGTACGCGATCTCCTTCGGTGCCCTGCCCGCCTTCGTGGTGCTGGCGCTGCCCGACGCTCCGCCGCCCCCGGTCTGGCTGATCGCCGCAGCGGCGCTGCTCGGCGCGGGCGCGCACTTCGCCAACGTGCTGCCCGATTTCGCCGACGACGCCCGGACCGGGGTCCGGGGGCTGCCGCACCGGCTCGGCCCGACGGGCAGTCGGGCCGCCGCCGTCGGGCTGCTGATCGCGGCGACCGTCACGCTGGTGCTCGGACCGCCCGGACCGCCGTCGGGCGTGGGCCTCGCGGCGGTCGTCGCCGCCGTCGTGATCTTCATCCTGGCGTGGTACGCGGGCCGGACCGACGATCGCGCCGGGGCCCGCCCGGTGGCCGCGTTCCGGGCGGTGCTGCTGGTCGCCCTGATCGACGTCGTCCTGCTGGTCACCAGCGGTCGGCTGGTCTGAGTCTCACCCCGGCAGGTGGCCGGACCGGGTCGGCGTGCGGGCCACGATCAGCTCCAACTACCCTGGAGCCCGGTCTGCGCGGGCATGGCCAGCGGTTCCGGCGGGCAAGCCGGTGTGATCGTGACGAGGAGGACCGACGTGACGCGCTCGATCAGGGGTTCCCGGCGGGCTGCCGTGCTGCTGCCCGGGATCGCGGTGGCAGCCGGGCTGCTGCTGTCCGGGTGCGGCACCGGCCAGATCTCCGAGACCGCCAACAAGGTCCCGTCGATCCAGGGCGTCAACGTCCAGGCCGGTGGCGGCGCGTACGGCGTACGCAGCGCCCTGGTCGCCTACCCGGGTGTCGAGGGCTACCAGGCCGGCGACGACGCCGTGCTCAACGTCGTCCTCTACAACGACTCACGGGATCCGGTCACCGTGACCGTCACCTCCCCCGACGCCCGCGAGGTGGTGCTCACCACGGTCGCCGCCGCGACCAGCCCGTCGCCCACCGGATCGCCGTCGCCGACCACCTCCCCGTCGCCGGAGCAGTCCCCGGAGGGTTCGCCCGCTCCGGACGAGTCGCCGTCGCCCTCCCCGGACGAGTCGCCCACGGCGGGGCCGGCCCGGATCGAGGTTCCGCCGCTGAGCTACGTGCAGCTGAACACCGAGGGTGAGCAGGTGCTCCAGCTCGTCGGGCTGAACGAGGCCGTGCTCGCCGGCCAGAACATCACGCTGACCTTCGACTTCGGTGGCGGCGACACGGTCACCACTCCCGCGCCGATCGCCGTGCCGCTCTCCCCGGCACCGCAGCCGTCGCCGATCATCGAGCGGCACACCGAGTACGAGGGCGAAGGCGGTCACTGAGCCGTCCGCACCACGAACGGCCCGGCACCCGCTCACCCCGACCGAGCCGATCCGTAACCACCGGCGCCGCCGGCGTGGCCAGACCATGCCGGCGGCGCCGTCGTCGTACCCGGGGGCTAGCGTCGGTCGGGTGAGCATCTCCCGATCGACATCGCCCCGGGCGACGACCGGCGGGCGCGGCCGGGCGGCCGGACGCGAGCCCCGACCGGCGTACGAATGCGACGCCTGCGGTCACCAGCCACCGAAGTGGGTGGGACGCTGCCCCGAGTGCGGTGAGTGGGGCTCCGTGGTCGAGTGCACCGTCACCGGTCCAACCGTCTCGGGTCGCGTGGTCAGTTCCCGCATGCCCGCCGAGCCGGCCCGGCCCATCGCCACCATCAGCGCGGCGCCGGCCCGGGCCCGGCCCACCGGCGTCAGCGAACTCGACCGCGTCCTCGGCGGCGGTCTGGTGCCCGGCGCGGTGGTGCTGCTCGCCGGGGAGCCGGGCGTCGGCAAGTCCACCCTGCTGCTCGATGTCGCCCAGCAGTGGGCCGCCGGTGCGGGCAGCCCGTCACTGGTGGTCAGCGGTGAGGAGTCGGTCAGCCAGGTGCGGCTGCGCGCGGAGCGCATGGGCACCCTGCACGACCAGCTCTTCCTCGCCGCCGAGAGCGACCTCGCGGCGGTGCTCGGTCATCTCGACGCGGTCAAGCCGGGCCTGCTCGTGCTCGACTCGGTGCAGACCATCTCCACCACCGGCACCGAGGGCGTGCCCGGTGGGGTGACCCAGGTCCGAGCGGTCACCGCCGCCCTCGTCGCGGTGGCCAAGGAGCGCGGGGTCGCCACCGTGCTGGTCGGTCACGTCACCAAGGACGGCCAGGTCGCCGGTCCTCGGGTGCTCGAGCACCTGGTCGACGTGGTGCTGCACTTCGAAGGCGACAAGCACTCCTCGCTGCGGATGGTGCGGGGCGTCAAGAACCGGTTCGGGGCCGCCGACGAGGTCGGCTGCTTCGAGATGCACGAGGGCGGCATCAGCAGTCTCGCCGACCCCTCCGGGCTGTTCCTGACCCGCTACTCCGAACCGGTGCCGGGCACCTGCGTGACGGTGGCGATGGAGGGGCGCCGGGCGCTGGTCACCGAGGTTCAGGCGCTGATCGGTGCCACGGTGGCAGGCTCGCCCCGGCGTACGGTCTCCGGGCTGGACTCGGCCCGGCTGGCGATGGTGCTGGCGGTGCTTCAGCGCCGAACCGAACGGCTGACCCTGCACGACCGGGAGGTCTTCGCGGCCACCGTCGGCGGCATCCGGGTGGTGGAGCCCGCAGCCGACCTCGCGGTCGCCCTCGCCGTCGCCTCCGGCGGGCTCAACCTGGCGATCGCACCGCAGTTGGTGGCGATCGGGGAGGTCGGCCTGACCGGCGAGGTGCGTCGGGTGGGCGCGGTGCCGCGCCGGCTGGCCGAGGCGGCCCGGCTCGGTTTCCGGGTGGCCCTGGTGCCGCCCGGCTGCGGCCCGGCGAGCACCGGTGCCGGCCCCGAACAGATGCGCGTGATCGAGGTCACCGACGTCCGCTCGGCGTTGCAGGCCGCGGCGCGGGCGTCGGCGGAGTGACGCGGTGCACCGGCGGGTCGGTCAGGCCGGGCGGAATCGTGACACATCACAGTAACCGCGAGAGCACCCACCGCAGGGCAGTCCGTAGACTGTGCCCGTGCCGATCGACCGCGATACCACCAAGCCTGCCGGCGCGACGCCCCACGCCCGCACCGGCGCCGTGGGCTCGCCTGCCCGTGCGATCAGCGTGAGCGTGACCGGAGGTGGCGTGGCCGGCGACCCGCTGCGCGCCAATCTGGCCCTGATGGCACCGGGCACCGCGCTGCGCGACGGGCTGGAGCGGATTCTCCGGGGCCGGACGGGCGCGCTGATCGTGCTCGGCTACGACAAGGTGGTCGAGGGCCTCTGCACGGGTGGCTTCCCGCTCGATGTCGAGTTCTCCGCGACCCGGGTCCGCGAGCTGTGCAAGATGGACGGCGCGGTCGTGCTCTCCAGCGACGGCACCCGGATCGTCCGGGCGGCGGTGCATCTGATGCCGGATCCCACCATCCCGACCGAGGAGTCGGGCACCCGGCACCGCACGGCGGAGCGGGTCGCCCGGCAGACCGGTTACCCGGTCATCTCGGTCAGCCAGTCCATGCGCATCATCAGCCTCTACGTCAACGGCCAGCGCCACGTGCTGGACGACTCGGCGGCGATCCTCTCCCGGGCGAACCAGGCGCTGGCCACCCTGGAGCGGTACAAACTCCGGCTCGACGAGGTCTCCGGCACCCTCTCCGCGCTGGAGATCGAGGACCTGGTCACCGTTCGGGACGCCGTGGCCGTCGTGCAGCGGCTGGAGATGGTCCGCCGGATCGCCGACGAGATTGCCGGTTACGTGGTCGAGCTGGGCACCGACGGACGGTTGCTCGCCCTCCAGTTGGACGAGTTGATGGCCGGTGTCGACGCCGACCGCACCCTGGTCATCCGGGACTACCTGCCCGTCGGCCGCAAGTCGCGGACGCTTGACGAGGCGCTGGTCGAGCTGGACCTGCTGAGTGCCACCGAGCTGATCGATCTGGTCTCGGTGGCCAAGGCGATCGGTTATCCGGCCGCCTCGGACGCGCTGGACGCCGCGGTCAGCCCTCGCGGGTTCCGGCTGCTGGCCAAGGTGCCCCGACTTCCGGTGTCCGTGGTCGACCGGCTGGTGCTGCACTTCGGCAGCCTTCAACGGCTGTTGGGCGCCACAGTGGAGGACCTCCAGACGGTTGAGGGTGTCGGAGACGCCCGGGCCCGCGGCGTACGCGAGGGGCTGTCGCGGCTGGCCGAGGCGTCCATCCTGGAACGCTACGTCTGAGGCACGCCGATCATCTGAGGACCAGCTTCGCGGGCTGACTCAGCTTGGTGCCCACCCGGGCGAAGACCTCGTACGTGCCGGCCTGGGCGACGGGACCGTTCGCCACCCCGTCGGCGCACCGGCTGCTGTCCCGGCCGTTCCAGGCAACCTGATAGGAACGCTCGAACCCGGGGGTGAAGGACTGCACGTCCGACCCGGCGGCCGTACCGCACGTGTCGGAGGACCAGACCACCTCGGCGCCGGCCTTGATGTACAACTCCTGCGCGGTCGCGCCGACGTCCCGGCTGCACGTCCGGTCGGACCGGTTCCGGACCTTCAAGTGCAGGTCGACGGCGGCACCGGGGGCGACCTGGGCGGGCAGAGCCACGGCGGTCACCGACAGTTCGGCGTCCGCGCAACTGCCCTCGTCGGTGACCGGGTTGACCGCCGGTGGGTTGTTGCTGAGGCTGGGCTCGGTCTCCGGCTCGTCCGCCGGGGTGGAGGGATCGGCCCCCGCGTCACCCGACGGCGGTGAGCCGGTCTGCGGGGTCAGCACCGACCCGGTCGGGGCGGGCGTGCCGGTGGCCATGCCCGGATCGGGCTGGCCGTTGCCGGTCACGTCGTTGCCACCGTTGGGCCCGTTGCACGAGTAGAGCAGGACAATCAGGAAGAGCAGCACCGCACCGAGCACGACGGCGCGACGCCGCCAGTACACGGCGGGAGGCAGGGGGCCGACCGTCAGACGCATGATGCCCCCACCGTAGCGGCGGGGTGTGCGACGGACCGCAGCGACGCGCCGTGGCTCGCCCGTCCCATCCGATCCGACCCTCCATTCACGACGGTCCGCCGGGCCGAGGTTCACCCGCCGTCACTCCCAGTGACGAACCAACCGGCTCAGAGGTAGACCTTGCGCTGGTAGATCGCGTGTGCGCCGGCCACCCGGTCCAGGAACAGCAGGCCGGCGCAGTGGTCGATCTCGTGCTGCAGGGCGCGCGCCTCGAAACCGTCCGTCACCAGACGGACCGTCTTCCCGCTGCCGGGCAACGCCCCCTCCACGACCAGCCGGCTCGCCCGCTTGACGTCACCGGTCAGATCCGGCACCGACATGCATCCTTCCCGGCCCGCCTTCCACCGGGTCGCCTCGACCACCCGGGCGTTGCAGAGCACGAAGACGCCGTGCCCGGTGACCGTCTTGGGGTGACCCGTGACGTCCACCGCGAAAACCTGGGCGCTCACTCCCACCTGCGGGGCGGCCAGGCCGACACAACCGGGCGACACCCGCATCGTGGCGATCAGGTCGGCGGCCAGTCGCACCGTCTCACCGGCGGCCGGGTCCACCTCGCTGCCCGGCCGGCTGAGCACCGGATCCGGTGCGGAGACCACCGGGACCACCCGACCGGCGCCCAGCACCTCGGGTACCCAGTCGCCGAGGCCCACGTACGCGTCGGCCTGAGGGTCCACGTTCCTCCCGCCTGACGCGCCGCTCACAACAGGTCCGGTTCGGCGGGTCGGAGGGTCACCTCGACACCGAGACCGGCAGCGGCCTCCGCCAGCCGGGCGGCGAGCGCGTCCGCGGTGCCCGTGGGCAGTTCCACCTCGGCGACCACCACGTACAGCGTCCCGGCCAGTCGGGTGCTCAGGTCGGTGACGTTGCCGCCGGCGTCGGCCAGCACCCGGGTCATCGCGGCCACGATGCCCATCCGGTCGGCGCCATGCACCGCCATCACGTACGGTTCGCCGGCCGGTGCCGTCTCACCGTCGGGCGTCACCTCGCGTACGGTGGCCAGCAGTTGGCCGTCGGAGGCGAGCGGGGCCAGCGCGGTCTCGACCTCGGCGGCGGTCGGGCCGACACAGATCAGGGTCATCGCGAAATGCCCTCGCAGCCGGGTCATGGTGCTGTCGGTGAGGTTGGCCCCGAGCCGGGCGAGCACCTCGGCGACGTCAGCCACTATGCCGGGCCGGTCCCGGCCGATGACGGTGATCGCGAGCTCGTTCATCCGGGCATTCTCCCCGACCGGTGTGCGCCGTCGATGTCGGACCGCCCGGACCGCCCGAACGGCGGGACGGGTGTGCGTGACATCATCGTCGGCGCGATGACAGAAGCCACCTTCGCCGGCCTGGTGAGCCGGTGGTATGAGCAGCATGCGCGGGATCTGCCGTGGCGCAGGCCCGAGGCGGGTCCGTGGGCGATCCTGGTCAGCGAGGTCATGCTCCAGCAGACCCCGGTGGTCCGGGTGGTGCCCGCCTGGCAGGCGTGGCTGGCGCGCTGGCCGACGCCGGCTGCCCTCGCCGGATCCAGCCCGGCCGAGGCGATCCGCATGTGGGGACGGCTCGGTTATCCGCGCCGGGCGGTCCGGCTGCACGAGTGCGCGGTGGCCATCGTGGAGCGCCACGGCGGCGAGGTGCCGGAGCGACTGGAGCAGCTGCTCGCACTGCCCGGCGTGGGCACGTACACGGCCCGTGCGGTCGCCGCCTTCGCGTACGGCCAGCGACATCCGGTGGTCGACACGAACGTACGCCGGGTGGTCTGCCGGGCGGTGGCCGGAGAGCCGGACGCCGGCCCCACCACCCGACCCGCCGATCTGGTCGCCACCGAGGAACTGCTGCCCGCCGAGCCGGCCGCGGCTGCGCTGGCCAGTGCCGCCATCATGGAGTTGGGCGCGGTCGTCTGCACCGCCCGGTCCCCTCGCTGCGAAGCGTGCCCGGTCGAGTCGATCTGCGCCTGGCGGGCCTCGGGACGCCCCGCTCCGGTCGGTCCGACCCGCCGTCCCCAGCGGTACGCGGGCACCGACCGCCAGGTACGCGGCCTGCTGCTCGGGGTGCTCCGGGAGGCCACCGGCCCGGTACCGCACCAGCGGCTGGACCAGGTGTGGGCGGATGAGGTGCAGCGCGCCCGGGCACTGGCCGGACTGGTCACCGACGGACTGGTCGAGCCGATCGGCGAAACGTCGTTCCGGCTGGTCGGAGATGGCCCTCCGGCACCGGTGGCCGGCTGAGGGCCGGCTCCGAGCGGAGCCGGCCCTCAGGGACTCGATGTACGGCTGACGGATCAGGCGGAGTAGCCGCGGGTGGCGATCCAGTCGGCCAGCGCGTCGGTGCTGATCCAGTACTCGGACCGGGCGGCGTCGGCCGAGTCAGCGATCTTCATCTGGTCGCCGCCGTCGCGATAGCCGGTCACCGCGATGTAGTGGCCGCCATCGAAGGTGTGGCTGCCCCCGCCCAGGTCGGTGGCGGTCCCGACGACGTTTGCCACCACGCCCCGGCCGTTGTCGATGGCGCGGACGACGTCGTCACGCAGTCGGTCGGTCTCGGCACGGTCAGCGGCCTGACCGGGGATCTCCACCGTGCGGTAGACATCCTTGCCGGCCCGTTCGTTAAGCGCCTCGGTGATCAGGTACGCCGAATCGGTGCCCCGCTCCGTGGTACCCATCTCCCGGGCAAGGTCGTCCTGCGAGACGTCCTTGTTCAGGATGCTCAGCGTGTTACGCACGGCGGCCGGGCCGCAGTAGTAGAAGTTCGGCTGGGCCTCGTAGCGGACGTTCAGCTGCCGCTCACCCTTGCCGTGGCCGCGCTCGGCCACGGTGCCTAGCGGGCCGGTGCTCGGCGGAGCGGCGACCGCGCCCACCGGGCCGGCGATCATTCCACCGGCGCAGACGGCACCGGCGGCGGTCAGAGCGGCCTTGCGGATCGGATTAGCCATGATCGTTGCCTTCCGTCTCGGGGGATCGACGCGACACCAGGAGAGGGAGGTGCGGAAACCGCGCCGGGCGAAGGCGGCGGATGCGCGCCTGCCCGGGTCTGCAACCACCTCGGGGGGCCGGGCATTTCCGAGCCGCCCGAGCAGGACCGTCGCGGTTACTCCCCGTACAACGGCTTCCAGGACCGGTCCATGCCCGCCCAAACCGTGACCGACGTCACGACAAATCACATGAAAACGGACACGGCATCCGACCCGCCTCAGCGAGTTGGTGAGCGTTCAACGGTGCCCAGAGACGACGGCGGCCCGGTGGCGTGATGCCACCGGGCCGCCGTTGCTTCGGCTGACGACTACTCGTCCGCGCCCGCCGCCGCCGTCCTGCCGCCGAGGTCGGCCGGTACGGCGTCCGGCACCTCCACCGGCCGTTCGGAGCCCCGGAAGACGAGCTTGGACTTGTCGATGTCGTTCGGATCGCCCTCGCAGTCCACCACCACGATCTGACCCGGGGTCAGCTCGTTGAACAGGATCCGCTCGGAGAGGTTGTCCTCGATGTCGCGCTGGATCGTGCGACGCAGCGGACGCGCCCCCAGCACCGGGTCGAAGCCCTTCGCCGCCAGGTACTTCTTGGCGTTGTCGGTCAACTCCAGGCCCATGTCCTTGTTCCGCAGCTGGGTCTCGATGCGGGAGATCATGATGTCGACGATCGACAGGATCTCCTGCTGACGCAGCTGGTGGAAGACGATGGTGTCGTCGATCCGGTTCAGGAACTCGGGCCGGAAGTGCTGCTTGAGCTCGTCGTTGACCTTCTGCTTCATCCGGTCGTAGTTCGAGTCGGAGTCCTCCGACGCCTGGAAGCCCAGCGAGACCGCCTTGGCCACGTCCCGGGTGCCCAGGTTGGTGGTCAGGATGATGACCGTGTTCTTGAAGTCCACGATCCGGCCCTGACCGTCGGTGAGCCGACCGTCCTCCAGGATCTGCAGGAGGGTGTTGAACACGTCCGGGTGGGCCTTCTCGATCTCGTCGAAGAGGACCACGCTGAACGGCCGACGCCGCACCTTCTCGGTCAGCTGCCCGCCCTCGTCGTAGCCGACGTAGCCGGGAGGGGCACCCACCAGCCGGGAGACCGTGTAGCGGTCGTGGAACTCGGACATGTCCAGCTGGATCAGGGCGTCCTCGCTGCCGAACAGGAACTCCGCGAGGGCCTTGGACAGCTCGGTCTTACCCACCCCGGAGGGGCCGGCGAAGATGAACGAGCCCGACGGGCGCTTGGGGTCCTTGAGGCCGGCCCGGGTCCGCCGGATCGCCTTCGAGACCGCCTTGACCGCGTCCTCCTGGCCGATGACGCGCTTGTGCAGCTCGTCCTCCATGCGCAGCAGGCGGGAGGTCTCCTCCTCGGTCAGCTTGTAGACCGGGATGCCCGTCCAGTTGCCCAGCACCTCGGCGATCTGCTCGTCGTCGACCTCGCTGACGACGTCCAGGTCACCGGCCTTCCACTCCTTCTCCCGCTGCGCCTTCTGCCCCAGCAGCTGCTTCTCCTTGTCCCGCAGCTGCGCGGCGCGCTCGAAGTCCTGCGCGTCGATGGCGGACTCCTTGTCGCGGCGCACCTGGGCGATGCGCTCGTCGAAGTCCCGCAGGTCCGGCGGCGCGGTCATCCGGCGGATCCGCATCCGGGCACCGGCCTCGTCGATGAGGTCGATCGCCTTGTCCGGCAGGAACCGGTCGGAGATGTACCGGTCGGCCAGCGTCGCCGCCGCCACCAACGCGGCGTCGGTGATGCTCACGCGGTGGTGCGCCTCGTACCGGTCCCGCAGACCCTTGAGGATCTCGATGGTGTGCGCCAGCGACGGCTCGCCCACCTGAATCGGCTGGAAGCGTCGCTCGAGCGCGGCGTCCTTCTCCAGGTGCTTGCGGTACTCGTCGAGCGTGGTCGCGCCGATGGTCTGCAGCTCACCACGGGCCAGCATCGGCTTGAGGATGCTCGCCGCGTCGATCGCGCCCTCGGCGGCACCCGCACCCACCAGAGTGTGGATCTCGTCGATGAACAGGATGATGTCGCCCCGGGTACGGATCTCCTTGAGCACCTTCTTCAGGCGCTCCTCGAAGTCACCGCGATACCGGGAACCGGCCACCAGCGCGCCCAGGTCGAGCGTGTAGAGCTGCTTGTCCTTCAGCGTCTCGGGCACCTCGCCCTTGATGATCTTCTGGGACAGCCCCTCGACCACGGCCGTCTTGCCGACGCCGGGCTCACCGATCAGGACCGGGTTGTTCTTGGTACGGCGGGAGAGCACCTGCATCACCCGCTCGATCTCCTTCTCCCGCCCGATGACCGGGTCGAGCTTGCCCTCGCGGGCAGCCTGGGTCAGGTTCCGGCCGAACTGGTCCAGCACCAGGCTGGTCGACGGCGCGGCCTCACCCGGCGCGGTGCCCGCCGCGGCCGGCTCCTTGCCCTGGTAGCCGGAGAGCAGCTGGATCACCTGCTGGCGGACCCGGTTGAGGTCGGCGCCGAGTTTCACCAGCACTTGGGCGGCGACGCCCTCACCCTCGCGGATCAGCCCGAGCAGAATGTGCTCCGTGCCGATGTAGTTGTGGCCGAGCTGCAGCGCCTCGCGCAGCGACAGCTCCAGCACCTTCTTGGCCCGCGGCGTGAACGGGATGTGCCCGCTCGGCGCCTGCTGGCCCTGGCCGATGATCTCCTCCACCTGCTGGCGAACGCCCTCCAGGGAGATCCCGAGGCTCTCCAGGGCCTTGGCCGCGACGCCCTCACCCTCGTGGATCAGGCCCAGCAGGATGTGCTCCGTACCGATGTAGTTGTGGTTGAGCATCCGGGCCTCTTCCTGGGCCAGGACGACAACCCGTCGCGCTCGGTCGGTGAACCGCTCGAACATGCCCTCGTGCTCCTCACGTGCCGTGCGCACTCGATCTTGGTGGTCAAGACTCTCGGCGGGGCCGGATACGCGAGCGCCCGGGACGGGCGTCCGCGCCTCATTACTCTATCGCCGCGAGCCGACTCGGCTGACCTCGTGTGTCTGCGTCGTAGGCCCGGTACGCGTCGTTTTGCACAACCATCCACGCTCAGCGGGTGTTCCGGGCATGGTCTGTGTACGCGCAGAGCGAAATTCGGCCCGGCTGCCGGGACCGCCGGAAGCGCCGCACGGGGGCGTCCCGGCCCGGACGGCACCACCGCGGCGCCGTCCACAGGTTGTGGACAACACATCCACCGGTTGTGGACAACGTCCGTCGCCCGGCGGTTAGTCCCGTCCTGTCGATCATGCCGGCACGAGGCGCGGTCCGGCGAGACGGCGACGCCGGCCCGGAGATCGCCTCCGGGCCGGCGTCGCGCACAGCCGTACGTGCCTGCCTGGCCTCAGTGACCGGCCTTCGAGTGGTACTCGTCGACGATCTCCTGGGGGATCCGACCCCGGTCCGAGATGTCCTTGCCCGCCTTGCGCGCCCAGGCCCGGATGGCCTTGTTCTGCTCACGGTCGGCGGTGGCACCACCCCGACCACGGGCGGCGCGCCCACCCACGACCACACCGCCGCGACCGACCTTGGTGCCGTGGGCGATGTAGGGGGCGAATACCTCGCGCAATTTCTCTGCGTTCGAACCGGACAGGTCGATCTCGTACTGAACGCCGTCGAGCGCGAACTTGACGGTCTCGTCCGCGTCCCCGCCGTCCAGGTCATCGACCAGCTTGTGAATGATCTGCTTGGCCACGTCCCACATTCCTTTCGAGCAGGGCTGATCCTGCCTACTGCACGAGCACAATAACCCGTCCGATGCTTGCCGCGTCAATAGTATGCGGTAACGCGGCGGAAAGTTGCCGTCGGACTACCGGGACCCACCAACGTGAAGCGGATGGTTCCCCGAATTTTCGATGGCGGCCACCGCCATCCGGAGGCCCACCGATTCCATTCCCCTTGGCCCGGCCGGGCCCATTCCCACTTCCTCGCCCGGAGAAAGCCGCCGTCCGGCCACCCCACCTCGGAAGGTCGGCAATGCCCGCGCCCACCAGCTGTTTCCGCTGCCCAGAACCGGCCCCGGCGCGGAGTGGGCGACGCCCGGACCGTTCCCCGAACCCGAACGCGCGTGGGTTCCACTTGCGGCCGGAGCGACTCGCTGCGGCGGACCGAGTCAGCGGCCACTGCCCTGTGGACGCTCCGGACGAAGGTGGGTGACGCCCGGTGCTCCCCGTGGACTCGCCGACCTCCGCCATGGCGAGCTTCCACGAGTACGAAGAGTCGACGTCCCCATTACAGAAGTTGCGGTCGGTCTCGGAGAGTCGACCGACGCCGCCGCCCACGGCGTGCTTCAGAAACAGTTCCGGTCGCCTTTCGAGATACAGATCGGTGTCGAGTGCATTGCTGTGGGTCACGAAAGGTCGGACTGCCGCACCCCGACGAGCGGCGTCAAGGGCGAGCGGCCTCAAACGCTCCGGCCGACCGTTACTGGATAGCCTGCGGTCATGAGTGACCCCATCGAAGCCCTCTCGTTCGGCACCGCCGCCGCCGATTACGACCGGTACCGGCCGCGCTATCCGCACGCCGCGTTGCAATGGGCGCTCGACGGTGTCGACACCCCCGCGCAGCTGGTGGATCTGGGTGCCGGGACCGGCATCCTCGCCCGTGGCCTGCGCGTACTGGGCCACCGGGTGACGGCCGTCGAGCCCGACCCGGGAATGCGCGCCCAGTTGACGTCTGTCGACATCGGCGGACACGTGCTCGCCGGCAGCGCCGAGTCGATGCCCCTTGACGACGGGTACGCCGACGCCGTCCTCACCGGGCAGGCGTACCACTGGTTCGACCGGCCCCGGGCGCACGCCGAGATCGCCCGGGTGCTGCGGCCTGGCGGGACCTTCGCGCCGATCTGGAACCTGCGGGACGAGAGCGCCGCCTGGGTCGCCGAGCTGAGCCGGATAGCCGAGATCGGCGACACCGTCGACCACCTGCGGCAGAGCGTGGCCGATTTCGGGGACTCCTTCAGCTCACCCGAGTGGGCCGAGTTCCCCCACACCACCACGCTGACCCCCGACGAACTGCTCGGCCTGGTCCGCACCCGCTCCCACTACCTGACCGCCACCCCCGACCGGCGCGCCGAGGTCGACCGCGAGGTCCGCAACCTGCTGCACACCCACCCCGACCTGGCCGCCCAGGAGACCATCACCCTCCCCTACGTCACCCTCGCAGCCCGCGCCCACCGAACCTGACCAACCCCAAGGACCCAACCGCAACAGACGCACCAACCCCGCCGCCCCAGGCCCCACCCGCCCAGCGGACGGATGGCGCGTACCCGCCGGAGGGTTTCCACCCCAGCAAGATCACGATGACACGTTCCGCTCATACACCATGCGCAACCCGATCAGCGTGATCATCGGCTCGTGATGGGTGATCGTCCGGCACTCGTTGAGCACCAGCGAGGCCAGCCCGCCGGTGGCGATCACCGCCTTCAGCTCGCCCATCTCGGCGGCCATCCGCTCCACGATCCGGTCCACCTGCCCGGCGAACCCGAAATAGAGGCCGGCCTGGAGGCACTCGACGGTGTTCTTGCCGATCACCGAGCGCGGCCGGGTCGCCTCGACCTTGCGCAGCTGGGCGGCGCGGGCGGCGAGCGCGTCGAAGGAGATCTCGATGCCGGGGGCGAACGCACCGCCGAGGAACTCGCCCCGACCGCTGATCACGTCGAAGTTGGTGGTGGTACCGAAGTCGACGACGATCGACGGTCCGCCGTACAGGGTGTACGCGGCCAGCGTGTTGACCACGCGGTCCGCGCCGACCTCCTTCGGGTTGTCGATGGCCAGTTGCACCCCGGTACGCACGCCGGGCTCGACGATGACGCTCGGCAGCTCCCCGTAGTAGCGGGTCAGCATGGTCCGCAACGAGCGCAGGGCGGCCGGGACGGTGGAGCAGGCGGCCACTCCGGTGATCTCGACGGCGTCCCCGGCGAGCAACCCTCGGAACATCAGGCCCAGTTCGTCAGCGGTCGAGCGGGCGTCGGTCTTGATCCGCCAGGAGTGCACCAGCTTGTCGCCGTCGAAGGTCGCCAGCACGGTGTTGGTGTTCCCGATGTCGATGCAGAGCAGCACGCCCGAAGCCTAGTGCGGCGGCCCGGTTCACTCCGTGCGCAGGTCCAGGGCGATGTCCAGGATCGGTGAGGAGTGGGTGAGCGCGCCGACGGAGAGGAAGTCGACGCCGGTGGCACCCACCGCCGCCGCGTCGGCGAGGGTCAGTCCGCCGGTGGCCTCCAGTTCGGCCCGGTCACCGACGGCGGCGACCACCTCGGCCAGCACCGCCGGTGACATGTTGTCCAGCAGGAGGAAGTCGGCGCCGGCCTCGACCGCCTCCACCGCCTCGGCGAGCGTGTCCACCTCCACCTGCACCGGCACGTCGGGGAACATCTCCCGCACCCGCCGGTAGGCGGCGGTCACGCCACCCGCGGCGAACTTGTGGTTGTCCTTGACCATGGCGACGTCGTGCAGGCCCATCCGCTTGTTCGTGCCCCCACCGGCACGGACCGCGTACTTCTCCAGGGCCCGCAGGCCCGGGGTGGTCTTGCGGGTGTCGAGGACCATCGCCTTGCTGTCGGCCAGCGCGTCCGCCCAGGCGCGGGTGTGGGTGGCCACCCCGGACATCCGGCACAACAGGTTGAGGGCGGTGCGCTCGGCGGTGAGCAGCACCCGGGTGGGGCCGGTCACCGTCGCCAGCACGTCCCCCCGGGCCACCCGCTCGCCGTCGCGGGCGACCAGCGACACCTCGACGGTACGGTCCATGCCGGTCACCTCCGCCGCCAGCTCGAACACGGCGGCGGCGACGGCCAGCCCGGCGACCACCCCGTCGGCTCGGGCCACCACGTCGGCGGTGTCTGTCTGCCCGGCCGGGATGGTGGCCACGCTGGTCACGTCGAGCGCATCCGGGCCGAGGTCCTCGACGAACGCGTTCTCGATGATCCGGCGCACCTGGTCCGGGTCCAGCCCGGCCGCGCGCAGCATCCGCTCGGTCTCGCCGGTCATCGCGTCTCCTCCCATCGGGTGGTCAACCGTCCCTGTCCACCGATGGCTCCGACCAGGTGGCCGTGCCACCGCTCGTCGGCCACCGGGAAGTCCTCCCGCCAGTGGCAGCCCCGGGTCTCCCGGCGCGTGTACGCCACGGCGACCAGGGTGGCGGCCACGGTGAGCAGGTTCGTCGCCTCCCAGTCGGCGGTGCGCGGCGTGCCACGGGCGGCACCCAGCTCGACCAGTTCGGCGGCGGTGGCGGTGAGCGTCGCGGCCGAGCGGAGCACGCCGGCACCCCGCGTCATCGCCCGCTGCAACACCGGCGTCGCCGCGTTCGGCAGCACCCAACCACCTTCCCCGCGCCATGCCCCGGTGTCCGCCGGGCGAGCCTGCTCGGGCAGGCCGGACGCGATGTGGTCGGCGATCCGTCGGGAGAAGACCAGCCCCTCCAGCAACGAGTTGCTGGCCAGCCGGTTGGCACCGTGCACACCGGTGCAGGCGACCTCGCCGCAGGCGTACAGGCCCGGGATGGAGGTACGGCCGTGCAGGTCGGTGCGGACCCCGCCGGAGGCGTAGTGCGCCGCCGGCGCGACCGGGATCAGGTCGGTTCCCGGGTCGACGCCGATGGCCCGGCACGAGGCGACGATGGTGGGAAAACGGCGAGCCAGGAAGTCACCGCCGAGGTGACGGGCGTCGAGGTGGACATGGTCGGCACCGGTGGCCAGCAGCACCCGGTGGATGCCCTTGGCGACCACGTCCCGGGGCGCCAGCTCGGCCAGTTCGTGCTGGCCGAGCATGAACCGCTTGCCGTCGGCGTCCACCAGGTACGCGCCCTCGCCCCGCAACGCCTCGGAGACCAGTGGCTGCTGGGCGTGCCCGGCGCCGGGCACCCGGGAGTGTTCCGGCACGATCAGCGCGGTCGGGTGGAACTGCACGAACTCGACGTCGGTGACCGCGGCACCGGCCCGCATGGCCAGGGCGACCCCGTCGCCGGTCGAGACCGACGGGTTGGTCGTGGCCGCGAAGATCTGCCCCATTCCGCCGGTGGCAAGCACGACCGCGCGGGCCAGCAGGGCGCCGACGCCGTCCTCGCTACCCTCGCCGAGCACGTGCAGGGTGATCCCGCACGCCGCGCCGAGCCCGCCCGGGCCGTCGCCGGGCGCGCGGAGCAGATCCAGCACCAGCGCGTGCTCGACGAGCCTGATCCACGGGTCGCGGCGTACCGCCTCGTGCAGCGCCCGCTGCACCTCCGCACCCGTCGCGTCACCGCCGGCGTGCACGATGCGGTCGGCCCGGTGCCCGCCCTCCCGGGTCAGCATCAACGAGCCGTCGGCGTTGCGGTCGAACTCGGCACCGAGGCGCATCAGTTCCCGCAGCCGAATCGGTCCCTCCTCCACCAGGACGCGCACCGCCGCCGGGTCGCAGAGTCCCACCCCGGCGATCTCGGTGTCGGAGGCGTGCATGACCGGGGTGTCGGCCGGGTCGAGCACCGCGGCGATGCCGCCCTGCGCCCACCTGGTCGATCCCTCGTCCATGTCCACCTTGGTGACCACGGTGACGTGCAGGCCCGCCTCCCGCAGGTGCAGCGCGGCGGTCAGCCCGGCGACCCCGGAGCCGACCACGATCACGTCGGTGGTCTCCACCCAGCCGGGCTCCGGAGCGGCCAGCCGGTTCGGCAGGGCCGGCAGGCCGACGGTCGGTAGGTCCATGCCCACAGTCAACCCGAACGCCTCTCGGCTCGGGCGGCGGGGGCGGGACGAGTGGTTCCGGCTACTTCGTCCGGACCGGCAGGGCGGCCGGGCCGGCGTCCTTGAGCGTGCCGGTCACCCGCCGATCGCTGAGCCACAGGTAGCAGCGCACCCCCCGGTCGCCGACCCGCCAGCGCCCGGCGCTGGGCGGGCGTACCACCACGTCGGTACGGAAGATCAGGTCGTCGTCGTCCGGCAGGCCGGCGTAGCGGGCGAGGATCGAGCGGCATCCGGCGTAGAACGGTGCCCACTGTGCGCTGCGCGTCGGGTAGGGGCGGTCCGGAGCCGGCCACACCCCGGCGAACTCGGCGTCGTGGCGCTCGGCGCACTCCACCGGAACCAGGGTCTGCACCACCCCGCCCCGGTCGGTGCGCGTCTGCTGGCAGCCCAGCCGCAGCGCCGACCGGGTCCGGAGCACGTCGCGCAGAGATCCGGTACGCAGCACGACCGTGGCGCCCGCCTCGACCGTGCTGACCTCCATCAGGTCGCAGCGGTACCACCGCGAGCCGGCCGCCCAGCCGGGCTTGGACGGCACCGCGACCGCCAACCGCAGCCGCCCGGCCCGCCAGTTGTCGCCGACGTAGCCGTTTGCTCGGTTGTCACACTCGGCGAAGGCGGTGCGCAGCTCCGCCGAGCCGGTCGGCGGCGGTTCGTTCCGTCCAGCGGGGAAGGACCCGACGTGCACCGTCTCCACCCGGTGAGGCGTGGCGCAGTCCACCGGCGCGTACGCCCCGAGCGGCACCACCTCGGCGAAGTCCGCCTCGTGACAGACTCCGGCGGCCGGGGTGAACGGCCCGGGCTCCGGCAGCACGGCCCAGTCGTCGACCAGGTTGCCGTCCAGCCCGCCGGTCGACCCGCAGCCGGTCAGCAGCGCCGCCACCACGAAGGCCGTGAGCAGGGTTCTCGTCGCACGCTGCATGGCGCCGCCTCCCCCAGTCAGCGGCCGTCCCCCGACGGCGCCTCAAGGGTAACCAGAAATGACCTTCCGGTGACAGACCGGATTCGCGGCGCGATCGTCGCGACTCAGACCGACAGCGGGTTGGGCACCGGAGTTCCGGCGGTGCCGGGCGCGGCGGTCGACGGATCGGTGCCGAGGTCGACGACCTTGTTCTCCGCATCCACGTGCACCACCCTCGGGCGATAGGCACGGGCCTCGGCGTCGTCCATCTGCCCATAGGAGATCAGGATGACCAGGTCGCCCGGGTGTACCAGGTGGGCGGCGGCACCATTGATGCCGATCACACCGCTGCCCCGCCGACCGGGGATCACGTACGTCTCCAGCCGGGCACCGTTGGTGATGTCGACGATCGCCACCTGCTCGCCGGGGAGCAGGTCGGCGGCGTCGAGCAGATCCTCGTCGACGGTCACCGAGCCCACGTAGTGCAGGTCCGCCTGGGTCACCGTGGCCCGGTGGATCTTGGACTTGAGCATCGTGCGGAACATCGGGACGCCTTTCGCGGGTACGTGTGGTCAGGAGGCCGGGTCGAGCCGGACCGGAACGTTGTCGATCAACCGCGTGTCGCCCACCCAGGCCGCCACGAGCAGCCGGGCAGGACCCCGGACCGGCCCGGGCTCCAGGTCCGGGTCGGTGAGCACCAGGTAGTCGAGCCGGGCGCCGGTTTCGCCGGCCCCGAAAGCGGCGTGCGCCGCGGTCAGCACCGCACCGGCGTCACGACCGGCCGAGGCGGCCTCGGCACCGGCCCGCAACGCCCGGGACAGGCTCAGCGCCACCGAGCGCTCGGCCGGAGAAAGGTAGCGGTTGCGGCTGGACAGGGCCAGGCCGTCCGGTTCTCGGACGGTGGGCACCCCGACCACCTCGACCGGCACGTCCAGGTCCCGGCACATCCGCCGGACCAGGGTCAGCTGCTGGTAGTCCTTCTCACCGAAGAAGGTCAGGTCAGCCCGGGTGAGCTGGAGCAACTTCAGCACCACGGTCAGCACGCCGTGGAAGAAGCCGGGCCGGCTCAGCCCTTCCAGGTCCTCGCCGAGCGGCCCCGGACTGACCCGCACCGCCGGCTCGCCGCCCGGGTACATCTCCGTCACCGAGGGAGCGAAAACCAGGTCCGCGCCGGCCCGGCGGCACACTTCAAGATCCGTGTCGAGGGTACGCGGGTAGCGGTCGAAGTCCTCGTTCGGCCCGAACTGCAGCGGATTCACAAAGATCGTCACGATCACGTGGTCGGCGCGCTCGCGAGCCGCGCGCAGGAGGGTCTCGTGGCCCTCGTGCAGCGCGCCCATGGTCATCACCACCCCCACCGTCCCGGTGCGGGCGGCTCGCGCCCGGGCGAGATCGGCGCGGGTGTGCACCAGTTCCGTCACGTGATCCACCTCAACTCGAAGCTGCCCTCCACCGCGGTCACGCCGCCACCCCGCTCCGCTGGTCGTCCAGGACGCCGAGCAGCGGTTCCGCGTCCGCCGGGCGCAGCCGACCGGCGGCGACGGCCCGGTCGGCGGTACGCCGGGCCAGGGCGAGATACGGCTCGACCGACTCGGGGGCGGTGGCCGCGAGCCGCGCCAGATGCCGCCGCACCGTACCGGCGTCGCCCCGGGAGACCGGCCCGGTCAACGCGTCGTCGCCGAGGCGCAGCGCGTTCTCCAGCGCGGCGTGCAGCAGCGGGGCGAGCACCTTCTCGGGCTGCCCCACCCCGGCGTCGCGCAGCCGGTCGGCCGCCTCGTTGACCAGGGTCACCAGATGGTTGGCGCCGTGCGCCAGCGCCGCGTGGTACAGCGGCCGGTCGGTCTCGGCGATCCACTCCGGCACCCCGCCGAGGTCGGTGACCAGCCGGGCGGCCAGCGGGCGCAGCTCGGCGGGGGCGGTCACCCCGTACGAGATGCCGGGCAGCCGGCCGAGGTCGTCGGGCGTACCGGCGAAGGTCATCGCGGGGTGCAGCGCCAGCGGGCGGGCGCCGGCCGCGCTGGCCGGCGCCAGCACCGCCAAGCCGTGCGCCCCCGACGTGTGCGCGACCACCTGTCCGGGACGCAGCGCGCCGTCGGTGGCCAGCCCGGTGATCACCCCGGCCAGCGCGTCGTCCGGCACGGCGATCAGCAGCAGGTCGGTGGCGGCCCGGGCGACCTCGGCGGCCGGGCGCGGGGCGACGTCCGGCAGCAGCAGCGCCAGGCGGGCCCGGGAGGCACCAGAGGCGCCGGTGGCGGCGACCACCCGGTGGCCCGCAGCGGCCAGCGCGGCGCCCAGGGTGACGCCCACCCGTCCGGCACCGATGACGCCGACGGTGAGCACGGAAGGGGTCGCGGCCCGGGCAGATGCCACGGTCGTGGGCCGCCGACGGGCGGCCGGGTGCGTGCGCAGCGGTGCGCTCATGTCACGATCCAGTCCTCGAGGCGGGGTACCGGTCGGGGCAAGTATGCGTCGCTGACGCGGATCTGAAACAAGGATGTGTGAAATCGTTCACCGGTGTGAGGAGGACCCATGCTGATGCGCTGGCGGGAGGCGATGCGACGGGCGCTCTACGGGGTCGACGGCTTCTTCGTCTCCGGTGCCGGGCCGGCGGCCCATTTCCGCACCAGCGTGCACGCGTCACCGATCTTCACCTCGGCGCTGCTCCGGCTGATCCACCACCTCGACGACGCCCTGGGCTTCCCCGACCCGTTCGACGTGGTGGACGTGGGCGCGGGGCGAGGCGAGCTGCTCAGCTCACTCTTGAGGGGGGTCACTGTTGGGGTTTCCGGGGAGCCCGCCCGCTCCGGGCGGTCAGGCTTGATCCCTGCGCGGACGGGCTCCCCGGAAACCCTGACCACCACGGCCGCCGTACACCCGGCACCGGTCGCGCCGGTTCCGCTGGCGCGCCGGGTACGGTTCACCGCCGTCGAACTCGCCGCATGCCCCGACGACCTGCCCGAACAGATCGCCTGGACGAACGAGATCCCCGACAAGATCACCGGACTGCTCGTGGCCACCGAGTGGCTCGACAACATCCCCCTCGACCTGGCCACCCTCACCCACCACGGCTGGCACTACCTCCTCGTCGACCCCACCACGGGCCAGGAGACCACAGGCGACCTCATCAGCCGCGAGGACAACGATTGGCTGACCACCTGGTGGCCCCGACCGACGGACGACCCTGACCTCGCGACGCAGACCGTGCCGGGCGGTCAGGGCTCGACCGGGTCGAGCTTCCGGGCAGCCCGGCCAGCGCAGGGATCAAGCCTGACCGCCCGGAGCCGGTCGGCGCAGGGATCAAGCCTGACCGCCCGGAGCCGGTCGGGCTGCCCGGAAACCCCCACGGACCGCACCCCCACGGACCCCACCCTCCCGGCAGAACGGGCGGAAATCGGGCGGACCAGGGACGAGGCCTGGGCGCACGCCGTGAGCCACGTCGACCGAGGGCTGGCCCTGGCGGTGGACTACGGACATCTACGGGAGGAACGGCCGGCCGACGGGACGTTGAGCGGGTACCGGGACGGGCGGCAGGTGCCGCCGGTGCCGGACGGCTCCCGCGACGTCACCGCACACGTCGCCATGGACTCGGTCGCCTCCGCCGGTGAGCGCGTCGCCCGGTGTGCGTACGTCCTGACCTCGCAGCGGGAGGCGTTGCGAGCGCTCGGGGCGGACGGCGGCCGACCGCCGCTGAGCCTGGCCGCCAGCGACCCGGCCGGCTACGTGCGGGCGCTGGCCACCGCGTCGGCGGCGGCCGAGCTGACCGACCCGGCCGGCCTCGGCGGCCACTGGTGGCTGTACCAGCCGGTCGGCCTGCCCGCCGACCGGCTGCCACTCGGTCAGTCCTCCCCGATCAGCTCGGAGCGGCGGTAACGCAGTTGCGCCGGCACCGTCGCGTCGATGGTCCGCACCGCCGCCTCGGCACCGGAAAACAGCTCCGGATCGACGTTGATGAAGCAGCCCTGCACTCCGAAGACCGTCCGCTCCGGGCCGTCCTCCTCGACGCCCACCACGTCGGAGAAGCGGACCTGGTGGACGTCCCCGTCCGAGTCCCGGAACGCCAGACCGTCGTCGCAGAGCACCAACCGCGCCGTCCGAGCCTCCCGGGCGAAGAGCTTGGCCAGCAGGGGCGGTTGGAAGACCCGGCCGGAGGGCAGCTCCCGGCCAGTGGTGCAGTCGAGTCCGGTGAGCCCGGGCAGCTCCAGCGTGGTCCCGCAGGGCACGACCAGTTGGGTGCTGGCCAGCGCGGCGCGGAAGCGCTCGCGGACGTCGTCAGGGGTGACCGCAGCCCGCAGGGCCAGCCGCTCCGCCGTCGGCAGGCAGGGCCAGCCGAACAGCTCCGCGGTCGCGGCGTCGCGCAGCTCGACCTCCACGAAACGCGGATCCTGGTACGCCTCCCGGGCGGCCTCCCGTTCCTCGGCCAGCTCCTGTTCCGTCGGCCCCTCCTCGGCCATCCGCCGCAGCTCGTCCCAGAGCAGCCGGGCCACCTGGACCTCCTGCCCCTCGCGGGCGTCCACCGTGATCGCGTGGAGGTAGCGGTCGCCGTCGAACTGCGCGGCGTCTCCACCGACCTCGTAGCTGAGCCCGTGGGTGTGCCGGGCGATCCGCTCCAGCCGCTCGGCGAGGACGGCCATGCCGAGACTCCAGGCCACGTCCCGCTGGCCCAGCAGGGCCGCGCCGACCGCCGGCACGGCATGTTCGGACCAGGCCGGGCCGGTGACCTGCCGAGGTACGGCGACCGGGTGCGCGGGCCGGGGACCCGGCGGCAGCGGTAGCCGGAGCCCGTCCGGCGGCGGCCCGTTGAGCACCAGGACCGCGTTGCCGGCGGTGAAGAAGCGGGCGGCGTACGAACGCACCTGGTCAGCGCTGATCCGGTCGAAGCCCGGCCCGCTCCACGGGGCGAGGCCCAGCCCCCGTGTCCCGAAGCGCTGGGTCAGCAACGCCGCGACGGTCGGATCGACGTACGAACCGCCCTCCGCGGCGAGTACGCCCGCCTCCTTCTCGATCCGGTCGAGCGGCAGATCGGCCAGTGCCCGGCACACCCCTTCCAGGAAGGCGACGAGCTGCTCGGGCCGGCCGGCCGCCATGAACTCGGTGGTGTACAGGTCGACGCAGGCGTTGCGATCGTGGTGCACCCGGGGCAGAACGCTCATCGCCAGGTGCTCGACCAGGTGGGTGACGCCGATCGTCCGGAAGGTCTCGTCGCGTCCACCGCAGCCGAACACCAGACTCGCGGTCAGCGGCGCCGGACCGGCCTTCCACAGCACCGGCACACCGTCGATCTCTGTACGTTGCATGGCCGGATCGTACGAACGGCGTGCGGAGGGGCGCACCGCCCTTTCGGTCGGGGCTGGAGCGCAGACGTATGCCGCCCGGGTCCGGTGTTCATGGCACGATGGCGGGCATGACCACGGGCGACCTGCGTGAGCTGACCGTCGGCACCGGGGCTGGTCTGGTGGCGGGCACCGGCGGGGAGCAGCTCGGCGCGGACATGGTGTTGAACATCGGTCCGCAGCACCCCTCCACGCACGGCGTGCTACGGCTCAAGCTCGTCCTCGACGGGGAGCGGGTGCTGGCCGCCGAACCGGTCGTCGGTTACATGCACCGTGGCGCCGAGAAGCTGTTCGAGGTGCGCGACTACCGGCAGATCATCGTGCTGGCCAACCGACACGACTGGCTCTCGGCGTTCGCCAACGAGTTGGGCGTGGTGCTCGCCGTGGAGCGGCTGATGGGCATGGAGGTGCCCGAGCGGGCCACCTGGCTGCGGATGGCCCTGGCCGAACTGAACCGGGTGCTGAACCACCTGATGTTCCTCGGCTCGTATCCGCTGGAGATCGGCGCCATCACCCCGATGTTCTACGCCTTCCGGGAACGGGAGACGCTCCAGGCGGTGATGGAGGAGGTCTCCGGCGGCCGGATCCACTACATGTTCAACCGGGTCGGCGGGTTGAAGGAGGAGGTACCCGCCGGGTGGACCGGTCGCGCCCGGGCCGCCATCGGTGAGGTGCGCCGCCGGATGCCGGACCTGGACAACCTGATCCGCCGGAACGAGATCTTCCTGGCCCGCACCGTCGGGGTGGGCGTGCTGTCGGCGGCCGAGGCCGCGGCGTTCGGGGCCTCCGGTCCGGTGGCCCGGGCCTCCGGACTCGATCTCGACCTGCGTCGTGACGAGCCCTACCTCGCCTACGACCAGCTCGACGTGCCGGTGGTGACGAAGACGGCCGGCGACTGCCACGCCCGCTTCGAGGTGCTGCTCGACCAGGTGTACGCCTCACTCGACCTGGCCGAGCAGTGTCTGGACCGCGTCGACCGGCTGACCGGCCCGATCAACACCAGACTGCCGAAGGTACTCAAGGCACCCGAGGGACACACGTACGCCTGGACGGAGAACCCGCTGGGCATCAACGGCTACTACCTGGTCTCCCGGGGCGAGAAGACGCCGTGGCGGCTCAAGCTGCGCACCGCCTCGTACGCGAACGTGCAGGCGCTGGCCACGCTGCTGCCCGGCTGTCTGGTGCCGGACCTGATCGCCATTCTCGGCTCGATGTTCTTCGTGGTGGGCGACATCGACAAGTGACGGCCGCCGCCCGGTGGGGACCGGCGGGGGTCAGCGCCAGCGGCCAGCGCCGCCGTCGTGCGCGGGGCCGTAGCCGGGTTCCTCGGCGTGGTGCCGCCGACCGTAGGGTTCCTCGCCCCGACGCTGTCCACGCGCGGGTTCGGGCTGGTACCCGTACGCCGGCTCCGGCTCCGGCTCATAGCCGCGTGCTGATTCGGGCTGATAACCGCGCTGGCGGGGTGGTCGCCACTCCTGCGGCACCGGCACCCCACCAGCGGGCAGCGCCGGACGGCTCTCCGGCTCCTCCCAGCCGTCCCGCCACGAGTCGTCGCCCTCGGTACCCCGCCGAGGCTCGTCGTGGCGCACGCTCGCCCAGCGGTCCGCCACCCGGTACTCGGTGCCGGCCGGGTCGGCGTGCATCTCGGCCCGGCGCTCCCCGACCCGCAGCTCGCGTCCCCGGTCGTCGTCCCGGACCGTCGCCCAGCGGTCACCGGCCCGCAGCTGCGCCCAGTACTGCCCGGTGTCGTCCGCCCGATGCCCCCGCGCGGCCGGAGCCGGGTCGGCGGGCGTCTCCTCCCAGTGCTGGGCGGCAGCGTCCCAACCCCGGTCGTGGCGCGGCCCTGCCCAGTCGCGGTCGTCCCGCTGCGCCACGTGCTCGTCGGGGTAACCCGAACCCGCGTCCGGGGCGGTGGACCAGTCGTCGGGCGCAGCCGACCAGCGGCTCTCCTCCCGTGGCTGCGACCAGCCACGTTCCTCCTCGCGCGGCGAGCCGGGCCACGGCCGGTCGTCGTCGCGGGACACGCCCGCCCAGGGGCGCTCCTCCTCCTGTGGCGTGCCGGACCAGGAACGTTCGTCGTGGCGGCCCGCACCGGACCAGCCTCGGCTCTCGTCCCGGCGGGAACGGTCGTCCCCGTCGGACCACGATTGGTCGTCCCGCTCGGCACCGTGACCGCCCCGCGCGCGCTCTCCGGGCTGCGCTGTCGACCAGGCCGCCGGGTACCCGCCGTACCGGCCACCGGACTCGCCGACACCGCCGTCCACGATGGTGTGTCGGGTGGTGACGTGCACCGTCTCGGTGTGCCGAACCACACCGAGCGGCCTCGGCCCCGGCTCACCCGGGCGGCTCTCCTGCTCAGGGCGGACGGGCGAACCGTAGACACCGGCCGAGCCACTGGCCGGGCGATCGCTGCCGGGCCCGGACCGCTCCCCGCCGTACCCACGACTCGGGCTGTGGGCCGCCTGGGCCGCGCCGTACATCCCGGCCTGACCGCTCGGCCGCTCGGCCTGCCGCGGAGGCCCCTCCGGTACCGGCACCCGGGCCCGGCCCGGGCCGGACGGCTCCTCGGCCCCGATCGGAGCCGCACCACCCGAGTCGACCCGCCGACGCAACCCGGCCAACGCCTCCTGAACCCGCTGGACCTCGTCGAGCGCCTGGTTACCGCGCTGGGCCGCGGCCACGATCTCACCGCGCAGCTCCCGCCGGAGTTCGTCGACCTCCTCGCGTAGTTCCCCGGCGTGCTGCCCGCCACCGTCGGTACGCAGCGCGATGGAGAGACCGATCAGCACCACGGCCAGAATGGCCAGCACCGCGGCGAACCGCAGCGGCCCGTTGCCGTCAGCCACCAGCAGTATCAGCGCCGCGACGGGAGCCAGGGCCACACCGCCCCAGAAGAGCACGGTGAGCAGCTGGGGGTTACGCGTGTCGGCGGGCACCGGGGCGGGCATGGGTCCGCAGCCTACCGAGAGTTGCGTCACGTGGGAACGGTCCGACGACAGGTGCCGGCGGTACGTCCCGACGAATCCCGACCGGACCCGCCACCGCAACCCGGGCAGGTACGGGGCCAGCAACGACACGGCACCCCGGGCCGATCCGCCCGGGGTGCGCGTCGTGGTGGCGCGGGCGGTCAGCCCTGCGCGTACGCCGCGTCGGTGGAGAAGACCAGGCCGACACTGATCGTGCCGTTACGCAGACCCGTCTTGGTCAGCGGGCCGCCCTGGTCGAGCGAGGAGAACGAGCCCACCGCCAGCCCGTAGGTCTGTTCCAGGCCGGGCTTGCAGAACGGGCGCTCCTGGCACTCCGGCGGGCCACCCAGCACCGTCGCCGTGCCCGAGCACTTCTCGGCCAGTTCGGAGAGGGTCCGCACGCCGTACTTCTCGGAGAACTCCCGGGTCACGGCGAAGGCGTTCTGGTTCTGCGCGGCGGCTGGCGCGCCGAAGGTCAGGCCCACCTTCTCACCGAGGCCACGCAGCGCGGTCACGGTGCCCTCGACGTCCGGCGAGGAGACCGGCTGGCCGCCGCTGTTCGCCTTGCCGTTGAGGAACTCGGCCAGGGTGGCCGCGTACTCGGGGACGACCTGGATCTCACCCTTCTCCAGCGCCGGCTCGTACAGCTCCCGGTTACCGATCTGCTGCACGGTGACCTGGTAGCCCGCGGCGGTGAGCTGGATCTTGTAGAGCTCGGCGATGATCTCGCTCTCGGTGAAGTTGCCCGCCCCCACCGTGATCCGCCCGCCCGGCCCCTTCTCCAGGCCGTCGGTCAGCGAGTTGGCGGTGGCGAACTCCTGCGCCGCGGCCTGCGCGCTCTTACGGTCCACGTCGACCGCCTTGTTGAGCTGCACCAGCTTTGGTGTGTCGAGCACCCCGGAGACCTTGTCGAGCGCGGCGATCAGCTGCGGCGTGGCCACCTCGCTGTTGACCGCTGGGATGATGTTGTCGGCGTTCTGCAGGGACTTGTCGTCGTCGAGTGCGATCAACTGCTCGCCGGCCACCGGAGCGCAGCCCTCACCCGAGGCACCCTGCTGGGGCGCCTCGGTGCCGGACGAGCCGGCGTCACCGCAACCCGCCAGCACCGTCGCCGCCGCGACGGCTCCCACCACCGCGATGGACAGTCTTCTACCTGCGCGCATCAGCCCGCCTTCCGTGTCCCGGCGCGACCCGGGCGGGCCGGCCGCGTGTCCGACGGGCGATCCGTCGTCCGGCCGCCCGCGAGTTCCACCAAACATCCTGACGCCACCCACCGACAACCCGGGGAGGCGTTCGTCACCGGAACGTCACCATCGGGCCGCCGGCCGTCCGCCACTCCCGACGGGCGGCCGGGCGCATCACCGGCACCACCCGGTCAGGAGCCGGTGACCGCGTCCGCCGCGCGTCGCCCGGCACCGCGCCGGGCACGGCGCAGCGGGCGGGGGGTGACCAGCCGTTCGACCAGCGCGAAGAGTAGTTCGACGCCGAGCGCGAGCCCGGCGACGAGCAGCCCGCCGGCCAGGATCTGCCCACCGCCGACCGCGATGCTCAGGCCGAACCCGAACCGGATGATCTCTCCCAGACCACCGCCGTTGACGAAGGTCGCCAGCGCCGCCGTGGCGACCACCTGGACGGCGGCGGTCCGGAAGCCGGCCGCGAGATAGGGCACCGCCAACGGCAACTCCACCCGACGCAGCACCTGGGCGCTGGTCATGCCCATCCCCCGGGCCGCCTCGCGGATCTGCGGATCGACCTGCCGCACCCCGGTGTACGCGTTGGCCAGCAACGGCGGCACGGCGAAGACCGCGAGGGCGACCACCACGGCCGGGCGGCCGAAGCCCAGGAAGGTCAACGGAAGGATCGTCAGCAGCGCGAGCGTGGGCACCGCCAGGGTGAGGTTGGAGACGAGCACCACCAGCCCGCCACCCCGGCCGGTGTGGCCCAGCCAGAGACCGAGTGGCCAGGCGACCAGGCAGCCCAGCAGCACCGCGGCCGCCGACATGCTCACGTGCTCGCCGAGCCGGTCCAGGATGCCGCCCGGGTTCGTCCAGTTCAACGGATCGTTGAGCCAGACCACCGCCTGCGACACCGGGTTCATCGCGTCCTCCGACCGGTCCCGGTCATCCTCCCACCCCCGACACTCATCCGGTCCGCCCGCGCAGCCACGGGGTGAGCAGCCGGCCGGCCCCGACCAGCAGCAGGTCGAGCACCAGTGCCAACAGCACACAGAGCAGCGTCCCGGTCATGATCTGGGCCTTGTAGAGGTTGTTCTGGAAGCCGGCGAAGATGATCTGCCCCAGCCCGCCGCGCCCGATCACCACGCCCACCGTGACCAGGGCCACCGTGGAGACCGTGGCCAACCGGAGGCCGGTCAGGATGCCGGGCACCGCCAGGGGTAGCTCGATCCGCAGCAGCCGCCCCCAGCGGCCGTAACCCATGCCCTCGGCCGCCTCCCGGACCTCCGCCGGCACCTGGTTGAGTCCCGCGACGGTGTTACGGACGATCACCAGCAGCGCGTACAGCACCACCACGCTCAGCACGGTCGCGACACCGATGCCCAGATAGGGCGCGACGAACGCGAACAGGGCCAGGGAGGGGACGGTGTAGAGCACCCCGGTGAGTGCGAGAATCGGCCCGGTGAGCGGCCGGAACCAGTACGCCACCACCGCCAACGGGACGGCGATCAACGCGGCGATCAGCACCGCCCGCAGGGTCAGCGTGGTGTGCTCACGCAGGGCGGCGAGCACCGTGTCAGAGTTGTCCCGCACGTACTGCCAGGAGAACCACGGGTTACCCGGATCGGCCCGGTAGCTCAGGCGGAAGGACATACGTGGACGTTACCCCGGGTGCCGGAGATGGCCGGCGCGCGGCGTCGATCACCCTCGACGGCATCGGCAAGCGCTACCTGGACGGCACCGAGGCGGTCCGAGACCTCAGCCTGCACGTGGACTCGGGCGAACTGGTGGTACTGATCGGGCCGTCGGGCTGCGGTAAATCGACCGTGCTGCGAATGATCAACCGGCTGATCGAGCCCACGGCCGGGCGGATCCTGCTCGGCGACTCCGACGTCACCCGGGTCGACCCGGTGCGACTGCGCCGACAGATCGGCTACGTCATCCAGAACGTCGGGCTCTTTCCGCACCAGACGGTGGCCGCCAACGTCGCCACCGTGCCCCGGCTGCTCGGCTGGGCCGCCGGCCCCGTCAAGCGCCGGGTCGAGGAACTGTTGGAACTGGTCGGCCTCGATCCGGCGCAGTTCGGCCGGCGCTACCCGCACGAACTCTCCGGCGGCCAGCGGCAGCGGGTCGGGGTGGCCCGGGCGCTCGCGGCCGATCCGGTGGTGCTGCTGATGGACGAGCCGTTCTCCGCCGTGGACCCGATCGTGCGTACCCGGCTTCAGGAGGAGTTCCTGCGGTTGCAGGCCGAGGTACGCAAGACCATCGTCCTGGTCACGCACGACCTGGACGAGGCCGTCCGGCTCGGCGACCGGATCGCGGTGCTCTCCGAGGGCGGCCGGCTGGAGCAGTACGACACCCCGGCCACCCTGCTCGGCGCTCCTGCCACCGGGTTCGTCCGTGAGTTCGTCGGGGCGGACCGGGGCATCCGCCGACTGGCGGTCACCCCGCTGACCCGGGAGGTACTCGAACCGCTGCCGGCCGATGGCGGCGCGGGCCTGCCGACGGTGCCACTGGGCGGCTCGGCCTACGACGCGTTGGCCGTCCTGCTCACCTCCGCCGGAGGGCAGGCCGTGGTGACCGATGACGGGCGGCCGGTGGGCACGCTCAGCCGGGAACGCGTGCTGACGCTGGCGGAGCCGACCGGCTGAGCGCCGCCGTGGCCGGGCGGGCCGGCCGGGAACCTGCCCGGCCGGCCGTCGCCGTCAGCGCCGGCCCCGGTAGCCGCCGAGGGTGGCGAGTCCGACGATCCAGCCCACGAAGAAGCCGTACTCCGCGCCGTCACCCGCGGCCTGGAAGGCACCCAGCAGCGACGGGTTGGTCCGGATCAGCGTGGTGAACAGGGCCGCGAACGCCCCGGCGAAGATGAACGCCCCCCAGCCCGCGAAGAACTGGCTGATGGTTCCGCGGGCCCGCGCGAGCTGGGAGCCCGGCAGCAGGTAGAGGAACACGAAGGTGAGGACGACCACGAGGATCGCCTTCAGGTCGTCGGCGAAGATCTCCTGGATCGAGTCCGAGGAGTCGAATCGCCAGGCAGGCCAGGTGAGCAGGCGCAGGAACCACCCGCCGGCGCTGTCCGGATCGGTGTTGTTCCTGGCCCAGTCGACGTACCAGGGGCTGCCGAAGACGAGGACCAGGATGAGCGCGGCGAGCGTGCCGGCGCCCGGTGCGGACTTGTATCGATTGGTGAGAGCCATGGCCCCGCTAGTTCCCAGCGAATCGACGCAGGCAAACGCGAGGCGTCAATTATGGTGGTACGCGAAGTAGGCGAAGTTCTAGTGCTTCATCAGGTAGTCGATGAAGGCGGCGCGCAGCAACGGCGCCGATTCCTCGTAGCCGTGGCCGGTCATCTCGCGCCAGAGAGCCACCGCCTCGTCGACCGTCGGTCCCACCGAGTTCGGCGCGCCGTCCAGCGCGGCGGCCTCGTCCGCGTTCGGCAGGTGCCGCAGCACCGACCAGAAGAACCGCACGTCGCGCCGCTCGCGGGCCAGTGCGAAGGCCCGCTCGCGCAACTCCTCGGTGGAGAGAACGTCCAACTCCTCGAACGACCGGCCGTCGGAGATCGATGATGTGTCGGTCATGTACCGAGCCTAACCGCCGAGATCACTCTCGGCGCGCCGACGACGCGCGGGAGGGATAGCCGCCTTCACCGGTCGTCGGTCTCCCAGGTCCGCGGGCCGGTCTCCCAGCTCCGGGATCCCCACGGGTCCGTGGTGCCGGCGGTGGGCTGGGCCGGCAGGACGGGTGGCCAGTCACCGACCGGCTGCGGCTGCGCCACACTCCACCCGGCGCCGGTGGTGGCGTCGGCGGGTGGCGTCGGCGGCGGCAGCGCCCCGGCTGGCGACGCCGGGCGTCCGTACGTCTCGACCAGGCGGGTGACCGCGAGTCCCGCGGCCAGCGCCACACCACCGACCGCCCAGTTGCTGATCGTCCAGTCGCGCGCCTGCGCGTACGCGAGGAAGAGGCCGATGGCACCGGCCGTCACCAGCGTGCCGAAGACGCCACCACGCAGGCCGAACGCACTGGTGCCGGCGAGCAGCGCCGCTCCCACCGCCAGCACCGTCCAGTCCAGCCCCGCCGCCGGTGTCACCGCCCCGTCGGTCGAGGCGATCAGCACTCCGGCGAGGGTGGCGAGCACGGCGGAGCAGACGTACCCGCCGGTGGCGACGACGGCGGCCGACGCACCCCGTCGGCGGGCCGGGTCGACGACCGGACGGAATCGACCGACCAGGCGACGGATCGGGCTCACCGCCCCGAAGAGCCCACCGAACACCGCGATCGCGGCGAAGCCGATGAAGAGCTGTCCGGCGGTGCCTCGGGGGTCGTAGTCCCCCTGCACCAGCACGGGCGCCGAGCGCTGCTCGATGTAGACGATGACACCGGCCGCGCCACCCAGGCTCGCCGCCCAGCCGGGCACGTGCAGCAGCACGACCACCAGCCCCAGCAGCAGCCCACCGACCGCGGCCACCGCCGTGGCCGTGCCGACGGTGACGAGCACCCCGCGATCGCTCTGTTCGGCGAAGTGCAGCCCGGCAGCCACCGCCACGGGCCCGATCGCGAGGTTGACCGCGGCGGTCCGCAGGGTCAGTCCGGCTGCCAGTGCCAGCAGGCCCAGGCCGACCACGTCGACGATGAGGTCGCGCAGCCCGCTGCCACGCAACACGGCCGGGTCCTCCCGCCACACCAGGTAGACCAGCGCGCCGAAGCCGAGCAGCAGGAGGGTCTCCCAGACGATGTAGACGCCGAACCGGTCCCGGCCCGACTCGGCGTCGGTGTCGTCGAGGGCGGCCTCCGCGCCGGTCGCGGCACCGGCCGAGTTGAGCTCCGGCGCTCCGCTGCGGCCCGGTTCGTCGTACCCCATGATTCCTGCCTCCCAGCGGCCGCCCGGACTCCACCGACGCACGGGCGGACCGGTGGCGGGGCGTTGCCCTTCGGTCGCAGGCACCGTACCCGCGCGCCGGAGCCGGCGTAACCCCCTGCCCCGGCGGGAGCCGGCGGTCTAGCCGCGGCCCGGGCGGCTCTCCCAGTCGTCCGGCTCGTGTTCGTCGTCGGGCCGCTCCGGGACCCGGCAGGACCGTTCCAGCCAGAGTGCCGCGGCCACCAGAGCGGCCGAGGCCAGCAGGCCGGCGACGGCGGCCGGACGGTCGTCTGCGGCCGCCCGGGTCGGCTGCACGAACAACCACCCCGCCAGCCCCGCGTACCCACCGGCGAAGATGGCACCGACCAGCGCGGACGCCTTGGCCAGCACGACGAACCGGGCAACCATCAACGGGTTCACCGGCTCGCGCCCCGGCCGGCGCTCGATCCGGCCCCGGGTGTTGATGGCCGCGTACGCCTCCAGGACGGCGAGCCCGGCCAGCGTCACCACCGGCAACCAGGGCAACGGCGGCAGTCGGTCGTAGTAGAAGGTGCTGATCAGCAGCCAGGCGACCGCCGCGGCGGCGAGGGCGGTCACCACCAGGGTCGAGATGCGGGTGGGCCCCATCCGCGAGCCGTCGGGCGGCGGGGAGACACTCATACCGGCACTCCGCTGCGCTCCGCACCACCATGAGGCGCCAACGCGCTGAGCCTGATGATTCGCTCGCTGCGCTCGCTCATGTCGTCGACTCTAACGTCAGATCGGGCCGAGGGCTCAGTTCCGGCACCTCGGCGGCGGCCGGACCGTTGGTGAGCAGGTCGGTCAGCCAACCGTGCCCGGGCAGTTCACCGTAGGGCTGGATGTCGATCCACGGCCGGAGGACGAAGGCCCGCAGATGCGCCCGGGGATGCGGCAGGGTCAGCTCGGGATCGTCGCTGAGCACCGGGCGGTCGTCGTCGGTCCACACCGCGACGACGTCGACGTCGAGCGTGCGCGGACCGAAGCGCCGCCCGGGGTCCCGGACGCGGCCGGCGGCGTCCTCCGCCGCCCGGGCCCGAGTCAACCAGTCGTACGGACCGGCCGTCGGGTCGACGGCCAGCAGCACGGCGTTCAGGTAAGCCGGCTGCTCGGTGTCGCCCCACGGCGGAGTCTCGTAGACCCCGGAGACCACCAGGACACTCTCGCCCAGCACGGCCAGGGCGGTGCGCAGGTGGCCGAGCCGGTCACCCAGGTTGCTGCCGAGGGAGAGCACAGCGCGGGTCATCGGGTACGCGTCCGGCGCATCGTCACGGCCACGTCGGTGAAGGTGTGCGGAACCGGAGCCTCGGGCTTGTGCACCGTGACCGTCGCGCCGGACACCCGTGGATCCGCCAGACAGACCTCGATCAGCCGGTCGGCGAGGGTCTCGATCAGGTTGACCGGCTCGCCGGTGACCACCTCGACCAGCCGTTCGGCCAGTTCGCCGTAGTGCACGGTGTCGCGCACGTCGTCGGAGCGGGCGGCCGGGCCCAGGTCGAGTTCGAGCACCGCGTCGATGACGAACTCCTGGCCGTTGGCCCGCTCGAACTCGTAGACCCCGTGGCGACCGTGCGCCCGCAGGCCGGTCAGCTCGATCCGCCCGGTCACCGTCGAGCCCGCCCGTCGGCCCCGACCTGCCCGGCGGCGTTCGGCATCCCGGTGCCGCCGGTCGGCCCGGTGGCGGTCACGCCGCCGTCGGCCGAGGTGCCGGCGGGCCGGGTACCCGCCGACATGGCGGCCAGGCGGGGACGGCCGGTGGCCTGCCAGACGGCGAGCGCGTCGACGGTGGCGCGCACGTCGTGCACGCGTACTCCCCAGGCGCCGGCCGCGACCGCGAGCAGGCTGGTGGCGACGGTGGCCGCCTCCCGCCCGTCGGTGGGCCGAGGCGCGCCGTCGGGGCCGGCCAGCAGCCGGCCCAGGTAGGACTTGCGGCTCGCGCCGAACAGCAGCGGGTAGCCGAGCTGGAGCAGCTCCGGCAGTCGGGCGCTGAGCTGCCAGTTGTGGGTGGCCGTCTTGGCGAAGCCGAGACCCGGATCGATGACGATGCGGTCCGGGGCGACCCCGGCGGCGAGCGCGGCCTCCACCCGCTGGCCGAGTTCGGCCCGGACGTCGGCGACCACGTCGCCGTAACTGGCCAGCTCGCTCATCCGGCGGGAGTGACCGCGCCAGTGCATCAGCACCCAGGGACAGCCGGCATCGCTGACCACCCGGGCCATGTCGGGGTCGGCGAGCCCGCCCGAGACGTCGTTGACCACGATCGCGCCGGCCCGCAACGCCGCCTCCGCCACCCGGGCGCGGGTGGTGTCGATGCTGACGGGGACGCCGGCGGCGGCCAGCTCCCGGATGACCGGCACCACGCGGGCGGCCTCGGTCTCCGCGTCGACGCGGTCGGCACCGGGCCGGGTCGACTCGCCACCGACATCCACCAACTCCGCTCCGTCGGCTCGTAGCCGGACGCCGTGTGCGACAGCGGCCTCGACGCCGGCGTAGCGTCCGCCGTCGGAGAAAGAGTCGGGCGTGACGTTCAGGACGCCCATCACCACCGGGGCCGGGGCCCGCACCAGATCGGTCACGAGTAGGACGGTACCGGGCGCGCCGCCCGTCGAAAGACCGCCCGGTCGACAGCCCTGACATGGCAATTGGAACAGGTGTACGATCGGTCGTCCGGGTCGGATCGGGCAGCATCTTCGCGGCTTGTCGCAAAGGGGGGCGGCCCGTACGCTGTGGAATTGCCCAGCATCGAGATGGCGACGCTTGGAGGGAGGGCCAAAGCGGGACAACCCGCCCAAAAATCGCCACCTTCCGTGGCGACTGCCGTACGCAGGGTCTCGGACGCTGCGCACAGTGAGCACCGATCCCGCAAGGCTTGCCTACTGCACCACCGCGGCGCCGCCGGCCGCGACTTGGGGAGGTTTCAGTGATCGCCATCGAGCTGATGGAAACGGCGTCAACCAGCGCCGCCCACCTGCTCTCCACCCTGGCATCGTCAATCCCGTTCGCCGCCGAGGAGCCGAAGGGGATCAACACCGAGGGCGTCGTCACCTTCTTCGCCAGCAAGATCGCTCCGATCCTGCTCGCCGTGCTGGGCGTCATCTTCATCGGCCGCGCCAGCCGGGGCGAGATCTCCAAGGTGCTGACCAGCTCCGCCATCGCGATCGTCGGGTTGGCCTTCATCGCCGGAGCCGCCACCCTCTTCTTCATCGGCGACTTCCTGATCAACCTGATCTTCGAATAGGCGCGGGCACGAGATGCGGCTACGCACCGACGACGACATCTACCGGGCTCGCCTGGTCTATCTCGGCCCGCCCGGCTACACCCTTCCGGTCCACCTGCCGTACGCCCAGTACGGGCTGTTCATCCTGCTCGTTCCCCTCTACATGTTCATCCACTGGCTGTTCACGTTGCAGGTCGAGCTCTTCCCCGCCTGGGAGATCGCCCTCGCCATCGTGACCACCTCGTTCGTCTTCCGGTACGTCGATCCGGACCGTCCGGCGCGCATGGTGATCCGTACCGCGCTGACCGACTGGCGACGCACCCGGGAGCCGGCCGCCGAGCAGCGCGATCCGCGGCTGGTCGGCAGCAGGATCAGGATCCGGGAGGAACTGGCATGACGGGCTGCACGCCGTACGGGCCGAGCGAGGACACGGGCAGGGCGATCGCATGAGCCGCTCCGCCACGCCGGGATCCCCGGCCGGACGCCCGGCCGCACCACACGGTAACCGTGCGCGTTCATTCGACTACCCGGAACCCAACGAGCTGGACGACGCCACGCTGGACCCGGCGCTCGCCACCTCCCCGGGTCACGGAAGCGTCGGTGTGTTTCAGGCGCCCCGACCGCCGCAGCGCCGGGCGGTTCCGGCCGAACCCGCGCCGACCAGTCGGGACGGCGCGGACATCGACTCCCCGTTCCTCGACCTGTTCGGCGGCGCCTACCCCCGGCCAGGTGCGCAGCGGGGTAACGGGCTTTCCGCGCGGGCGCTGCCACAGCAGCCGCACCCCACGCCACCACTCGCCGCCGGACCGGCACCCGCGCCCCCTCGTGCGGCTCCGCCCCCGGTTCCCGCGCCACCGCCCGCTCCCCCGCGGGCCACTCCTCCCGTACCGGTGCTCGACGACCCGGCGGTGGCCACCAGCCTCCCGCCGGCAAGGAACCCCCGGCCCGCGAGGACCGGCACGTCCGGGAGACCGAGCCGGCACACGCCGATGCCGCGACCCGGACGCCGCGCCGGACGGCGCCACCGGCCACCCGCCCCGCCCCCCGGCAGCGCTCGGTGGACCACCGTGACCGGCCGGTCAAGCCGGTCCGCGTCCGGCCGCCGAAGATCAAGTTCGGTGATCGCGATCCGGCGGTCGAGCTGGCCATCACCGAGATCGCCGGCCACCTGACCTTCACCCCCAACACGGTCACCGCCTGGTACTGGCTGCCCGAGGTGCGCTGGGCCTTCCGCCCGGACGCGGAACGCGAGGCGTTGCTCTCCGCCATCTCGGAGCAGTACGCCGGCCTGGCCGGCTTCCGGCTGCATTTGCGCCGCACCACCCGGCCCTTCCCGGCCGACGAATGGGCCCGCACCATCGACGCGAACACCGCCGCGCCGCTGCCCGACGTCCCCGGAACACCCGGCTGGGCCGAGCACCTGGTGGCCGCGCAGCGGCACCTGCTCTCGGTCAACCACGCCGAGGGTCAGACCTACCTCGGGGTCACCTTCGCCCGCCGGTCGCTCGGCGACTCGCTCACCGAGCGGCTGCTGCGCACCTTCGGCCGCGGCGTCGCCGACGGTGAGCGACGCAAGCTCGGCCGCACCGTCGAACAGTTCGACGAGGTGCTGGGCGCGTTCGGCATGCGCGGGCGGCGGGTCACCGCGCAGGAGCTGGAATGGCTGCTCTACCGGTCGGTGGCGCTCTGCATGGCGCCTCCCGGCACGCTCTCGCCAATCACCGACGGGCGCTGGGAACGCGGCGACCTACTCGCCCTCACCGAACAGGTCGAGCGCTACCGCACGCCGTACGGCTCCACGGTGAAGCTGGTCAACCGGATGACCGGCGAGGAACGGCACGTGGCGGTGCTCGCCGTGGGCCGGATGGAGCCGCTGGAGATTCCCGAGCGGCACGAGCCCTGGCTGCACTTCCACGAACGGCTGCCCTGGCCGATGGAGCTCTCCACCCGGGTCGACATCCTCGGCTCCGGCGACTCCTTCCGCAATCTGGAACACCGGCTCCGCATGATCCGGTCGCAGCAGCTGGACTACGCCGAACACGGCATCGACGCCCCACCGGAGTTGGAGCGGCTGGCCAAGCGGGCGCTGGTCATCGGGGACGAGATGACCACCGGGCTGCCGGTCGACTCCGCCCGCGCCCACGGCTGGCACCGGATCGCGGTCGGCGGGCGTACCCGGGAGGAGTGCCTGGAACGGGCCCGGCGGCTCATCCAGCTCTACTCCCGGGAGCTGCGTATCTCTCTGCAACATCCGAAGAACCAGGACTGGCTGGCCCGCGAGTTCATCCCGGGCGAGCCGATCGCCAACACCGGTTACGTCCGTCGGATGCCCGTCAACCTGCTCGCGGCGGCGCTGCCGCAGGCCGCCTCCACGGTGGGAGACCGCCGGGGCGACCTGATCGGGCGTACCGCCGGCACCTGCCGCCGGCCTGTCTTCCTCGACCTGCACTTCCCGATGGAGGTGCGGGAGCGCTCCGGCCTGGCGGTCTTCGTCGCCGAGCCGGGCGGCGGCAAGTCCACACTGCTCGGCGCGTTGGGCTACCTGGCTGCTCGCCGTGGCGTGCAGGTGACCCTGCTCGACCCCTCCGGCCCGCTGGCCCGGCTCTGCGCGATGCCGGAACTGCGGCCGTACTCGCGAGTGCTCAATCTGACCGGATCCGAACACGGAACGCTGGCACCGTACTCCCTGATCCCGACCCCGCTGCGCAGCGAGTTCGGCGCCGGAGCCGCCGGCGACCGGGAGTTCGAGATCGCGGTCTCCAACGCGCGGGCCGAGCGCCGGATGCTGGTCCAGGACATCTGCATGATGCTGGTGCCACCACAGGTGGCCCGGGAGGCCTCCACCGCCACCCTCTTCCGGCACGCCGTACGGCAGGTGCCCGCCGAGGAGACCTCCACCCTGGACGACGTGGTCACCTGCCTCGGGCAGCTCGACGACGACGCCGGCCGGGAACTGGCCAACCTGCTGTTGGACACCGCCGAGATGCCGTTGGCGATGCTCTTCTTCGGTCGCCCACCGGAAGGGTTGCTCGGCCCGGACGCCGCGCTCACCGTGATCACCATGGCCGGCCTGCGGCTGCCCGACCTCAAGATCGAACGGGAGTACTGGTCGGCCGAGGAGGCACTCGCCCTGCCGATGCTGCACACCGCGCACCGCTTGGCCGTCCGCCGCTGCTACGGCGGCTCGATGGGATCGCGGAAGCTCGTCGGCCTGGACGAGGCACACTTCATGGAGGGATGGCGCTCGGGTCGATCGTTCCTCGTCCGACTCGCCCGCGACTCCCGTAAGTGGAATCTCGCCGCGCTGGTCGCCTCCCAGAACCCGCGCGACATCCTCGGCCTCGACGTGCAGAACCTCGTCTCCACCGTCTTCGTCGGTCGGATCGCCGAGGACGCCGAGATCGCCTCCGAGGCCCTGCGGCTGCTGCGCGTACCAGTCAACGACGGCTACGAGGCCACCCTCGCTTCCCTCTCCACCGCTGACGCGACCTCCGCCAACCGGCTCGGTTTCCGGGAGTTCGTGATGCGCGACGTCGACGGCCGGGTCCAGAAGGTCCGGGTCGACGTCTCCTACGTGGACGGACTACTGGATCACCTCGACACCACCCCCGCCGCCATCGCCGCCGCCGCAGGGGTGCTGCCGACCGTGCTGCCTGATCTGGAGGCGTGACATGGCGAGGGCCCGGGCACGGATCACGGCGCTCCTCCTGGCACTCGGCGTCCTCGCCGCAGCCACGATCGGCTGGCCCGGGCTCACGGCCACACCGGCGTACGCGGCTCCGACCGCGTACCAGGCGCCGGCCGAGCTCTGCACGACCCGAGAATGGCAAGTCGACTTCCGCGCCTGCGTGGCCAAACTCCAACAGGTGGCGGAGTCGGAGGCGACCTGCCTAAAGCCCCCGACTCCGACCGCGCCGGATTCCGGCATCGCCGGTTGGTTCGCGTCCCGTCCCGAGGCCTCCAAGCTCCCCGGCCCGAAGGGCTACTACAGCGACTACGGTTACGCCGGTTACAGCTACAGCACCTACAAGGTGGAGACGGGCTGCGCGACAGGGCTGCTGCATCCGGACTACAAGTTCACCAACACCATCGCCAACGGCGAGTTCATGATGGCGACGGCGATCATCGGCGCCTCCAACGCGCTGCGCGAACGCGCCTGGGATCCCGGGACCATGTGGGGCTGGGCGGATCCGCTGGTGGACCAGGCCACCAAGGCGATCTACCAGAAGGTGTTCAGCGTCTTCGGCATCGTCACGCTCTGCGTCGTCGGGCTCTATCTGCTCTGGCGTTCCCGCCAGTCGGACATGAGCACGGCGATGACCACGGCCGGATGGGCGCTGGTGGTGATGGTGGCGGTCACCGCGCTGGCCGCCTGGCCGGTCAAGTCCGCCAACCTCGCCGACGGCGCCCTGGTCTCCACCCTCGGCGTCGTGCACGACGCCGTGGGCCCGGCCGCCAGGGACGTGCCACCAGGCCGGTGCGCGATGCCCAACCCGGACGCCTGCACGGACAAGCGCCCACCGGCGGTCCGGGCCAGCGACACGGCCGCCGAGTCGATGCTCTACCGGAACTGGCTGCGCGGCGTGCTCGGCTCGGCCGACAGCGAGACGGCGAAGAAGTACGGCGCCGCGCTCTACGACGCCAAGTCACTCTCCTGGGGAGAGGCCGAGAAGATTCGGACGAGCCCTGAAACCCGCGAGGCCACCATCAACGCCAAGAAGCAGCAGTGGATGACGGTCGCCGCGCAGATCGAGCGGGAGGATCCGGAGGCCTACGAGTACCTCCAGGGTGTTCGGGACATGGATCGGGTGGGCGCCGGGTTCATCGCGGTGCTCGCCGCCCTGCTCTTCGCGATGTTCGACCTGACCGCGTCGCTGCTGGTGCTGCTCGGCTTCCTGATCTTCCGGTGGGCGGTGATCGCGGCGCCGATCCTGGGCACCATCGGCCTGCTCCGCCCGGCCAGCGCCGGACTGCGACGGCTGGGCAACGCCGTGGTGGCGGCGCTGTTCAACATCGCGATCTTCGGTACCGGTGCCGCCATCTACCTCTTCGCGGTGGACCTCATCATGAGCACGCCCACCCTCCCCGGCTGGTTGCAGGTGGTGCTGGTCTGGCTCTGCGGAGTGGTCGGGTGGTTGCTGCTGCGCCCCTACCGCCGGATCACCCAGCTCGGCGGCAAGGACAGCAGCGAGGCGGTGAGCTCGGCGGGCTCCTGGCATCGCCGATTCTTCCGCGACATGCGCACCGCGGCTCGCCTCGACGTCGCCGAGCCCGGCGGCACCGCCGAGCCCAGCGTGGGACGACGCCGAACCATCGCGCCGGAGCAGCCGAAGGTTCGGCCCGAGGCCCGTCCGGATCCGGTGCCGGCGGGCGCACCGGCCGGCGAGAAGCGGCCGGACGGTCGGGAAGCGGGCGGCGCCGATGCCCCCGCCCAGGAGCGACGCACCGAGAACCGTCCCGTCGCGCCCCGGCCGCGCCGTCGGCAGCCGGCCTCCTGGACCGAGCCGGACGTGCCGGAGGAGAACCCCTCCTTCGTCATCTACCGCCCCGGCTCCACCGAGCGAGCCCCCGAGAAGCCGGCACCGCGGGTTCGCTCCGAGGCCCGGTGACCGCCGTGCGTCGGGTGATCGAGTTCCTGGCCCTCCGGTTGCTCCGGTCCCGGTTGGGCGTCGCCCTCGGCATCGCCGTGCTGGTGCTCGGAGTGGTCGGGGCGGCCCGGCTGGTGGCCGGCCCCGACGATCCGACGGCCGGGCTGAGCAACCGTCCGGCCGACCCGATCACCACCGTGCACCCGACCACCGGCGACGACGGCGCGATCTCCACGACCACGACACCGTCGCCAGTGACCCGGGCCGGCCAGCCGGCCCCGGAACTGGTGGCCGAACGCTTCGTCGCCGCCTGGCTCGGCAACCCGGGCCAGACCGCGGCGGACTGGCACGACGCGCTGCGTCCGCTCTCGACCGCCGCTCTCATCGAGAAGCTCGCCGGCGCCGACCCGACCCGCGTGCCCACCGGCGCCGTCACGGGCGACGTGATCATCCGTCCCCGCGGTGAGACCTTCGTGGAGGCGACGATTCCACTCGATGGCGGGCAGCTCCGGCTCGAACTGCTGGCGCCCGACGGACGCTGGCTGGTCGACGTGGTGGACTGGGAGCAGGGATGAACATGGAGAGTCGTCCCCGCCGCGGGCCGGTCCGGGTGGGCGCGCTCGCCGCCGCGCTCACCGCGACGCTGGTGCTGCTCTGCTGCACCGGTGGTGCCGGCGCCTTCTTCCTCACTGAGCTGGGGGGCGACGCCGCCGAGCAGCTGACCCCTGCCAGCATGGAGTGCACCGGAGACTTCGAGGTGAACGTCGCCGGGAAGATGCCCCGCTTCGCCCAGTACGGGGAACGCCAACTGCGCAACGCCGCCGTGATCATCAAGGTCGGCCAGGAGATGAAGGTGCCGCCGCGGGGCTGGGTGATCGCCGTGGCGACCGCGATGCAGGAGTCGCGGCTGCTCAACCTGGCCAACCGCACGGTCGGCGAGTCGCAGGAGATTCCGAACGAGGGCATCGGTGCCGACCACGACTCGGTCGGCCTCTTTCAGCAACGGGCGTCGTGGGGCACGGTCGCCCAGCGGATGAACCCCGAGTACGCGTCCCGCAAATTCTACGAGAAGCTCGTCGACGTGCCCGGCTGGGAGAAGCTGCCGCTGACCGTGGCCGCTCAGCGGGTCCAGATCAGCGCCTTCCCGGACGCCTACGCCAAGCACGAGGAACTCGCCGCGCGCATCGTGGATGCGCTGGCCGGGGGTGCCGCACGGAGCGCGCTGATCGCGGGCCGGGAGGTGTGCGACGCGGCCGCCGGGGGCGAGATCGCCGCCTCCGGTTGGACCGCACCGATCCCGGGCGGAGTCGGCTCCGGCTTCCGGACCGCCAGCCGTCCCGGGCACAACGGTGTGGACATCGCCGCTCCGAAGGGCACCCTGATCAGGGTCGCGGCGACCGGCCGGGTCCTCGTTTCCCGCTGCGATCCCGACTGGAGAGGGCGACTCAGCTGTGACGTGGACGGCTGGCCCGGCAAGGGCGGCTGCGGCTGGTTCGTCGACGTGCTGCACGCCCAAGGCGTCATCACCCGCTACTGTCATCTGGTGAGCCGTCCCCGGGTCGCACCGGGCGACACCGTGCAGGCTGGTGAGGTGATCGGCGAGGTGGGCAGCAGCGGCAACTCCTCGGGACCGCACCTGCACTTCGAGGTCCACGTCGACGGCGACCGCAGCAGCCGGGGCGCCATCGACCCGGTGCCGTTCATGCGGTCGAAGGGCGCGCCGTTGAAGGGCGCCGGGTGAAGCACGCACCGTCATGACCGAACCGCTTCCGGACCCGTTCGCCGACCAGCCCGACTGGGCACCGCAGCCGCCCCGCCCCATCGAGATCGTTCCCGCCGCCGGCAGCGCCGAGCTACGCGGCCGAAGGGTGCTGGTCGGGCTGCCCGGCCTGGGCTGGCGTGCGGACCTGCGGGCCGACGAACGGGTGGTGCAGAACAGCCGCACCTACGTCCCGGTCATTCCGGAACACGAGTGGTACCGCGCCGAGTCCGACCAGGTCGAGGTGTTCGCACCGCTGGTGCCGGTCGAACGGGTCTGGGTCGAGACGGTGGGCGGGCCGGTCACGCCGGCGACGGCTGGCGGACTCCGCCTCGTGTCGCTGGACGCGCCGGCCCACCGGGCACCGACCCCGGTCTTCGAGGCGGACTCGGTCACCGGCCGGCGGGTCGTGCACATGGTGGGCGCGGTCGAGCATCGTGACCTGCGTGCCGTCACCGAGACCTACTCCGGCGCGGAGGGTGACATCTGTGTGCGGGTGACGCCCGAGGTGGAGTGGTACCGCTGGGCCTGGCGCGGCCAGGCACCTACCACTCTGGAGGTTCCGGTCCACATGCTGTGGGTGGAGTAGGCTAACCGGCCGCTGCGGCGGAGCAGACCCGCCAGTCGTCCCTCAACCGAGTGGTGAACGTCCATGATTGCCGGTCAGTCTGCCGGATGCCGTCCACCTGTGCCGAGAAGGTGAGGTCGACGGCTACCTCTGCGTTGTCACCGACCCGATCCACCTGGAACCCTTCCCAACTGACCCACATAGTCGTGTCAAATCGCTCCTCGCGGGCCGCAAGGTCGTCTCTGAGCCGACGAAGCTGATCCAAGTCACTGTTGTCCTCGCAGGTGAAGAGCGATGCGCGGACGTCGTTGCGGTCGACCAAGAAGGCCCGCAGGTAGTTGTCCACCACCACGGCGGGAGTGCTGCGGTCGGGAGTGGTGGCACGGTCGTATACCAGGTAACCGACCACCCCTCCGGTCAGGCAGAGCGCCGCGACAACCGCACCGATCACGGTCAGCACCGTACGCAGGCGTCGCCGGGGCTGGTGCGGGGCCGGCGCCACGGCGGGCGGCGCAAGCTCCTCCGGCGGGGTCCTCTGCGCCGGTACGCGGGAGACCTGGGAACCGGCGGGGGGCGGCACTGATTCCACCCCCTGAGGCTATCGGCTGAGGCCCTCCGACCCAATGCCCCAGATTTGGCAGATCGTGACGGATCACTGCCGATGGGTGAGATCCGCGACAACACCGGCGCAGCGCCGTCGTGCATCCCGGAGGTGGAGCCTTCGCTGGGTTACCGTCGTTTCTGCCCGGCGAGTGGGTGCCGACCTCGGGCGGAGGGGGTGGACGCGGTGGGCGGTCCGAAGACACGGACGCTCCGCGCCGCCGCGTTGCACCGCCGGGCCGCCGCGACGGTTGCGGCGGCGGCGGCGATCCTCGACGAGACCCGGCCCGTACCGGCCGACCAGCGCCGCCAGTACGCTCTTGCCGAGCGGTTGCGTGACGCTTCCGCCGTCCTCGCCCCCGGTTGGGCCGGGTCCTCCCTGGACGGCGTCGATCCGGCGCGCCCCGCCGGCGAGGGCCCACCGCCGTTCGTCCGGGTGGGCACCGCCGCCCCGCTGGACGACGCGCGCTTTCCGGCCCTGGTGCCGATGTTCGGCAGTGGACATCTGGTGGTGGACACCGACGTGCACGACCTGCGGGTCGTCGGACTGCTGCGGGCCGTACTGCTGCGGGTGCTGGCGGCGACTCCGGCGGGGGCGCTGCTGGTGCGGGCGGTGGACGCGACGGGTGTCGCGCTCGCACCGTTCACGGCGCTGGGTGATGCCGGGGTACTGGCCCCGCCGGCCACGGACGCCGAGGGTCTGCGGGCCGTGCTGGCCGAGGCGGAGCGGTGGGTGGCGCCGGGGGCCTCCGGGCCGCGCCGGCACGACCGCTCGCTGCTGCTGGTGCTGGCCGCGCTGCCGGAGCCGTACGCGCCGAGCGACCTGACGCGAATCGAGGCGCTCGCCGAACAGGGGCCGGCGGCCGGGTTGCACCTGGTGGTGGCGGGGTGGCCGACGACCGGCCGGTCCGGGCTGCCGCGGGCGACTACGGTGGCGATGCGGACGGCCTACGCGTTGCTGGGTGATCCGCCCGGGACGCCGTTCGCCGGTGTCGGCACCGACGGGGGTTTGAACTCACCGGTCTTCGTCGAACCTGATCCGCCGGCCGAGTTGGTCGAGACCGTGTGCCGCCGGATCGCCGCCCAGATCGAGGCGGGCAGCCGGTTGTCCCTGTCCCACCTGCTGCCACCGGCGGGCGACCTGTGGCCGGGTGACGGGACGGACGGGTTGAGCAGCACCATCGGTGACGCCGGTGGACGGCCGGTTTCGCTCGGCTTCACCGAACTGACTCCGCACTGGCTGGTGAGCGGTCGGTCGCGGGGTTGCCGGTCCACCTTCCTGACCACGGCCCTGCTCGGTCTCGCCGCCCGGTACGGCCCGGAAGAGCTGGCGCTCTACCTCGTGGACCTTGGCGACGGCGAGTCCTTTGCGGAGTTTCTGCAGACCGAACGCGATCGCTCCTGGATTCCGCAGGTGCGGGCGGCCGCGATGGCCGCCGACCGGGAGTACGTGCTGGATCTGCTGGACCAGTTGACCGCCGAGGTGCACGGGCGTGCCGAGGCGTCCGCCCGCGCCGGTGGGCAGCGTTTCGCGGAGCTGCGGAGACATCGTCCGTCACCCCGGATCGTCTGTGTGCTGGAGAACCTTCCGGTGCTCTTCGCCGATCGGGACGGGCTGGCCGCCGAGGCGGCCGCCCGGTTGGATGCGCTGGCCAGGACCGGGCGGGCGTACGGTGTCCATCTGGTGCTGGCCGGCGAGGGTGACCTGGGCCTGGGCAACCGGTCCGACGGCGGGCAGCGGGACTCGCTGCTGGGCCAGTTCCCGGTACGGGTGGCGCTGCCTGGCGGCGGGGCGGTGTTGGAACCAACCAACGACGCCGCGGCCGGTCTGCCGGTGGGCAGTGCGGTGGTGAACACCGCCGGTGGCCTCGGCGGTCCGCGGGGTGCGATCCGGGGTCACGAGCGGATGGTCCGGTTCCCCGATCCCGGCAACGAGCCGGATGCCGTGGCCGGGTTGCGCCGACGGCTCTGGGCGGCCCGCCCGTCGGGCGCGACCCCGCCGGTCGTCTTCGCCGGGTATGCGCGTCCACGGCTGGGCAACGATCCCCGCTACCGGGCGGCCGTCGCCGGTCGCTCGCTGACGCCCGCCGCGCTGCTCGGGCGGGCGGTGAACGTGGCGCGGAGCACGGCGGCGGTGCCGTTCGGACCGGCCGCGGGTCGGAACCTGGCGGTTCTGGGTCCGCGACCGGCGGCGTGCCGGCTGCTGGCGACGGCCGCACACAGCACGGCGACCCACCACCCGCCGGGTACGGCGCGGTTCGTGGTCGCGGCGCCGGATGTCGAGGCACGACCGCTGGTCGACGCCCTCGTCGCGGAGCTGGCCGAACGCCAGCCGGTCGATCTGGTGGATCTACCCGGCCTGGTCGCCGTGGCGTACGCCGGGGAGCCGGCCTACCTGGTGGTCTTCGGGCTGGACGTGGCACCCGCCGACGAGCTGCCTCCGGCCCGGCTGCGGGCCCTGCTGCGCGACGGACCACCGGCCGGGCAGCATCTGCTCGGCTGGTGGCGTACGGTGCCGTCGTTCGCGACGCTGATGGAGCCGGACGAGACGGTCGACAAGCTGACCGCCGTGGCGGTGGCGGGTGTACCCGGGGCGCAGCTCACCCCGGTGTTCGGCCGACCGGTGGAGTGGCGGCCCCGCCCCGACCGGGTGGTGCTCTGGGACGGGCCGGGCGAGCGCGGCGTGGTGCTGGTTCCGTACGACGTGCCGGACAGCGCGGAGGGGGAGCCCGGATGACAGTCGATCATCCGCCGGCCACGACCGTCGGGCCGGGTCGACAGCGGACCGCCGGGGCGGCCGAGGATCCGGTGCGGGCCGCGTGGGCCGAATATCTGGCCGCCGCCCGCCAACTCGACGGGGTACGCCGGGGCGCGGCGACCGCCGCGAGCGAGCAGGCCCGCGCGGTCCAGGCCGCCCGGGAGGAGTTGACCGGGGTACGCACCCGGCTGGCGCCGCAGCAGACCCGGCTACACGAGCTGGGCGTACCACCGATCTCCCTGGAGCCGACGCCGCCGGAGCTGGCCGCGGCGACCCGATCGATGAGTGGCGGCCCGACCGCGGTCCTGACGGCGTTGCGTGACGCCCGGCGGTGCGCTCACGGCGCGGACGACACGCTCGCCGCGCGTGGCCTGTCCCGGGTGGCGCATTGGCCGTCCCGCCCACGCAACCTGCTGGTGTACGGCCCGTTGGGGCTGTTCGTACCGACGCTCCTGGTGCTGGTGTACCTGCTGGCCGGCGGCGGTGCGGTGACCGCCTTGGCGTTGGTGGTGGGGTTGCCGGCACCGGCGGTCGCGTTCGGCCTGGGGTGGCTCGCGGTGGGTCGGTGCTTCCCGCCCCGGCCCGGAGAGCGGGTGGACCGTACGCCGCGGTTCGGCGCGCTGGTCTGCCTGATCCCGGCCGTGGTCGCCACCGCGGGGATCGTCCTGGCGATGCTGGCCGCCTGAGCTGCCGACGGCCAGCATCAGCCGCCGATCACCGCGGGATGATCAGGGCCATCGCCTCGGCCCGGGACTTGGCGTCCCGCTGGAGGGTGCCGCGGACCGCCGACGTGATCGTCTTGGCCCCGGACTTCTGGATGCCCCGCATCGCCATGCACATGTGTTCGCACTCGAGGACGACGATGACGCCGCGCGGCTCCAGCCGCGTCATCAGCAGGTCCGCGATCTGCGAGGTGAGCCGCTCCTGCACCTGGGGCCGCCGGGCGAAGACCTCGACCAGCCGGGCCAGCTTGGAGAGTCCCGTGATCCGCCCGTCGGGCCCGGGGATGTAGCCGATGTGGGCGCTGCCCCGGAAGGGCAGCAGGTGATGCTCGCAGAGACTCATCACGTCGATGTCCCGGACCAGCACCAGTTCCTCGTGGTTGGCCTCGAAGGTGGTGGTGAGCACCGTGGCCGGGTCGACGCGGAGGCCGGCGAAGAGTTCCGCGTACGCCCGGGCGACCCGGGCCGGGGTCTGCTGGAGGCCGTCGCGGTCCGGGTCCTCGCCGACCGCGATGAGGATCTCGCGGACGGCCTTCTCGATCCGACCGAGGTCCATGGTGTCCTCGACGGGACGGCCGGTGAGCCGGCCGTTGACCAGCCGCGCGGCGATGTAGTCGAGGCGGTCGGTGTCGGGATCGGGTTCGGTGGCGGAGGCGGCCAGTCCCCACTGTCGGGAACTGGCCGCCGTGTCGTCGGTGCTCAGTGCGAACCGTCCGAGTTGTTCGAGCTGCCGCCGCCGACCGTCGCCTGCGCGCCGTCGGCCTCGGCCTGCACCTTGAGCGCGTCCTTCTCCGCCGGGGTCAGCACGGGCGGTTCGGTGGAGGGCTGCCGCTTGCCGAAGCCGTTGTACGGGGCCATCGGCGGGCGCTTGACCACCCGGGCGCAGATCCTGGCCATGTCGGCGGTGGAGAGGGTCTCCTTCTCCATCAGCTCGAGCACGATGTTGTCCAGGACGTCCCGGTACTCGACCAGGATCTCCCAGGCCTCGTCGTGGGCCAGCTCGATCAGAGCCCGCATCTCGCTGTCGATCTCGGCGGCGACGGCGTCGGAGTAGTCCCGCTCGTGACCCATGTTGCGGCCGAGGAACGGTTCGTCGCCGCTGGTGCCGTACTTGATCGCACCGAGCTTGGAGCTCATGCCGTACTGAGTGATCATCGCGCGGGCCAGTGCGGTGGCCTTCTCGATGTCGTTGCCGGCACCGGTGGTGGGCTCATGGAAGACGAGTTCCTCGGCGGCCCGGCCACCCAGCGCGTACGCCAGGGTGTCGACCATCTCCGCGCGGGTCTGGGTGTACTTGTCCTCCGTGGGCAGCACCAGGGTGTGGCCGAGGGAGCGGCCACGGGACAGGATCGTCACCTTGTGCACCGGTGCGGCGTGCGGCAGTGCCCAGGCGACCAGCGCGTGCCCACCCTCGTGGTACGCGGTGATCTTCTTCTCCTGGTCGCTCATCACCCGGGTACGTCGCTGCGGGCCGGCGATCACGCGGTCGATCGACTCTTCCAGCGAGTCGTTGGAGATGGCCCGCTGGTCCTTTCGCGCGGTCAGCAGGGCGGCCTCGTTGATCACATTCGCGAGGTCGGCACCGCTGAAGCCCGGGGTGCGCTTCGCCACCGAGTCGAGGTCCACGTCGGGCGTGAACGGCTTGCCCTTGGCGTGCACCCGGAGGATCGCCTTGCGGCCCTCCATGTCGGGAGCGTCGACCGGAATCTGCCGGTCGAACCGGCCGGGGCGCAGCAGCGCCGGGTCGAGGATGTCCGGTCGGTTGGTGGCGGCGATCAGGATGACCCCGCCCTTGACGTCGAAGCCGTCCATCTCGACGAGGAGCTGGTTGAGCGTCTGCTCCCGCTCGTCGTGGCCGCCACCCATGCCGGCGCCACGGTGCCGGCCGACGGCGTCGATCTCGTCGACGAAGACGATCGCGGGTGCGTTCGCCTTGGCCTGCTCGAACAGGTCGCGGACCCGGCTGGCACCGACACCGACGAACATCTCCACGAAGTCCGAACCGGAGATCGAGTAGAACGGCACGCCGGCCTCGCCGGCCACCGCGCGGGCGAGCAGCGTCTTACCGGTGCCGGGCGGGCCGAAGAGGAGCACGCCCTTCGGGATCTTCGCGCCGAGCGCCTGGTACTTCGCCGGGTTCTGCAGGAAGTCCTTGATCTCGTGCAGTTCCTCGACGGCCTCCTCGGAGCCGGCGACGTCGGCGAACGTCGTCTTCGGCGTGTCCTTGGTGATCATCTTGGCCTTGGACTTGCCGAAGTTGAGCACCCGGGAGCCGCCGCCCTGCATCTGCGACATGAAGAACAGCAGCAGCAGTACGAGCAGCACGATGGGGAGCAGGTTGACCAGCAGGCTGACCCAGATGCTGTCGGACGACACCTCGGTGTCGGCCGGACCGGTCACCCGGTTGTTGGCCTTGGCGTCGAGGACCTGGTTCCAGACCTCGTTGCCGACCTCGTAGGGGAACTGGGCCTCGATCAGCTTCGTGGTGGTGTCGCCGAACTCGGTCTCTTCGGCCAGTTCGAGTTGGATCGTCTGTTCCTTGTCCTGGAACACGACCTTCTCGATGCCACCCTTGTTGAGCTGGTCGAGCGCGACGGACGTGTCCACCCGGTGGTAGCTGGGCCCACTGGTGAACAACTGACTGAGCACGACGGCGCCGAGGATGACCAGGATGACCCAGAACACCGGTCGGCGGAAGAAACGCGTACGTTCCATGCTGTTGTCGAGCGCCGAGACGCCCGCATCCTCCTGATCGACGTCCTGACCGACTGTGGGTGTCGCCGCCGGGGCGGCTGCCGGAGCCGCCGTGCGGGCCGGCCTCGACCCCGGGGCGCGATTGCCGCGCCACGGTCATTCGACGGTACACCGTGCGAGACGGATGTGAGCTGGCGAGCCCAGCACTTACGCGCACGGCGAACCGGATGTCAGCCGGCGTGGCCCGAAATCGGATCTCCGAGCCACCGTGGTCAAAGGTAGCCCGATCAGCTGAAAGTCGGCTGAACGTCCGGACGGGCGGGCCGGCGCGGCGCGGTCGGGTGCCGGCCCGGTCAGGAGCGGGCGTACACCTCCGGCTTGAGCACCCCGACGTACGGCAGCTCGCGGTAGCGCTCGCCGAAGTCGAGCCCGTACCCGACGACGAACTCGGTCGGGATGTCGAAGCCGACGTACTTGACCGGCACCGTCACCTTGACCGCTTCCGGCTTGCGGAAAAGGGCGACCACCTCGACGCTCGCCGCCGACCGGGACTCCAGGTAACGCAGCAGCCAGGACAGGGTCAGCCCGGAGTCGACGATGTCCTCCACCACGACGACATGCCGACCGGCGATGTCCCGGTCGAGGTCCTTGAGAATGCGCACCACCCCGGAGGACGTGGTGCCCTGCCCGTACGACGAGATGGCCATGAAGTCCAGCTCGGCCGGGGGCCCGTGCCGGCCCAGCGCCCGGGCGAAGTCGGCCATGAACATGACCGCACCCTTGAGTACGCAGACGAGCAGCAGCCCGTCGGAGACGTGGGCGTAGTCCGCGGAGACCTGCTTGGCCAGTTCCGCGGTCTTCTCGCGGATCTGCGCCTCGGAAATGATCACGTGGTCGATGTCGGCGTCGTACCAGGAGCCGTCAGCCATGCCCCTAGCCTGCCGTACGCCCTGGGTGCACCGTCGCCGGGGCCGCCCCTTTCACGGCGACCCCGGCCGGGATCTTCCCGACGAAAGGAACAATCACCTCAGCAGCGCCGGGACTGCCACCGGCGACCTCCGTCGGAGGGCTTCCAGTCCGCGGAGTCACGGCTGTCGGCGGTGAGCCCGACGGCGGAGGCGAGGGCGAGGAACAGGAAGAAGAGCAGGAAGAACAGGAACCCCATGGCGGCGCTCGCTTTCTGGCGTCTGCGGTAGTCGTGTCGCCGCCGGTGCGCACCGGACATCTGCCAGTCTGCGCGCCCCACCCGCCACCGGACAGTGGCAGAAATGCCATCCCTGCTCGATTTCCTGCCACCCGGTCGGTTACCCTCGTCACATGCTCCGCTCGGTCGCCGTACTCGTCCTGGACGGGGTCGCTCCGTTCGAACTGGGCGTGCTCGCCGAGGTGTTCGGTACCGACCGCACCGCCGACGGGCTACCCGGCTACCGCTTCGACGTGTGCGGACCTGGGCAGGCCCCGGTCCGCACCTCCGCCGGTTTCCACCTGATACCGAATGCCGACCTGGCTCCGCTGGAGCGGGCGGATCTGGTCGCCGTACCCGCGCACGACCCGGCCACCACCGCGCCGAACGAGGTGCACGAGGCGCTGCGGGGGGCCGCCGACCGGGGCGCGTACCTGTTCAGCGTGTGTGCCGGCGCGTACCTGCTGGGCGAGGCGGGACTGCTGGACGGCCGGGAGTGCACCACCCACTGGCGGCACGTCGACGAGTTGCAGCGCCGCCATCCGAGCGCCCGGGTCCGCTGCAACTCGCTCTACGTGCAGGACGGTCGCCTGCTCACCAGCGCTGGCACCGCCGCCGGCATCGACGCCTGCCTGCACCTGGTACGCCAGGAACACGGCTCGGCGACCGCCACCCGACTCGCCCGGCGGATGGTGGTGCCACCGCACCGCGACGGCGGGCAGGCCCAGTACATCGAGGCGCCGATCCCGAAGGCGCCGGAGGCACCCACCCTGGAACCGGTGCTGGAATGGCTGATGGGTCACCTGGACCGGCAGACCACCGTCGACGAGTTGGCCGCGCGGGCCGGGATGGCGCCCCGGACCTTCGCCCGCCGGTTCCGCGCCGAGACCGGCACCACGCCGCACGACTGGCTGACCAACCAACGCGTCCTGCTGGCCCGCCGGCTGCTGGAGGACACCGCGCTCTCGGTGGAGGCGGTGGCCGAGCGAGCCGGCTTCGGCGACGCCGCCGCCCTGCGCCACCACTTCACCCGCCGGGTCGGTGCCACTCCACAGGCGTACCGCACCACGTTCCGCGACCGCGCCCTTGCCGGTTGACCGAGCCCCGGAGTCATCCGACCGATGGAGCACCCGACGCGTCAGAAGCCTCCGGCACCGCCGTCGACCCGGGACTCCGAACCGACGACGTACCCGCCGCCGGCGTGTCGCCAGATCGCCTGGCCGTGGCCGAAGACGGTGGGCTCGGGCGGCACGAGCACCTCGTGACCCCGGGCCCGCAGGTCGGCCACGAGCGCCGAACCGGCGGTTCCACGAGTCAGCTCCTCCTCCACCAGCAGCGAGCGGCCGGCGTGCCAGTACCAGCGCGGGGTATCCAACGCCGCCTGCGGGTCGAGTCCCGCGTCCACGGTCGCCGAGACCAGTTGCACGTGCCCCTGGGGTTGCATGTGCCCACCCATCACCCCGAACGGCCCCACCGGCGTCCCCTGCCGGGTCAGGAAACCAGGGATGATGGTGTGGTACGGCCGCTTCGCCGGGCCGACCACGTTGGGGTGATCCGCCTCGAGGCGGAAGCCGAGGCCACGATTCTGCAGGGCGAAGCCGTACCCGGGCAGCACGACGTGCGAGCCGAAGGCCAGGTAGGTGGACTGGATCAGGCTCACCATCATGCCGCTCCCGTCGGCGGTGCACAGGTAGACCGTTCCGCCGCGTTCCGGCACGCCGGCCACCGGGTCCGCCGCCGACTCCGTGACCGCCGACCGGCGCCGAGCCAGGTGCTCGGGCGCGAGCAGCGCCGCCGGTGGTACCGACGCCACCTCGGGGTCCGCGACGTGGGCGTGCGCGTCGGCGAAGCCGAGCTTGACCGCCTCGACCTGCCGGTGCAGCCACCGCGACCCGTCGGCCGGGTCGAACCCGTCCAGGATGCCCAGGGCGAGCAGGGCGGCCAGGCCCTGCCCGTTCGGCGGCAGTTCCCACACCTCGTGGTCCCGGTAGCGCACCGACACCGGATCGACCCACACGCTGGCGTGAGCCGCCAGGTCATCGACGGTGAGCAGCCCGTCGGTACGGGCGGCGTGATCGGCCAGGGCCGCCGCGATCCGGCCCCGGTAGAACTCCTCCGCCCGACTGTCGGCGATCAGCCGTAGCGTCCGCGCCGCGTCCGGGTTGCGCCACCGCTGCCCCGGGCGGGGAGCCCGCCCGCCCGGTGCGAACACCCGGCCGAACTCCGCGTACTCGGGACCGGTCAGGCCGTCGTGCCCGGCGACCGCCCGGGACCAGGCCACCGCCGTGGCGGTCGAGACGGGATGCCCGTGCTCCGCGTAGCCGATGGCGTCCACGAAGAGGTCCGCGAAGGGCAGCGAACCGAACCGCTCGTGCAGGTCGCGCCAGCCCGCCGGTACGCCCGGCACGGTCACCGGCAACCAGCCCCGGGCCGGCACCGCCGGGCCGCTGGCCTGTGCGCCGCCGAGCGCGTCGGCGGGCTGGGCACCTCGCCCGTCGGTCGCCGCCAGTACCAGGTCCCGGGTCAGTGCGGCGGGCGACCGGCCGGACGCGTTCAACCCGTGCAGCCGCTCCCCGTCCCAGACGATGGCGAAGAGGTCACCGCCGATGTCGTTGGAGGGTGGCTGCACGACGGTGAGCGTGATGGCGGTGGCCAGCGCGGCGTCCACGGCGTTGCCGCCGCGCCGCAGCACGGCCAGGCCGGCGGCCGCCGCCAGCGGCTGGCTGGTCGCCACGGCGGCTCGCGGAGCGAAGAGCGGTTGCCGGGGACGGGTCATCCGTCGACCACCGCCGGGTCGGGCACGGTCGCCGGGGCCTGCGGTGTCGCAGTACGGCCGGGCGGCTCCGGCACCAGCCGGTCGGCCCGGCGGAGCACCCGCATTCCGCCCGGCAGATAACTGGCCCGCTGACCGCGCCACGCCGTGACCAGGGCGTCGAGCGCGGCGACGTGCCGGTGCGACAGTGCGGCCGGCGGTGCGCCCAACTCGTGTGCCCAGGCACGCAGCACCCGACCGCGCACCGCGGGTGCCAGGTCCGCCAGGGCCGCGACGGCCAGCCCACCGTCGGGATGCCGGGCCTGGCCCAGCGCCGCACCGGCGAGTTCGTCGAGGACCGCGTTGTCCGCCGCGACCAGCGTGGCGGTCCGGGCGAGATTGTCCAGCACGCCCGGACCGAGCGCCCCGACCAGCGCGGGCAGCACGTCGGCCCTGACCCGGGAGCGGGCGTACGCCGGGTCGCTGTTGTGCGGGTCCTCCCACGGGGTCAGCCCGAGGGCCGCGCAGGCGGCGCGGGTCTCCGACCGCCCGATCTCCAGCAGCGGCCGTACGAGAGGGGTGCCGGACAGGTCCCGGCGGGCCGGCATACCGGCGAGCCCGCGCGGGCCGGCGCCCCGGGCCAGCGCGAGCAGCACCGTCTCCGCCTGGTCGTCCCGGGTGTGGCCGGTGAGCAGTCCCGCCGCGCCGTGCCGCCCGGCAACCTCGGCCAGCGCCTGGTAGCGGGCCTCGCGGGCGGCCGCCTCGGGGCCGCCGGGCCGGCCGGCGACCTCGACCCGGATCACGTTGACCGGTGCCAGTCCGACGCTCTCCGCCCACCGCGCCACCGCCTCGGCCCGTCCCGACGACCCGGCCTGCAACCCGTGGTCGACGGTGACCAGCCCGGCGACGCGGCCCGCCCGGGGAGCCACGAACGCGGTGGCCGCCGCCAGGGCGAGCGAGTCGGCGCCGCCCGAGCAGGCGACCAGCACCGGGCCGTACGTCGGCAGGTCGGACAGCGCACGACGGACCGCGACCCGGATCGCGGCCACCGGCGGGGCGAGCGGGGCCATCGGTGCGGTGACGCTCAGCCGGCGTTCGGCACCGGACCGACCGGACCGTGCACCCGCGCCACCCAGGCGTCCGGTTCGCTCAGCTCGGAGAGCCGGGGCAGCGTCAGCGGCGACTCGAAGACCCGGTTGAAGCCGGCCATGCCGACCCGGTCCACCACCGCGTGCACGAACTTGCGCCCCTCGGCGTACTGCCGCATCTTGACGTCGATGCCGATCAGCCGGCGGATCGCCTTCTCCACCGGGTTGCCGGCCTCGCGCCGCCGGTTGAAACCGGCCCGGATCCGCTCGACGCTCGGAATCACCTGCGGGCCGACGCCGTCCATCACGAACTCGGCGTGCCCCTCGAGGAGGGTCATCAGGGCGGTCAGCCGGTCCAGCACGGCCCGCTGGCCGGGCGTCTGCACGATGTCCAGCACGCTGGCCCGGCTCTGCGGGTCACGGACCGCGTCGGCAAGGGTGCTCACACTCCGGCGCAGCCGCTCCAACAGGTGCTCACCGCCCTGCGCGGCGTCCACGAACGCCTGCACCTCACCGAGGAAGTAGGCCCGCATCCAGGGTACGGCGGTGAACTGCGTCCGGTGGGTCACCTCGTGCAGGCAGACCCAGAGCCGGAAGTCACGCGGATCCGCGCCCAGCTTGCGTTCCACCTCGACGATGTTCGGCGCGACCAGCAGCAGCTGTCCCGGGTCGGCGGAGAAGACCTCGTACTGCCCGAGGACCCGGCCGGAGAGGTAGGCCAGCACCGTGCCCGCCTGCACCCCGGTCACCCGGGAACCGACGGCCTCGGTCAGCGCGCCTGGCTGCTTGTCCTGAGCGAGCCGGCCGACCAGCGGAGTGATCACCTCGCGGAGACCGGCGACGTTGGTCGCCGCCCAGTCACGCCGGTCGACCACCCGCACCGGCGGATGGGCGACCTGCGAGGTCAGCCCGGTGTAGTCGGCGACGTGCCCGGCCGCCTCGTCGGTCAGCCGGCGCAGCTCGGAGACCACCTCGGTGGCCTCGGCGTACGTCACCCGAGGGCCTGACTTGCCCAGTGCCCCCGCCGTCGCGGTGGCCAGATCCCAGTCCACGAACTGCGCCATGCAACCCACCGTACCCGCGGCCGGACACCTCGCCAGGCGAGCGGACGCCGCCGGTCCGCCGGCCTGGCGGCGACGGTGCGTGGCGGACCAGCCGCGACCTCCCGCACCCGCCGGTGAAGCCCTCGGTGGGGCTCGCCGCCGTCGGCTCAGCGACAACCGCACAGGGCGAGGGCGGCGGCGATCCGGTCCAGGGCGACCCGGGCCGGCTCCATGCCGTTCGGCGGCACGTCGTCGGTGAGCACGGCGAAGGTGAGCAGCCGCCCTTCGGCGGTGGTGACCACTCCCGCGATGGCGTGCACCCGGGTCAGCGTGCCGGTCTTGGCGCGCACCACGCCGGCCCCGGCGGCCGTGCCGGGTGCGGCACCGTACCGGTCACGCAGTGTGCCGGACCAGCCGCCGACCGGCAGCCCACCGAAGATGCCGGCGAGTTCCGGGCGGTCGGGGCTGGCCGCGAGCGCCAGCAGCTCGGTCAGCAGCACCGGACTGATCAGGTTCTTCCGGGACAGTCCGCTGCCGTCGGCGAGGGTCAGTCCGCTCGCCGGCAGGGCCAGCTCGGACACCACCTCGGCCATCGCGGCGGCGGCGCCGTCGAAGGAGGCCGGCCGGTCACGGGCCAGGGCGACCTGACGGGCCAGCGCCTCCGCGACGATGTTGTCGCTCTCACTGATCATGATATCGACCAGCCGGATCAGCGGCGGCGAGTGCACCACGCCCAGCTCGGCACCGGGACCGCCGCCACCGGCCGGTGCCGTCGCCTCGGTCGCCTCGGTCGGCGCCTGCGGGGCGGTGCCCTTGCGTACCGCGGCGGCCGGTACGCCGAGCAGCTCGGCGAAGGCCCGGCCGGCGAACAGGTCCGGTTGGGGGACCCGTTCCGCCCATCCGTGGCCGGCCCCGGGGTCCTTGCGCGCCCCGTCCAGCATCAGCGCGGTGATCGCTCCGCCGTACCCGCCGGTGGGGATGTCGTCGTCCCAGCCGGGCCCGAAGACCGGACCGGAGTAGCTCGACGAGTCGACGACGATGCTGGTGGGTGCGGTCCCGCCCAGCGCCGTACGTACCTGCTCGGCCAGGTCGGCCAGGCTGGCTGCGCCCGGGTAGAAGCCCTTCCCGTCGGCCGCCAACGTCGGGTCCCCGCCGCCGACGAGGACCACCTCGCCGGGCTGGGCGCCGGCCACCGCCCGGGTGGGGATCCGATGGCCGGGACCTCGCGCGGTCAACACCGTCACCGCGGTCAACAGCTTGGTCACCGAGGCCGGCACAGTTCCCACACCGCCGCCGCGGTCGAAGAGCGCCTCCCCGGTGAGCGCGTCGGCCACCGCGACGTTGACCCGTCCACCCAGAGCGGTGTCGCCGATCAACGGTTCCAGGACGGCTCGGAGCCCGTCCGCGCTGGGCGACGGTGCGCCGATGTCGGCGGCCGCCAGCACCGCGACCGGCGTCGACTCCACCGCTCCGGTGGCTGCCGGTGTGGCGGGCGCGTCACCGAACCAGTGGCCCACCGGCCCGGGCCGCACCACGACCAGACCCACCGCCACCAGCACGAGCACCAGCGCGGCGGCGAGCACCAGCGGTAACCGCCGGCGCGGCGACGGCCCGGTCGGAGACGGTCCGGCAGCGGTCGGCGGAACGCCCGGCGTGCCGGCGGCGGACGGCACCGGCGGTGCCGGTGCCGGGCTCACCGGCACGGATGCAGAGCCCGTCGGCGGGGCGGCGGGGCTCACCGGCACTGGGGCCGAGCCGGTCGGCGGGGCGGCGGGGCTCGTCGGGACGGCGGCACCGGATGCGGCGGCCCGGCCGGAGAAGGCGCTCCGGGGTGGTGGTTGCACGGCGCGGGGCGGACCCGGCTCGGCCGGGTTCGCGGGCGCTGACGCACCGGGTGTCGGGGACTGCGGCCGGAGGACCTGTGCGTCCGGCACCGGCACCCGGCCGGCCACCGGCCTTGCCGGCGGTTTGCCGTCACCGCCTTCGGCGGCACCGCCGGGACGGTAGTGTGAATCTTCCCTCCCCACGACCCCCTCCTCCCCCACCAGGAACCGGCCTGGGTGACACTACTTCGGTCCGAAGACTATGCGGCGGCCGGAGTCGGCGGGTGAGCATTCGCCCGCACGACCCTGCCGCCGGTTCCGTCAAGCCAGCGTGGGCCAACGAGGGAGCGTGCAGATGGATTTCGACGTCACGGTTGAGATCCCCAAGGGTCACCGCAACAAGTACGAGGTGGACCACGTGACCGGGCGGATCCGGCTGGACCGTACGCTCTTCACCTCCACGCAGTATCCGGCCGACTACGGCTTCATCGAGGGCACCCTGGGCGAGGACGGTGACCCGCTCGACGCCCTGGTGCTGGTGCCCGAGCCGACCTTCCCGGGCTGTCTGATCCGCTGCCGCACGATCGGCATGTTCCGGATGACGGACGAGAAGGGTGGCGACGACAAGGTCCTCTGCGTGCCCTACGAGGACCCGCGGCAGGAGCACCTGCGCGACATCCACCACCTCGGTGAGTTCGACCGGCTGGAGATCCAGCACTTCTTCGAGGTGTACAAGGACCTCGAGCCGGGCAAGTCGGTCGAGGGCGCGACCTGGGTGGGGCGGACCGAGGCCGAGGCCGAGATCCAGGCTTCGTACCGGCGGGCCAGGGAGGCCGAGGAGCGCGGCGAGTCCACGCACTGAGGTACCGACGGGTCGGGGGCCGCTCAACCGAGCAGTCCCCGGGCCCGCCCGTACAGACCCAGCACCGCGCAGGCGATCGGCACCACGGAGACCACCAGAAGGGTGTCGGTGACGTCGGCGAGCCGGCCGACGTACGGGGAGACCGGCCGGCTGGCGTACGTCGTGCCGCCGGTCACCACCAGCAGTGCGAGCAGCAGCCCGCCGATGACCAGGGCCGGCCGGACCGTCGCGTCGGCGGCCCCGGCCAGCACCCCGCCGAGGATCGCGTACCCGGCCAGGCCGGCGAGCACCGGCGCGACCCGGTGCCGGACCGCCGTGAAGAGCCGGGCGCGAAGCAGCAGCACCGTCGCGGTCACCGCGACGAGCAGCCGGCCGGCGTTGTCGCCGGTGACGGCGAGGATCACCGCCGCACCCACGACCAGCACGGCCTGGCCGATCAGCATCCCGGTGAGCATCTCCTCCGTCCGGGCGACGGCCGCGTACACCCGACCCCGGTCCGGCAGGTCACGAGCCCGGTCCGAGTCGTCCGAGGTGCCGGTGGGCAGGGTGATCGGTGGCAACGGCACCTTGCCGAGCCGGATGGCCAGCAACGGGACGGCCCCGACCGCGAAGGTCAGCGCACAGAGCAGCACGGCGGCCGCGCCGGAGGAACCGAGCGACATGCCACCGAGGGCGGCCGCGCCACCGCCCACGCCCACCACCGCGCCGGCCACGAAGATCCGCAGTCGGGTGGCCACCCCGAACAGCCCCAGCACCGACACCAGCAGCAAGGCCACCGACCCGGCGAGCAACTCGGGGGCACCGATCCAGCGCAGCGCGCCGACCGGCCCGACCGGATCACCCGAGCTGACGGCGAGGGCACCGGCCACGGCCGCGTAGGGCAGCGCGTGCACGCCGAAGAAGGCGGCGGCCGGCCCGTCGCCCTGTGCCCGGGAGAGCACGGTGCCGGCCAGCACCAGCAGGCCGGCCACCACGGTCGCGACCGGCCAGCCGGCGGGATCGCCGGGCCCACCGACGGCGAGGGCGTACAGGCCCACGGCGAGCGGAACACCGGCTCCGGCCAGCGCCGCCACCCGGGTCGCTGTCGATGACCATGCCCCGCCCCGGAGCCGGGCGGCGTCGGCGATCGCCTCCACCACGTCGTCGTACTCGAGTTCAGGCCACTCGGTACGAGCCGGCACCAGGTGCAGCACCTCGCCGTCGCGGACGCCCTGGGCGAGCAGCGGCTGCGCACCGGCCAGCACCCTGCCGTCGGCCCGCCGGAGCAGCCAGCCGCCGTGCCGTTCTCCGTCGTCGGCGAGCCCGTCACCGGCGTGGCGCAGCACGTCGGGCAGCAGTTCGGCGAGCGGCACCTGCTCGGGCAGCGCCACGTCGACCCGCCGTCGGGGAGTGCTGACGGTGACCCGGGCGAGCGGGACTGCCATCGACTGATCTCCATCCCGAGCGGGCCGGCTGCTGCGCAGACGACAGGACTTTACCTACCATGAGCCAGGCTCGGGTCACCGTGCGCTGTCGGGAGGTCGAGTGTCCACTGTCGTCATTCGGCGGCCGGCGCGACGCCCGGCGCCCGAGATTCCTGTCGGTGACCTGCCGGTGCAGGCGCCCCCGGAGATCCCGGCCAGCACCGGTGCCCGCTGGCACCAGCTGCTGATGGTGCTGCCGATGCTGGGCGGCACGGTCGCGATGGCGATGATGTTCGGCCGGGGCGGCGGGGCCTACGCGTACGTGGTCGGTGGCATGTTCGGCCTCTCCTCCCTGGCGATGCTGGTGACCACCTGGGGCAGCACCTCGGGCAGTCCGAAGAAGTCCGAGATGATGACCGCCCGCCGGGAGTACCTGCGGCACCTGTCGACGCTGCGCCGCCAGGTTCGACAGACCGCGGCGAGGCAGCGCGCCGGCCTGTGCTACCGACACCCCGACCCGTCGCTGCTCTGGTCGACGGTGGAGAGCCACCGGGTGTGGGAGCGACGCCCCACCGATCCGGACTTCGCGGTGGTCCGGGTCGCCGTCGGGCCGCAGACCCTGGCCACGCCGCTGGTGCCGCCGGTCACCCGGCCGCTGGAGGAACTGGAGCCGATGACCGCGGGGGCGCTGCGCCGCTTCCTCGACGCGTACTCCGTGGTGCCCGACCTGCCGGTGGCCCTGTCGCTGCGCAGCTTCGCCCGGGTCTTCGTTCGCGCCACCCCGGCCGGCCCTACCGGATCCCCGGCCGCGCAGGCACTGGCCAGGGCCATGCTCACCCAGCTCGCGGTCTTCCACGCGCCGGACGAACTGCTGGTCGCCGTCTGCGCCGGGCCGGAACGGCGCGGCCTCTGGGAGTGGATCAAGTGGCTGCCGCACGCCCAGCATCCCACCGCCACCGACGCCGTCGGGCCGGTGCGACTGGTGGCCAGCTCCGCGGTGGAGCTGGAACGACTGCTCGACCGGGTGCTGGCCAACCGGTCCCGGTTCAGCCCGACCGGGCCGGCGACCGACGGGCCGCACCTGGTGGTGGTGCTCGACGGCGGTGACCTCACCGGTGCCACCGAACTGACCGGGGACGGCGGCATCGACGCGGTGACCCTGGTCGACCTGGACACACCGCCGCCGCGCCTGCTCGACCGGTTCGCGCTGCTGTTGGAGCTGCGGGACGGCCGCCTGCACTCCCACCTCCCGGACGGGCCGGCCGAGGTGGGCACCGCCGACGGGCTGGAGATCGCCGAGGCGGAGGCGGTGGCCCGCCGGCTGGCACCGCTGCGGCTGGCCGCCGCCCGGGGGGCCGACGCGTCCCCCGGCGCCGAGCCGGGGCTACCGGAGCTGCTCGGTCTGGGTGATCCGGAGGGTTTCACCGCCGAGCAGGGTTGGGCCCCACGGTCGGCGCGGGACCGGTTGCGGGTGCCGATCGGTGTCGGCGTGGACGGCGGCGCGATCGAGCTGGACCTGAAGGAGTCGGCGCAGGGTGGCATGGGCCCGCACGGGTTGCTGATCGGTGCCACCGGCTCCGGCAAGTCCGAGCTGCTCCGTACGCTGGTGCTCGGGCTGGCCGCCACCCATTCCGCCGAACAGCTCAACTTCGTGCTGGTCGACTTCAAGGGCGGTGCCACGTTCGCCTCCTTCGACCGGTTGCCGCACACCGCCGCCGTGATCACCAACCTGGCCGACGCCCTGCCGCTGGTCGACCGGATGGTCGACGCGGTCAACGGGGAGCTGGTCCGCCGGCAGGAGCTGTTGCGGCGGGCCGGCAACTTCGCCAGCCTGCGCGACTACGAGCGGGCCCGGGCGGCCGGCAGCGCGCTGGCCCCGCTGCCGTCGCTGCTGCTGATCTGCGACGAGTTCTCCGAACTGCTGTCCGCGAAGCCGGACTTCATCGACCTGTTCGTCCAGATCGGTCGGCTGGGCCGGTCCCTCGGGGTGCACCTGCTGCTGGCGAGCCAGCGGCTGGAGGAGGGACGACTGCGCGGGCTGGACACCCACCTGTCGTACCGGATCGGTCTGCGGACCTTCTCCTCGCTGGAGTCCCGCACGGTGCTCGGCGTGCCGGACGCGCACCAGCTGCCGCCGTCGCCGGGTCACGGCTACCTGCGCTTCGGCACGGAGCCGCTGCTGCGGTTCAAGACCGCGTACGTCTCCGGACCGGTGCGGCGGCCCGGCCGGACGGCCGACGCGGCCGGGCCGGACCGTCCCCGCCTGCTCGTCTTCTCCACCCACGTCACACCCGTGCCGCAGCCGCCTGCCCCGCCGGTCGTCGAGGATCAGACAGGCGCTACCGAAACCCTGCTGGACCTGCTGGTCGGTCGGCTGGCCGGCCAGGGCGCGCCGGCGCACCAGGTGTGGCTTCCGCCGCTGGACGCGCCCCCGACGATGGACGAGCTGGTCGGTCCGCTCACGGTCGACCCGGTTCGTGGGTTGACCGTCGGCAATCCCGAGCTGCACGGTGCCCTGCAGGTGCCGGTGGCCGTCGTCGACCGCCCGTACGAGCAGCGCCGCGATCTGCTGTGGTTGGCGCTGGACGGCGCGGCCGGCCACGTCGCGGTGGTCGGCGGTACGCAGAGCGGCAAGTCCACCGCACTACGTACGCTGATCTGCGCACTGGCCCTCACCCACACGCCGTCCGAGGTGCAGGTCTACTGCCTCGACTTCGGTGGCGGTGCGCTGGCCTCGGTGCGCGACCTGCCGCACGTCGGCGGGGTGACCGGCCGGGCCGACCCCACCGCCGTACGACGCACGGTCGGCGAGATGTCCACCCTGCTCGCCGATCGGGAGCGGCACTTCGCCGAACTCGGCGTGGAGTCGATGGCCGCCTGGCGGCGACGACGCGTCGACCAGGACTCCACCGATACCGACCGGTTCGGTGACGTGTTCCTCGTCGTCGACGGGTGGACGACCCTGCGTGCCGAGTACGACGACCTGGAGCCGCTGATCACCGATCTGGCGACCCGGGGGCTCTCCTACGGCGTGCACGTGGTGGCCACCGCGGTGCGCTGGCTGGATTTCCGACCTGCCATCCGCGACCTCTTCGGCTCGCGGCTGGAACTGCGCCTCGGTGATCCGTCCGACTCGCTGGTCGCCCGGCGGGCGGCGGCGCACGTGCCGGAGCAGACCCCGGGACGTGGCATCACCTCGGAGAGCCTGCACTTCCTCACCGCGCTGCCCCAGGTGGCCGGTACCGACACCGCCGGGCTGGTGACGCGGGTCGGCGACGCCTGGTCGGGTCCGGCCGCACCCCCGGTGCGGCTGCTCCCGGCCGTGCTGCCGTACGTCGACCTCGACCTGGACGCCACGACCGGCCTGCGGATCCCGATCGGTGTCGCCGAGGCGGATCTGCGTCCGGTGGTCCTCGACTTCGGCACCGAACCGCACTTCCTGGTCTACGGCGACGCCGAGAGCGGCAAGTCGTCGTTCCTGCGCGCCCTGGCCACCTCGATCGTCGCCCGGTTCACACCCGAGCAGGCACGGGTGATCATCGTGGACTACCGGCGCAGCCTGCTCGGCACCATCTCCACCGCCCACCTGATCGGGTACGGCACCGCGGCGGCGCACACCGCCGACCTGGTCGAGTCGGCCGCCGGTTACCTCCAGGACCGCACGCCCGGCCCGCAGGTCAGCGCCGCCCAGTTGCGTGAGCGGTCGTGGTGGTCCGGCCCGGAGCTGTTCGTGCTCGTCGACGACTACGACCTGGTGGCGAGCGGGCCGGCGAACCCGCTGCGGGCGCTGGAGGAGCATCTGCCGCACGCCCGCGACGTCGGGCTGCACCTGGTGCTGGCCCGACGCTCCGGTGGCGCCGCCCGGGCCCAGTACGAGCCGCTGGTGCAGCGGTTACGCGAACTGTCCACCTCGGGCCTGGTGATGTCGGGCAGCCCGGAGGAGGGTGTTCTGGTCGGTCCGGTACGCCCTGGACCGCTGCCGCCCGGACGCGGCCGGCTGTTCACCCGACGCGAGGGCGTACGCCTGGTCCAGCTGGCTCACCTGCCGCCACAGTGACGTCGACTCCACGGAACGTCCCTGTAGGCGGGGTGGAACCGGTAATCTCCGATCGTCATGTGTCCCGCGACGAATGGCTGAGGATGTGACCAGGGTGCGGCACAGCGGCCGGCCAAGGGCCGGACGGTTCGCCAACCGGGCGCTGCTCGCGGCGGCCGCCACCGCGCTGTCGGCCGCCGTCGCGGTCATGCCCGCCGCCGCCGTGCCGGTTCACGCTCCCGTAACCGGCGTCCCGGTGGCCCACACCCCTGATGCGACGCAACGCGCCGACCAGGTCCGCGACGAGCAGTGGCAGCTCGACAAGCTGGGTGCGCAGATCGCGTGGCGTACCTCGACCGGGCGGGGTGTGGTCGTGGCGGTCATCGACTCCGGGGTGGACGGTTCCCACCCGGACCTGACCGGCCAGGTGCTGCCCGGGCTCGACCTGGTCGCACCCAACGGAGCGGCCGAACCGGATCCGGTCGGGCACGGCACGACGGTGGCCGGCCTGATCGCCGGGCGCAGGGACGACCGTCAGGGCGTGGTGGGGCTGGCCCCGGACGCCCGGATCCTGCCCGTGCGGGTCCTCGATGCGGAGAACCGCTACGACGACGCGTTGATCGTCGCCAAGGGTGTGCGGTGGGCGGTCGACAACGGCGCCAAGGTGATCAACCTGTCACTCGGCGGCAACGGCGACAGCGCCGCACTGGCCGCGGCGATCGACTACGCCTTCGCCAAGGACGTGGTGGTGGTCGCCTGCACCGGAAATCTCGCCACCTCACCCGAGGCGAAGGTGTGGTATCCGGCCCGGGAGCCCGGAGTCATCGCGGTCTCCGGTCTGGAACGCAACAGCGACAACCTGTGGAGCGGCGCGATCACCGGTAGGGCCACGGTCCTCACCGCTCCGGCCAGCGGGCTCGTGGGTGCGCGGCCCCCCACTGGTTACTGGCGGGTCCAGGGCACGAGTTTCGCGGCACCGCTGGTGGCCGCCACCGCCGCCCTGGTGCGGTCGCGCTACCCGCAGATGTCCGCCGGGGACGTGGTGAACCGGCTGCTGGCCACCGCCAAGGACATCGGCCCCACCGGTCGGGACGAGCGGTTCGGGTACGGCCTGGTCGATCCGATCGCGGCGCTGACCGCTGACGTGCCGCTGGTGTACGAGAACCCGCTGGACGACAACGACCCGCCCGGGCTCACCGGCTTCGGCTCGGCACCGGGATCGGTGACGGCGGGTGACCCGGACGCCGGGCAGCTCGGCCTGACCGGGACGCGGCAGGAGGCCCAGTGGCGGGCCCGCGCCGCCGGGTCGCAGGACGACGCCGGCTCGGAGCGGCTCTGGGTCGGTTCGGCCATCTTCGTGGCGCTGCTCACCGGGGCGGCGCTGATGGTGCGCCGGTTCCGGCAGTCGCACCGCTGACCGGCCGGCACCGGTCTCCCAGGACACGAATTCCGCGGATTCCGGCTACGTCTTCCCGGCCCGCGGGGTAAACCATCGCCGTGGACACCTTCGGTCGAGTCGGCTCGTCCCCGCCTTCCGGGCGGGGCCGTCGCGGACGGCCGGACGACCCGCAGCGAGCCCGAACCACCGTATCCGGGGTGCTGCTGCTCGTGCCGTTCGCACTCCTCGCCACGCTGGTGCTGGGTGACTGGCCGCCGCTGCGCCGGCTCGACCTGGCGATCACCAGTGAGCTGAACGGGTACGCCCTGGAGCACCCGGTCTGGGTCCGGGCGATGAGCTTCTGGACCGACGCCTTCGCGCCGATGCCCCTTCGAGCCGCGGCGCTGGTCCTGGTGATCTGGCTGGTCCGCGACGGTGCCCGGCGACTCGCCGGCTGGGTCGCCACGACCATGGTGCTCGGCGGCCTGCTCGGGCCGCTGCTCAAGCTGCTCGTCGGCCGGCGACGACCGGACCTGCCCGAACCGGTGGCGCAGGCGCCCGGCCTGGCCTTCCCGTCGGGCCACGCGCTGAACGCGGTGCTCGCCGCCGGAGTCCTCCTGGTGGTGTTCCTGCCCCGGACCCGGCCGCGCTCCGCCGCTCGGGTCGCGGTCTGGCTCGCCGCCTTGTCGATCGCCCTGGTGACCGGGTTCAGCCGGATCGCGCTCGGCGTCCACTGGAGCAGCGACGTGGTGGCCGGCTGGCTGCTCGGGGCGGCGGTCATCGCCGCCACCACCGCCGCCTTCTCAGTCTGGTCGGGACCGCGGTCCGGCTGGCCGCACCGCTCCGGGTGAGCCTCGTCAGGTGCAGTCGCCGGTGTCGACGCCCCGGGTGCGTTCGGCGCCGGCCAGGGCCACCGGGCGGGCCTCGGCGGCGGTGACCGCGAAGCCGGTGTTCGGGTCGTCGGCCGCGGCCGCGAAGATCACCCCGAGCACCAGGCCGTTCGAGGAGACCAGTGGGCCGCCGGAGTTGCCGCTGCGGACCAGGGCCCGGATCGTGTAGATCTCCCGGGTGACGTTCCCCGACGAGTAGATGTCCGGCCCGGTGATCCGATCCACGTCGCGGATCCGCGCCGACTGGGCGTTGTACGGCCCGTCCAGCGGGAAACCGAGCACGATGGCGTCGGCGCCGGTGGAGGCGTTGCCGGCGGCGAACCGCATCGACGGGCCGGGCAGCCCGGGCACGTAGAGCACGGCCAGGTCCCGGTCCGGGTCGTAGACCACCACCTCACCCTCGTACCGGTCCCCGCGCAGTTCCACGGCGACCGAGCGGGTGCCGGCGACCACGTGCGCGTTGGTCATCACCCGGTCGTCGGCGTACACGAAGCCGGACCCCTCGATCCGGCGCGAGCAGCTCGGTGCCGAGCCGAGCACCTTCACCACCGAGCGCTGACCGTTGCTCACCACCTCGGAGCCGGCGAGCGCCGGGTCGGGCGGCTCGACCTGCCGGGCCTGGGTGCGGCGCAGCCCGTCGAAGACGTCCGGGAAGCCGTTGGTGTCGACGGTGTCGCGCAGCGCGGTGGAGAGTTGCTGCGCCTGGTCGGGCAGCACCCGGTCGACCACGTTGAGCAGCGCGCTGCTGCGTACCGAGGCGGCGAGCCAGGGCAGTGAGGAGGAGCCGAGCGGCACGGCGACCAGCCAGGCGACCAGGAGCACCGCGAAGAGCGAGACGAACGCGCCGCCGATGTCGTCGGCCCGCCGCCCCACATCGCTGGCGATCGTGCGGCGCAGGTGGGATCCGAGCCAGCCGGCCAGTGCCTGTCCCACCACGGCGAGGCCGAAGATGGCGACCAGTGAGACCAGCACCCGGGTGCCGCTGTCCACGAACTGCTGGGCGAACATCGGCCCGACCTGCAGACCGATCAGGGCGCCCAGGAAGAACCCGGAGAACGAGAGCACGCCGATGACGAACCCCTGTCGGTATCCGCTGATCGCGAACACGAGCATGAGCAACAGCAGGACGAGATCCACGGCCGACACGGCTCAAGCGTACGGGCCCGGGGCTCGCGCGAAGACGATCGCTTGCGGAAGGTGACGGTCAGATCAGCGCAGGGCGCTCTCGTCGACGTCGTCGGTGCCGGCCGACGGGGCGGGCGAGGCACCGGTCGGCGGCAGGTCGATCACCCGGTTGCGGGGCCACGGGCGGCTCCACCCGCCCATCTCCAGCAGCGCGGCCAGCACACCGGCCGTGAAGCCCCAGACCAGCATCCCGCGTACGGAGAAGGCCGGGCCGACCCAGCCGCTCGGATGGCGTACCTTCACCCGGTTGTCCGGGTCGACCAGCTCGGCGATCGGCAGGCGGGCGACGTGCGCCACCTCGGCCGGTTCCCGGGAGTGCACCGGATGCGGTGCGTGCCACCAGGCGAGCACCGGGGTCACCACGAAATCGCTGACCGGTATCCACAGTCTCGGCAGTTGGGCCAGGACGGTGACGCTGGCCGGGTCGAGCCCGACCTCCTCGTTCGCCTCACGCAGCGCGGTGGCGGCGGCGTCGGCGTCCTCCGGGTCGGCCGCGCCACCGGGAAACGCCGGCTGGCCGGCGTGGTTACGCAGCGTCGCGGCCCGCTGGAGCACCAGCACGTCCGGGCCGGTGGTGACGTCCTCGCCGAGCAGCACCAGCACGGCACTCTCCCGGCCGCCGCGGTCCGGTGTACGCAGCTGGGTGAAGTCCTCGGTACGCGCGGTGTCGAGCCGACCCAGCAACGGCCCCAACCAGCCGGGCGGCTGACGATCCACCGACTCGGGCACGTTCACGCCGACACCGTGAGACCGAGATGCCGCCGGACGAGTTCGGCCAGGCGGGCGTCGTCCAGCGCGCCGGAGCTGTCGATGTGCCGGATGCGACCCTGGGCGTCCACGAAGACGGTCAGCGGGACGGCGTTGCGGCGCAGCGCCCGCTGCACCGCCTCACCCTGGTCGACCAGCATCGGGAACCGTACGCCGAAGTCCTCGCCGATCGCCTGGGCACCGTCCCGGCTGTCCCGGCTGTTCACCCCGACGACCCGCAGCCGCCCCTCGGTACGCTCGTGCAGCCGTTGGAAGGCGGGGAGTTCCTTGCGGCAGGGCGGGCACCAGGAGGCCCAGATGTTGACCACGGCCGGCCCGCGAACGTCCCGCAGCGCGACGGGTGCTCCGCCGGTGAAGCAGGTGAGGGTCAGCTCGGGCAGCGGCTCGCCCGCCGCCTCGTCGCCGCCCGGGCCGCGCGGACCGTCGGTGAGGCCGGTGCAGTCCTCGAACGGGGACGGACGGGCGGCGGCCGGGTCCTGCGGGGTCGGCGCGGGGGATTCGGAACCGGCGGTGCAGGCGGTGGCGACCAGTAGCAGCGGCAGGACCAGCAGCGCGAGTCGGCGGTTCATGGTGCTTCCGCCTGGACCGCCTGCGTCGGGACCAGTTCGGGATCGACTCCGGCGGCGGCCGCGAGGTCACGGGCGCGGGGGCCCTTGAGCAGCTTCGCCGCGGCGGCCGGCTCGGTGGGGCCGGTGCCGTAGGACGGGCAGAGCTTCGCCAGCGTGCAGGCGCCGCAGGCGGGCTTGCGCGCGTGGCACACCCGACGGCCGTGGAAGATGATCCGGTGCGACAGCATGGTCCAGTCGCGCTTCGGGAACATCGCCCCGATCTCGTGCTCGATCTTGACCGGGTCGGTCTCGGTGGTCAGCCCCCAGCGCCGCACCAGCCGTTGGAAGTGGGTGTCGACGGTGATGCCGGGCACGTCGAAGGCGTTGCCGAGGATGACGTTGGCCGTCTTACGACCGATCCCGGGCAGCGTTACCAGGTCGGCCAGCCGGCGGGGAACCTGGCCGTCGTACCGGTCGACCAGGGCCTGGCCCAGCTGGATCAGGGAGGTGGTCTTGTTGCGGTAGAAGCCGGTCGGTCTGATCATCTCCTCCACCTCGCCGCGATCCGCACCGGCGTAGTCGGCGGCGGTCGGGTAGCGGGCGAAGAGCTTCGGAGTGACCTCGTTGACCTTCTTGTCCGTGCACTGGGCCGAGAGGATGGTGGCGACGGCCAGCTCCAGCGGACTGCCGTGGTCGAGCTCACAGTGCGCGTCGGGGTGCGTCTCGGTCAGCAGGCGGCCGATCCGCCGTGCCCGGCGGGTGCGGCCCAGGTCGGTCTCGGTGGCGCTTCTGGTCACGACGGCCAGCCTACGTCGCCGGTACGACCGGTCCGGACGCCCGTGCCGCCGGTCAGTCCGCCTTGGGCGGGCTGATCTTGCCGGTCTCGGTGAACCGGGCGCCGGTCTCGGGGAAGTCGAGCGCGGTGAGGTCCCGCAGCAGGCCGAGACCACGGTCGTCGGGGTCGAGCGTCGGCTTGCGGGCGCCGTCCATGTAGGTGGAGGTGAAGGATCCCCCGGCCCAGGTGCCGTCCGCTTCGAGCGACACCTTCAGCACGCCGCCCCAGCCGAGACGGCCGGTGTTGCTGAGCGAGTTGCCGCCGCCGGCGAAGTTGCCCAGGCTGTACGCGATCAGTCGGCCCTTGTAGAACTCCATGCCGCGCAGCACGTGCGGGCCGTGCCCGACGATGAGGTCGGCACCGGCGTCGATCATCGCCCGGGAGAACTTGATCGGGTCGCCCCGGTTCTCACCGAGGAACATCTCGGTGCCCGGCCGCACCCGGGTCATCTCCGCGCCTTCGGCCCCCATGTGCACCTGCACCACGACGATGTCGGCCTGGTCGGCGGCCCTGGCGATGACCTTCTTCGCGGCCGGGATGTCGACCAGGCTGTTGGACCAGGGGTACGAGGAGAAGCCGGCGACCGCCACCTTGACGCCCTTGACCTCGACGACCGTGATCTGGTCCGGCGCGCCGGTGTGCGCCAGGCCGTGCTCCTCCAGCGCCTTCTGCGTGTTCTCGTACCCCTTCGGGCCGAAGTCGTTGCCGTGGTTGTTGGCCTGGTTGAGCAGGTCGAACCCGGCATCCGCGAGGTGGGCGGCGTACTCGGGGGGCGCCCGGAACTGGAAGCAGCGGGTGGAGTTCGCCCCGCACTTGCCGGTCCCGGTGTCCACGGTCAAGGGCTCTTCCAGGTTGCCCATCACCAGGTCGGCGGCGAGCGCCTTCTTCACCGAGTCGAAGAAGCCCTTGCCGTTGTTCGGCGGAAGTCGGTTGGGTGCCATGGCCATGACGATGTCGCCGGTGGCGGAGAGGGAGATCTTCTTGACCGCGGGGGCGCTCGACTCGACCGGAGCACCCGTGCCACCGCCACCCGTGCCGGGTTGCCAGAGCGGCCCCTCGTCGGTGCCGGCACAGCCGGCCAGCAGAACGATGGCGAGCAGCGCGCCGAGCACGGCCACGGGGCGGCGGCGTGGTCGGGGCGCGAGGGGGGCGGGAGCATACATCGTGCGCGACCCTACCGGGCGGACAACGCGACGACGACCGCCGATCGGGTGGCTGATTTCAGCCCGGGAGCCGATCCGACCATGGCACGACAGTGCCGGTGCCGATGGCCAGCACGGCGGCGTGCACCGCGCGGGCCAGCGGCGCGCCCCAGGCGGAGCGGGGACCACCGTAGGCGTAGACCGGCCCGTCCGTCGGGCAGAGCACGGCGACGGCGTCCGTCGGCGTGCCGGTGCCGGGCAGCCCCAGCTCCGCGATGGCCTGGGCCTTCGCCTCGGTGGCCGTGGCCACCGCGTTGACCAGCGCCGCGTCGCCGAGCCGCGCCGGAACGTACGCCACGATGTTGACGGTGCCGACCGGCTGCGCCGGTACCGCCACCGCGGGGGCCGCGGCCGGCACCGGGGTGCCCAGACCGACGGTCGCCCAGACCTGTACGCCGGTGTCGGTCCGGGCCACCACCTCGGCGACGTCGACCCCGGTCAAGAGGCCCACGCCGGGTCCGTCGAGGCCGAACTCCCGGGCCATCGCGGCCAGGTGGTCGGCGGGGTCGTCCCGGTCGTACGACATCGGCACCGTCGCGTTGAGTACCCACCGCCGTACGCCGATCCCACCGCCCAGTGGGGCGGAGCTGACCGCCCGCAGCGGTCGCCCGGAACGCCAGATGAGCAGCGGAATGTCTCGTCCGTCCTCACGCCGGGCGGTCAGCAGGGGCTCGTGCAGCACGCCGTGACCCTACGGCCGGGTGTACGCCCCGGCGACGCCGGCCCGACCAGGCGAGGATCCCTGAGGCGTACTGATGACGGGCGGGTTACGCCCAACGATCAAGATTCCAGGGGGGACCTCTGATTCCTGCTCACGTGCGCCTAGACTGGTCGGCGCGCGAGGGATCAGCGGACGGCGGACCCGGCCGAGCAGACGGCACGCGCAACCGGAGGTGCGCGATGGACGAGGTACTGGCCCGCAGCGGGATCTTCCAGGGTGTCGACCCGGAGGCGGCCGAGGCGCTCGCCAAGGAGATGGAGACGATCGAGGTCCGCAAGGGCGAGGTCGTCTTCAACGAGGGCGAGCCCGGCGACAGTCTCTACATTCTGCTGTCCGGCAAGATCAAGGTTGGCCGCCGGGCGGCGGACGGCCGGCAGAACCTGATCGCCGTGATGGGCCCGTCGGACATGGTCGGCGAGCTGTCGCTCTTCGACCCGGGTCCGCGTACAGCGACCGCCACCGCGGTCACCGACAGCCGACTGGCCCGGCTGCGCAAGCAGGCGCTGCGGCCGTGGCTGAACAACCGGCCGGAGATCGCCGAGCAGTTGCTGCGGGTGCTCGCCCGCCGGCTGCGGCGGACGAACGACGCGCTGGCTGACCTGATCTTCACCGACGTGCCCGGTCGCGTGGCCAAGAACCTGCTCCAGATGGCGGGGCGCTTCGGCACCCGCGACGGCGGTGTGCTGCGGGTGACGCACGACCTGACCCAGGAGGAGATCGCGCAGCTCGTCGGCGCCTCCCGGGAGACGGTCAACAAGGCCCTCGCGGACTTCGCCTCGCGCGGCTGGCTCCGGCTGGACGGCAAGAGCATCATCATCCTCGACCCGGAGCGCCTGGCCCGCCGCGCCCGGGTCTGACAGCCACGAACTCATCCGTCCTCCACCGCCCGGCCCGCCACCCGCGGTCCGGGCGGTGTCGGCTGCGGGTGGCCGCCAGCGCTGACGCGGGCGCGGCGAGGTCCCGGCCACCGCACGTGGTTCGTGAACGTCGGTCTGCCCGGCGCAGAATCGCTGGACCGGCCCCCGGCGACCGGCGACGCTTGGGCGATGTTCGAACGCATCGCCGTCCTCTCGGACATCCACGGCGTACTGCCGGCACTGGAGGCCGTCCTGGCCGAGCCGGACGTGGCCGCCGCCGACCTGATCGTGCTCACCGGCGACCTCGCCGCCGGCCCGCAACCGGTGGAGGTCCTGGACCTGCTCGCGTCCCTCGGCGACCGGGCCTGCTGGGTCCGGGGCAACGCCGATCGGGAACTGGTCGAGGCGCGGGCCGGCCGCCCGTCGCCGATCGAGGTGTCGAACTGGGCGGCCGGGCAGCTGCGGGAGGACCAGCTCGCCCGGCTGGCCGCGCTGCCGCTGACCGTCACACTGCCCGTGGCCGGTCTCGGCGAGGTGCTGTTCTGCCACGCGACTCCCCGTGATGACGAAGAGGTCGTGCTGGTCGACTCCCGGCTCGACCGCTGGGCCGAGGTCTTCGCCGGCCTACCGCCCGAGGTGGGCACCGTGGTCTGCGGACACACGCACATGCCGTTCACCCGACTCGTCGACCGGCGGCTGGTGGTCAATCCGGGCAGTGTCGGAATGCCGTACGGCGGGGCCGGCGCCTGGTGGGCCATGCTCGGGCCGTACGTCCAACTGCGCCGGACGGCGTTCGACGTCGAGGCAGCCTGCGCCCGGGTGTCCTCGGAGTCCGGCTTCCGCGAGGCCGCCGCCTGGGCGGACGAGTACCTGCGCTCCCGCAACAGTGACGTGGACGCCCTGATCGTCTTCGGCCCACGGGACGGGCGCTGGCCACTCGGCGGAAAAAGTCAGTCTTGACTGTTTGTTTTGTGGGCGGCAGGCTGGGCCCGTGCCCACCGCATCGACCCGCGTCCCTCAACAGGAGCGCAGCCGCGCCACCCGGGCCCGGCTGCTGGAGGCGACCGTCGACTGCCTGGTCGAGCACGGCTGGTCGGGCACCACCACCACGGTGGTGGCGGCCCGGGCCGGCGTCTCGCGTGGTGCGCAGCTGCACCACTACCCGACGCGGACCGCCCTGGTCACCGCCGCCGTCGGGCACCTCACCGAGCGGCGGGCGGTCGAGTTGCGGGCCGAGGCCGACGCCCTGCCCACCGGCTCCGGCCGGTTGGACGGGGTGGTGGACCTGCTGGCCGCCGCCTTCACCGGGCCGCTCTTCGTCGCCGCGCTCGAACTCTGGGTGGCCGCCCGCACCGACGCCGAACTGCGCGCCGCCCTGCTGCCTCTGGAAGCCCGGATCGGTCGCGAGATGCACCGGCTGACCGTCGAACTGCTCGGCGTCGACGAGCGGCGACCCGGCGTACGCGAGGCGGTGCAGGCCACCCTCGACCTGCTGCGCGGCCTCGGCGTGGCCAATCTGCTCAGCGACGACTCGGCGCGTCGGACGGTGCTGCTCCAGGCCTGGAAGACCCAGCTCGCGACGCTGCTCACCAACGCGGACCCCGCACCCTGACCACCCCAACCCCGCTCGGAGGCACCATGGTCGACCTGACCGCCCTGCTCACGGATCTGGCCACCGAGTCCGCGCAGCTCGACGCGCTGGTCGCGCCGCTGCCGGCGCCGGAGTGGGAGCGGTCGACGCCCGCCGCGGGCTGGACGATCGCCCACCAGATCGCCCACCTGGCCTGGACGGATCACGTGGCCCGGCTCGCCGCGACCGACGCCGACGCGTTCTACGCCTCGGTCACCTCCGCGCCGGACCCGGCCCGGCTGGTCGACGACGGCGCGGAGGCCTTCCTCGCTCCGCCCGACGTGCTGCTGACCCGCTGGCGGGCGGGACGCGCCGCGCTCGCGGCGGCCCTCGCCGCCGCCCCCGCCGGCGAGAAGCTGCCCTGGTACGGCACCCGGATGTCACCGGCCTCGATGGCCACCGCCCGGATCATGGAAACCTGGGCGCACGGCGAGGACGTGGCCGAGGCGCTCGGCGTCACGCGGCCCGCCACGGAACGGCTGCGGCACATCGCGTACCTCGGCTTCCGTACCGTCGGACACAGCTTCGCCGCGCACGGCCTGGCGGTTCCCACCGCGCCCGTCCGGGTGGAGCTGGCGGCACCCGGCGGACAGACCTGGACCTTCGGTCCGGCCGACGCGGCCGACCGGGTGACCGGACCGGCGCTCGACTTCTGCCTGCTGGTGACCCGGCGCCGACACCGCGCCGACACCGCCCTGGTCGCCACCGGACCGGTGGCCGACGGATGGCTGGACGTGGCCCAGGCCTTCGCCGGCCCGCCCGGCACCGCCCGCCCTCCACGGACGACCAGTCCGGGCGGGTCGGCGTGAGCGCGAGGAGTGCGGTGCTGCGGGTCGGTAACGCCTCCGGCTTCTACGGCGACCGGTTCTCCGCCTGGCGCGAGATGCTCGACGGTGGCGAGCTGGACGTGTTGACCGGCGACTACCTGGCCGAGTTGACCATGCTCATTCTGGGTCGGGACCGGATGCGGGACCCCGACCTGGGTTACGCGAAGACGTTCCTCCGGCAGTTGGAGGGTTGCCTCGGCACCGCGCTCGACCGCCGGGTCACGTTGGTCACCAACGCGGGCGGACTCAACCCGGCCGGGTTGGCCGCCGCGATCCGCGCCCTCGCCGACCGGCTCGGGCTTCCCGTCCGGGTCGGGTACGTCGAGGGCGACGCCCTGCCCCGGCCGGACGCGCTGACCGCGAACGCGTACCTCGGGGCGTTCGGGATCGCCGCCTGTGTCGACGCCGGGGCGGACGTGGTGGTGACCGGCCGGGTCACCGACGCGTCGCTGGCCGTGGGTCCGGCCATCGCCCGCTTCGGCTGGGGACGCGGCGACCTCGACGCACTGGCCGGGGCCACCGTCGCCGGGCATCTGATCGAGTGCGGGGCGCAGGTGACCGGGGGCAACTTCAGCTTCTTCACGGAACTGCCCGACGGCGGACAACGGCCGGGATTTCCCGTGGCGGAGCTGCGTGCGGACGGCTCGGCGGTGATCACGAAACATCCCGGCACCGGCGGCGCGGTCACCGTCGAAACGGTCACCGCGCAACTGTTGTACGAGGTGGGTGGGCCCGCGTACCTCGGCCCCGACGTGGTGACCCGGCTGGACTCGGTCCGACTGAGCCAGGACGGGCCGGACCGGGTGCTCGTCAGCGGCACCCGGGGCACCCCGCCGCCGGAGACGCTGAAGGTGGGCGTGAACAACCTCGGTGGCTTCCGCAACTCGATGACGTTCGTGCTCTGCGGGCTCGACATCCCGGCCAAGGCGGCCCTGGTCCGGGCGCAGTTGGAGGAGGCGGTCGGACGGGACGGGCTGGAGTTCACGCTGGCCCGTACCGACCACCCGGACGCCGCCGACACCGAGACGGCCAGCGCCCTGCTGCACGTACACCTGCGCGACGCCGACCGGGCGCGGGCCGGGCGGTCCTTCTCGGCGGCGGCGGTGGAGCTGGCACTCGCCTCCTACCCGGGCTGCACGCTGACCACCCTGCCCGGCGACGCCACCCCGTACGGGGTCTTCACCGTCGACACCGTGCCCCAGGACGCGGTCACCCACGTCGCCGTGCTGCCGGACGGCACCCGGCAGCCGATCGACCCGCCACCGGCGACGTGTTTGGAAGGGCCCCCTGTACCACACCAGGCGTTAACAAGGGGCCCTTCCTTGCAGTCGGGCCGGCCGATCCGAAGGGCGGCGCTGGGTGAGGTGGTGGGTGCGCGGTCGGGTGACAAGGGCGGCGACGCGAACCTCGGGGTGTGGGCGCGCACCGACGCGACCTGGGCCTGGTTGCGGGGCTGGCTCACGGTGGAGCGGCTGGCGGAGCTGCTGCCGGAGACCGCCCCGTTGACCGTCGAACGGTACGAACTGCCGAACCTGCGGGCCGTCAACTTCGTGATCCGGGGGCTGCTCGGAGCCGGGGTGGCCGCCTCCACCCGGTTCGACCCGCAGGCCAAGGCCCTCGGCGAGCTGCTCCGGTCCCGGATCGTCGACCTGCCCGCGGAGCTGCCGGTCGGACGGGCGGTCAGCGGCGAACCGGCGTCGACCACCCGACCGGCACCGACCGACGGGGAGGTACGGCGGTGACGATCGTCGACACGCCGGAGCGGCGGCAGTTGCGGGAGCTGACCCGCGCCTTCGTCAGCCGGGAGGTGCTGCCGCACCTGGCCGACTGGGAGCGCGCCGGCGAGGTGCCCCGCGAGCTGCACGCCACCGCCGCGAAGATCGGCCTGCTCGGCATCGGTTTTCCCGAGGCGGTCGGCGGCAGCGGTGGCGACCTGCTCGACTCGATCATCGTCACCGAGGAGATCATCCGGTCGGGTGGCTCGTCCGGGCTGGTGGCCGCCCTCTTCACGCACGGCATCGCGCTGCCGCACATGGTCGCGGCGGCCGGCGGCCGGCTGGGCGGCAAGCTCCCGGTGCGACACGTGGACCCCGCCGAGCCCGCCGACCGGGTGCACGACCTGGTCGACCGGTACGTCCGGCCGACGCTGGCCGGGTCGATGATCGGCGCTCTGGCGATCACGGAGCCCGACACCGGCTCCGACGTGGCGGGCATCCGCACCCACGCCCGCCTCGACGGCGACCACTACGTGGTCAACGGCGCGAAGACCTACATCACCAGCGGAGTCCGGGCGGACTTCGTGACCACCGCGGTCTGCACCGGTGTTCCGGGCGGCGGTGCGCTGAGCCTGCTGGTCATCGACAAGGACACGCCCGGCTTCACGGTCGGGCGGCGGCTGGAGAAGCTCGGCTGGCACTGCTCGGACACCGCCGAACTCTCCTTCGTCGACGTACGCGTGCCGGTGGCGAACCGAATCGGCGAGGAGGAGACCGGCTTCCTGGCGATCATGCAACAGTTCGCCGCCGAGCGTCTCTCACTTGCCACCCAGGCGTACGCCATCGCGCAGCGCTGCGTCGAACTGACCGTGGACTGGTGTCGCAACCGGTCCACCTTCGGCCGGCCGCTGGCGAGCCGGCAACTGGTCCGGCACCGGCTGGCCGAGATGCACACCCGCGCCGAGTCCGCCCGGGCGTACGTGCACGAGATGGCCGCCCGGGTGGCTGCGGGCGAGCCGGTGGTGACCGAGGTGGCGATGGCGAAGAACGTGGCGGTCTCGGCCGCCGACTGGGTCGTCGACCAGGCGCTGCAGCTGCACGGCGGCTTCGGTTACCTGCGCGACGCCGAGGTGGAACGGCACTACCGCGACGCCCGGATCCTCGGCATCGGCGGTGGCACCACCGAGATCATGAACGAGATCATCGCGAAGGGCATGGGCCTGTGAGCACACTCGACACGGCGATCGACCCGTCCTCGCCCGCTTTCCGGGCCAACCGGGACGCCCTGCTGGAGCGCCTCGCCGAGCTGGACGCCGCCCTCGACACCGCCCGGGCCGGCGGCGGTGGGAAGTACGTGGAGCGGCACCACCGGCGCGGCAAGCTGCTTCCCCGCGAGCGCATCGAGCTGCTCCTGGACCAGGACAGCCCGTTCCTCGAACTGTCTCCGGTCGCCGCGTACGGCACGGATTTTCCGGTGGGGGCCAGCGTGGTGACCGGCGTCGGCGTGGTCGAGGGCGTGGAGTGCCTGGTCGTGGCCAACGATCCGACGGTACGCGGCGGCGCGGTGAACCCCTGGTCGCTGGCGAAGACCCGGCGGGCCGGGGAGATCGCCCTGGCCAACCGGCTGCCGATGGTGAACCTGGTCGAGTCGGCCGGCGCTGACCTGCCCACCCAGGCGGAGATCTTCATTCCGGGGGGACGGGTGTTCCGCGACCTCACCCGGCTCTCGGCCGAGCGGATCCCCACGGTCAGCGTGGTCTTCGGCAACGCCACCGCCGGGGGCGCGTACGTGCCCGGCATGTCCGACTTCACCATCATGATCCGCGATCGCTCGCAGGTCTACCTGGCCGGGCCGCCGCTGGTGAAGATGGCCACCGGCGAGGACGCCGACGACGAGTCACTGGGCGGGGCGGCCATGCACGCCACGCAGTCGGGCCTGGCCGACTTCCTCGCCGCCGACGAGCGCGACGGCATCCGGCTGGCCCGTCAGTGCGTACGCCGGTTGAACTGGCGCAAGCACGGCCCGCCGCCGCGCACGGCCGTGCCCCGGCCGCCGAAGTACGACCCGGAGGAGCTGCTCGGCATCGCCAGCGCCGACCTCAAGGTGCCGTTCGATCCGCGCGAGGTGCTCGCCCGGGTGCTCGACGGCAGCGAGTTCGACGAGTTCAAGCCGGCGTACGGCACGGCGCTGGTCACCGGCTGGGGCGAGCTGCACGGGTACCCGGTCGGGGTGCTGGCCAACGCCCGGGGCGTGCTGTTCAGCGAGGAGGCGCAGAAGGCGACCCAGTTCATCCAGCTCGCCAACGCCGCCGACACCCCGCTGATCTTCCTGCAGAACACCACCGGCTACATGGTCGGCACCGAGTACGAGCAGCGCGGCATCATCAAGCACGGCGCTCTGATGATCAACGCGGTGTCGAACTCGACGGTGCCGCACCTGACGGTCAACCTGGGCGCCTCCTACGGCGCGGGCAACTACGGCATGTGCGGCCGGGCGTACGAGCCGAGGTTCCTGTTCACCTGGCCGAACGCCAAGTCGGCGGTGATGGGGCCGGCCCAGTTGGCCGGGGTGTTGTCCATCGTCGCCCGGCAGGCCGCCGCCGCCCGGGGTCGCGAGTTCGACGAGGACTCCGACGCGGCGATGCGGATGATGGTCGAGCAGCAGATCGAGTCCCAGTCCGGCGCGCTCTTCCTCTCCGGCCGGCTCTACGACGACGGCGTGATCGACCCTCGGGACACCCGTACCGTCCTCGGCCTCTGTCTGTCGGCCATCCACAACGGACCGGTGAAGGGCGCCGACGGCTTCGGCGTCTTCCGGATGTAGGAGTTGTCGTGATTTCGAAACTTCTGGTGGCGAACCGGGGGGAGATCGCCCGCCGGGTCTTCGCCACCTGCCGGGCGCTCGGCATCGAGACGGTCGCCGTGCACTCCGACGCGGACGCCGCCGCGCCCTTCGTCGCCGAGGCCGACCAGGCCGTCCGGCTCCCCGGGAACACGCCCGCCGAGACGTACCTGCGCATCGATCTCATCATGGACGCGGCCCGGCGCTGCGGCGCGGACGCCGTCCATCCCGGCTACGGCTTCCTCGCCGAGAACGCCGAGTTCGCCACGGCGGTCGCCGACGCCGGCCTGACCTGGGTCGGCCCACCCGCGAAGGCGATCGCCGCGATGGGCGACAAACTGGCCGCCAAGGCGCTGCTCGCCGAGGCCGGCGTGCCGATGCTGCCCAGTTGGACCGAGGCCGACCAGGTCACCGGCTTTCCGGTGCTGGTGAAGGCGTCCGCCGGTGGTGGCGGGCGCGGCATGCGGATCGTCCGCGACGCCGGGGAACTCGCCGAGGCCGTGGCCGGTGCGCGCCGCGAGGCGGCGTCGGCGTTCGGCGACGGCACGGTCTTCATCGAGCGGTACGTCGACCGTGGCCGGCACGTCGAGGTCCAGATCTTCGGTGACGGGTACGGGACGGTGGTCGCCCTCGGCGTGCGGGACTGCTCGATCCAGCGCCGGCACCAGAAGATCGTCGAGGAGGCACCCGGCGTCCTGCCCGACGGGGTACGTCAGCGTCTGCACGAGGCGGCGGTGGCCGCCGGCCGGGCGGTCGACTACGTCGGTGCGGGCACTGTCGAGTTCCTGCTCGCCCCGGACGGCGAGTTCCACTTCCTGGAGATGAACACCCGCCTCCAGGTGGAACATCCGGTCACCGAGGCGGTGACCGGGCTGGACCTGGTCCGGCTGCAACTGCTGGTCGCCGAGGGTCAGCCGCTGCCACTGTCCGCGTCCCCGCCGGCCGAGGGCCACGCGATCGAGGTACGCCTCTGCGCCGAGGACCCCGGCCACGGGTACCGGCCGGCGACCGGCGTCCTGCACCGGTTCCTCGTGCCGGGGACGGCCGTCGAGTTCGCGCCGACGCACGGCCTGCGGTTGGACTCCGGGGTGGTCGACGGTTCCGTGGTGGGCGTCCACTACGACTCGATGCTCGCCAAGGTGATCGCCTGGGCGCCCACCCGGGCCGAGGCGGCCCGCGCCCTGGCCGGTGCGCTGAGTCGGGCCGAGCTGCACGGTGTGGTGACCAACCGGGACCTGCTGGTCCGGGTGTTGCGTAGCCCGGAGTTCGGCACCGCCGAGGTCGACACCGGGTTCCTCGACCGGCGTCCCGAGGTCTTCGCCCCGCTGCTGCCGCCCACCGACCTCCCGCTGGTCGCCCTCGCCGCCGCGCTCGCCTCGGCCGCCGCCCGTCGGGCCGCCGCCCCGGTGCTGGCCGGGCTGCCGTCGGGCTGGCGCAACGTGCCCGCCTTCCCACAGGCCACCCGGTTCACCGGCCCCGACGGCGGCGAGATCGAGGTGCGCTACCGACTCGACCGCTCGGGCGGTCTCGCCGAGTGGTCCACGAACCCTGCCAGCGAGGGAACGGTGTCCCTGGTCGAGGCGTACCCGGAGCGGGTCGTGCTGGACGTGGACGGGGTGCGGCGGGCGTACCGCGTACACCGGGTGGGCTCGGAGGTCTTCGTGGACGGCCCGGACGGGTCGGCGAGCCTGACCGAGCTGCCACGCTTCCCGCTGCCCACCGCGGAGCTGGCCGCCGGGTCGCTGGTCGCGCCGCTGCCCGGCGCGGTGGCCCGGGTGCACGTCGAGGTCGGCCAGCGGGTCGCCGCCGGAGACCTGCTGCTGACCCTGGAAGCGATGAAGCTGGAACACCCCGTGCTCGCCCCCACCGACGGCCTGGTCACCGAGCTGCCGGTGCCGGCCGGCGGTCAGGTCGACACGGGCACCGTGCTGGCCGTGGTCACCCCCGATGAGGAGTCGCCGTGATGAACTTCGACCTCACCCCCGAGCAGGACCAGCTCCGTGACGCCGTGCGGTCGCTGGGCAAGCGGTACGGCCACCGGTACTTCGTGGCGAAGGCCAAGGCCGGCGAGCACACCACCGAGCTGTGGCACGAGGCCGGCCGGCTCGGCTACCTGGGCGTCAACATCCCCACCGAGTACGGCGGCGGGGGCGGCGGCATCACCGAGCTGGCCATCGTCTGCGAGGAACTGGCCGCCGCCGGCTCCCCGCTGCTGCTGCTCGTGGTCTCCCCCGCCATCGCGGCCACCGTCATCAACCGGCACGGCACCGAGGAACAGCGCAAACGCCACCTGCCCGGCCTGGCCGACGGCTCCCAGAAGATCGTCTTCGCGATCACCGAGCCGGACGCCGGCTCCAACTTCCACCGTCTCGCCACCGTGGCCCGCCGGGACGGCGACGACTGGGTGCTGTCGGGCCGCAAGTGCTACATCTCCGGCGTGGACGAGGCCGGCCACGTCCTCGTGGTGGCTCGCACCGAGGACTCCGCCACCGGGAAGTTGAAACCGGCGCTCTTCATCGTGCCGACCGACGCCGCCGGCCTGACCTGGTCCAAGCTGGACATGGAGATCGTCTCACCGGAGAACCAGTTCCTGCTCTACCTGGACGACGTACGCCTACCGGCCGACGCCCTGGTCGGCGAGTCGCTCGACGCCGGCCTGCCGGCGCTCTTCTCCGGGCTCAACCCGGAACGGATCACGGTCGCCGCGATGGGCGCGGGCACCGGCAGGTACGCGGTCGAACGCGCCTCCGAGTACACCGCGACCCGGGCGGTGTGGGGTGGCCGCACCATCGGCACCCACCAGGGAGTCTCACACCCCCTCGCGCACGCGGCCGTGCAGGTGGAACTGGCCCGGCTGATGATCCAGAAGGCGGCGGCGCTCTACGACGCCGGCCGCGACCTGGAGGCCGGGATCTCGGCCAACATGGCCAAGTACGCGGCCGGCGACGCCGCCGCGCTCGCCGTCGACACGGCCGTGCAGGCGCTCGGCGGCGCCGGCATGACCACCGAGTACGGCGTGGCCACGCTGCTCGGCGCGGTACGCGCCGGCCGGATCGCCCCGGTCAGCCGGGAGATGATCCTCAACTTCGTCGCCCAGCACGTCCTCGGCCAGGACAAGTCCTACTGAGGATCGTGGACGGCAGTGGCCCCGCCGAGGGCCGCCACCGTCCACGATCTACAAGTTCACCGGCAGGCGGCGTCCACCCGGTGCACGGGGCGCACCCGGCGGCCCAGTCCTTCCAGCAGCGAGTCCTCGACGTGGAATTTGTGGATGCGTAGCCGGTGCCGGGGCAGTTCCTCCTCCGAGGGGCAGAGCACCTGCCCGCGTACGTGATCCACCGGCACGTAGCGCACCCCGCCGCGCTCCTGGAGGATCACCATGTTGACGTCGTCGGTGGTCACCACGTGCCCACGGATCTCCTCCGTGGAGCCCGCGTCACCGACCGTGGTGACGGTCAGCGGCAGCACCGGCGTGCTGATCACGGGCAGCGCCGCCCAGACCAGCACCACCAGCACCGCGAGCTGGGTCACCGGCGCGAGCGGCCGGATCACCACCCCGGGCAGCGGCCCGGCGACGAAGAGGGCCAGCAGCGGCGGTACGACCAGCAGCACGATCGGCAGCGTGTCCCCCTCGCGCCAGGCGGTGCGCAAGGTCGGCACGAGCAGCCAGAGGTAGCCGGCGTACGCAGCCACGATGATCAGTACCCGCACGGCGGGACGCTCGTGCAGGCGCTCCGGTCGGAGTTGGAAGGCCGCCGCGAAGGCGGGCAGCAGCAGCGGTATGTACAGCAGCGGCCAGGTGACCAGAGCCATCAGGAAGCTCGCCGCCACGAACCAGCTCGGCGTGATCTCCATCCAGCGGACGAAGAGCGGCCGGCGGGCCGTCCCGCGCCCGCTGGCCGCCAGCACCCCGCCGAGCGCGAACACCGCGACCAGCACGGTGGCGAGCAGTCGGGCCGACGTGGTGAGGAAGCCGGCGAGCAGGTTGACCGGCCCTACGTTGGCCACCAGCAGCAACGTGGTCTGCAACTCTCCGCCGGCCTCGATGCCGAGCCGCAGCACCGAGAAGATCGCCGGCACGCCGACCACGGCGGTCCAGAACGACTGGCTGGCCCGCGCCCGGCGTTCGGTCTGATCCAGGCCACCGGTCATCGCACTGGTCGGCTCGGCGGACGGCGACCCGCCGTCGCTGATGGCCGAGGGCGGCGCGGGCACCGACACGGGAGGCGTCGGGGTGGTCGGGCGGTCGGCACCGGAGTCACTGGCGGTGGTCGCCGCCGTGCTCATTGCCGGGGCACCTTGTCGTCGAAGTCGACCAGCTTCGGCACGTCCAGCGGTTGCGGCTGCCGCTTCTCGGTGCGCAGCCACGGCCCCAACGTCCGGTTGTACGCGGTCTGCCACGGGCTGGCTTCCCCGTTACCCCCCTGCTTGTAACTCTTGTCGAGGAAGTAGGCCACCAGGTCGCGCAGCGCCGGATCACCGATCGGCACGCCGACGCCGAGCAGTTCGCTGGTGCCGAACGGCATGTCGACGATCTCGAACTCGGTCGGGTAGCGGGCCAGGAAGCCCGCGAGGATCGTCTCGTCGGAGCTGACCGCGTCGTACTTACCGGCCCGGATGCCCTTCACGCAGTCCCAGACATCCTTCACCACGAGCGTGGGAACCTGATGCTTCTCCAGCTCCGCCTCGGTGGTGGAGCCGCCGCTGGTACAGATCTTGTACTTCGGGTTCCGCAGGTCCTCGATGGTGCGGATCGCGCCGCGGTGCCGGGTCGGCACCAGCACCTCCTGCGTGGTGACGAAGTACGGCCCGGCGAAGCTGACCTGCTTCTTACGCTCCTCGGTGATGGAGAAGCTGGAGACCACGAGGTCGACGACGCCGCCCTGGAGGGCGGGGATCCGGTCCTCCGTGGACACGTTGACGAACTCGATGCGGTGTGCCCCCTCGTAGCCGAGGGAGGCCGCGATGTACCGGGCGATCTCGACATCGAAACCGACGTAGACGCCGTTGCGTACCTCGCCCATCAACGGCTCGTCATCGGCCACCCCGATCCGCAGGACGGGCTGGCCCCAGATGTGCGACTCGCGGAGCTTCTCCTGCACGGACGGCAGCTCCGGCTCCCGCTGACTGTCGCAGCCGGCAGCCGCGCCCAGCAGCAACGTCAGGGCAACGGCCGCGGTGGTTGCCACCGAGCGGAACCGGAACCCCGCTACGTTTTCGACCATTTACCACCTCACCACGTGTCGAAGTTGATACGACACCGACAGTAATAACTCCTGTCCAGGGGCGGCCTCAGGCAAGGGGCCGGGGTACGGCGGGCGATCGGTCGCCCGCCGTACCCCGGCGTCGTGGCGCGGAACCTCAGCGGACCGTCAGGGTGCCGACGGCCGGCAGTGGCGCGACGACCGGCGGCAGTTGCTTGGCCTCACCGCGACGCGGCGTACCCTGGGCGGCCAGGTCACTCTTGGACGTGTCCGCGCGCACGGCGGCCTCCGGCTCCGGCAGATCCTCGAATGGCTGGATGTCACCGCGGCAGACCTTGCCCTTCTTCGGCAGCGTCAGCCGCAGCAGGTACGCGTCGATGGCACCGGTCACGCAGGCCGACGTCCCGTACGCGGTGTGCCCCCAGTTGTCGCTGGCGAGCAGGCGACTGTTCGGCAGCAGCCTGGCCGCGGCGACCGCACCGTTGTAGTTGGTCGCCGGATCCCAGTAGTTGCCGACCACCAGCACCGGGTTGTAGGTGCGCCGGTTGAACGGGCCGGTGAAGCGGTCCTCGTCGCGCACGGTCCAGGTGTCGCGGGCGCACGGCGACGTGATCCAGGTCCAGAGCCGTCCGAAGTACGGGTCACGCTGGTCGGCCCGGGCCGCCCGGGCCGGCCAGGAGGCGGCGTCCCCGGGGTGGTTCGCGTCGGTGCAGTCGACGCCGAGGAAGGTCTCCAGGCCGTTGTCGTACGGGAAGTCGTAGGCGCGGGCCTGCTCGCGGGCCTTGACGGCGCGCTGGAGCACCGAGGCGCGGGCCTGCTCGCGGGTTGCCCGGGCCGCCGACGGGTCGGTCAGCATCAGCAGGTCGTAGGTGAGGTAGGCGACGTCGTAGTAGCCGTACGGGCCGTACAGCCCGCCGAGGATGCCACCGATGAAGTCGGCGTAGGTGAAGGTGAACGTGCCGAAGTCCGGGTCCTCGATGACCAGCGGGTTGGCCTTCAACCGCTTGGCGACCAGGTCGAACAGGGCGACCGGATCACCGGAGGCCAGCGGGCAGGCGTCGACCCCGGCGCTCTTGCACCGCTTGAGGATCTCGCGCAGCGCCTTGTGGGCGCCCTGCGCGCTGCGCATCCGCTCCTCCTGGACCACATCGCCCGACGTGCCGGTGCCGAACCACGCAGTGGCGTCCAGCACCCCGTCGATCACCACGGCGCGTACCCGGTCCGGGAACATGTTCGCGTAGTACTGGCCGAGGATGCTGCCGTAGCTGAAGCCCAGGTAGCTGAGCTTCTTGTCGCCGACCGCCCGGCGCAGCACGTCCATGTCGCGGGCGACCTCGGCGGTGGACATCGCCCCGCTGAGCGGCTTGCCCGTGGTCGAGCAGGCCTTGCCGACCGCGATCGAGGAGGCGACGTAGGCCTTCTCCTCGTCCTTCGTGTACGGGAAGGCCACGTTCAGACCCTCGTACGCCCGGGTCTGGTCCTTCACCGACTTGAAGCACTTGACCTGCTCGCTGGCGCCGACGCCACGCGGGTCCACCCCGACGACGTCGAAGCGGTCTAGGACGTCGTCACCGAGGAAGTACGGCGCGGCGAGCGCGATGCTGGTGCCCGAGCCACCCGGGCCGCCCGGGTTGAGGAAGAGACTGCCGATCTTGCGCTTCTGGTCACGGGCCTTGACCCGCAGCACCGCGATCTCGGTCGTCGCGCCCTTCGGCTGGTCGTAGTCCAGCGGCAACTGGACGGTGGCACACTCGGCGTAGTCGTAACACCGGTACCAGTCCAGTTTGGGGGTCGGCACCCGGTCGACCCGCAGCCGTTCGGCGAGACTGGTGCGATGCGTGACGATCGCCGCGCCTCCGCCGATCGTGGTGGACGCGGCAACGGGTGTGACCGCCGCCCCGGCGAGGAGTACGCCGATGAGCCCTGCTGTGGCCAGGGTCCGGAGTGGTCGTGGCATGTGGACGCCTTCCGGTGGGAATTGGGACACGACGAGCCGAGGCTCGACCACCGCCACTCTAGAGATGTCCGGCAATGCGTGTGGCGCCGATCAAGAGGCGCATTTCCGACTCCGTCGGCCCTGCCGCAGCAAGCTCCCCCTCCGGCAAGCTGTTGTTTGTCAGCTGTTCCGCGTGGCGAAGCCGGGCGCTGTTGACAGATCGGCGATCTCCGACATTCTGGACGGGTGAGACGGTTCCCAGGATCCGACGCACGGACCGTGGCGGTGGTCGCGGCGGTGGGGGCGTTCTGGCTGCTGGCGGCCCTGATCGCGGGTCGCCGGCAGGACCTGCTGGGGGTGGCGGGGGCGCTGCTGTGCGTTCTGCTCGCCACCGTCGCCGGGGTGGCCGTGACCGCCGCCCGGCAACACGAGGCCGACGTACGGACGGATCCGGGCCAGATGTCCGCGAGCGCGGAGATCGAGGCTTCCGGCATCGACGCCGACACGCTGGAGACCCTCGGCGACCGGGACGCGGTCCGCGCGATGCGGGACCGACATCGCCGCGACCAGCGGGGGCGGTGAGGCCGCGCAGCCGGCCGTACCCGCGTCGGGACGACTCAGCCGCTGGTGAGCGTGGGCGACGCCAGCCCGTTCAGGCCCCGCCCCGCCAGACAGCGGTAGGTCAGGTCGGTGTCCGCGTCAGCCGGCGGTAGCACCTCGAGATTCCATCCCGCCGCCTCGCGCAGCCCACTGACCAGACGGAAGGTCTCCTCGTTGCAGACCTTGCGCACCTGGGGATCCGCGACGACCTCGTCATGGCCGGCACCGGCCAGGCTGGCCGGCAACTGCCCCTGGGCGTAGCTCTCCCAGGTGTGCCGGGCGTCGCAGGGCACCCGACTCGCCTCGGCCCGCTGACCGCGTACCTGCACCGGACCGAAGCATTCCAGTTCCGTCGCGCACTGTGCGTCGGCGGGGAGCGCCTGCGGCTGGGTGGCGCAGCCCGGGCGGAGCAAACCGGTGGCCGCCGGTCGGGCCGGGAAGGTCGGCTGCGTTGACGGCACGGCACCGGCCGCCCAGGCCCCCACGCCGGCAGAGGCGGCGAGGGCGACCACCCCCGCGGCCCCCAGGAACCAGCGTCGCCGACGGCCACGGTCGGTGGAGCCGCCGGTGGTCGGCAGGACGGAGCGACCGACATCGTGGACGGCGGCGGAGCCTCCGCCGACCGGGGAGGCCGGACCGCTCGGCGCCGTCGAGCCACCCAGCGACAGGTTGGTCAGCAGGTCGCGCAGTTCCGCGGCGGACGGCCGGTCGCCCGGATCGTTGGCCATCCCGGCGCGCAGGACGTCGACCAGTTCCTCCGGGATGCCGGGCAGGCCGGGGACCGGCTGGTGGAACATCTCCAGCACCGTGACCAGGCTCGGGTTGCGCTCACTCTGCCAGCGGGGTGGCCGGCCGTGCATGACCGCGTAGAGCGTGGCGCAGAGCGCATACACATCGACGGCCGGCGACGGCGGGCTGTGGCTGAACATCTCCGGCGGCGCGTACGCCGGGGTGAGCACCTCCAGCGCGACCGAGGCGTCCCGCATCTCGGCGACCACGGCAAGCCCGAAGTCGGCCAGCACCGCCGAGTTGAAGTGCGAGTAGAGGATGTTGGCGGGCTTGACGTCACGGTGCAGCACACCGGCGGCGTGCGAATGGGCGATCGCATCCGCGATCTTGATGCCGAGATCACGAGCCTCGACGGCACCCAGCGGAGAGTTGCGCATCCGCTCGGCGTACGACCCGTCACAGAGTTCCATGATCAGGTATGGGTGTTGATCGATGGTGACGCCGACGTCGAAGAGGTCGACCACGTGCGGGTGGGACGACATCCGGCCGGCGGCCCGCGCCTCGCGCAGGAAGCGGGCCTGGTCGCGGTCGCTGGCCAGGGTCCGGTTCTCCACCTTGACCGCGACCTCGCGACCCACGGAGATCTGCGTCGCCCGGTAGACCGTGGCGTAACCACCTCGCGCAAATACCTGCAAATCAGTCAGACCAGGCACGATGGGCGTCGGCAGGGCGCCGGGCGGGGTGTCGGTCACAACTTCGAAAATACCGAACTGCGCCGGGCGCTCAGTGAACCGCATCGGCGGCCGGCCCCACATCCGATGTCCCAGCGCCACCCCGATCGCCCGGCGCCGGCGCGCCGGACGTCGATCCGCCTCCACCCGCCGCGGCGGTCACAGCCGGGCGCGCGCCCGAGTCGGCGGACCGGCGCGCATCCCACCAAAGGCCCGCGGCGGTGGCCAGGGCCCCCAGGCCCTCCCAGGCCGCCACCCCGAAGAACCGGCCCGGCGCGACGTCGGCCAGCACCGCGAGGGTGAAGACCGTGAACGTGACCAGGCGGAACACCACCGTGAAGCGGTAGAAGGCGCGCCACTCGGTGGCGGTGGCGAGCAGGTAGTAGACCCCCATGTTGAACGAGGCCATCGACGAGGCCGTCACGAAGACTCCCGTGTAGTCGCCCGGGGCGCGGGTCTGCGGAATCTCGAAGCCGAGCATTCGCAGCAACGCCTCCGGCCAGAGCAGGCCAACCGCCCCCATCACCAGCGCCAGCACGCCGAACACCGCGATCGTCCACCCCGCGATCGAACGCGGCAGCCTCATCTTCGCCCTCCCCCTCGACGGCCCGACCGACGACATCGACGATCGCGTGCACCGTCACGCTAGCGGCCCGCCCTGACCGACCACATCCCCGAAACCGCCAGATCCGCACCGGCCACCCATCGACCGGACGAATCGGGCCGGAACGCGAGACGACGCTGGGGACCGGCCGGGTCAGGCCGGGCTACGCAGGCGGCTGAGCAACGCCTCGGCGGCGGCCCGTTCGCTGCGCTGCTCGGTGGCGTACGCCAGTCGGACCGCGTCCTCGGCGCTGGCCTTCGCCTCCGCCGGCCGCCCGCACGCGGCCAGCGCCTCGGCCAGCACGCTTGCCGCGATCACCTGGCTGCGAACGTCCTCGGCCGGCGCGCGTACCGCCCGACGGGCCCAGTCCAGTGCCTGCTCGCGCTGACCATGGGCGAGCAGGGCCGAGGCGTAGCGCGCCATCGACTGCCGACGGCTGAAGAGCAGCGACGGCGTGGTGGCCGCCATCGTGGCGACCGGGGCCAGCAGGCCGACCGCGGTACCGGAGTCGCCGGCCGCCAGCCGGGCGGTCGCCAGCAGCACCCGGGGAGCGACCTGTGCCGGCGCCTGCGGGTTGTGCGGCTCCACGGTGGTCAGCACCGCTCGCGCGTCCCGCTCGGCGGCGGCCACGTCGCCCATCTCCAGTGCGACGAAGCCGCGCAGTGTGCCGGCCATCCCGGTGAGCAGCGGATGAGCCGTCCGATGGCCGTACGCGAGCGCGTCGGTGAGCAGGTCGGCGGCGTGCTCCGGCTCACCCAGCCCACGGGCGACCACGCCCCTGACCACCAGCGCGAAGCCCTGCCCCCAGTCGTCCGAGGCCGCGGCGAAGTCCCGGTACGCCCGGCGCGCCTCCCGGTCGGCGTCGACCAGCTCACCCAGTTCGGCGTTGGCGTACGCGTCGACCGCCCGCAGGGTGCCCACCGCCCAAGCCTCGCCGACCCGCTCACCGAACGGCAGGAAGACCCGGGCCAGCCGGCGCGCCTCCCGCAACCGGCCGGCGAGCAGTCGGGCGAAGGCGGTGGTACCGCGCAGCCACGCTCGCCCGTACGGGTCCTTCAGCTCGGCGAAGAGCCGGGCGGCCCGGCCGAGCACCGCGTCCGTACCGGCGAAGTCACCCCGGGTGGTGGTCACCCAGGCCAGGTTCTGCAGTGACCACGCCTGCCCCCGACGGTCCCGCACCGCCAGGCTGACCTGGTACGCGGCGGCGAGTCGGCTGCTGGCCTGCCCCAACCGCCCGGCCAGGAAGTCCGCCATGCCCAGTCGGCGCATCGCCGACGCGCGCAGGGTGGGCAGGTCGGCGTCACCCGCCACCTGCAACGCCTCCCGCCAGCAGGACTCGGCCCGCCGCAGGTCACCCATCGCCTGCTGGGCCTGCCCGGCGAGCAGCAGCGCGCTGACCCGCGTCGCCGCGTCCCCGGCGTTCGCGGCGATCTTCTCGGCCGAAGCCAACGCGTCGGCGGTCCGACCGACCTGGAGCAGCGCCCGGGCGTGCACCACCCGGTCGACCGCGGGTACGCCGTCGCGGGCCAGTTCGGCGGCGCGTTCGGCGTACTCGACGGCCAGCGCCGGCTCGCCCGCGTGCAGCGCCCGGCGGGTGGCCCGGCCGAGCGCCGCCACGCCCAGCGGTGCGACCGCCCGGGCCGGCGCGTCCGGACGCAGCGTGACCGCGTCGGCCAGTGCGGTGGCCCGCTCGACGTGCTCGGCCACGAAGTCGTCCCGGGCCGCCTCGGTGAAACCACCCGGGCCGCTCCCGGTGCCGGTCGGGCCGGCGGCCTCGGTCACCGGGGCCGCCCAGCGGGCCAGCGCGGCGTGTCGTTCCGCCAGTTCCGCCTTGCTGATCCCGGAGTACGCGGCCTCCCGCATCAGTGGCGTGGCGAAGGCGTACCCGCTGCGGGTGCGGTGCAGCATCCGGCGTTGCAGCAGTTCCTCCACGGCCCGTTCCAGCTCGACGGCGGCGACCGCCGCCGGGCGACCGTCCAGGCCGGTGCGCTGCTCCCGCAGCGCCTCCAGCGCGCCGTCGGGCACCGTGTCGCCGACCACCGCCGCGTCGCGCAGCACCGAGCGCGCCTCGGCGGGCAGGGCGTCGATCCGGGCGGCGAGCACCGCCGCGAGGTCACGGGAGAGCAGCCGGCTGCCGAGCGAGCCGGGCGCGAGTCGCCAACTGTTGCGTACCCCGGCGGTGAGCGCGCCGCGCTCCATCAGCAGCGTCACCAGTTCGGCCAGGTAGAACGCGTTGCCCTGGGCGGTGGCGAGCAGCCGGTCGGTGTCGGCCTGGGGCAGCCGCCCGCCGCCGAGGTAGCTGGTCAGCAGCCGGGCCGCGTCGGCGCCGCGCAGCGGCGGCAGCGGCTGTACCTCGGCGTCGGAGACCCGGGTCAGGGTGCCGGCGGCGCGCACCAGCTCGGGCCGGCCGAGCAGCAGCACCAGCACCGGCCCGGTGAGCCGGGACAGCGTGACCTCCAGCGCACGGATGGTCTCCGCCGTGGCGTCGTGCAGATCGTCCACGATCACCACCAGCGGCGCCTCCTCGGCGAGCGCGCTGAGCAGGCCGGCCACCGCGTTGGGTACCGCGTCGGCGTCGGCCGGCGGTTGCGCGCCACCCCACTCGCCCTGCTCCGTGGGGCCGCTGGTGGGCAGTTCGGCGTACCCGAGCAGGGCCAGCAGCTGGTCGACGGCGACCGGCGCGGGCTCCGACCGGGTGCGGCTGAGCCGTTGCCCGAGCCGGCGCAGCCGCTCCTCGACGGCCGCCCGGGTGACCGCGGTCGCGGCGTCGCTGGGCAGGCCCGTCGCGGCGCGCACCAGATCGGCGAGGGGAGCCAGCCGGCGTCGCTCACCGAAAGCCGCGCAACGCACCGAGAGGACCCGCGCCCCGGTGTGTGCGGCGTACCGCCCGGCGCCCACGTCGTAGCCGGCGGCGAGGCGTTCCACCTCGGCGGCGAAGCGGGACTTGCCGATGCCCGCCTCGGCGGTCATCAGCAGGACCCGGGGTTCGCTCCGGTCGATGACCTCGGCGAGTCGGCCGGCCACCCGTCCGATCTCGGTCTCCCGGCCGACGAACGGCGCCTCGTCACCCAGGCCGGAGCGGGTGCCGGGAGCATCCAGCAGGCCGAGCAGTTCGTACGCCTCGACCGGCTCGCGCTTGCCCTTGAGCCGCAACGGCCGCAGCGCCCGCCAGCTCGCGACATGCCGGGTGGCCGCGGCGGTACGCCCGCCGGCGTAGACCGCCCCGACGGCGGCGGCGTCGGCCAGCCGGGCGGCGGTGTTCACGGTGTCGCCGATGACGGTGTACTCGATGGCGGCCTGGATGCCGGCGATCACGTCGCCGGTGTTGAGCCCGACCCGCAGCCCCAACGGCGCGCCGCCGCCCCGCTCGTCGTCGAGCACCCGGCGGACGGCCCGCTGCATGGACAATGCGGCGCGTACCGCCCGCTCGGCGTCGTCCTCGTGCGCCACCGGGGCACCGAAGACCGCCATGATCCCGTCGCCGGTCAGCTTGTCGACGTGCCCGCCGAAGGTCTTGACCGCCCCGGCCAGGGCGGCCAGCACCCGGTCGGTGACCGCGCCGACACGTTCCGGATCCAGGTCCTCCGACCACGAGGTGAAATCGGACAGATCGCCGAAGAGAACGGTCACCACCCGGCGTTCGGCGGCGGGCAGGGTCGCGGCAGCCGGCAGCGCGGCGCCGCAGTTGTGGCAGAACCGGGCGCCGGGCACGGCGACGGTTCCGCACACCGGGCAGGTCACGCTGGATCCAACCTCGCGTCGCCACCATCCGATTCCCGGCCCAGGTATTCGAGCTGGGCGCGTACCGACCACTCCGCCGCCCACCACAGCGACCGGTCGACGTCCGCGTAGACCGTGGCGACCACGTCGGCCGCGGTCCGTGCGCCGCCGTCCAGCGCGGCCCGGACCTGGTCGAGGCGGGCGCGACGGTGGGCGAGGTAGAAGTCGGCGGCGGCGCCGCAGTCGGCGAGCGCCGGGCCGTGCCCGGGCAGCGCCGGGATCTGCCGGTACGCCGAGAGCAGCTCCAGGCTGGCCAGGTAGTCGCCGAGGTGTCCGTCCGGGTGCGCCACGACGGTGGTGCCCCGACCCAGAATGGTGTCGCCGGTGAGCACCAGCTGTCGGCCGCCGTGGCGGACGAGGAAGCAGACCGAGTCGGCGGTGTGACCGGGGGTCGGCACCAGCCGGATGTCGAGGCCGTGGCCGTCGAGGACCGACGCGTCCAGCGCCGGGCCGCCGATGCTGTGCTCGGGGTCGGCGGCCCGCACCGGCACCCCGTCGAGCAGCTCGTGCAGGCGCGGGGCGGCCTCGGTGTGGTCCGGGTGCCCGTGCGTGATCAGCACCAGGCCGATCGGGCCCCGAGCGACGATCGCCGCCAGGTGCGTCTCGTCATCCGGCCCCGGGTCGACCAGCACCGCGTGGGCGGCGCCGGGTGCGCGCAGCAGCCAGGTGTTGGTGCCGTCCAGCGTCATCGGCCCCGGGTTGGGTGCCCGCAGCAACGTCACCCAGTCCGGCAGTTCGCTGGCGAGGGCGGTCACCGCCCCCGTCACATGCCCTCCCATGGCTGCGATCGTACGACTCCGCCGACGCGCCCCCGCGATCTTGCAGTTCCGGTCCCCGATTCGCCCTCGTTAGGGGCCTTCGTCCCGACCGAAAGTGCAAGATCGCGGGAAGATTCGGTGCTGTCGTGGTCAGGAGACCTCGACGATGACCTCGACCTCGACCGGGGCGTCCAGGGGGAGTTCGGCGACGCCGACGGCTGAGCGGGCGTGTCGGCCCGCCTCGCCGAAGACGGTGCCGAACAGGTCCGAGGCGCCGTTGATGACACCGGGTTGGCCGGTGAACCCGGGTGCGCTGGCGACGAAGCCGGTCAGCTTCACCACCTTGACGACGTTCTCCAGACCAACCAGCGAGTCGATCGCGGCGAGGGCGTTGAGGGCGCACCGCTGGGCGAGCTGCTTGGCCTGCTCGGCCGAGACGCCGGCGCCGACCTTGCCGGTGGCCAGCAGCTTGCCCTCGGCCATCGGTAGCTGCCCGGACACGTACACGTGCTGCCCGGACTGCACCGCGGGCAGGTAGCTCGCCACCGGCGGCACCACCTCCGGCAGTTCCAACCCGAGTTCCGCCAGCCTGGCGTGCGGTCCGTTGGACACGACGCTCACGCCTTCGGGCGCTTCAGGTAGGCGACCAGTTGCTCCGGGTTCGGTCCGGGTACGACGGAGACGAGCTCCCAGCCGTCCTCACCCCAGTTGTCGAGGATCTGCTTGGTCGCGTGGACCAGCAGCGGGACCGTGGCGTATTCCCACTTCTGCATCGGTGGAGGGCTCCCTCGGTGACTTGGACACTTCGGGGCACAGCCTACGGTCCGCCGGCCGGCCGGGACGCGGGACGCTGCTCCCCGGCGGACCACTGTTCGGCGGCGGTCCGCTGCTCGGGGGCGGGCGGCAGCTCGCCACAGGGGCCGGCATGGTCGTAGGGCTGGGGACAGCGCGTGCGGTCCGGCAGCAGCAGGTCGCAGAAGACCCGGTGCCGGTTGTTCTGGTCGTCGGCGGTCGACACCTCGGTCTCACCGGCGTCCAGTTCGAGCAGGAAGTTCAGCGAGGTGGCCACCCGACCGGCCAGCGCGGTGGCGGCAGCCAGGTCGGTCACCCGGATGGGCAGGTGGATGACGTAACCCGGACCGTCCTCCTCGCGTGCGCCGGCCGGCTCGACACTGGTGACGGGGTCGGCGGGACGCCGGTACGACCGCTCGTTGACCGGCAGCCGGCCGGAGGAGTCTCCGCCAGCCGTCCGGCCGCCCCGCTGCGGCCCGGCGGGAAACTGGGCTCGGGGGGTGTTGTCCGTGTCGCGCATGCGCTGCCTCCGGGCGTCGTACCTGGTCACGGCCCCGCCCGCCGACCCGGGACCGATGCGTCCGGCCCGGCCGGGCGTGCCGGAGCGACCGTAGGACCGGCACGCCGGTCCCATCAACAGGACGCGCACGCCTGATGGCGTTCGGTCACATTTGCGACACGCGACCAGCGGAAAGCCGATCGCGATGTCGGTACGGGAGACACCAGGCCCTCCGCAGCGGGACCGGAGACCGCTACCCTTCCCGTCTGGACGGGCGCCCGGCCCGGCCACCCGATCCCACGCTCAGCGCCGGCACGCGGTGCTGTGCCGCACCCGGGGGGACCGATGACCCAGCCACCCGCCGGCGGCCCGACCGGCCCCAACGACCTCCCGCCAGCCGGTTCACCGACCCCGTCCGTGCCGCCGCCCACCGGGCACGGCGCGCCGCCGCCGGGGTCCGGATACCCGCCGTACCAGCCGCCAGCCAGCGCGCCGCGAAAGCGTGGGGCGCTGCTGGCCTCGCTCGCGCTGGTCGTGGTGCTGCTGCTCTGTGCCGGCGGCGGCGTGGCCGCGTTCCTCACGCTGCGGAACACCGAGTCGGGCGAAGGAGCGCCGGACCCGTCGGTGGCGGTCGACGATTTCCTCACCGCGGTCTACCAGGAGCGGGACGCCGCGAAGGCGGCGAGGCTGGTCTGCACCGCGGCCCGCGACCAGGAGAAGATCCGCAGCAAGGTGGCGGAGGTCGAGGAATATGTCTCGACCTACCAGAACCCCCGGTTCCGGTGGGACACGCCGACGGTGGACAACGAGACCGGCGACCGGGCGACGGTCACCACCACCGTTACCGTGACCACCGCCGACGAGAAGATCGCCGACCAGGATCTGCGCTTCACGGTGATCCGCAAGACCGGCTGGTGGGTCTGCGAGGTCGCCTGAGCCCGCCGGCTGGATAGGCTCGACGGGTGGGAGCAGCGCAGCGACCGACTGACCGGGTGGGCATCGACTGGCCCGCCCGCCTGCACGTGGTGACCGGCAAGGGCGGCACGGGCAAGACCAGCGTGGCCGCCGCGCTGGCCCTGGGCCTGGCCGCCGGTGGTCGGCGCACCCTGCTGGTGGAGGTGGAGGGGCGGCAGGGCATCGCCCAGCTCTTCGGCATCGAACCGCTGCCCTACGCCGAACGGCACCTGGCCGACGCGCCCGGCGGGGGCGAGGTGTCCGCGCTCGCGGTGGACGCCGAGGAGGCGCTGCTCGAATACCTCGACATGTTCTACAAGCTCGGCGCGGCCGGCCGGGCACTGCGCAAGTTCGGTGCTATCGACTTCGCCACCACGATCGCTCCCGGCCTGCGCGACGTGCTGCTCACCGGCAAGGTCAAGGAGGCCACCACCCGAACCGTCGACAAGCGGCGGGTGTACGACGCGGTGGTGCTGGACGCACCGCCGACCGGCCGGATCGGGCGCTTCCTGAACGTCACCGCCGAGACCGCCCGGCTGGCCAAGGTGGGGCCGATCAAGAACCAGAGCGAGGGGGTCTCCGCCCTGCTGCGCTCACCGATGACGGCCGTTCACGTGGTGACGCTGCTGGAGGAGATGCCGGTTCAGGAGACCGTCGATGCGATCGCCGAGCTGACCTCGCTGGGTTTCGGCGTGGGGCGGGTGATCGTCAACGCGACCCGGGCGCCGCTGCCGGCGGGGCGCCTGGTCACCGAGGCGGACCTGGAACAGGGACTGCGCGCGGCGGGGCTGCCGACCGACGGGCGGGTCGTCACCGGTCTGCACAACGAGGCACGCGACCTCATGATCCGCCGGGAGCTGGAGGACTCGCTCCGTACTGATCTGGTGGAGCTGGGCGTGCCCCTGGTGGAGCTGCCGCTGCTGCCCGACGGGGTGGACCGGGCCGGCCTGGACGCGCTGGCCGCCACGCTCGTTCGCGGCGATTGACTCACACCTCACCTCGGCCTGGCGCGCGGAGCCGGTCGGCCCGATACGCTCGATTGGTGCCTTCCGACAACGCCGCGCCGCCGCTGGACGTCGACCGGATCCTGGCCGACCCGGGCGTACGGATCGTGGTCTGCTGCGGTGCGGGCGGGGTGGGCAAGACGACCACGGCCGCCGCGCTCGCCCTGCGCGCCGCCGAGCAGCACGGCCGACGCACGGTGGTGCTCACCATCGACCCGGCGCGGCGGCTGGCCCAGTCCCTCGGCCTGACCGAGCTGGACAACACACCTCGGCAGGTCAAGGGGATCGACGTCGAGGACAGCGGCGGCGAACTGCACGCCATGATGCTCGACATGAAGCGCACCTTCGACGACGTGGTGCTGACGCACACCGACCCGGCGAAGGCGGCGGAAATCTTCGCCAACCCCTTCTACCAGGCCATGAGTTCCACCTTCGCCGGCACTCAGGAGTACATGGCGATGGAGAAGCTCGGCCAGTTGCACGCGCGGGGCGAGTGGGACCTGATCGTGGTGGACACTCCGCCGTCGCGCTCGGCGCTGGATTTCCTCGACGCACCGGCCCGGCTGTCGCGGTTCCTCGACGGGCGGATGCTGCGGCTGCTGCTCGCCCCGGCCCGAACCGGTGGCCGCAGCATGTTCAGCCTGGTCACCGCCTCCTTCGGGATGTTCTCCCGAGTGGTGCAGAAGGTGATCGGCACCCAGTTGCTGACCGACCTGTCCGGCTTCGTCGCCGCGCTCGACTCGATGTTCGGTGGCTTCCGGCAGCGCGCCGAGCAGACGTACCGCATCCTCCAGGCGCGGGAGACGGCCTTCCTGCTGGTCGCGGCGCCGGAACCGGACGCGGTCCGGGAGGCCGCCTATTTCGCCGGCCGGCTGCGCGCCGAGAAGATGCCGCTCGCCGGACTGGTGCTCAACCGGGTGCATCGTCCGGCGGTGCCCGAGCTGGGGGCGGCGGAGAGCCGCGCCGCCGCTGACCGACTGGCTTCGACCGGCGGCCACGAGGGCACCGTCGAGGTGCTGCGGGCGCACGCCACCCTGGCTGAGCAGGCGGTACGCGAGCAGCAGGTGGCGGCGCGGTTCACCGAGGAGTTTCCGCAGGTGCCGGCCGTGTCGGTGACGGCGCAGCCCGCCGACGTGCACGACGTCGACGGGCTGCGAACGATCGCGGCGGCGATCAGCCGCTCCTGAACGACGGCCGGTGCGGCGCGGAGACGCGACCGACCGGACCGGTCGCTCAGTTGCCGGCCGTGGCCAGGATCTTGTCCTTGCCGGCCTTGTCCTTGGCGTTCTTCTTCATCGCCGCCTCGAACATCTTGCGCCAGCTGGTGACCTGAGGGTGGCGACGCAGCAGCGCGCGGCGTTCCCGTTCGGTCATGCCACCCCACACACCGAACTCGATCCGGTTGTCCAGCGCGTCGGCCAGGCACTCGTACCGGACTGGGCAGCTCCGGCAGATCCGCTTGGCCACGTTCTGTTCGGCGCCCTGTACGAACAACGCGTCCGGGTCCCCGTTCTGACACGCCGCCAACGACGGCCAGTCAGTGATCATGCCCATCTGTACACGTCCCCCCTTGCAGTACTACCGACGCCGTCACGGGTCAGCCGGCAATCCCCCCGGATCGTCCGGCACGCCTTACCCCAAGGCGGCACGGACGACATGTGGCGCTGTCGCCGCAACCATCATGCTCTGTAGTCGCCCGATTACGCAACGTTGTCGGCTAAATCCATCATTCCGGACACTCCCGGCTTCTCGGGCTCGGGACCGCCCGCTTACCCCACCGAGGTCCGCGAAAACGCTGCGGGCCACCTCCACGAGGAGGAAACTCGGCACGGATCCACGCAACCGGACACCCGGTGCCACGCGTCTAGCACAACGAGGACGGCGCGCGCAGGAAATGGGGAAAAGACGCCCCAGCGCCCCTCATTACCTGTTCGCGTACCCTGTCGAGGTGACCTGGATGCGGAAACGTGACCACAACGTCCTGACCAACGCCGCATCGCTGCTCATCTGTGGGCTGTTGGCCGGCGTGGTGGTCGCCGCTGCGGCCTTCCCCGCGGTGGCGATGTCGGGCCTGGCCGCGAAGGCCGGCGCGGAGACCTTCGGCGCGCTGCCGAAGGAACTGACCGTGGCCCGCGCACCCCAGATCAGCTATCTGCTCGCCTCCGACGGCAAGACACCGCTGGCCACCATGTACGACGAGAACCGCCGGGACGTGAAGCTCAGCGACATCTCGGAGAACATGCGCAACGCGATCATCGCCGCCGAGGACCACGACTTCTACAAGCACAACGGGGTCGACCTCAACGGTGTGGCCCGGGCCTTCGTCAACAACAGCCAGGCCGGCGCCGACCGGCAGGGCGCCTCGACGCTGACCATGCAGTACGTCCGGATGGGCATCGCGTACTCGGCCACCCACCCCGCCGACGTGATCGCCGCGACCGAGGACACCAGCGCCCGCAAGCTCCGCGAGATGCGGTACGCGATCCAGCTGGACAAGGAGATGTCCAAGGACGAGATCCTGGAGCGCTACCTCAACCTCGCCGCCTTCGGCAACGGCGCGTACGGCGTCTACGCCGCCAGCCAGGTCTACTTCAACAAGCCCCCGAAGGACCTGAAGATCGAAGAGGCCGCCATGCTGGCCGGCCTGGTGAAGGCGCCGACCTCGTTCGACCCGACCACCAAGAGCGGCTACCCGCAGGCGGTCGCCCGGCGCGACTACGTCATCGACAACATGGTCAAGACCGGCGCGATCACCCAGCAGCAGGCCGACGAGGCCAAGGCCGTCAAGCTGGTGGTCAAGGGCAAGCGGGCACCGAACGGCTGCGTCGCCACCAACAAGAACGCCTGGGGCTTCTTCTGCGACTACTTCTACCGCTGGTGGATGTCGCAGGAGACGTTCGGCTCCACCACGTACGACCGGGAGCGGCGGCTCAAGAGCGGCGGCTACACCATCATCACCACGCTGGACAAGCAGGCCCAGAACGGCGCCGACAAAGCGGTCCGCAAGGCCAAGTCGGTGACCGCCAAGGAGGCCGCGATGGTCGCGGTGGTCGAGCCGGGCACCGGCCGGGTCCGGGCGCTGTCGGTGAACCGGAACTTCAAGCTCGACAACCCGAAGAACCCGAAGAACCTGCCGCACAGCGACCCGAAGCTACGCGAGAACGGCAAACGGGGCAACTACCCGAACACGGTGAACCCGCTGCTGACCGGTGGCGACGGCATCACCGGTTACCAGGGCGGCTCGACGTTCAAGATCTTCACCATCGTGGCCGCGTTGGAGAAGGGCATCCCGCTCAGCTACACCATCAACGCGCCGCAGCAGTTCAAGTCGGAATACATCATCAGTAGCAGCAGCCCGGCCGCCTGCCCGGGCACCAACCTCTACTGCCCGACCAACTCGGGGCTCAAGGCCGGTGGCGTGCAGAACATGTGGAGCGCCTTCTCCGCCTCGATCAACACCTACTTCGTGCCGTTGCAGCAGCAGGTCGGCGCGGAGAACGTGGTGGACGTGGCCAAGCGTCTGGGCATCCAGTTCCGGCAGAGCGAGGACGCCAGGTTCGCCAACAACAAGGAGGCCGCGCACCAGTGGGGCGCGTTCACCCTGGGCGTCTCGCAGGTCACCCCGCTGGAGCTGGCCAACGCGTACGCCACTCTGGCCGCCGACGGCAAGTACTGCGAGCCGATCCCGGTGCAGGAGATCCGCGACCTGGACGGCAACAAGCTGGACGTGGCCAACCCGCGCTGTGAGAAGCGGCTCAGCACCGAGGTGGCCCGGGCCGCTGTGGACGCGGCCCGCTGCCCGGTCGGCGACAACTCCTCCACCAGCAAGTGCGGCGGCAGCCGGACGGCCGCCCAGACGAAGTACATCGTCAACGCCCCGGTGGCCGGCAAGTCCGGCACCACCGACTCCGAGAAGAGCGCCGCCCTGGTCGCGATGACCAAGCAGTACGCGGTGGCCGGCATCATGGCCGACCCGGACTGGCCGCAGACCAACGCCAAGATGAAGCACAACCAGCCGGACGGTATCAACCCCCCGGTCTGGGAGACGCTGCGCGACGCCATGAAGGGCAAGAAGCGAATCAACTTCGACCCGCCCGGTCAGAAGATCTCCCTGGGTGACCAGCGCACCATCCCGGGCGTCGGCTGCCTGGACATCGAGCGGGCCAAGTCACGCCTCTCCGGTGCCGGCTTCCAGCCGATCGTCTCCACCAGCCGGATCGCCTCCGAGTGCCCCGCCGGCACCGCCGCCGGGACCAGCCCCAGTGGCCGCACCATCAAGGGCGGTTACGTGACGATCATGGTCAGCTCGGGTGGCGGCGGCAACAGCGACAACGACGGCGGTAACGGCCGGCCCAGCAACGGCCCGTCCTCCGGTCCGCCCAGCAACCCCGGCCGTCCACCGGGCGACCGACCCGGCGGCTGAGCACCGCTGGTAACGCCGATGGGCGGGCACCCCTGGTCGGGGTTGCCCGCCCATTTCGTGCTGGCAGAGCTGCGCGAATCCGGCAGGAGGCGAGTCGGCAGGACGGTTCAGAGGCCGAGCTGACGGCGTACCTCGGCGGCCACCCGGCCGCCCTCGGCCTGGCCGGCCACCGCGGCCTGGGCCGCCTTCATCGCCGGGCCCATCTGGGCCTTGCCGGTGAAGCCGCCCGCGGCGAGCGCCCCCGCCACCAGCTCGGACAGCTCGGCGTCGGAGAGCTGCCGCGGCAGGTAGCGGTCCAGCACCTCCCCCTCGGCGGTCTCCCGGGCGGCCTGCTCGGTACGGCCTGCGTCGGCGAAGGCGGTGGCCGCCTCGCGGCGCTTCTTGGCCTCCTTGGTCAGCACGGCCAGCACCTCGTCGTCGCTGAGTTCCCGCTTGGCCTTGCCGGAGACCTCGGCGTTGCCCACGGCGGCCAGGGCCATCCGCAGGGTGGAGGTGGTCAGCTCGTCGCGGGCCTTCAAGGCGGCGCGCATGTCGGCGGTGAGGCGGTCCTTCAGCGTGCTCATGGACGGTCAAACTACCCTGATCGGCATGCGAAAGCGCACACTATTCCGGCTCGCGACCGCGACCGTCGCGACGGGTGCCGCCGCCCTGGCGTACGCCTCCCTCGTCGAACGCAACATGTTCACCCTCCGCCGCTTCGACGTGCCGGTGCTGCCGACGGGCACCGAGCCGCTGCGCGTGCTGCACCTGTCAGATCTGCACATGACCCCCAACCAGGTACGCAAGCAGCAGTGGGTCGCCTCGCTGGCCGCCCTCGACCCCGACCTGGTCGTGGTGACCGGGGACAACATGGCGGACCCGGGGGCGGTGCCGGGCGTGCTGCGGGCGCTGCAACCCCTGCTCGACTACCCGGGCGCGTTCGTCTTCGGTTCGAACGACTACACCGGGCCGGTCTGGAAGAACCCGTTCAGCTACTTCCTGCCCGACCGGGAGTACACCGAAGGCGTCGAGCTGCCCTCCGAGGAACTTCGTGACGTGCTCACCGGAGCCGGCTGGGTGGACCTGAACAACCGGCGTACCACCGTCAAGGCCGGCGGCCGGACGATCGACATGGCCGGCGTGGACGACCCCCACGTCGAGCGGGACGACTACGCCTCGGTCGCCGGCCCGATCTCCCCCGACGCCGACCTTTCCATCGCGCTCACCCACTCTCCCGAGCCGGCGCTGCTCGACGAGATGGCCGCCGACGGCTTCGGTCTGCTGCTCGCCGGTCACACCCACGGTGGCCAGGTCTGCGTACCGGGAGTGGGTGCGCTGGTGACCAACTGCGGCCTGCCCCGGTCGATGGCGAAGGGCCTGCACCGCTGGCCCGGGTCGGACGCCTGGCTGCACGTCTCCGCGGGGCTCGGCACCCACCCGACCGCCCCCGTCCGGTTCGCCTGCCCGCCGGAGGCCAGCCTGCTCACCCTGATCCCACGCTGACCGCCGCCCCCGGGGTACCGAGTTTGACCGTCGGGAGGGGTGGGCTACTATTTGTCGGCACGCCTCGGGGTGTGGCGCAGCTTGGTAGCGCGCTTCGTTCGGGACGAAGAGGTCGTCGGTTCGAATCCGGCCACCCCGACCAGGTGAGAGGGCACATCCCATTGAGGGATGTGCCCTCTACCATTTCGCAGCACGCCGGCCGGGACGTAGCGAGGTTTGGCCCGTCGACAGTCGGGGATGCGCAATCATGCGCATCGACATAGACGAGCCGGATGCCCGCGAACGGTTCTGGGAGGGAATGCGGGAGGTGGCCGCGGCCGCCGCACGGCACCGGGACGACTCTCTCTACCAGGCAATTGTCAAGCTCGGCCGAGCGGCCCTCGCGCAAGGCGTCGAGCTGGTGCCATCGGGCGGACTGTTTCTGCAGTGCCCGGTCTGCGCCGCGCTACCGGGCCAGGGCTGCATCAACGTGGCCGGCCATCCGTTGGGCGGTAATGCGTGCCACCCCGAACGCACCGAACTGGCGGAGCGGGCGTTGCGGGGAGAGGTGCCCCTCCCCGCCCCGCTGCGCTGACCTTCTCGGCCGGCCCACCGACGACGTACCACTCACAACCGCCGCGACCGGCCAGCCACCGGTCAGCAGGTCGTGTAGCCGTTGCCCTTCTTCGTCCAGGCGCACTTGTCGATCAGCTTGCCGCTGGCGTTGCGCAGGTACGCGGTGTCGCCGGTGTTGTTCCAGATGTAGTTGCCGGAACCCCAGTAGCGGGTACCGGCCGTGTTCTTGCCCTTCCCGGTACGGATGATGACGCTCTTGCCCTTGGCGAGCTTGAAGTCGCCGCTGAACGTGTAGACGTGGTTCGCCTTGTCGCGCAGCGTCCAGTTCTTCAGGTTGATGGTGCGGGCCCGCCGGTTGGTCAGCTTCACGTACTCGGCGTTGAGGCTGGCGTTGGAACGGTTGTCAGTACCCGGCGAGTCGTAGTAGACCTTCGTGATCTCGATGGCCGGGGTGGCGGCCTGCGCCGGAGCGGCGACGGTGAGCGAACCGGCCACCGCCACGGCGAACGCGGCCACGATCCCGATGAACCTTCTCGTCATGCGTGTCAACCCCCACGTACGGCACCATGAATTCGGCGCGGATGCGTCACGCCGACGCGTGACGGAGCGAGGCTAACGACGCGTCACGGCACAGTGAACACCCACGCACGGTCTGCCACCGATTAGGGCCGACCGGCGGTTCCGGGCCGTCCGGCCGGCGTTCCCGGAGGACCTGGCCGGCTCGGTGGCACCGCCCGGTACGGTTGCCCGGCACCGGCCCGCGACCGATGATCATCCGGCCGAACGGCGCACCGGGCAACGCTTTCGGTGCCCACTCCGGGCCGTCCGACATGGACGTCGCCCGACCCGCCGATCTCCTACCCGCCCTCCCCGGGAGGCTGGTCAGAAGCCGCAGGTCATGCCGGCCGTGTGGCTCACCTGGACGGTGTGCGTGACACAGCCCGCCCCGGACACCAGGTGCAGCAGCAACGCGGTCGGCTCGGCGACCCAGCCGATCCGCTCGTCGTCGCTCATCGTCAGCGTCGTCTGTCGCCAGGTGCTCGGAGCGACCGACAGCACCGTTCCGGCGAACGTCGCGGTCACCGGACGGTGCAGGTGCCCGGCGGCGACGCGTACCACGTGGGGGTGCCGGAGCAGCACCTCGGCGAGTTCGTCGCCGTCGGCGAGCCGGATCGAGTCGGCGACCGGGATGCCGACCTCGACCGGTGGATGGTGCAGGCAGACCACGGCCGGCACGTCAGGACGCGCGGCCAGCACCCCGTCCAGCCAGGCGAGCTGCTCGCCGCCGAGCCGCCCGCCGTCGGAGCCGGGCACGAGGGAGTCGAGCACCACAACGGTCGCCCCCGGGTGGTCGACCTGGTAGTACGCGGAGAAGCCGCCGCCCAGCCAGGGTGTGCCACCGAAGGCGTCGAGCAGCGACTCCCGGTCGTCGTGGTTACCGGTGGTCAGGTGCACCGGCAACGGAAACCGCCCGAGCACCTCCCGCAGCACCGCGTACTCGTCGGGACGCCCATGATCGGCCAGGTCTCCGGTGATCACCACGCAGTCGGGCCGCGGGGTCAGCGCCAGCACCCGGCCGAGCGCCCGGTGCAGGCCGGCGGCGGGCTCGGCACCGAGGACGCCGGTGGTCAGGTGCGGATCGCTGAGGTGGGCGATGAGCATCGGGCCTCCACTCGACCGGAAAACCCAACGCTATCGTCGCGACGCCCCGCGCGGGGGGCCACAGGCCGTGTCCACAACCTGTGGATAGAACATGTGTACGACCAGCTGACTCCCAGCTCAGCGTGAGTACGCTTGATCCGCGACCCGGCGCCACCGGGAACAGAGCCCCACCTGGAACGACGTGCGAGTGGATCACCAGAGAGTCATCCGTGACGTCACGGTCCGCCTGCCCATGGCGTCGACCGTCGCCGAGGCCTGCGAGGCGGCAGTCGACACCCTCGCCCGGTACACCCCCGCCACCATCGCTGTCCTGTTGCACGTGCACGGCCGGCTCCGCTGCGTCGCCGCCACCGGATCCTGGCAGGTGTTCGCCACCGTCGCGCCGGACGCCGGGATCGTCGGGCGGGTCTACACCTCCGGACGTCCGTCCGTCGTCCCGGACGTCGCCACCGACGCCGCCCACATCCCGGTACGCCCCGACGTCACCGCTGAGGTGTGCGTACCGGTGCTGGATCCGGCGGGTCGGACCATCGGGGTGCTCGACCTCCAGTGGACCGACCCGGCCGACCTCGTCGCGTGGCGGGCGGTCGCCGAGCGCGTGGCCGCGCGCCTGGGTGCCCGGATCGCGGCGCTCGGCGGGCCGGCGGAGAGCCGCAGCGAGAAGCTGCTCCGGCACGCCTCCGCGATGACCGCCGCCGCCACCGAGTGGGACCTGATGACTGCCGCGATCGCCGCAGCCCGGGACGTGTCCACCCTCGCCGCGGCCGTCCTGCTGCTCGGGGGACGGGGCGGCCCACGACTCGGCGCCCCGACGGTCGCCCCCGGCGAGCTGGAGGCGCGGATGCGTGCCGAGCTGACCGAGGTGGAGTCTTCGGCACTGGCCCGCATCATCGGGCGGGCCCATCGCTACGGTGCCGGCTACACCCTCGGCGAGGCCGGTCACCCACCCACCGACGAGCACCAGCCGCTGGTCCGCGCCGGGGTACGCACCCTGATCGCGGTGCCGTTCGGGCCGCCCGAGCGCGGCGGGGTGCTGCTGGTCGCCGACGAGCGGCTGCTGCGACCGGACCCGACCACGGTCAACCTGATGGAGCTGCTGGCCGGGCAGGCATGGAGCTGCCTGGACCGGCTGCGCACCCTGGACCGGCTGCGCGAGCAGGCCAGCTCGGACCCGCTGACCGGGCTGCGGCACACCGGCCCGTTCGGGCAACGGATCGCCGCCGCGAACCCCGGCCGCACCGCCCTGCTGGCGATCGACGTGGACGGCTTCAAGAGCATCAACGACACGTACGGCCACCAGGCGGGCGACCGGGTGCTGGTCGGCCTGGCCCGGGCACTGGAGGGCGCGCTGCGTCAGGGCGACGAGTTGTACCGGATCGGCGGGGACGAGTTCGTCGCGGTGATCGAGGTGAACCGTCCCGAGGAGGCGGTACGCGTCGCCGAACGGCTCACCGAGGCGGCCCGCCGGGTCGGCCGCACCATCAGCGTCGGAGTGGCGCTCCCCCATCCGGGCGAGTCACCCGAGCTGACCCTGCGCCGCGCCGACCAGGCCCTCTACGCGGTGAAACGACAGGGCCGCGACGGCGTCCACCTCTCCGCCGCCTGACCCCGCCCTCACCCCGCCCTCCCCCACCTCGTCCCGTTGATCATGAGGTTATTGCCCAGGAGAGCGCTCCCGGCAGACAACAACTTCATGATCGACGCGCCGAGGAGGCCGGGGCGGGGCGGGTCAGGGGCGGGTTAGGGGCGGGTTAGGTCTCGGGCTAGGAGTTCGGCGATCTGGGCGGTGTTGAGGGCGGCGCCCTTGCGGAGGTTGTCGCCGGTGACGAAGAAGTCCAGGGCGCGGGGATCGTCGACGGCGCGACGGATCCGGCCGACCCAGGACGGGTCGGTGCCCACCGCGTCGATCGGCATCGGGAACTCGCCGGCCGCCGGGTCGTCGACCACGATCACACCGGGGGCGTTGCGCAGCACGCCCCGGGCACCCTCGGCGTCGATCTCGGTGGCGAAGACGGCGTGCACCGCGACCGAGTGGCCGGTCACCACGGGCACCCGTACGCAGGTGGCGGAGACCTTGAGGTCGCGCAACCCGAGGATCTTGCGCGACTCGTTGCGCAGCTTCATCTCCTCGGACGACCAGCCGCCATCGACCAGCGAGCCCGCCCAGGGCACCACGTTGAGTGCGAGCGGAGCCGGGAACGGGCCGAGGTCGTCGCCGACCGCCTGCCGCACGTCGCCGGTACGCGAACCGAGCAGCCGGTCACCGGCCACCTTGACCAACTGGTCGTGCAGGGCGTCCGCGCCGAGCTGACCGGCTCCGGAGACCGCCTGGTACGACGCGAGCACCAGCTCACGCAGGCCGTACTCGCGGTGCAGCGGGGCGATCGCGATGATCATTGCGAGGGTGGTGCAGTTGGCGTTGGCGACGATGCCCCGGGGGCGGTTGCGCAGCTGCTCCGGATTGATCTCGGGCACCACCAGCGGCACGTCCGGATCCATCCGGAAGGCACCGGAGTTGTCCACCACGATGGCACCACGGCTCACCGCGATGGGTGCCCAGTGGGCGGAGACCTCGTCCGGTACGTCGAACATCGCCACGTCGACGCCGTCGAGCGACTCCTCGCTGAGCACCTGGACGGTCAGGTCCTCGCCCCGGCACCGGACCTTGCGCCCGGCGGACCGCTCGGAGGCCAGCAGCCGGATCTCGCCCCAGACGTTGCGCCGCCCGGTGAGCAGCTCACACATCACCGTGCCGACGGCCCCCGTCGCCCCGACCACGGCCAGGGTGGGCAGCCCGGCCACGCGCGCTACCGCCCCGTCCCCGCGTACACCACCGCTTCGGTGTCGCCCCCGAGGTCGAACGCCTCGTGGATGGCGCGGACCGCCGCGTCGAGGTCGGTGTCCCGGCAGACCACCGAGACGCGGATCTCCGAAGTCGAGATCATCTCGATGTTCACCCCGGCCTGGCCGAGCGCGGCGAAGAAGCCGGCGGCGACGCCGGGGTGGGAGCGCATGCCCGCGCCGATCAGGGAGACCTTGCCGACGTGGTCGTCGTAGAGCAGGCCCTTGAAGTTGACCGTTTCCTGGATCTTGCTCAGCGCGGCCATCGCGGTCGGGCCGTCGGTCTTCGGCAGCGTGAAGGAGATGTCCGTGCGGCCGGTACCCTCGGTGGAGACGTTCTGCACGATCATGTCGATGTTGATCTCGGCGCCCGCGACGGTGTCGAAGATCCGCGCGGCGGCGCCGGGCTCGTCGGGCACCCCGACGATCGTGATCTTGGCCTCGCTGCGGTCGTGGGCGACCCCGGTGATCAGTGCCTGCTCCACAGAGAGCTCCTCCATCGATCCGGTGACCATGGTGCCGGTGTTGGTCGAGTATGACGAACGGACATGGATCGGCAGCCCAGCCCGGCGGGCGTACTCCACGCTACGCAGGTGCAGCACCTTGGCGCCGCAGGCGGCCAGCTCCAGCATCTCCTCGTAGGTGATCTCCCTGATGTGCCGGGCGTTGGGCACGATCCGCGGGTCGGCGGTGAAGACCCCGTCGACGTCGGTGTAGATCTCACAGACATCCGCGCGCAGCGCGGCGGCCAGCGCCACCGCGGTGGTGTCCGAGCCGCCCCGCCCGAGGGTGGTGACGTCCTTCGTGTCCTGCGACACGCCCTGGAAACCGGCGACGATGACCACGGCGCCCTCGTCCAGCGCGCCCTTGAGGCGCCCCGGCGTGACATCGATGATCCGCGCCCGGCCGTGTACCGACGTGGTGATCACGCCCGCCTGGGAGCCGGTGAAGGACCGGGCCTCGTACCCCAGGTTGTGGATCGCCATGGCGAGCAACGCCATGGAGATCCGCTCGCCGGCGGTGAGCAGCATGTCCAGCTCCCGCCCGGGCGGCAGCGGGCTGACCTGGTTGGCCAGGTCGAGCAGCTCGTCAGTGGTGTCGCCCATCGCGGAGACGACCACGACCACGTCGTCGCCGGCCTTGCGGGCCGCGACGATGCGCTCGGCCACCCGCTTGATCCGCTCGGCGTTGGCGACGGAGGACCCGCCGTACTTCTGCACCACGAGTGCCACGACGGCGCACTCCCTCCCGGTTGCCTGAGCGTGCCGACGCCGCCGGCACCGGGGCCGGCGGCGCGGGTCGGACGGACTCAGGGTATCGGTCGGCTCTGACCGCCTGGTCAGGTGATCCCACGATCCGGCCTGCGCCAGCGCCGGCAGTGGCCTGCGACACGCCGGAAACGCCAGCCTTTCCGGGGGTGTCCCGAACCCTGCTCAACACCCAGAATGACCGGGTGCACGCCGTCCACCACCCGATCCGCCGGCTGACCGTTCCGCTCGCGCTCGCCCTGCCCGCGCTGCTTGCCGCCTGCTCGCCGGACCCGCCCGCCGAACCTGCACCGCCGCCGACCTCCGCGCCCCGCCCGGCCGGTCCGGACGCGGCGCGCGACGAGCTGGCGGCCCTCGCGGCCGCCGCCCAGGACCGGCACCTGGTCGCCCGGTACACGTTGCGGGTGGCGGGGGTCGCCGACCGTCTGATCGTCTTCACCAGCGCGAACGACGGCAGCTGGCGGGTGGACGTGCCGGGAGGCGCACTCGGCGGCACGGCCGACATCTCGCTCGCGGCCACCCCGGACGGCCTGTTCCAGTGCGGACTGCCTTCGGCCGCCCGGCCCGAGCCGGCGAGCTGCGTACGCCTCGGCGAGCGGGACGACACCCTGCCGCGCCGTCTGGATCCCCGGGTGCAGCACCCCTTCACCGACTGGCTGGACGTGCTGACCGACCGGCGCGCCCCGCTGTCGGTGTCGCCCGCCATGGCGCCGCCCGAGGCGACCGGCAGCTGCTACTCGGTGGAGACCACCGCGGCGTCGATCAACCCACCACTCGATGTGGGGATCTACTGCTTCGACGCCGACGGCACCCCGACGGCGGTACGGGCCGCGTTCGGCACCCTGACGCTGGCCGCCCCGCCCGAGCCGGCCCCGGGCACGGTGCAGTTGCCCGGTCCGGTGGTCGAGGGCGAGCCGCTGGGCATGGAAGCGCCCCTTCCCGACACCGACCCGGACGGTCCGGACGAGCACGCGGGAACGCCCTGACGGCCCGTCCCGTTACGGGTGTTTTAGCCCACATTCGTCCCACCCGACCCGACGGCCAAAACGCCCATACGGGACGCTCTTCGCATGACCGACCTCACTCCGCTGCTCGCCTTCCGCTGGAGCCCCCGCTCCTTCGACCCGATCGCGGAGCTGACTCCGGCCGAAACGACGACGCTGCTGGAGGCCGCGCGGTGGGCGCCGTCGGTCGACAACCGGCAGCCCTGGAGGTTCGCCGTCGGACACCGCGAGGACGAGACCTTCAAGCGGATCCTGGTCAACCTGCCGGTGACCGAGCAGCGGTGGGCGGGGCGGGCCAGCGTCCTACTGCTCGCCGCGCACCACGCCACCGACGACCCGTTCGCGACATACGACCTGGGCCAGGCGATCGCCCACCTGACCGTGCAGGCCACCGCGCTGGGGCTGCACGTACGCCAGGTGACCGAGCTTGACCGCGACGGCCTGGTCGCCGATCTCGACCTGCCCGTCGACGTGCGACCGTACGTGGTGACGGCGGTCGGGCAACTGGGCGATCCATTCAGCCTCCCGGCCGACCTGCTGGCCCATGAGACCTCGCTCCGCCACCGACGACCGCTGGCCGAACTCGTTCTGAGCTGCGCAGACACCTCGGGCTGAGCGGCGCACTGCGAGTTGCGTCCCAAATTCCGGACGCGCCTTCCCAGACCCGACTCCATCACGTAGTGTCACTCTGTCATGTGGCAGGCGCACCTTCTCCTTGGTCGCCGCGACGGGGCCTGACGGCCGGCACCTCGTCGCGGAGTCGAACCGCGCCGCCAGCTTCTCTTCCGGATCTTTCCTCGGCAGCACTGCCGACATCCACCGCTGACGTCACATGACCACGGGAGAACTCCGCCATGGCTCACCCAGCCGGCACCACCGACGTTGACTCCGATCCGATCGCCCGGCAGCGTCCGAGCCGGATGCCGTACCACCGGTACCAGCCGTACCGGCAGCAGTTCCGGATCGATCTGCCGGACCGCGCCTGGCCGACCCGACACGTCGAGACCGCCCCGCGCTGGTGCGCGGTCGACCTGCGGGACGGCAACCAGGCACTGATCGACCCGATGTCGCCCGAGCGCAAGCGCCGGATGTTCCAGCTCCTGGTGCAGATGGGCTACAAGGAGATCGAGGTCGGATTCCCGTCGGCCAGCCAGACCGACTACGACTTCGTCCGACAGCTGATCGAGCAGGACCTGATCCCCGAGGACGTCACCATCCAGGTGCTGACCCAGTGCCGGGAGCACCTGATCGACCGCACCTTCGAGTCGCTGCGGGGGGCCCGCCGGGCGATCGTGCACTTCTACAACTCGACCTCCACGCTGCAACGTCGCGTGGTGTTCGGGCTGGACCGCGACGGCATCACCGACATCGCCACCACCGGCGCCCGGCTCTGCCAGAAGTACGCCGAGATCCACACCCCGGACACCGAGATCCACTACGAGTACTCACCCGAGTCGTACACCGGCACCGAGCTGGAGTACGCGCTGGAGGTGTGCGCGAAGGTCATCGAGGTGATCGACCCCACCCCGGACCGCAAGCTGATCATCAACCTGCCGGCCACGGTCGAGATGGCCATGCCGAACGTGTACGCCGACTCGATCGAGTGGATGCACCGGCACCTGCCCCGGCGCGACAGCCTGATCCTCAGCCTGCACCCGCACAACGACCGGGGCACCGGGGTGGCCGCCGCCGAACTGGGTCTGCTGGCCGGCGCCGACCGGATCGAGGGCTGCCTGTTCGGCAACGGTGAGCGCACCGGCAACGTCGACCTGGTGACGCTGGGGCTGAACCTGTTCTCCCAGGGCATCGACCCGATGATCGATTTCTCCGACATCGACGAGATCAAGCGAGCCGTCGAGTACTGCAACCAGCTGCCCGTCCACGAGCGGCACCCGTACGCCGGCGACCTGGTCTACACCGCCTTCTCCGGCTCCCACCAGGACGCCATCAACAAGGGGTTCACCGCGCTGGAGGCCGACGCGACGGCGGCCGGGGTACCGGTCGACGAGTTCACCTGGGCGGTGCCCTACCTGCCGATCGACCCGAAGGACCTGGGCCGCAGCTACGAGGCGGTGATCCGGGTCAACTCGCAGTCCGGCAAGGGCGGCGTCGCGTACATCATGAAGACCGAGCACCAGCTCGACCTGCCCCGCCGGCTCCAGATCGAGTTCTCCGGCGTGGTGCAGCAGGTAACCGACCACGACGGCGGCGAGGTCGACCCGGCCACCATGTGGCAGATCTTCGCCGGGCAGTACCTGCTCGACCACCAGCGCGACCCCGCGGTGGCCCTGTCCGAGTACACGATCGGCACCGCCGACGGCAAGGTCGAGATCACCGCCGAGATCCGTACGGACGGGGAGGCCCGCTCGATCACCGCGATCGGCAACGGCCCGATCGACGCGTACGTCAACGCGCTCGGCTCGGCCGGCGTGAGCGTACGCGTGCTCGACTACCACGAGCACGCGCTCTCCTCCGGTGGGGACGCGCAGGCCGCCGCGTACGTCGAGTGCGAGGTGCAGGGACGCACGGTCTGGGGTGTCGGGATGGACGCCAACATCGTCACCGCCTCCATCAAGGCGGTCACCAGCGCCGTCAACCGCGCCCGCAGCTGAGGTGCAAGGAAGGGCCCCCTGTTAACGGATTTTGTATAGGAAGGGCCCCTTGTTAACGCCCAGGCCGCCGGCCGGTGTTAACAAGGGGCCCTTCCTTGCACGCCGGGCACGCTGGGCACATCGGGCACGCTGGCACGCCGCGTTATCTCGGCGTGGAGACCGGCATCGAATGGCAGGGCTGCGCCGGTGGCGGCCGGCGGGGCGGTCGGTGGACCAGCAGGGCGGCGATCAGAGCGCCGGCCACCAACAGGCCGGCACACCAGAGCAACGCGCCACGGTAGGCGGCGGTGAGTTCGGCGGGTTGTTCGTACCCGGTGCCGGTCAGCCCGACCAGCAACGGCAGGGCAGCCACCGCCAGCAACCCACCCACCCGGGAGGCGGCGTTGTTGAAGCCGCTGGCCACGCCCGCGAAACGGTCCTCGACAGCGGCCAGCACCGAGGCGGTCAGCGGCGCCACGACCAGGGTCAACCCGGTCCCGAAGACCGCCACCCCGGGCAGCACCTGCCGCCAGTACGACGCCCCCGGTTCGACTTCCCGGAGCATCAACAGCCCGACCGCGGCCAGCACCGGGCCGACGGTCAACGGCAGCCGCGGCCCGATCCTCGTCGACAGCGCACCGGTGACCGGCGAGCCGACCAGCAGCAGCACGGTCATCGGCAGCAACGCCAGACCGGTGAGCAGGGCCGACCAGCCGAGCACGTTCTGCAGGTAGACGGCGATGAAGAAGGTGAAGCCGCCGAGGGCGGCGTAGACCAGCACGGTGAAGATGTTCAACACCGAGAACAACCGGCTGCCGAACAGCCCGGTGGGCAGCATGGCGGACTCCCCGCGACGCCGCTCCAGAAGCACGAACGCCACCGCGGCGAGCACGCCGGTCAGGGCCGCCGCCACCACCGCCGGCGAGTGCAGCCCCCGACCGGGCGCGTCGACCAGGGCGTACGTGACGCCGGCCAGCGCGAGTGCGCCGAGCAGGGCCCCGGCGACGTCGAACTGGCGGGTGCCCCGTTTCCGGGACGCGTTCTCGTCCCGGCTCTCCGGAACCCAACGGAGGGTCGCCAGCACCACGAGCACCGCCAGTGGCACGTTCAGAAAGAAGATCCACCGCCAGGAGAGCGCGTCGATCAACCAACCGCCGACGAACGGGCCGAGCGCGGTGGAGACGCCGGAAAGTCCGGACCACGCCCCAATGGTCTTCGCCCGGTCGTCCGGATGGAAGCTGGCCTGAAGCAGCGCCAGCGAGCCCGGGGTGAGCAGGGCTCCCCCCGCGCCCTGAAGAAACCGCGCCGCCACCAGCCAGTCGGTCCGCAGGGCCAGCCCGCAGAGTACGGAGGCGGCGGTGAACCAGACGACACCGAGCAGGAACACCCGGCGTCGTCCGAACCGGTCGCCCAGCGCCCCACCGAGCAGGACGAAGGCGGCGAGCGTCAGCAGGTAGCCGTTGACCGTCCACTGTAGGCCAGCCACCGAGGCGTTCAGGTCGGCACCGAGGCGCGGCAGCGCCACGTTGACCACGGTGCTGTCCAGGAAGACCATGCCGGAGGCGAGCACGGCGGCGGCGAGGGTGCCCCGGCCGGCGTTGCTTCGTAGCCGGAGGACGGGCGCGGGTTCAGGCATGGTTACCAATCTGCCGTGCGCCATCTGTCAGACACCACGAAACGCCGAAACCCCGCCCGGGTACTGTGCGGGATCGCCGGAAGCCCGCAAGCTGGAGAGGTGTCGTCTGTGCGTACCAGATCAGGACCGCGTGCCCGGGGGGCGCTCGCGCTCGCCGCGGCGCTGACCCTCGGCGTCGCCGGTTGCGTGCCGCTGGAGGAGCCGGAGATACAGCCGAGCGGTGACGCTGGCAGCGCCACCCAGATGCTGGCCCAGCTCACCGTCGCCGAGGCCAACTCGATGCGGGGCTACAGCCGCAACCGCTTCCCGCACTGGCGCAAGACCGGCCAGAACTGCGACGTCCGCGACACCGTCCTGGAGCGCGACGGCAAGGACATCCAGCACTCCGGCTGCAACGTGGTCGGCGGCCGCTGGGAGAGCGTCTACGACGGACGCACCTTCAGCGACCCGTCCAGCGTGGACATCGACCACATGGTTCCGCTGGCCAACGCCTGGCGTTCCGGTGCCGACGACTGGGACGACTCGAAGCGCGGCGATTTCGCCAACGACCTCGACCGACCGCAGCTCATCGCGGTTTCCGCGTCCTCCAACCGGGCAAAGGGTGACCAGGATCCGTCCCAGTGGAAACCACCAAACCGGTCATACTGGTGCCAGTATGCCGGGGACTGGGTGGCGGTCAAGCACCACTGGCGGCTAACGGTGACCAGTGCCGAGAAGGCCGCGCTGGCCGACATGTTGGAGGGCTGCACATGGGAGAGCAAGCCGTAACCGGTGCCGGCGGCGCCCCGGCGCCCGAGGGTGCGCCGGATTCGGGCGGGGAGGACGCGGCAGCTGCCACCGGCAGCCCGTCGCCGGGTCCAGCCACGGCCGGCATGACCGCCGACGGTGCCGCGGCCGGCGAGGTGGAGGTGCCCGGCGCGGGGATGACCGCCGACGCCGGGGGTGCCACCGGCCCGCAGAGCCGGAGCACCGACATCGTGCCGGGTCCGGGCGGGGTGATGACCGACGAGGTCGGCGTGGTCACCGGCGAGTTGACCCTGCGCACCGACTTCGCCGACGGACGGGTCACCCTGCACGTGCAGTACAAGGACGCCGACGAGTGGTACGCCGTAACCGGCGGCAGCGCGCCGCTGGCCGACGCCGCCGGGCTGGACGCGGTGCACGGCATCGCCGTCGGCCTGCTGAACCGCCCGGAGGGCTGATTCGCCTGCGCGCTCACGGACGAGCGTGTTAACAGGGGCCCCTTCCTATACCGGAGGCGTTAGGAAGGGGCCCTTCCTTGCACGAAACGCAGAGCTACACGAAGGAGCCGGGCTCGTGGGGCGCGGAGACGACGGACGGGTCCTCGCCCTCGCCCTCCGGCCGGACGATCTCCACACTGACCTTGTGCGGACGCAGCTCACCGCTGGCGATCTGCTCGGCCCAGTGGCAGGCGACCCGGCTGCCGCCGATCTCCCGCAGTTCGGGCCGCTCGTCGGCGCAGCGGGTCGGCTGCGCCCACGGGCACCGGGTGTGGAAGCGGCAGCCCGACGGCGGGTTGGCCGGCGACGGCAGGTCACCGGCGAGCAGGATCCGCTCGCGGCGGTCCTCGACGTCCGGGTCGGGCACCGGCACCGCCGACATCAGCGCCCGGGTGTACGGGTGCAGCGGTTCGGTGTAGAGCCGGTCGCTGGGTGCCTCCTCGACCAGTGCGCCCAGGTACATCACGCCGACGGTGTCGGAGATGTGCCGGACCACCGCCAGGTCGTGCGCGATGACCAGGTAGGTCAGGCCGAGGTTGTCCTGGAGTTCGTCGAGGAGGTTGACCACCTGGGCCTGGATCGACACGTCGAGCGCGGAGACCGGCTCGTCCGCGACGATCAGCTCCGGCCCCAGCACCAGCGCCCGGGCGATGCCGATGCGCTGCCGTTGACCGCCGGAGAACTCGTGCGGGTAACGGGAGAGCGCCCAACGCGGCAAGCCGACCTGGTCCAACGTCTCAGCGATGATCTTGCGACGGCCGTTCCGGTCACCGCCGATGCCGTGCGTCTCCAGGCCCTCGGTGAGGATCGACTCGACGTTCTGCCGCGGGTCGAGGCTGGACATCGGGTCCTGGAAGATCATCTGCATCCGCCTGCGCATCGCGCGCAGCTTGTTCGATGCCAGCGTGGTCAGCTCGACACCGTCGAAGCTGACCTCCCCGGCGGTGGGCGGGGTGAGCTGGAGCAGCGCCCGCCCGAGCGTGGACTTGCCGCAGCCCGACTCGCCGACCAGGCCGTACGTCCTGCCGCGCGAGATGCTCAGGTCGACGCCGTCGACCGCCTTGACGTGGCCGACCGTACGGTCGAACAGCACTCCCCGCTTGATCGGAAAGTGCACCTTCAGATCCCGTACCTCGACGAGGATGTCATTCCCGGTCACGACGTCTCCTCCTCGCTGGGGGCGGCGGCCAGGCCCGGCACGGCCGGCGGGTCGTCCGGCACCGCCTGCGCGGGCACCGAGCCCGGCGTGGCCTGTCCCGGTACCGCCTCCCGAACCTCCTCGCCGGGCGTCATACCGGGCAGCGGAGCCGGGTTGACGCATCGGTAGCTGCGACCGTCGTGGGTGAGCACCAGCTCCGGCGGCTCGCCGACACAGGCGTCCACCCGCCGGGTGCAGCGCGGGGCGAAGGCGCAGCCGTCCGGCCACGGCAGCAGGTCACGCACCGAGCCCGGGATGGGGTTCAGCCGCTCGCCACGCCCCGCGTCCAGACGCGGCACCGAACCGAGCAACCCCACGGTGTACGGATGCCGAGGCTGACGGAACAGCGGACGCCGCCGCGCGGTCTCCACCACCCGGCCGCCGTAAAGCACGTTGATGGTGTCGCACATGCCGGCCACCACGCCCAGGTCATGCGTGATCATCACCAGCGCGGTGCCCGAGTCGCGGACCAGGTCCTTCAGCAGTTCCAGGATCTGCGCCTGAATGGTGACGTCCAGGGCGGTCGTCGGCTCGTCGGCGATGAGCAGCCGGGGCTGGCAGGCCACCGCCATGGCGATCAGGGCACGCTGGCGCATCCCGCCGGAGAGCTGGTGGGGGTACTCCTTCAGCCGCCGTTTCGGATCGGGGATGCCGACCCGGTCGAGCAGCTGCGCCGCCTCCTTCGCCGCCTTCTCCCCCTTCATCCCCCGGTGCCGGGTCAGCACCTCGGTGACCTGGAGTCCGATCGGCACGACCGGGTTCAGCGACGACAGCGGATCCTGGAAGATCATCGCGATGTCCCGGCCCCGGATGTCCCGTCGTGACCGGTCGTCGAGCTGGAGCAGGTCGGTGCCATCGAAGACCGCCTTGCCGCCGACCCGAAGGCCCGGCTGCTTCGGCAGCAGACCCATGATCGCCAGCGAGGTCACCGACTTGCCGCAGCCGGACTCGCCGACCAGGCCGACCACGTCGCCCGCGTCGACGGAGAAGGAGACGCCGTCGACGGCGCGTACGGTCCGCTGGCCCCGCCGAGCGAAGGTGACGGAAAGATCTTCGACATCAAGCAGTGCCATGCCGCACCGCCCTTTCGTTCATAGCCGTGGAAGTCGGGCGCGCACCGCTCATGCTCGCCACACCTACTTCCGCAGCTTCGGATCGAGGGCCTCACGCATCGCCTCACCGAGCAGGGTGAACCCCAGCGCGGTGATGATGATGGCGACCGCCGGATAGATGGCCAGCTCGGGCCGGACGCCAAGATACTGCTGGGCGTCGGCCAGCATGACGCCCCATTCGGGGGTCGCCGAGTCGGGGTTGCCGAGTCCGAGGAAGGACAGCGCGGCGGCCTCGATGATCGCGGTGGCCAGGGTCAGCGTCGCCTGGACGATGACCGGAGCGACCGAGTTCGGCAGTACGTGGGTCAGTGCGATCTTCGACTTACGCACCCCGAGCGAGGTGGCCGCCAGCACGTAGTCGCTGTTGGACTGGGCGATCATCGAACCGCGCAGCAGCCGGGCGAAGACCGGCACGGACACCACGCCGACCGCGATCATGACCGTGGTCAGGCTCCGGCCGAGCAGCGCGGCGATGCTGACCGCGAGGAGCAGGGCGGGCATCGCCAGCAGCATGTCGATGAACCGCATCAGGGTGCTGTCGATCCAGCGCCCCCAGCGGCCGCCCAGGCCGGCGGCGGCACCCGCGATACCGCCGATCAACATGCCGACGGCGAGACCGATCAGCGTGGCCACCACGCCGACCAGCAGGGTCTGCCGGGCTCCGACGATCATGCGGCTGAAGACGTCCCGGCCCTGGTGGTCGTAGCCGAACCAGTGTTCGCCCGAGGGTCCGGGGATCAGCCCCGGCTTGATGACGCCTTCCCGGATGCCGATCGTGTCCGTCGGCCCGTACGGCACCAGGAACGGTCCGATCAGCGCGACCAGGACGAAGATGGTGAGGATGACCGCGCCGATGATGGCGGCCGGGTTGCGCCGCAGCCGACGGAAGGCGTCCTGCCAGAGGCTCACCCCGCGCTCGTCGTCGCGGGCAGCCAGTTCGGCGAGCCGGTCGATCTTCTCTCGCTTCTTGCCACTGATGGTCGTCATCGGACCCTCACCCTCGGGTCGATCAGGCTGTACGAGAGATCCACGATCAGGTTCACCAGCACGTACACCACCGCGATGATCATGATGAAGCCCATCAGGACCGGATAGTCACGCTGGTTGATGGCGTCGGCGAGGAAGGCGCCGATCCCGCTGAACGCGAAGACCGTCTCGGTGAGCACCGCGCCGGAGAGCAGGCCGCCGGTGAGCAGACCGATCGACGTCACCACCGGGAGCATGGCGTTGCGCAGCACGTGCCGGCGTCGGACGACGTTCTCGGTCAGCCCCTTGGCCTCGGCGGTACGGACGAAGTCCTCGTTGAGCACCTCGAGCACGCTGGCCCGGGTGATCCGGACGATGATCGCCAAGGGAATGCTGGCCAGCGCCAGCCCGGGCAGCACGAGGTGCCAGAGCGCGTCGGCGGCGGCGTCCCACTCACGGGTCATCAGCCCATCCAGGACGAAGAAGTTGGTGATCCGGGTGGCCCCGATCGTCGGGTCCTGCCGGCCGCTGGAGGGGAACCAGCCAAGGTTCTCCGAGAAGATCGCCTTCAACACGTACGCGAGGAAGAAGACCGGGATGCAGATGCCGATCAGCGAGCCGCCGACGGAGGCGTGATCGAGGAACCGGCCGCGTCGACGGGCGGCCAGGTAACCCAGCGGGATGCCGATGCCGATCGCGATCACCATCGCGGTGACGGTCAGCTCGACGGTGCCGGGAAAGCGCTGGAGGAACTCGGTGGTGACCTCACGCTTGGTGGAGATCGAGGTGCCCAGGTCGAGACGGACCATCCGCCGGACGAAGCGTCCGTACTGGATCAGGATCGGCTCGTCGAGCCCGAGGTTGCGGCGGATGGCGGCGCGCATCTCGGGTGTGCCCCGCTCGCCGAGGATGGCGGTCTCGGGGCCGCCGGGCAGTCGCCGGAGCCAGATGAACAACAGGATGGAGAGCCCGAACAGCGTGGGTATCAGCTGAAGCAGGCGTCTGACGATGAACCGGAACACGGCGGCCTCGAAAGGGGTGCAGGGATCACGGGCGGGCGCTGTGGGTAACAGCGCCCGCCCGCGGTCAGTGCGTCAGATCAGGACTTGAACTCGGCGGTGGCGAACCGCTCGTCGGTGAGCGGGCTCGCCTTGACCCCGGTCACGTCCTTGCCGAACACGATGGCCGGCGGCGCGTGCGAGATCGGCACACCCGGCAGGAAGTTCATGATGTCGGCGTTCAGCTCCTTGTAGAGCGCCACCTTGGCCGCCTGGTCCGCGGTGGAGTCCGCCTGCTTGAACTTCTCGAACAGGGCCGGGTTGTTGAAGCCCCACTCGTCCTTCTGCCGGTCGAAGAACGTACCGATGAAGTTGTAGCCGTCGCCGTAGTCACCGGTCCAGCCGAGGAAGTGCAGGTCGTGCTTGTTGCCGGAGGTGGTGGCGTTCAGGTAGTCCGGGCTCCACTTCAGCGGAATCGGCTCGATCTTGATGCCGGCCGCCTGGAGGTCCGCCGACACCAGCTCGAAGAGGTCCTTCGGGTTCGGCATGTACGGGCGGGTGACCTCGGTCGGGTAGTGGAACCGCAGGGTCAGGTCCGACGCGCCGGCCTCGGCCAGCAGCGACTTGGCCTTCTCGACGTCGTACTCGTACTTGGTGACGTCGCCGTTCCAGCCCTCGACGGTGTCGGGGAAGAAGTTCACCGCGACCTGAGCGCCCGGGGGCAGCTTCGAGTCGACCAGGGCCTGTCGGTTGACCGCGTGAGCGATCGCCTGCCGGACCTTCAGGTCGGCCAGCTTCGGGTTCCCCTTCTGGTTGATGGCCAGGTAGAGGATGTTGAAGGCCGGGCGGGTCAGGAGGTTGAAGCCCTCGTTCTTCAGCGGCTCGACGTCGGCCGGTCCGACCAGGTCGTAGCCCTGGATGTCGCCGGAGCGCAGCGCCTGCTTACGGGCGTTCTCGTCGGAGATGGTCCGGAAGATGAGCGTCTTCAGCTTGGCCTTGTCGCCCCAGTAGTCCTCGTTGCGCTCCAGGGTCAGCGTCTTGTTCGGGACGTCCCAGGACTTGAACTTGAACGGGCCGGTGCCGGTCGGGTGCTCCGTCGCGTACGCCGGGTACTTGATGTCGTCGGCGCTGCCCGTGACGTTGCTGGCGTCGTAGTCCTGCAGCGCCTTCGGGCTGTGGATGGAGAAGGACGGCAGCATCAGGGCGGCGGGGATCTTGCTGGAGACCCGGCTGAAGGTCAGGGCGACCGTGGTGGGGTCGGTGGCGGAGCAGGACTTGAAGAGGCTCTCACCCAGGGTGTCGTCCTCGTTGGCGGCGAAGCCGCCCATGATGTCCTGCCAGTACGCGGTCACGTCCGGGCTCTGCATGAGGCCCTTGGCGTTGTACCAGCGGTCGAAGTTGGTGCAGACGGCCTCGGCGTTGAAGTCGGTGCCGTCGTGGAACTTCACGCCGGAACGCAGCTTGAACGTCCAGGTGGTGCCCGCGGCGTCCGGCTCCCAGGACTCGGCGAGGCCGGGGCTGACCTTGGTGCCACCCTCCTCCGGGCGGACCAGCGTCTCGAACACCTGGCGGGCCACGCGCAGCGACTCACCGTCGCTGGCGAAGCTGGGGTCGAGCACCTTCGGGTCTCCGGCGACGCCGAAGACCAGGGTGTCCTTGTTACTACCGCCGGAACCTTCGCGGTCGCTCTCGGCACAGCCTGCTACCGCGAGGGCCGCGGCCGCCACGGCCGCGATAGCGACCTTCGGCCTGGATGCACGCATGGTGCTTCACCTCGTCCTTGGGGGTACGGACAACGTGGTGACAGGGTCACCGATGGCGGTGACCTTAGCCCCCGTTCGGACCGGCGGGAAATGGCTGTCGAAGCGGTTGGTACCGGATCGTGTCTTAATCGTTGGGACAGCGGCGAAAGGCCAGCACAGACGACCGGCAAAGAACCTTTTTGCCCGATTTGGTCGATGCAGATTTGTTACATCGACTGTCAGCCAGCCCGTCCACATGTCAGAACCCACAGTGGACCCCGGAGGGCCTCAGACGGCCCGGCGGCCCTCGAAGGCCCGGCCCAGGGTGATCTCGTCGGCGTACTCCAGATCGCCGCCCACCGGCAGCCCGCTGGCCAGCCGGGTCACCGCGATCCCCATCGGCTTCACCATCAGCGCGAGATAGGTGGCGGTCGCCTCGCCCTCGGTGTTCGGATCGGTGGCCAGGATCAACTCGCGGACCGCGCCCCCGCCGAGGCGGGTCATCAGCTCGCGGATGCGCAGATTGTCCGGCCCGATGCCCTCCAGCGGGTTGATCGCCCCGCCGAGCACATGGTAGCGGCCGCGGAACTCACCGGTCCGCTCGATCGCCACCACGTCCTTCGGCTCCTCGACCACGCAGATCACCTCGTCGGTGCGGCGCGGGTCGCGGCAGATCCGACACTGGTCGGACTCGGCGACGTTGTAGCAACTGGTGCAGAACCGCACTAGCTCCTTGACCTTGCGCAGCGCGCCGGCCAGCCGGTTGACATCGGCCGGGTCGGCGGACAGCACGTGGAAGGCGATCCGCTGGGCACTCTTGGGGCCCACGCCCGGCAGCCGGCCCAGCTCGTCGATCAGATCCTGGATCGCGCCCTCGTACATCTGCGGGCTCAGAACCCGGGCAGGCCGAGGCCGCCCATCCCGCCCGCGACCGGGCCCATCTTCTGCTCGGTCAGCTCGCGGGCCGCCTCGGTGGCGTTGTGCAGGGCGGCGACGACCAGATCCTCCAGCGTCTCCACGTCGTCCGGGTCGACGGCCTTCGGGTCTATCTTGATGCTCTTGACCTCGCCGGAACCGGTGACGACAGCGGTCACCAGACCACCGCCGGCAGTGCCGCTCACCTCGGCCTCGGCCAGCTCGGCCTGCGCCTTGGCGATCTGCTGCTGCATCTTCTGCGCCTGCTTCAGCATCTGCTGCATGTTCGGCTGTCCACCAGGCCGCACGATGACTCCCTCAACTCGCCCACTCTGCCGCCGCCACCCTAGCGCCCCCCACCGACCCACCCGCCCCGGCTCGCCGATCTTGCACTTCTGGTCGCCGTGATGCCGGTTTCGATGACATTTGTGGAGGCAGAAAGTGCAAGATCGGCGCTGAGTGGGGGTTGGGTCAGTCGCCGATCTTTTCGACGTTGCCGAAGGTCTCGCGGAGCAGGCGTACGGCCTGTTCCTCGCTCGACTCGCGGGCGGTCTTCTCGTCGATGATCTCGTCGAGTGGCTCGTCGCCCGGGTCGAAGCCCTCGTAGGAGGGAGTGGCGGCCGGCCGGGCACCGCCGGGCCGCCCCGCGCCACCGCGCAGCGGGCCGTCGAAATCCGGATCGTACGGTGGCTCACCGGCGAACTCCACGTCCGCGGTCTGCCGGGTCGCCTGACCGGTACGCGGACCCCGGCCGGCCGCCGCCGCCCGAGCCGCCGCGATCGCACTGCTCACCGCTGCGCCACCGGGACGACCGGACATGCCGTTGCCGTTGGTCGTCGCGGTCTGCCGGGGCGCGACGTTCCCCGCCGCACCACCCGAGCCAACGCTCCCGGCCAGCCCGCCCGAGGCGACGTTTCCCGCCAGCCCGCCCGAGGCAGTGCTCCCCGCTGCCCCACCCGTGGCGACGTTCACTGCCCCACCCGAGGCGGTGCTCGCAGCTGGACCGCCCGATCCGGCGGCGGCTGAGCCGCCCGCCGGGTCAGCACCGCGGCCCACCGGGACGCCGGACGGGGTTCGTCCGTCAGCCGAGGCGTGCGGCGTAGCTGCCCGAGGTGCGCCGGACGGGTCCGCCCCGATGTCGGGGGAAGAGACGCCGGGGCGGGCCGGCTCCGGCCAGTCGTCGTCGGACGTGCCACCGGCGGCGGGCGAAGTCGGGGCACTGCCACCAAGGCGGGCCGGCTCCGGCCAGTCGTCGTCATCGGTCACGGTGGCGGCCGGGTCACCCGGCCGTTCGGTATCGGAGGTGGCAGCCGGCCGCCTGGTGTCGGAGGCTTCACCGGAGCGACCTCGGTCGGCTCCCGGCATGGAGGCGCCCGGACCGGCCACCGGAGGGCTGACAGGGCCGGCGGCGGGCCCGCCCCGAGCCGAGCCGGCAGACACTCCACCCCGCTCGCCCGCCACCTCGCAGCGGATCTGCCAGCGTCCGCCCAACTCCTCGTAGAGCGCGTCGGTGAGCACCTGCGCGTGGTCGGACATCATCCGGGCCAGCACCGCCGACTTCACGGTCAGCACGAGGGTGTCGCCGTCGAGGTCGCGGACGACCGCGTCGCGCATCAGCGCCGCGATCCGCTTGTTGCTCCGGTTGACCTTGCCGACCACCTCCGGCCAGACCCGCCGCACCGCGACCGCGTCCAGCGCACCGGGGCTCGCCGCGCCGGGGCGGGGCGGCTCCGGGGTCGCCGGGTCCGGCATCACGGCCGACGGCGGCACGGCTCGCCGGGGCGTAACCGCACCGGTGGCCACACCATCCTGGGCGGCATCCCGCCGGCCTGGACGGCCGTCACCGGGTCCACCGGCCGGACCGGCAGTCGTCCCGTTCAGGCCGGCACGGTGACCCGCTTCGGCCCCACCACCCGCGGTGCCGTCCGTCCCCGCGATCGCGGTCGCGCCGTCAGGACCGGTCGACCCGTCGCCAGGAGAGGAATGCCCGCCGCCACGATCGGCCGACGGGGACGCGCTGCCACCACCGGCCGGCGGGGCGGCGCTCGCCGAGGGGGCGGTAGCCGGCGCGGCAGCGCCGGTCCCGGCCCGGGTCGCGGCGGCAGCCGCGGGCGCGGCGGGAGGCTGGGTGCGTACCGCCGGGGGGTTGGCGGCGGGCGCGGAGCTGGCGGTGGCCGGCGGCGCGTCGGTGCCGGCGAGGGTGAGCCGTCGCTCCATGCGTTCTAGGCGCTGGAGCAGGCCGCCGGTGGAGTCGTCGACGCCGGGCAGCAGCATCCGGGCGCAGATCAACTCCAGCAGCAGTCGGGGCGCGGTGGTACCGCGCATCTCCACCAGGCCGTCGTGCACGATGTCGGCACACCGGGACAGGGTGCCCGGGCTGAGCTGCTGGGCCTGGGCGGCCATCCGCTCGATCTGGTCGTCCGGCCCGTCGATCAGTCCCTTGGCCACCGCGTCGGGGACCTGCTGGAGCACGATCAGGTCACGCAGCCGCTCCAGCAGGTCGGCGGCGAACCGGCGGGGGTCGTGCCCGGCCTCGGCGACCCGGTCGACGGTGGCGTACGCGGCGGCGCCGTCCCCGGCGGCCAGGGCGTCGCACATCTCGTCGATCAGCGCCGCGTCGGTGACGCCGAGCAGCGCGGCGGCCCGGGCGTAGCTGACCCCGTCGGGCCCGGCACCGGCGATGAGCTGGTCTAGTACGGAGAGGCTGTCCCGGGCGCTACCGCCACCGGCGCGCACCACCAGCGGGAACACCGCCGGCTCGACCTGCACTCCCTCGGCCTCACAGAGCTGCTCAAGGTAGGGCCGGAGCACCTTCGGCGGGATCAACCGGAACGGATAGTGGTGGGTCCGCGACTTGATGGTGCCGAGGACCTTCTCCGGCTCGGTGGTGGCGAAGATGAACTTGACGTACTCCGGCGGCTCTTCGACCAGCTTGAGCAGGGCGTTGAAGCCGGCCGACGAGACCATGTGCGCCTCGTCGATGACGTAGATCTTGAAACGGCTGTTGGCCGGCGCGAAGAAGGCCTTCTCGCGCAGCTCGCGGGCGTCGTCCACGCCGCCGTGGCTGGCCGCGTCGATCTCGATGACGTCGATCGAGCCGGCCCCGTCCCCGGACAGCGACCGGCACGAGTCGCAGGTGCCGCAGGGCTCCGGCGTGGGACCGTGCTCACAGTTGAGCGAGCGGGCCAGGATGCGGGCGCTGGAGGTCTTGCCACAGCCACGCGGGCCGGAGAAGAGGTACGCGTGGTTGAGCCGCCCGCTGCGCAGCGCCTGCGACAGCGGCTCGGTGACGTGTTCCTGCCCGATGACCTCGGCGAAGGTACGCGGCCGGTACTTGCGGTAGAGCGCCAGTGCCACGGCGTCCCGCCTCCTCTCGACCGAGCCATTCTGCGCCGACCCGCCCCGCCTGACCACCCACCCCGCCGAGTCGGCGCTGGTGATCCACTCTCGGTCGCGCCATGTCCCCGCGCTGGTGATCCACTCTCGGTCGCGCCATGTCCCCGCGCTGGTGATCCACTCCGGTTGCGGCATCTTGCGGCCTCCGGCGGCCGGGAAACCCCGAGATGCCGTAACCGGAGAGCGCCGGAGACAGAAAGGCCTCCCGTGCACCCGGCAGAGCTCGCTTATCCTTGCTGCCTTCCGGCCCTGGGGAGGTTCACGAGATACCGCCGCACGGGAGGTACGCCCAGCCTACCCGACCGACCGTGGATCTTCAGGGGGTGGTGGGGTGGGCGACTCGGCGCGGACCTGTATCCTGGCTCGCGGAGGATTCGCCTAGAGGCCTAGGGCGCACGCTTGGAAAGCGTGTTGGGTTAACACCCTCACGAGTTCGAATCTCGTATCCTCCGCTCACCTGAGCAGCAGACGACAGGGCCGGTCCCCATGGGGACCGGCCCTGAGTCATCTCTACTGTTCACCGGCGACCTGACCGGCACCGTCGGCCGGGTCACCGGTCCGGCCGCGCGTACGCGACCTCGGTCGCGGCCCGGAGCGGGTACGGGTGTCCGGTCAGCGCAGCGACCGGAAGGCGGTACGCAGTTCCTCCGCCAGGAGTTGCGGCTGCTCGAAGGCGGCGAAGTGACCACCTCGGGGCAGCTTGTTGTAGTGGATGAGGTTCGGATAAGCCTGCTCCGCCCAACTCCTCGGGGTCACGTACATCTCGTCCGGGAAGACGCTCACGGCCGCCGGGACCGAGACACCCTTGGCGGCGAAGAAGGAGAGCTTGTTCTCCCAGTAGATGCGCGCCGCGGAGGTGCCCGTGTTCGTCAGCCAGAAGAGCGTGATGTTGTCGAGGACGTCGTCCCGGGTGAGACCGGTGTCCTCGCCGGCGAAGGCTCGGCAGATCAGGTCCAGGCTCGCCGCGTCGTGATCCATCAGGTACGTCGCCAGGGCGACGGGTGAGTCCGCGAACCCGGTGAGGGTCTCCGGGCGCGTCCCCATCATGAGGGCGTACGCGGAGTGCTGCCAGAAGAAGTTGAGCTGCTCGCAGGCCTTCCGTTCCTCGGCGGAGAGGTTGGCGGGCAGCGAGTCGAGCGGGTTGCTCGCGCCGCTGATGCCGGACTGCAGCAGCGCGTCGATGTCGGGTGGGACGACGCCCGGCATGTTGGTGTGGATGCCGATCAGTTCCGGCGGCCCCTGTAGGGCAATCACGTCGGTGATGAGCGCGCCCCAGTCGCCGCCCTGCGCCACGAACCGGTCGTAACCGAGACGCCTCATCAGCTCGGTCCAGGCGCGGGCGATGTGTTCGGGCCCCCACCCGGGCTCGGTCGGCTTGCCCGAGAATCCGAAGCCGGGCATGGACGGGATCACCAGGTGGAAGGCGTCGGAGGCGTTCCCGCCGTGCGCCGTGGGGTCGGTGAGCGGGCCGATGATCTTCAGTTGCTCGATGACGGATCCCGGCCACCCGTGGGTGACGATCAGCGGCAACGCGTCCTCGTGTCTCGACCGGACGTGGATGAAGTGGATGTCGAGACCGTCGATCTGGGTCATGAAGTTCGGTACGGCGTTCAGCCGCGCCTCCACCTTGCGCCAGTCGTACTCGTGCTGCCAGTAGCGCGCCATCTCCTGGCTGGTCTCCAGCGGCACGCCCTGGGACTGGTCGTTCACGGTCTGCCGCTCGGGCCACCGGGTGGCCGCGATGCGCTCCCGCAGAGCGTCAAGGTCCGCCTGGGGAAACTCGATCCGGAACGGCCGGATGTCGGCGGTGGGGCGGGTCATGGTCTTGACGGCCACGGGGGCCTCCTTCTCGGTCGTGTCGGTTCTCCGGGCGTCAGGTGCGGTTCTCCGCTCGCCGAGGCAGCTTCCAGTCCGGGCGCGGGAAGTGGCAGGTGTAGCCGCCGGGGTGCTTCTCCAGGTAGTCCTGGTGTTCCGGTTCGGCCTCCCAGAAGGGACCGGCCGGGCTCACCTCGGTCACCACCTTGCCGGGCCACAGGCCGGAGGCGTCGACGTCGGCGATGGTGTCCTCGGCGACCCTGCGCTGCTCGTCGTCGCAGTAGAAGATGGCCGACCGGTAGCTCACCCCGACGTCGTTGCCCTGCCGGTTCTTGGTGGTCGGGTCGTGGATCTGGAAGAAGAACTCGAGCAGGTCCCGGTAGGACACCTGCGCCGGGTCGTAGGTGATCTCGATCGCCTCCGCGTGCGTGCCGTGGTTGCGGTAAGTCGCGTTCGGCACGTCTCCGCCGGTGTAACCGACGCGGGTGTCGAGCACGCCGGGCCGCTTGCGGATGAGATCCTGCATCCCCCAGAAGCAGCCGCCGGCCAGGATCGCCTTCTGCGTCGCCATCGCTTTCCTCCCTGTGCTGAAAGGCCTAGGGGCCGAAGGTGAAGACGTACGCACGCAGGCCCGGTTGGTCGGTGAGGAGCGTCAACAGCCGGTTCCCCCGGGACGCACCGGCGACGAGTCGGATCATGCGTGCCCGGTCGATCCGCGCCACGCCGTCCGGACCGACGTCGGGGCCGCGCTCGTGGCCGATCGGGTTCCCGTCGAGCAGCACCTGGAGGGTCGCCGGCCCATCAGGTCCCGGGTCGACGACGAGGTTCACCTCGCCGGCGTCGAAGGGCAGCGCGAGTTCCCCGCCGCCGCTGACCAGTTCGACGTGATCGCCGTCGCTGCGCCAGTCGCCGGCCACCGCGTAGCTGCCCGGCACCCCCCGGTCGGCACCGAGGTACGTCTCCGGGGTGATGCCGAGGTAGGAAGGCTCCCCGGTGGCGGCGAACTCCACCGTCTCCGCGCTGACCGGCGGCAGCCCGGTGCCCGGTGCCCGGACCTCGATGAGCCGCCGGATCTCGGACTCCACCCGCTCGTAGGCGCCCTCACCGATCCACCGGTCGACGAGTCGCCCGTCCGCGTCGAAGAGGTACTTCGCCGGCCAGGCGTCATTGCGCAGGGCACGCCAGAACGCGTACTCGTTGTCCATTGCGACGGGATGGCTGAGCCCGTGGTCCCGGACGGCCTGGTCGATGTTGCCCGGGTCCCGGCCGAAGGCGAACTCGGGCACGTGCACGCCGACGACGCTCAGGCCGAGGTCGGCGTAGTCGCGGTGCCACGCCTTGACGTACGGGGCGGTGCGGATCCAGTTGATGCAGGTGTACTCCCAGATGTCGACCAGCACCACCCGGCCACGAAGGTCGTCGGGCGTCAGCGGCGGCGAGTTCACCCACCGGTCGACGGTGAACGGAGGTAGCCGCAGGGTCAGGCCGGTGGTCATGTCGGCACCTCCACCGCCGTGGCGCCGACGATGGCCCGCTGGCCGTCGTTCTGGACGTAGCCGACCACCATCGCGTTGCGGGGGTCGAGTTCCGGGGGCACGTCGAGTTCCACCCGGCCGTCGGTCACGTTGAGACTCGCCGCCGTGAAGGCACGGACGACGCTGTCCTGCCGGAGCCTTCGCCCGGCGTTCTCACCCCGGGGGACGTCGTTCTCCAGGCCGTCCTCCACGACCGCCACGTTGAGCGTGCCCAACGCCGGTGGCCGGTCCACCTGGTAGTCCACCGCCACCCGACGTCCACCGTCGCTGGTCTCGACCGACAGCGTCACCGGCGTGACGGGCGCCGCCGACAGGGCGGAGGTGATCGCCGACGACGCCGCCTGCTGGTTGGAGCCGACGAACTCGACGGTGCCGTTGACCACCATCTGCGGCGTGTACAGCCCTCCGGAGCCGAAGGCACGCGCGTAGTCCTCCTGGCGGCGGGTGTGCGCCGAATCGCCGTACGGGTCGGCCCAGCCGAGGTGGTCCCAGTAGTCGACGTGGAAGCCGAGGGTGAACACGCGCTGTCCCCGTTCCCGGGCGGCGCGCTCGATCTCGGACAGCACCTCCTCCGCCGGTGGGCAGCTGTCGCAGCCCTGGGAGGTGAACATCTCGACGACGGCGAATCCGCCGTCCACCGACGCGGAACGCGATGGGTCCGCCATGGGGTGCGTCCTCTCTCGGTCCGGTCTCGCTGGCCGCACTGCCTTCCCAGCGCGGCAGCGATCATGCCCGGGCCCACGGAGACCCAGTCCGGGACGTCAGGACGTCCACCGCCGCCGGAACGCGACGCGCAACGGACGTCAGGACGTGCGCAGCGGCCGGAACGCGGCGCGCACCTCGGCCGCGAACAGTTCGGGCTCCTCCCAGGCGGCGAAGTGGCCGCCACGGTCGACCTCGTTGAAGTACGCGACCCCGGGGTACACCGCCTCGACCCAGCTGCGCGGCGCGGGAAAGATCTCCCCGGCGAACGACGTGAAGGCGACCGGAACCGTCACCGGCGGAGGAGCCTGGCCACCCGTGGCCGCCCGGAACCGCCCGAACTCCCAGTACCAGCGGGCCGACGAGGCGCCGGTGCCGGTCAGCCAGTACAGCGTGATGTTGTCGAGGATGCTTTCCCGGGTGAGCCCGCCGACCGGCTGGCCGTCGACGAACGCCCGGGAGATCTTGTAGTAGCTGTCCGTGTCGTGGTCGAGCATCCACGCCGCCAGCCCGACCGGGGAATCGAGCAGGGAATAGCCGATCGTCTGCGGCCGGGTGGACTGCTCCAGGAAGTAGCCGAAGCCGTCCGTGGTGAACGTGTTGAGCGCCTCGTGCGCCGCGCGTTCCTGCTCGGACTCGTTCGGCAGTTTTTCCTTGAGGCCGATCGCCCCGGCGAGCAGGTTGACGTGGATGCCGAGCAGCCCCTCGGGTCCCCGGCGGCCCATCGCGTCCGTGACGGCCGCGCCCACGTCGCCGCCCTGGGCGACGTAATGCCGGTAGCCGAGACGGTTCATCAGCTCCGCCCATGCCCCGGCGATGCGGCCGTTCTCCCAACCGAGTTCGGTCGGCTCGCCGGAGAAGCCGTAGCCGGGCAGGGACGGCAGCACCAGGTGGAACGCGTCGTCGGGGGTGCCGCCGTGCGCGGTCGGGTCGGTGAGTGGGCCGACGGCTCCGAGCAGTTCGACGACCGAGCCCGGCCAGCCGTGAGTCATGATCAGCGGTAGGGCGTTCTCGTGCGGCGACCATACGTGGACGAAGTGGATGTCGACGCCGTCGATCTCGGTCGTGTACTGCGGCAGGGCGTTGAGCTTCGCCTCGCATGCGCGCCAGTCGTGCTCGGTCGACCAGTAGCGGGCCAGCTCCTGGATCGTCGCCAGCTGCACGCCCTGGGAGCGATCGGCGACGAGTTCCCGACCGGGCCAGCGGGTGGCCGCGATCCGCCGTCGTAGGTCGGCGATCGCGTCTTCGGGCGTGTCGAGCCGAAAGGGACGAACGTCCTTGTCGCTGGCCATGTTCTCCACCTACCGGATCGGGTCGAGCGGCGCGGGGCACCCGCAGAGCTGGGCCCACGCCCAGTCTCGCAGCGGCTCGACGACCGGCGGACCGAAACGCGATTACCAGCAGTTCAACCCACCGACCTCCAGCGAACGGTTGACGTTATATAACGGCAGCCGTACTATCGGCTCATGCAGGAACCCACCTTTCTGATCCTCACCGCACTGGCCGCGCAGCCACTGCACGGGTACGGGGTCATCCGGGCGGTCGACGAACTGTCGGCGGGCGAGGTCAAGCTGCGGCCGGGCACCCTCTACGGCGCGCTGGACCGGCTGGCCGAGCAGGGCCTGGTCACCGTCGACCGGGAAGAGGCCGTCGAGGGCCGACTGCGCCGCTACTACCGGCTCAGCGACGCCGGGGCCGCCGCATTGCAGACCCAGATCGAGCGACTACGCCGGCACGCCACCGCCGCGGAGATCCAACTCGGCAAGCGTCTCGGCGGCGCGCTGAGCTTCGGCCTGGTGATCGCCCCGACCGCCGGCGCGGTGACCGGATGACCGCCGCCTGGCCGGCGGCCGACCCCGGCGGCGCCTGGCCGACACCCGACCCCAGCGCCGCCTGGCCGGCGGCCGACAACCGCCTGGAGCGTGGGTACCGCAGGCTGCTGCTCGCCTACCCCCGTCGGCACCGACGGCGGCACGGCACCGAGTTGGTGACCACGCTGCTGGAGATGGCGGAACCGGGTCAGCGCCGCCCCCGGCTCGGCGAGGCCCTGCACCTGATCGCCAGCGGCCTGCGGCTGCGGTTCCGGCTGCCCGTCGGTCGTCCGCTCGTGGCGGTCGCCGCGCTGCTCACCGCGCTGACCATGGGCGGTTTCGGTGCCGCCGCCGGTTCGTGGCTGGGCGCCCAAACCTTCGCCGACCTGCCCGACGACGCCGCCTTGGCCCGGCTCACCCAGCAGGCCGGTGCAGGAAACGGTGCCGAAAACCGCTTCTACTCGACGTCACCGTGGACCGCCGAGAGGGCCTTCGCGAGCGGACCGGTGGATGGCGTCTGGGACGCCGAGCAGATCCGGCAGCGGTTCGCCGCCGATGGCTGGTCGGTTTCCGACCTCACCCCGAGCAGCGGCGGGGGGAGCATTTTCAACGATGACGGATCGATCACTTATGTCCCGTTACACGGCGCACGGTTCACCGCCAAGTCGAACGGACTGATCCTCCATATCGACGGCTCAATCCCCACAGACCCCCATCTCGTTGCGACAAGCGTAGGCCACGTCGGCGTAAATATGTGGCCGGAGCGCACCGCTGCGTTCCTGCCGCTTGTCGTCGTCGGCACCGCCGTCGGGTTGCTCGCCGGCTGGCTGGTGGCGGCGGCCGTCGCGTACCGGATGGCGGCAGCGCCGCCCGGACGCCGCCACACCGCCGCCGCGCTCTGGAGCGCGGCCCTCGTGGCGCTGGCCCTACCGGCGGTCGCCCTCTACGGCAACGTCATGCGGGTGTTCCGGGACGGCCGCGCCGAAGACGGCCCGCCGCTGACCGTGCACAGTGCCTTCACGCCCGGCGAGTACTACCCCTTCGGCCCGCACTGGCAGGTGCTCGGGCTCACCGTCGCCGGGCTCGTGGTCGCCGTCGCCGCGATCCTCGCCGCCCGTCCGGGCGAGCAACCACCACAGCCCACCGTCGTGCCGGGCTGACGCGCGACAACGGGGGAAGGGGCCGTTCCGACCGGGAGCGGCCCCTGGTCGCGCGCCGGGCCCGTCCCGGTCCGGCGCCCGCGACGGTACGCGGACAGCCTCCTCACCTCCGCCCACGCGCCCAGGATACGAAGCGCTCGAACAGCCCGACCGTCGACGTCCCGTCACCGAGTTGTGCACTGGCCTGCACGTACAGCGTCGCGAGGTGCACCAGCAAGGCGCCTCGATCGTCCCGGTACTCACCCAGCAGCCGGAGCTTCGCCGCGCTGCACGGCCACGCGACACCGCAGTTCCGGCACCGCCATGTCGGCCGCGACGGCGCATGGTCCGGGCGACGCCGACTCATCGGCGGAGCGCCCCGGCCGGGCGGCCCGCCCAGGCGCGGGATCCCACCGGCTGATCGCCGCTCCGGATCAGGCCGGCCGGCATCACGAACAGTTCGCGGCGCTCGACCGCGTCGCCCCGCGCGTCGAGCTGGTAGCACTCGATCCAGGTCCACCCGTCATAGGTGGTCAGGTCGGTGCGGTGCCGGATGACCCGCACCGTGATCGGGCGGACGAACTGTGGGGACGCCGCGCGGGTCAACAGGAGAAGTTTCCCCGGCACGATTGACCCGGGGCATTCGCACGGCTCGGGGCGGCGGCACCGGTGCGACCCCACGGCGGCCCGTTGGCCCCCGACAGCATTTCGCCGCGCAGCGTCTCCACCTTCACGAACGGCCAGCGACCGATTCACGGTGTGCTCCGGCACCGGTCACCTCCTTCCGTTCTCAGCCGGGCCAACCGACCGCCGCAGCCACCCCGCCCAACCACTGCGACCACCCGGACCCGAGCCCGCCCAACCACCGCGACCACCCGGACCCCGATACCCCCGACCACCGCAACCACCCCGCCGGCCAGCACAAGCACCACCACCACCGACCGCTGCCGCCGGGCACCGCGACGAACCACCAGCTCGCGCCGCCGCTGGTTCGTCGGGCTGAATCGTCTGTGCTCTCAGCTCGACAGGCCACACAGGTGCATCCACCCTTTCCCTCCCGGTTCTGCGACGGCGCGAGGTCCGAGCCGGCCCACCCGCAGCCCGGACCTGCCCACCGGTACCCAGCCGGCCCAACAGCCGTCCGGGCCGCCGACCAGCGCCCAGCCCGCCCACCCACGCGAGCCCACCCAGCAGCCCCGCGACCGATACGACACCGACACGCCCATGGCCGCCGCGTGCTGGATGGGGGCCGCCGTGGTTGCTCGCCCGGCGGCGGCCCCCGATGTCACGACCGCCGGGTCAGGGGGATGAACCTCCACCGGCCGCGCCATCTGTCCACAACTTGCCGCCCGTGACGAGACAACTACATGGCGTGTGGGTATGGTCGGCGGATATTCGAGACGTCCGATGGGAGGCGGCCATGAACGACGCGCTGCGGGTGGCGCTGCGGGACACCGGGCACACGATCGAGTCGCTCGCGGAACGCGTCGGTGTCGATCCGAAGACGGTCAGTCGGTGGTTGCTCGAAGATCGGATCCCGCACGCCCGACACCGACTCACGGCGGCAGATGCGCTCCGGAAGAATGTCTCGGACATTTGGCCGGACATTTCGAGACGTCGCGCGCTGGCCTGGTTCCGGCCGTGGCAGGAGATCGAGCGTGAGGCGACCACGCTTCGGTGGTTCGAATCCCTGGTGGTGCCGGGCCTGCTCCAGACCGAGGCGTACGCCCGCGCCGTGCTCGCGGGTGGCGGCCTGATCCCACGCAGCGAGGTGGAGCGGCTGGTCGACCACCGGATGTCCCGCCAGTTGATCCTGCGTCGCGAGGAGCCGCCACTGCTCACCGCCGTGCTGGACGAGGCGGTGTTGCGCCGCCCGGTGGGCGGCCCGGCCACCATGCGCGAGCAGTTGCTGGCGCTCGCCGAGGCGTGCGCCGAGCCGCACATCCGGGTGCACGTGGTGCCGTCCACAGTGGGCGAATACGCTGGGCTGAACGGCCCGTTCATCATCGCCACCGCGTCGGATCACCGCGTCGCCGGCTACCTGGACAACCAGTTACAGGGGCAGGTGGTCAGCGAGCAGGCCGAGATCGCGGCGATACTGGCCGCGTGGGAGAACGTGCGTGGCGAGACGCTGTCGCACTGGCAGTCGGTCGAGCTGATCAGGGAGGTGGCGGAGTCATGGCAGTGAACGACATCCCGGCGCTGTCCGGCGCCCGGTGGCGCAAGAGCAGCCGCAGCAGTGGCAACGGTGGTGCCTGCGTCGAGGTCGCCGGGAACCTGCCCGACGTGGTGGGCGTACGCGACTCGAAGGACCCGACCGGCCCGGCACTGGTCTTCACCCCGACCGCCTGGCGTGCGTTCCTCGCCGAGATCGACAAAGCCTGACCCCGTCGTACACATGTTCTATCCACAGGCTGTGGACGCCGGGTGAGCTACCAGCTCAGCGCGATCGTCGCGGACGCCGACCTGCTGCGCGAGGAGACCCGCGAGCTGGATCACGCCGTCCTCGGTGAGCTGCGGCAGGACTTCGCGTTGCTGCCGGTCACGCCGCAGCTCGTGCAGGAGCTAACCGGCACCCCGCCCGACTACACCATCGACGAGCCCGACCCGGAGCGCCCGTTCACGCTGGTCCTCTCCGCGGCGCTGACCGAGGTGCTGGCCCGCTGGTCGCTGCGCGGTCCGGTGGCGTACGTCGAGGCGGAGTTCGCCGGTGGGGCCGGGCACCAGGCGGCGGCGGTCTGGTTGGCCGGCGACCTCGCCTGGGGGCCGCGCTTCGACGCGGCGTTCGACGGGCCACGCCCGGAATGGCCGATCAACGCGGCGCTGGTCGAGCTGGGCGCGGAGCCGGGCCGGTGGATCGACCCCTTCGCTGAGCTGGGATTACACGTCGAGCGGAGCACCGAAGGCTGGCTCGCGCACGGGCGGCGCGGGCTCAGCGCCGACTACTGGGACGAATTGGCCGACGAATGGGAGGCTCGGCAATAACCTCTGCGCCCCCGTCACGTTGGGGACTGGGGGATTCTGATGAAATTGCGACAATTCGGCTTCATCGCCGCACTGCTTCTGGCTGCCTCGGCATCGGGTAGCGGAGTCATGCCACCGGACACCATTGCCGTCCGCGAGCCCGTCGCCTCGGTCAGCGTCGTCGATCTCGACGGGGTGGCCGAGGTGGACTTCGGCGACTCGGAGAGCGAGCTGACCCGGCGTGGCATCCTGCGTACCGACGTCGACGCCTGCGGCCCGACGCTGGCCGGGCACGACGAGATAAGCCCGATCTTCATCGACGATCGGCTGGTGCTGCTCTGGGCCGGCGACCCGGTCCGCACCCCCGAGGGGATCACGGCCGGCTCACCCATCGCCGATGTCCAGGCCAGCTATCCGACCGTACGCGAGCTCCACGCTCCACAGGGGACCCACCGCTTCGACGGCCTGCTCGCCCGCGACGGCGACCGCGCGTACCTGTTCCTGCATGACGGCGAGACCGTCCGCAAGATCATTGTCGGCTACGCAACCTGGGCCCATCGCCTCTTCGTCGAGGGCCACGCCCCCTGCTGACCAGATCTTGGTGCGAACCTGCCCTCCGAGGGGCGCGTCCGCACCAAGATCTCGCTGCGGGTGCTCAGTAGTAGAGGCCGCCGGTCTGGGGGGTGGCGAGCCGACGGCCGTACCACTTGGGCCAGACGAAGTCGGTACGCATGCTCAGGCCGCTCCACGAGGCCGACTGCGGGACGAGCCCACCGGAGCCGCCGTGGAACAGGGCGACCAAACCGGACCCGAGCCCTGCCGAGTCGCCGGAGACCTCTTCACCGGGCGACGTCACCACCGCGTCCAGCGGGCCGGTGCCGTTGAGGTTGAGGATCGCCACCGAGCCACCGAACCGGTCGCCCCGCTCCGCGCCACCCGGGACCACGGCGTGGTCCTGGTCGAAGCCCTGGGAGCCGGTGCCGGTCAGCCCGGAGGCCGATCCCTTCAACAGCGCGACGGTGCCCGCCTCAACCTTCGTGCCGATCGCCTCACCGGGCGCGCCCACCAGCACGTCCGCCCGGCCGTCGCCGGTCACGTCACCGACCGCGAGCGTCGCGCCGAACAGGTCACCGGCCTCCGGCGATCCCGGCACCCCGGCCGTACGCTGCGAGAAGAGCTTCACCGAGCCGCTGGAGAGCCCGGTCGAGTTGCCGGGGAAAACCGCGACCATGCCCTCGTTACCCTTCGGGCTCTGCGCGTACGGCGCACCGGCGATCACCTCACCCGACCCGTCGCCGTTGACGTCGCCGATCGCGAGCGCCATGCCCAGGTCCCACACGTAGCTGTCGCTGCGGCCCGTCGCCTTGCGCAGCGCCGCCCCGGTGACCGAGGTGGCACCGCTGAGCTTCACCCCGCTCGCCGAGCCCCACATCAGCGTGAGCATGCCGCTGCCCGTCGACGAGCTGCTCTGGTTCTCCTGCGGTGCCCCGATGACCAGATCGGCGTACTTGTTGTTGTTGACCTTCCCGATGGCGAGGGTCCATCCGAAGTGGTCGCCGCGTTCCGCCGAGCCGGGCACCGCCGCCTGGTTCTGGTGCAGGTGCTGGGCACCGGTCGCGCTCAGGCCACCGACCCCGCCGTACAGCACGGTGACCGCGCCGGCCTCCCTGATGGTGCCGATCGCCTCGCCGTACGCCCCGATCGCCAGGTCGTCCCGGCCGTCGCCGTTGAGGTCACCGGCGGCCAGCGCCGAGCCGAACCAGTCCTCCTTCTCGGAGGTGTCCGGTACGCCGGGCGAACTCTGGTTGAAGTGCTTGGCCGAGCCGATCGCCAGGCCGGTGCTGCTGCCCGGGATCACCCACACTCCTCCGGCGTGCACCTTCGCCGTCGGGTCGTACTCGCTCAGGTCCCCGCTCGCCAGGTCGTCGTAGCCGTCGCCGTTGAAGTCCCCGGCGGCGAGGACCTCACCGAAGGTGACCCCACCGCCGGCCGGCGAGATGAGGCTCGTGTAGTAGTCGACGTGCGGCGCCGACGAGTAACGCACCACCACCAGACCGGCCGGCGACTCCGGCATCGTGTGCTCGAACGGGTCCGCCGAGGCCGCGATGTCGTCGACGCCGTCACCGTCGAAGTCGGACCGGGTCTGCCCGGTCCCCTTGACCGGGGTGGTCGCCTTCGCCACCCGGTGCACCTGGAGGGTGACCCCCTCCCGGGTGACGGACCGAACCTCAGCCGCCGCCCCGGCGGGCGTACCCACCGCCAGGCTGGCCACCACCGCCAGCACCGACACTCCGGCAACCCTACGCCGCACTGTGACCCCCGCTTTCATGGCCGCTTCAGCGGCCTGTGCAGAAACAACTCGACGACTCAGTACCACGGACCACTGCTCTGCGGACCGGCGATCTGCTGGCCGTAATGCTGCAGTTCGAAACGGTTGGTGTTCAGGGAACGACCGCTCCAGGAACCGGCCTGGGCGACGATCCCGCCCGAGGAGCCGTGGAACCGGGACAAGGTCGCGGAGGGGTAGCCGGCGATGTCGCCGGCGACCTCCTCCCCGGTCGATGCCACGAGGGCGTCCAGCGGACCACTGCCGTTGAGGTTCAGCAGCGCCACCGAACCGCCGAACCGGTCACCGCGTTCGGCACCGCCCGGCACCACCGAGTGGTTCTGGTCGAACCCCTGAGCACCACTGCCGGTAAGTCCGGACGAGGAGCCCTTGAGCAGGGTGATCATGCCTGCCTCGGCCTTCGTACCGATCGCCTCGGTGTAGGCACCGACCAGCACGTCCGCCCGGCCGTCGCCGGTCACGTCACCGGCCGCTAACGTCGCGCCGAACCGGTCTAGGTCCTCCGGCGAACCCGGCACCCCGGTCGTACGCTGGGTGATGATCTTCACCGCGCTACCGGAGAGGCCGCCGGTACGTCCGGTGAAGACCGCGACCAGGCCACCGTCCAGGTGCGGGGTCTGGGCGTTGGGCGCCCCGGCGATGACCTCGCCCAGCCCGTCCCCGTTCACGTCACCGATCGCCAGCGACATGCCGAGATACCAGGCGATGGTGTCCTTGCCTCCGGCCGCCTTGTACACCCCCGCGCCGGTGACCGAGGTAGCCCCGCTGAGCTTCACCCCGGTCGCCGAACCCCACATCAGGGTCACCATGCCGGTGCCACTGGCTCCGCTGCCGTCGTTCTCGTGCGGCGCGCCGATGACGAGGTCCGCGTACTTGTTGTTGTTGACCTTGCCGATCGCGAGCGACATGCCGAAGTGGTCGCGGCGCTCCGCCGAGCCGGGCACCGCGGCCTGGTTCTGGTGCAACTGCTGGGCCCCGGTGCCGGTCAGGCCACCGCTTGCGCCGTACAGGACGGTCACCGCGCCGGCCTCCTTGATGGAGCCGATCGCCTCCTTGAAGGCACCGATCGCGAGGTCGTCCCGCCCGTCGCCGTTGATGTCACCGGCCGCCAGCGACGCGCCGAAGGCGTCGTAGTTCTCCGAGTCGCCGGGAACGCCCGGGGAACTCTGGTTGAAGTGCGTGGTCGAATCGACCACCAGGCCGTTACGGCTGCCCGGAATGATCCAGACACCACCGCCCCGGGTCTTGTTCCGGGTGTCGATCTCGTCGGCATCGCCGATCGCCAGGTCGTCGTAGCCGTCACCGTTGAAGTCGCCGGCCACCAGCGCGATGCCGAAGCTCGATCCGGTGTCCGTCGTCATGGCCCCGATGAAATAGTCGACCTGCGGCGCGGAGGAGTAGCGCACCACGACCACCCCGGTCGGGTAGTACGGCAGGCTGTGGTTGAGGGTGCCGGCCGAGGCGGCGATGTCGTCGACACCGTCTCCGTCGAAGTCGGAGCGCGTGGCCCCGGTCCCCTTCACCGGGGTGACCGCCTTCGTCACCCGTTGGTACTGCATTATCAGCCCGTCCCGGGTGATCGTCCGGAACTCGTCCGCCGCCTGCGCCGGCGCACTCACCGCCAGCCCGGCCAACACCGTCAGAACACTGAGACCGGCAAGCTTTCGCCGCATCGAAATCCTCGCATCCCCGTAGTCGCTCCCACATCCTAGGGACACGTAGATCAATAACCATGTCCGGTCGGCCAGACACGACGAGCCGGACGGGCGGAAACCGGACGGGCGGCGCTGTCAGGAAGCGGAACGCCCGGCCGGTCCTGACGGACCGTGCCGGGCGTTCTCGCTGTTCACGAGCGGTGGCGGAGGGATTTGAACCCTCGGAGGGCGTAAACCCTCACACGCTTTCGAGGCGTGCTCCTTAGGCCGCTCGGACACGCCACCGCCGACGAGGGTACAGGACCGCCGGTTCCGACACCGAACCGGTCCCGGGCAGGCTGGCCTGGCAGGATCTCTGCCATGAGTACGCACATCGGCGCGAAGCCGGGCGAGATCGCCGAGCGGGTCCTGATGCCGGGTGACCCCCTGCGGGCCAAGTGGATCGCGGAGACCTTCCTCGAGGGCGCGAACTGCTACTCGACGGTCCGGGGGATGCTGGGCTTCACCGGCCGCTGGAACGGCGTCGAGGTTTCGGTGCAGGGCTCCGGCATGGGCATGCCCTCGGCCTCGATCTACGCCCACGAGCTGGTCAACGAGTACGGGGTGAAGTCGCTGATCCGGGTCGGCTCGTGCGGCGCGCTCACCGAGGATCTCCAGTTGCGCGACGTGATCGCGGCGATCGGGTCGTCCACCGACTCGAACATGAACCGGATGCGCTTCGACGGGCTGATCGACTATGCCCCGGTCGCCGACTTCGGGTTGCTGCGTACCTCGGTCGAGGTGGCCGAGCGGCGTGGCATCGCGATGCGGGTCGGGCCGATCCTGGCGGCGGACGCCTTCTACACCGACCGGCCGGACCTGTACGACAGCCTGGCGGAGTACGGCGTGCTGGCGGTGGAGATGGAGTCGGCGGCGCTGTACACGATCGCGGCGCGCTTCAAGGCCCGCGCGCTGACCCTGCTGACGGTGAGCGACCACATCAAGACCGGCGAGAAGACCACCTCCCAGGAGCGGGAGCAGACCTTCAGCCAGATGGTCGAGATCGCCTTGGACACGATCACCGCCTGATCGGATCACGCTGCGTCCCGCCACCCCCCGTGCGGTGGCGGGACGCTCTGCGTCGGCGTCGGTGTGACAGCTTCCACTCGGTAAAACTATACGACCGGTCGTTCTTATTTAGTACGCTCGCCGCATGACCGTTGACGGCCGGCTCGCCCGGGGCGAGCGCACCCGCACCGCGGTGCTGGACGCCGCCGTCAGCCTCGCCTCCGCCAACGGCCTCGACGGGCTCTCCCTCGGGCACCTCGCCGAGTCGCTCGGCGTCAGCAAGTCCGGCCTCTTCGCGCACTGGCGCTCCAAGGAGGAACTGCAACTCGCCACCATCGACCGGGCCGTCGCCCAGTGGCAGGAGCGGATCATCGGCCCGGCGCTGCGCGCTCCCCGGGGCGTACGCCGGATCCACGCGCTGCACGAGGCCCGGGTCGACTTCTACGCCGGCCGGGTGCTGCCCGGCGGCTGCTTCTTCGCCACCACGGAGTTCGAGTTCAACGCCCGTCCGGGCGCGGTGCGCGACCGCCTCACCGAGGTCTTCGCCGCCTGGACGAGCTTCCTGGAACGGCTCGTCACCGAGGCGGTCGAGCTCGGCGAGCTGCCCGCCGACACGGACGTCGCGCTGCTGGCGTACGAGATCGACGCGTACGGGATCGCCGCCGCCATGCGTTCCCGCCTGCTGGACCCGGAGGCCACCTACCGGCACGCCCGCCTCGGCGTGCTGGGTCGCCTGCGGGTGCTCTGCCCCGATCCCGCTCTGCTACCGGAAGGCCCCTCATGAGTCACGCAGTCGCCGAACAGCCCGCCGTCGAGTACGGCCACGTCGAGCAGGCCATGGTCCACTTCGACGACCTCGACGCGCTCGGCATCCTGCACAACGCCCGGTACGCGCTGCTGCTGGAGCGGGCGCTCACCGCGTACTGGTCCGACCGTGGGGTCGCCTACCAGGCCGGCCGGGCCAGCACGCCGGACGTGTTCCACGCCGTACGCGAGTTCACCATCAGCTACCTCGCGCCCGTCACCGGCACCGGCCCGATCGCCGTGCACTTCTGGCTGGAGCAGCTCGGCACCAGCAGCGCCACGTACGCCTTCCGGTTCCACTCGCTCGACGGCACCACCACGTACGCGGAAGGACGCCGCGCGGTGGTCCGCCTCGACCCGGCGACCCTGCGGCCGGCTCCCTGGACCGACGCCGCCCGCGCGGTCGCCACCACACTGCTCCGCGCGGCCTGACCGTCCTCCGCGTTGGCGTCCGCTACTACCGTGGTTGTCGATGTCCTGCGCACCGAAACGCCGAAGCGCGTGACCAGATCCGGTCGTGCCGACGTCCTGCTGACTCTGGCCAGGCTCGCCTCCAGGCCGGACGCGGTCAACGCGATCCTGGAGTGGGTCGCACACCGGACCGGCGGGGCGGCGGCGCTGGTGGATGCCGGCGGCAGGATCCGATCGTGCCCGCCGGTCAACCGCTCGCCCGCAGTGTCCCGGATGCTGGCGACGGCGGCCGACGCGGTGCCCGACCTGGCCGCAAGTGGCACCCCGTCGGCGGTGCTCGGCAGTTCCGCCGACACAGCGCTCCATCTCGTCCGCCTCGGCAGGTCCCGAGCGTCAGGCGAGGCAGTCCGGGCACCGTACCTCGCATTGGCGGCACCGCGCCGGGCCGGCGACGGGACGCTGCTCGCCGACGTCGCGCGGACCCTGAGCCTCTGCTGGCGGCTGGCGGAGGCCGAGAGCACCCGGCAACGGGTCGCCACTGCCGAGGCACAGACCCGCGAAGCGGTGCTGCACCTGCTCGTCGTCGGTGACGTGGCACCGGCCCGCCGGATCGCCGAGGTGATGCGCCCACCTCTCGCAGACACCGTCCGGGTGTACGTGGTCGAGGGCCCCGCTCGGCATCGGCTTGAACTCGCCAGCCAGTTGGAGCAGGCCTCCTCCGGCCGCACCTGGCTCGTACCCTGCCCGGTCCGGCCCGGCCATCTGATCGCCCTCGTGCCCGGCGACCGCCCGACCGACGACGAGATGCTCCGGTGGATCTCCGCCCTGACGCCGTCCTGCCGGGTCGGTGTGAGCGAGGAAGTCGCCCTGCGCGACACGGCGGACGGGTACCGGCAGGCGTTTCATGCCCTGGCGGTGGCCCGGATCGTGCCGGACGGGCACGCCACCTTCGGCGGGAACGACGACCTCGGCCCGCTCACCGGCGGGCAGGGAGCGGCCTGGGCCCGAGCAGTCCTGGCACCCTGCCTCACCTACCGGCCGGGACGGCGCAGCGACCCCGGACCGAGGGACCTGCTCGACACCCTCGGATCCTGGCTCACCTTCGACCGGGCGGCGAGTCGTCATCTTCGGCTGCACCGCAATACTCTCGCGGCCCGGATCACCCTGCTCAGCGAGCTGCTCGGGATGGACCTGCACCGCGTGGGCGACCAGGCGACCGTCTGGCTGGCGTTGCGGCTGCGCGGCAAGGACCCGATCGTGCCGGCCGGTCCGCCACCCGGCCCCGACGCACTCGACCGACTGCTGGGCACCCCGGCCGCCGTCGCCTGGGCGCACGCACGTCTGCGCCCACTGGAAACCGGGGGCGGATCCGTCCTGCCGACCACGGTCCGTACCTGGTTGACCGCCGACACCCGGCTCCCAGCCACCGCCGATGCGCTCGGCATCTCCGTCCCGGCCACCCGCAAACGCCTCGTCCGGGCGGAGGAGGCGCTCGGCCGTTCGTTGCTGCGCGCACCCAGCGCCCGGCACGAACTCTGGCTGGCGATGCGCGCGATCGAGGTCGGGGAAGGTCGATCCGCGGCCACGCGAACCGCCGTGCGAATCGAAACCGGAATCCGAACCACTGTGCGGCCTGCTCCTCGCGGCCCGGATCTACGACGCCGTAGCGTCTGAGCCCAGACGCCGGGGGCCGAGGGGGACCTGCGGCGGACTCCGACGGGGGTGGTGGGGCGCCCCGGAAAGGTGGGCGTCCCACCAGAGCCGACCTCGCGGCGTTCGAGGCTCGTTCAGCGGAAGAACGCTCGCAGCACGGCAGCGTTCTCGGTTTCCAGGATGCCGCCGTACACCTCGGGGCGGTGGTTGAGCCGGCGGTCGCGCAGCACGTCCCAGAGCGAACCGGCGGCACCGGTCTTGGGTTCCCAGGCGCCGAAGACCACGGTGGAGACCCGGGCCAGCACCAACGCACCGGCGCACATGGTGCAGGGTTCCAGGGTCACCACCAGGGTGCAGCCGTCCAGTCGCCAGCGCCCCAGCCGCTGAGCCGCCCGCCGCAGCGCGAGCACCTCCGCGTGCGCGGTCGGGTCGCCGCTCAGCTCGCGTTCGTTGCGACCGATCGCCAGCTCACCGCCGTCCGGCCCGTAGAGCACCGCACCCACCGGCACGTCGCCGGACTGACCCGGGCCGGCCACGCCATCAGCCACGTCCGCCGGGCCGGTCACCGCGACTTCGAGGGCGCGGCGCATCCAGAGTTCGTGCCGCTGGCGTCGGCCGGTGCCGGTCGGGTCGGCCAGTCCCTCGTCCGCCCCCGGGCCGTACCGGCCGGCCGAGCCGGGCGTGGGTTGCCCCGGCCGGACCGTCTCCAGTGCCGGGTCGGTCACGTCGGACGGCTCACCGCCGCCGAGCGGAACCGGACCACCCGACGAGGCGGTACCGCCAGCCGGCTCAGACCTCACGCAGTTCCTCGACGTCGTCGACGCAGCCCAGCACCTGGCAGATCTCTGCGGTGACGTCGGCCGGCATCATCCCCTCGTGGGCGCAGAGGGCGAGCAGCCGTTGCGCGGGGATACCCAGGTCGGTCAGGAGATCCGCCTCGCCGACCGGATCGGCCTCCGGATCGACGGCCGGCTGCTCGCTGTCTCCGTCACCGGCGGCGGCCGGACGCGTCTCCTCGCTGTCGTCGAGCCCGGTCACCGACGTCTTCAGGTCACCGACCAGCAGGGCACCCAGCCGGGATTCCTCCGCGTACGCGGAGTCGGAGCCGAAGACCCGCAGGTCCTCCCCCTCGTCGAGGCGCAGGATGACCAGATACGTGTCGTCCGCCTCCACGAACAGCAGCGACACGTCCGCGTCGGGGGCAACGTCGCGCAGCCGCTCGGCGACCTCGTCGACGTCGGCGGTGCCCCGCAGGTTCAGTTCGGCGGCCGTCCAGCCGCCCTTCTCGCGCACGACGGCCGCAGCGAAGTACGACACGGTTCCCCCAAGTTGCCTCGGCACAGCACTCGCCGATCCGTTACGCGTGCACGTTAGCCGGTCGGATCGGCAGGCGACCGGTCAACGCCCCGAAGGGCCGGTCATTGAACCCTTTTCGACCTGGACCGCGCGGCGCGTGCACACCATCTCCGAGCCTGCGGTCCGACGGACCGCAAGGGGAGGTCGAAAAGGGTTCATTCCTGGGGAGGCATCTTTCGGCCGCTCAGCCGGCGAGGCGGCGGCGGGTGGCGATCAGTTGGCGGAGCCGTTCGGTGCGGGCGCGCTGTGGCCGTTCGCGCTCGCGTACCGCGCGCGCGTCCGCCAACTGCGCCAGAAGCTGAAGGCGGCGGCGGCTGCGATCGGGATCCAGCCGCGGAGTGGTCCAGGCCATACCGGGAGAGTGCCGAGTATCGGCCACGCAGTCAAGACGGGTTTCAGTGGCTGCGCGACGACGCACCGCAGTCGCCGCCGGTCGGGTCACCAGAGCGGCCAGTCGCCGCTGCTCGCCCAGCGGGCGGCGACCGCCGCGGCGGCGATGCTCCACCCTCCGGCGGTGACGATCGCGATGCCGGCGGCCACCCCGCGGTCACCGTGCCGGGCCAGCACCAGGGCCGCGAGCCAGGCCAGCCCGCCGGCGAGCAGGGTCCACCAGGCGTACCCGACGAGGCCGCCACCGAGCAGGCCGAAGAGGACCAGCCACACGAGCGTTCCGGTCGCGCCCGCCGCGACACCGGCACCGCCGACCGGGTTCGGCTCGCGGTAGGTGGGGCGCGGTGGCCGGCCGGTGGGAAAGAGGCCCGACGGGTTGTACGGCAGCACCGGTACCCACTCCTCCACGCGCACGGACGGCTCTGCCTACCACCGTATCGAGTCTGTCAGGATGGCCGGATGGTCTCGCTGACGATCGGACGCCGGCACGCGTACGCGATGCTGCTGCTCGGCCCGCTGTTGGCGGTGACCGGCTGCGGTACGCCCGACGCGCCGACGGGCGGCGACCCGACCGCCGTGACCAGTCCGACCGCCGTGACCGCGTCGACCCCCGCACCAGCGACCACCGGCGGGGCGACCGGGACGGCCCCCACGCCCGACACCGCGGACCAGCCGACGGCGACGGCGCTGCCGACGCCGCGCAAGGGCCTGCCACATGTCTTTCCGGTACGCGCCGAGAAGGTCGCCTACCACCCGACCCACTCGACGTACCCGGGGACGGACATCTTCGCCGACTGCGGTGAGCCCGTCGTCGCGGTCACCGACGGGACCATCGGTGAGGTCAGCCGGCGGGACCGGTACGACAAGCGCGGTCCACAGGGGCCGTACAACGGCGGCCTGTCCGTGTCGGTCATCGGCGACGACGGGGTGCGCTACTACGGTTCGCACCTGACCGAGGTCGCCGACGGCGTCGAGCCCGGGGTGCGGGTACGCGCCGGTCAGCGGCTCGGCACGGTGGGCCGGACGGGCAACGCCAACAATGTCTGCCATCTGCACTTCGGCATCTCCCCGCCATGCCTGGGCGAGGACGGCTGGTGGATCCGGCGCGGTGTGGTGTGGCCGGCGCCGTATCTCGACTCGTGGCGTCGCGGCGGCAACCGTGAGCCGGCGGCCGAGGTCGCCGCGTGGCACCGCGAGCACGGCTGCCCGAGGAAGCCGCCCGCCCGCTAGTACGCGTCATCCGCGTTTCATCAGTCCGAAACATTGACGCCACTCTTGCCGGTGAACTACCGTCCGCGTAACAAGAGAGCGCTCTCTCACGTAACTAACCTCACAATACCGACGAAGCGTGCGCCGACCGGCGCGGCCGGGCCGGCACGCGTTGGAGGAAAGATGAGACCTCCCGTCCCACGCCGCCCCCACCACCGGATGCTGGCCGCCACCGCCGCCGCGACCCTCGTCCTCGGCGGGCTGGCCGTCACCGCCGGCTCCGCGGCGCAGGCCGCACCGGTCGGCGCCGGCAGCTACACCACCACCCCCGTCGGTCCGCTCCCCGGCGGCTGCGGAAACATCGCCACCAACCCCCGGCAGTACGCCACCGCCGCCGCGCCACCGGGGGCGGTACCCACCAACGACTGGTGGTCGTCGCTGCTGTGGAAGCGCCTGAACTGCGCCTTCAGCGAGCCGCTGCACGCCCACCCGGTGGCGTACCAGCCCGTCACCGACGGGCTCGGCTTCTCCGCCACCTCGACCCCCACCGTCACCGGCACCGCCACCGGGGTCGGCGAGTTCAAGTACCCCTACGTCGAGGACATCCGGGTCGGGGTGGCCGGGCTCGGCGCACCCAACGTGCTGGTGGACGACTGGACCGACTGGACGGTCACCCCGTACTGGAACGACGGTTCCCGAACCCTGCGCGCCACGATCGGCCACGGCCTGCCGTTCACCTACTTCCGCGCCACCGGCGGTGACGCGGTGATCAACGCGACCGGCGGCAGCCCCACGGTCTGGTCCAACAGCGGCACCACGATCGGCTTCACCGTCCGGGGCCACGACTACGTCGCGTACGCGCCGACGGGGGCGACCTGGACGGTCAACGGCGGCCGGATCAGCTCGAACCTCGCCGGGCGCGGCTACTTCTCGGTCGCCCTGCTGCCGGCCACCGCCGACGCCACGGCCCGTACCCAGCTCGCCAACACCTACCGCACGTACGCGCACGCCCACGTCACCGGCACCCGCGTCGCCTACAGCTACAACCAGGCGACCAGTCGGGTGGAGACCCGCTACACCTTCACCACCACTCCGCGCGAGGGCACCGAGACGCGTACGGTGGTCAGCCTCTACCCGCACCAGTGGAAATCGCTGACCGGGGCCACCCCGATCACGCCGACCTACCCGTCGGCCCGCGGCCGGATGAAGGTGCTCACCGGGGTCGCCGAGTTCCGCACCTCGATGGCGTTCCACGGCGTGCTGCCCGAGGTGCCCGCCGTCGCCACCGGCACCGGCGCCGATCTGACCACCCTGCGCCAGCACCTGGCGGCGGTCCGGAGCAATCCGATGGACCAGCGCGGCAACGACACCTACTGGACCGGAAAGGGGCTCGGTCGGGCCGCCCGGATCGCCGAGATCGCCGACCAGGTCGGCGACACCGAGACCCGGACCTCGGCGCTGAACGCCATCCGGTCCACGCTCAACAACTGGCTGACCGCCTCGCCCGGCGAGACCGAGCGGCTCTTCTACTACGACCAGCGCTGGGGCACGCTCATCGGCTACCCCGCCTCGTACGGCTCCGACCAGGAGCTCAACGACCATCACTTCCACTACGGCTACTACATCGCTGCCGCCGCGACGCTGGCCAAGTTCGACCCGAACTGGGCCCGACAGGACCAGTACGGCGGCATGATCGACCTGCTCATCCGGGACGCGAACAACTACGACCGGGCGGACACCCGCTTCCCGTACCTGCGTGACTTCGACATCTACGCGGGCCACGACTGGGCCTCCGGGCACGGCGCCTTCGCCAGCGGCAACAACCAGGAGTCCTCGTCGGAGGGGATGAACTTCGCCAACGCCCTGATCCAGTGGGGGCAGGCCACCGGCAACACCGCCGTACGCGACGCCGGCATCTTCATCTACACCACCCAGGCGGCGGCGATCCACGAGTACTGGTTCGATGTCAACAACGAGAACTTCCCGGCCGCGTTCGGGCACAACAACGTGGGCATGGTCTGGGGCGACGGCGGGGCGTACGCCACCTGGTTCAGCGCCGAGCCGGAAATGATCCAGGGCATCAACCTGCTGCCGATCACCGGCGGGCACCTCTACCTGGGCCAACACCCGAACTACAACAGCCTCAAGTACGCCGAACTGGTGCGCAACAACGGCGGTGAGCCGACCGTGTGGCAGGACATCCACTGGCAGTTCCTCGCCCTCGGCGACGCCGACGCGGCACTGGCCAAACTGCGGGCCAACCCCGGCTACACCCCGGAGGAGGGCGAGAGCCGGGCACACACCTTCCACTGGGTCCGCAACCTGGCCGCCCTCGGCCGGGTCGACACCGGGGTCACCGCCGACCACCCGCTGGCCGCCGTGTTCAACCGAAACGGGGCCCGCACGTACGTGGCCAGCAACATCTCCGGCTCGCCGTTGACCGTGCGGTTCTCCGACGGGACGCAGCTGAACGTGGCCGCCGGGCGGACCGTCACCGGTGGCGCGCACACCTGGAGCGGCGGCAGCGGCGGTGGCGGTACGTCCCCGAGTCCGACGCCGACGCCGACTCCCACGCCCACGCCGACTCCCACACCCACCCCGACCAACCCGCCGTCCAGCTCGCCCGTGCGCTACCTGCTGTCGGGGGGCGGTCTGGCTGCCTCCGGTACCGCCGGCACCACCACCGTGGCCAGCGCCGGCGGCGCGAACCGCGACGGAACCCCGACCAACCCGGTGGTGTTCACCGCGACCGGGCTCAACCTCGACCACACCGGCGGGCAGACCGCGTTCGACCTGTTCCTCGACGCCGGCCAGGCGGTCGGCAACGGGGTGCAGGCGCGCATCTCCTACGACCTGACCGGTGACGGCAGTTGGGAGCGGGTGGAGACGTACCGCTACTTCGCCACCGACCCGGTGCCGGGCTGGGAGCACTACACCCAGGCCGCCGGGCTGCACTCCAGCAGCGGCTCCCTCGGCAACCTGCGGGGCGGGACCGTCCGGGTGGAGGTGTGGTCCGCGATCGGCAACAACCCCACCTCCCTCGGTGTCGGTGACCGTTCCCTCGTGCGACTGCCGTACGCCTGATCCCCGCCTTCGATCCGCCCCCGCGCCGCCGGTCGTACCCCCGACCGGCGGCGCGGCCGCGTAGGTTGCATGGCATGACCGAGCGGGATGCCATCGCCGACCTGCGCCGGATCGCCTTCCTGCTGGAGCGGGCGAACGAAGCCACCTACCGGGTACGTGCCTTCCGCTCGGCGGCGAAGGCGCTGGCCGCGCTGCCGGCCGAGGAGGTGGCCGAGCGCGCCCGCACCGGCAAGCTCACCGAGCTGGCCGGGGTCGGCGACGTCACCGCCCGCTGCGTGGCCGAGTCACTGGCCGGCGAGGAGCCGGTCTACCTGCGCCGGCTGGTCGCCACCGAGGGCACCGACCTGGATGCCGAGGCCACCCGCCTGCGTACCGCGCTGCGCGGCGACTGCCACACCCACTCCGACTGGTCGGACGGCGGCTCACCGATCGAGGAGATGGCGCTGGCCGCCGTCGAACTGGGTCACGAGTACCTGGTGCTGACCGACCACTCGCCGCGACTGAAGGTGGCCCGGGGCCTGACCGCCGACCGGCTGCGCCGGCAGCTCGACCACGTGGCACAGCTGAACGAGGCGCTGCCGGAGGGGTTCCGCGTACTCACCGGCATCGAGGTCGACATCCTCGCCGACGGCTCACTCGACCAGGACGAGGAGTTGCTGGCCCGGCTGGACGTGGTGGTCGGGTCGGTGCACAGTGGGCTGAACGACGACCGGGCGAAGATGACCCGCCGGATGCTGGCCGCCGTCGCCAACCCGCACCTGGACATCCTCGGCCACTGCACCGGCCGGATGGTGTCGTCGCGCCCGGCCGGCGTGACCGGACCGGGCGACCGGGGGCACCGTGCCCGGACCCGACCGGAGAGCGACTTCGACGCCGACGCCGTCTTCGCGGCCTGCGTGGAACACGACACCGCAGTGGAGATCAACTCACGGCCGGAGCGGCAGGACCCGCCGAAGCGGCTGATCCGGCGGGCACTGGAGGCCGGTTGCCGGTTCGCCATCAACACCGACGCGCACGCGCCCGGCCAGTTGGACTGGCAACGCTTCGGCTGCGAACGGGCCGCGCTCTGTGGCGTACCCGCCGACCGCGTGGTGAACACGTGGAGCGCCGACGAGCTGGTCGCCTGGACGCACCGCTGACCCGCCCCCGGTTTCTCCCGGACGAGGTCAGCGGGCGGGCTCGACGACGGGTGTCGTCGGGGCACCCGGACCCGCCGCCACCGGCCGACGCCGCCGACCGAGCAGGCCCTGCGACACGGCGACACCGACCAGCACGATCAACGCGCCGACCGGCTGGTGCCAGGTCAGTCGTTCACCGAGCACGACCGCGCCGATCAGCACCGCGAACACCGGGATCAGGTAGGTCACGGTGGACGCGGTGGTCGCCCCCACGATCCGGATGTTGCGCAGGTGGATCACGAAGGCGAGACCGGTGCCGAGCGCACCCAACGCCAGCACGGCCGCGAGCACCCGCAGCGACAGCGTGGTCGGCAGCGGCGGCGCACCGGCCACCACCGGTGCCACGATCGCGAGCTGGACCGTCGCGACGATCAACTGCGCCGCCGACAGGGACAGACCGGAGAGGGCGCTGCCGGCGATGAACTTCTTCTGGTACGGGATGGCCAGGCCGTAGCAGGCGGCGGCACCGAAGCACATCAACTGGCCGACGAAGTGGGCCCCACCGACGCCCTGCCAGACGCCGAGCACCACCATCACCCCGGCGAAGCCGAGCGCCAGCCCCACGGCACCGCGCGCGGTCAGCCGCTCGGTACGGAACACCAGCACCGCCAGCGGCAGCACGACCAGCGGGGTGGTCGCGTTCCAGATGCCGGCGAGCATCGACTCGACCCGCTGCTCGCCGTAGCCGAACAGGGTGAACGGCAACGCCACGCCGAAGGCGGCGATCACGACGAGGTGGCCCCAGACCCGAGGATCGCGGGGCAGCCGGTCACGTAGCACGGCGAGCACCACGAGCAGGGTCAGCGCGCCCGCTCCCACCCGGTAGAGGGTGAGGTGCAGCGGGTGCAGCTCGGCCACGCCGACCTTGATGAAGAGGAAGCTGGAACCCCAGATCGCGGCGAGGGCGACGAAACCGGGCAGCCAGCTCCGCAGCGCCGGTCGGTCAGGGGTGAAGTTGCCTGTCACCCCTGACACTCTGCCCCTGGGGTACGACATTGTCCTGCGGTTTTCGGCCGTCGTGTCGCGCGCCACAGAAACCACATACATTGGTGAAGCGTTGACCGGCCGAGGAGGTGTACACCCATGGCGATGCCGATGCGCTTCGACCCACTCGTCGACCTCGACGGCATGTGGACGACCCAGTTCGCCGACCGCTACCTCCCGTTGCCTGAGCTACCCGATGCGCGCTACGAGTGCATCGACGGGAGGTTGGTCATGACGCCCGCCGAGGTCGGCACGAACAGCTACGGCGAAATGAAGCTCGCCCGGCTGATCTCACCCTCTGCCGAGGCCCACAACTTCTACGTGTTCGGTCAGGTGAACCTGACCTTCTCCCCGCAGCGGTGGATCCAGCCGGACCTCACGGTGCTGCACGCGTTGCCGAAGACGGACGAGGAGGACCGCTGGATCCCGGCCCACCTCTGCACCATGGCCGTGGAGTTCGTCTCTCCCGGCAGCCGCCGGCAGGACTTCGTGGACAAGCCGATGCGCTGCGCCGAGGGGCGGGTGCCGTACTTCATGCGGGTGGAGATCTCGCGCCGGCTGCGGCACGCCGCGGTGGAGCTGTTCACCCTTGGCACGTTCGGTGGCTACGACACCCTCGCCAAGGCCGTCAGCGGTGACCGGCTGCGCGCCGACGAGCCGTTCCCGATCGACTTCGACTCCGCCGACCTGCTGCCCTGACCGGTTCGGCGGCACCATCTCGACGTCCGCCTCGCGTAGGGTGCGCAGCGTGGGAAGAATCGACGATCTCGCGGACCGCTACGTCGCCGACTGGGCCGCGCTGAGCCCGACGGGCGCCACCTTCGTCGGCATCGCCGGCTACGACGACAAGTTCGACGACCTGTCACCGGACGGGTACGCGGCGCGCGCCGACCTGACCCGACGCACCCTGGCCGAACTCGACACCATCGAGCCGGAGACGGAGGCCGAGCGCACCGCCCAGGAGGCGATGCAGGAACGGCTGGGCCTGGAGCTGGACCGGTATGCCGCAGGCGAGACGGCCAGCGAGGTCAGCGTCATCACCAGCGGGCTGCACGAGATCCGGATGGTCTTCGACCTGATGCCCACCGACGGGGAGCAGGCACGGGCCAACGTGGCCGCCCGGCTGAACCTCTTCCCGAGCGCCCTGGAGGAGTACAAGACCACCCTGCGCGAGGCGGCGGCCGCCGGTCGGGTCAGCTCGCGGACGCAACTGCTGGAGGTGGCCAAGCAGTGCGACGCCTGGGTGGATCCGGACGGCGACAACGTCTTCCACGGTCTGGTCGAGCGGCTCGGCGAGGAAAGCGCCCTCGGTGCCGAGTTGCGGCGCGGCGCGGCAGCGGCCACCGCCGCGACCGCCGAGTTCGGGCAGTTCCTGCGCACCGAGCTGGCTCCGCACGGGCGGGAGAAGCAGGCCGCCGGCCGAGAGCGTTACGAGCTGGCCTCGCAGTACTTCCTCGGTGCCCGGATCGACCTCGACGAGACGTACGCCTGGGGGTTCTCGGAGCTGGCCCGGCTGGAGGCCGACATGCGGACGGTCGCCGCCCAGATCGCCGGTCCGAGCGCCACCATCGACGAGGCCGTGGCCGCGCTGGACGCCGACCCGGCGCGCACCATCCGCGGCCGGGACGCCTTCCGCGACTGGATGCAGGAGCTGGCCGACCAGGCGATCAGCGACCTGAACGGCACCCACTTCGACATCCCCGAGCAGGTGCGGCGCATCGAGTGCATGATCGCACCGACCAGCGACGGCTCGATCTACTACACCGGCCCGAGCGAGGACTTCGCCCGGCCCGGCCGAATGTGGTGGGCGGTGCCGCAGGGCCTGACCGACTTCTCGACCTGGCGGGAGGTGACCACCGTCTACCACGAGGGCGTCCCCGGACATCACCTCCAGATCGGGCAGACCGCCGTCCGGGCCGACCTGCTCAACCGCTGGCAGCGGCTGCTCTGCTGGGTCTCCGGGCACGGCGAGGGCTGGGCGTTGTACGCGGAGCGACTGATGGAGGAGCTGGGCTACCTGGACGATCCGGGTAACCGGCTCGGGATGCTGGACGGCCAGGCGCTGCGGGCGGCCCGTGTCATCGTCGACATCGGCATGCATCTGGAGCTGGAGATCCCCAAGGACAACCCGTTCGACTTCCACCCGGGTGAGCGCTGGACGCCGGAGCTGGGTTGGGAGTTCCTGCGGGCGCACTGCCGGGTGCCCGACGAGATGCTGCGCTTCGAGCTCAACCGTTACCTGGGCTGGCCGGGACAGGCCCCGTCGTACAAGGTGGGCGAGCGGATCTGGCTGCAGGCGCGTGAGGACGCGAAGGCGCGCAAGGGTGCCGACTTCGACCTGCGGGAGTTCCACCGGCAGGCGCTCGACCTCGGCGCGCTCGGCCTCGACCCGCTACGCCGGGCGCTGGAGCGGCTCTGAGAAGTGGCCGCCCGGCACGGGAGCCGGGTGCCAGGGTCCGGTCGAAGTCCTCGGTTCGACCGAGGACTTCGACCGGACCCTAGGCGAGGTCGACCCGCAGTTTCGGGCGGGCGGTCAGTGTGTCGCTGGTGACGAAGGCCAGGTCCATCACTGGGTCGGTGAAGGTGATCGGGACGGGTGACGTGATCGGGAGGCCGTCCGGCAGAGGCAGGTCCGGCGTCAACGTGATCTTGATGCCGAGCAACCGGCCGACGAAGCGGGTGGCGTAGAAGCTCACGTCCCCCCGGACGGTCAACCGGTCGGTGGCGAAGCGCAGCGTACGCCCCGACGGCCCGGGCGCACGCAGCAGGAAGTCGTCGGTGACCGCGCGGTCCATCCGGAACTTGAGTGCGCGCAGCGTCCCGTCGACGGTCGGCAGTTCGACGATTCCCTCGAACCGCAGGGCGTTCATGGTCACCTTCGAGCCGGTGAGCCTGGACGGAGTCGCCGCGACCAGCGGCTGGCCGGGATCGACCGCGATCCGGGGCAGCGGCTCCCCCTCGTCGACCGGCTCCGCACCGCCGCTGGCCGGCGGCGTGCCGCACGGCCGCTGAGGTGTGGTCGTCGGGCCGGCAGTGGGGCTCGTAACGGGCCGGGCAAGACCGCTCGGCGATGGCGTCACGGCCGGCCCGTCGCCCTCCTGGTCCTCGTCGCCCTGGTCGTTGCTGCCGAACAGCCGGCCGATTCCGTCGAGGATGTCGCCGACGACGTCGCGGACACGCGGCCGTTCGTTCGTCGCCGGGCCGGACGACGGGGAGCCACTCGGGTCCGCGGGTGCGGTGGCGTCCGGACTGGGCGGTGCGGGCCGATCGCCCGGAGCCTGGCCGCCGGGCGGGACGGCAGGGCTGGGTGGGGTCGTTGGGGGGCGGGTCGGGCAGGCAGGTTCGGCGGTGGGCTTCGCCTGCGTCTGCCGGACCGGAACCGGCATCTCCCCGACCGACGCCGCGCGGACCGGAACCGGCGCCGCGAGGGCGACCGCCCCGGTCAGGACCACCAGCGGCAGGGCCACCGCGAGCAACCGGGTGCCCCGTTCGTCCGGCGGCGCACCGTCCCCGGCGGAGCTGGCAGGCGTGGCCGTGACGGCGGGGCCGGCCGGCGCGATCGGGCTGGCGGTATCGGCCGGCACGACCGGGTTGACCGGATCGGCAGGCCCGACCGGATCGACCGGATCGGCGGGTACGGCGGGAGCCGGCGAAGTGGTGGCCGGCATCCAGGCGAAGCCCAGGGCGCTGCCCACCACGCCGAGCAGCAGGCCGACGAAGAAGCCGCCGAGGTTGACCCCGATCAGGGAGAACAGCGCGGTCACCGCGCCGACCACCGCGTAGAAGATCCGCTGCTGCGGGCTGAACCACATCAGCAGGCCGCAGGCGACCAGGATGGTGGGGATCAGCCAGGAGAGAAAGCCGGTCGGCCCCATCTGGAACGACAGGCCGTCGAGCGACAGTTGGGTGGTGCCGAAGATCTCCACTCCGGCGAGTGCGGTGAGCAGTCCGCCCCAGAACGGTCGGGCCTGCCGCCAACGACGGAACCGGTGCCACGCCTCGCTGACCCGGCCGCGCCGGGCATGCTGTGGATCGACGGTCGTCACGTACGCCTCCAGCACGAAGGGCTGCTGGCCCGCGGCGTGCCCACCGCGGGCCCCGATGACCTCAGAAACATTCCTTCGCGTCGGCGCCGACGTTCACCTTGAGCCGCAGCCCGGTCAGCGTGAAGGTTCCCGCGTGGGTCGAGCGGGCCACCTGCCTGAGGTTCTTGATGGTCACCGTGTCGGCCTGCTGGCCGAAGGACTTGCGGGCACCCACGGCGCCCTCCGGCCCCGCTCTCAGCGTGGACGCGTCCTGGCCGATGTTGATGTTCTTGAACTCGGCGTCGCCCTCCAGCGAGTCCATGTCGATCATCAGCCCGCTCGCCCTGGCGGGCTTGCCGTCGCCGCCGGCCCGGATGGTCAGCACCACGTCCGCACCGGGGACCTTGACCGATTGACACAGGTTGTCCAGTTCCGCCCTACGGATGCCGGAGATCGCCACCGGGTGGGTCCTGCCGTCCGCCTCCTCGGCGATGCCGCCGTACTGGACGAAGCCCTCGCCCCGCAGCTCGGTGGCGGAGACCTTGAACGTCTGGCCCGACACGGCGAACGAGGCAGCGATCGCACCGTTGGCCATGCCGAAGACGATCGCGCCGGCGACCAGGGTCGCGGGCACCATCAGGGCGGCGAACCGCCCCCACCGGGTACGGCCCGGCCTGTCGAGTCGTTCCTGCACGTGGTCCCTCCTCAGTGGAGTCGCGCGGGCGGCCGGCCCAGAGACGGCGCGGGCGCGGGTGACCGGCTCCGAAGCGCGGTGCCGTGACGGTCGCCGCCCCTCTGTTACCGGCGGGTAACGAACGAGCATGATGGTGCACCCGTGCGGCACAGGTCACAAGAGGCCGATTACTTCGCAGTAACAAGACGGGGCGGGTCGCCTCGCCCACACGACCACGTGGCGTCATCTCTTCAAGCCCACAAGAGGCGCAATCTCCGCAAAAAGGCAGCCGATGGCAACCGTGAGCGACCAAACCATCGACAAGTTACGATTCCGTAACGAGGGTACGGGCCACGAACACGCTGAGGGGCGGACCGCACGGTCCGCCCCTCAGCGTCGTAGCTGGATCTGCTGCTACTGCTTCTCCGACTCGCCCTGCGCCGACCGCTGGCTCGGCACCGTGGACTCCTCGGACTTCCAGTTGGTCGAGGCGGGCGGGATCTCGTCGGTCAACGGTCCACCCTCCCGCTCGTCGTCCCGCACCGGCGGCTGGTCGACCCGGGTCGGCGCCGGGTCCGCGGCGGCGTGCCTGCCCACAGCCTCCGGCGTACGGCTACGCGAGACCAGCAGCGCGACGAGGATCAGCATCAGGCCGAGCACGGCGAGACCGAGCGGCGCGAACACACCGAGGATGTTGAGCCGGCCGCGGCTCTCCTCGGCCCGCTCGACGGAGGACGACACGGTCTCCTCGTTGTAGGAGAAGTCGGCGTCGAGCAGCGTGACCGGCGAGCCCGCGGCCGGCATGAGCACCTTCTTCTGCTGCTCCCGGACCTTCAGGTAGGAGCCGGTGACCGGGTCGACCCAAACCGTACGGGTGTTGCTGTAGACCACCTCACCCGAGGTGGACCCAGGGGCGAGCACACCGAGCAGCAGCGCCACCCGGTCGGCGGCCAGCGGCAGCTTCTCGTCGGTGATGACCTGCTCGTAGCGGTACGCCTCCAGGCCGTTGATGTCCTCGGTGCCCTTGAACTCGGCCATCCGGGTCTGCCGCAGGTCCCGGTCGAAGACCTCGTAGTTGTCCTGCTTGGAGCCGAAGGGGAACTTGTAGACCTGACCCCCGAACGAGATCTTCTCCGGCGTGCCGCTCTCGTCGAGGTACTGCTCGTTCCACTCGACAGCCGCACCGGAGACCCGGTCCAGTGCCAGCTCGGCACCGTACGCGCTGACCAGTTCCTTGGTGTCGGTCCGCTCGACGGTCTGGCCGACCCGCCAGACCACCGCGTCACCGGCGAGGTCACCGCTGAGCGCCGCGGTCTTGGCGCGCTCCGGCGTGACCTGGACGGTGGACCTGAGGTCAGCCTGGTTGATGGCGACCGCACCGTTGGTGATCTGCAGGAACGTCGCGCCGCTGGCCTCGGCCACCGACGTCGTCGGCTCCAGGTCGTAGGGCAGTTTGGTCATCGCGGGCTTGACGACGAACACCAGCCCGGCGGCCAGCGCCAGGAGCAGTACGCCGCCGCCGAACAGCACGGCACCCACGGCGCGGTGCTTCATGTTTTCCTCCCTGAGGAGCTCAGTTTCGTCGGTATCAATCAGTGAGATGGCCGCGAGGTTACTACTTGGTCACATAGCAACGCGACCCCCGGTCAGCTCGGATTTCTCCACCGCGCCGGGCTGTCCCCCACCCGTCCGACGCAGTACGAGCACGAAGTTCCACGCCGCCACCTCCCGGACGCCGGGCACCCGGATCACCCACCGTGCCCACCACGGGTGATAGCGCGGCAGCGCGTCCACCACCTCGATGTCGCCGTTGCCCCGCGCCCAGCGCAGCGTGTCGGAGATCGAGACCGGGAAGAGCGTCTCCCGGAAGCGGTTCTTCGGCGGCCGTCCGGTCCGCCGCTCGTAGCGGCGGCGGGCCCGGTTGCCGCCGAGGTAGTGCCAGGGCGCGGTCTCGTGGCCACCCCAGGGCGACAACCAGGGGGTGTACGACACGAAGAGCAGGCCGCCCGGTCGGGTCACCCGCACCATCTCGTCGAGCATCCGGGGCGGCTCGGCGACGTGTTCCACGACGTTGGACGAGAACGTCACGTCCACGCTGCCGGTGCGGACCGGAAGGGCCGTGCCGCTGCCCCGCAACATCCCCGCCACCGACTCACCGGCCGCGGAGAAGTCGCCGACGTCCGGGTCCAGCCCGATGTAACGGGCACCGGCGGCCCGGAAGGCGGCGGCGAAGTACCCCGGGCCGCCGCCCACGTCGAGAACCGTCCGGCCGGCCAGCTCCGCGTACCCGGACACCTGACGCACCGAGTCGGTGGCCAGCAGTCCGTAGAAGTGGTCGGGGTCGGTCTGCTCCACGAGAAACGCCCGGAACAGGGTCACCGACCGGCGCAGCGAAGCGAAACGACGTCGCGCCGCCCGCCGCGTTCGGTAGTCCGCTGCCGTCACCGCGCCACCGTCCCGTCCTCGCCCTCGCCCCTGCCCGTGGCCACGTCCGGCGGCCCGCCGGACGTGCCCGGCGTCACATCATGCGGGATGGTCCGTGTGGGGCCTGCACCGGGGACCGGAACCACGGCGGCGACCACCGCACCGATCGCGACCAGCATCGCCGCCTGCACCCACGACCGGTACGCCCAGTCCTGCCCGTGGCCCTGCAACCGCCCGGTCACCGCGATCACGGTCGCCACGGTCAGCCCGCCGAGCACCACCACCGGCAGGGCTCGCACCGCCAACTGCCGCAGCAGCATCGCGGCCAGCACGATGGCCACCGGCAGCACCCCGCCCAACGCGGCGAGCAGCGCCACCAGCAGCACACCGATCGCCCAGGCGGGGGCCTCCGCCGGAATCGCGCCCGCCGCGTCCTCGTCCGTCGTCCGGCGACGCACCGGCCAGGCGGCGAGGAGGAGCACGCCGGCTGCCGCCGCCGCACCGGCCGCCAGACCGCCCCGGTACGTCCGGTCGGGGGTGAAGACCAGGCGGACCTCACCGCCCGAGCCGGCCGGCAACACCCACGCCTGCTGCCATCCGTCCACCCGGGAACGAGCCAGCGTCGCTCCGTCGAGAGTGGCCGTCCAGCCGGCATTGGCGTTCTCCGGCACCACCAGCAACGCCTGCCCACCGGCGGCGACCCGCACCGTGCGGTCGGTCGCCGCCCAGTCGAGCACGGTCACCTCCCGGTGCCGGGGCCCGGCGCCCGTGTCGTCGTCCGGCCGCAGATTCGCGTCCTGCACGACGAAGCCCGCCGAGGGTGAGGTGGCCAGCCGATGCCCGCCAGCCGGCAGGTCCAGCACCCCACCGTCCTCGCCGCAGACACGAACCGGTACCGGCCGCCCGGCCAGGACGTCCGAGAGGGGGGCCGAGATCGACGTGTCGTAACGGAAGCCGTCCAACTCGACGGTCGGTCCGTCGCCGCAGCGTTCCACCACCCGGACGTCGGTGTCGATGGGACGCAGCAGGCTCGCCAGGGCCGGGATCTCCACCTCCGCGATGCCCGCCGTGGCCGGCCAGCCGTTGCCGCGCTGATCGGCCAACCGGTACTCGGTCTCGCGCACCACGATCTCGAGCCGATCGGTACGCACCGCCGGGAAGCGGACGGTCCCGTCGGCGTCGACCGGCACCTGCACCTCACGGCCCGGCGTGCGAATCTCCACCAGTTGCGGAAGCGAGCCGATCGGCGAATCGGTGCCGCGCAGCCGCAACCGGTCGATCCGCCGCTCACCCGACCAGCTCAGGCGCAGGGTTGGGCGCAGATCCCCCGTGCCGGCCAGCCATGCCGTGTCGGGATCACCGTCGATCGCCGCGTGCGCGGCAACCGCCGGATCGCCGCTCAGGTGGGAGGACGAAGCCGCCTTCACCTTCGTACCGGAGAGCGTCAGCTCACCACCCGCGCGAGCCACCGCGGACAGCTCCATCCGGTACGTTCCGGCGGCCGGGTTGCGGAACAACCGATCCAGGCCCAGCGGCTCCTCACCGACCCGGGCCAGGAAACGGTCGCAGCGGATCACCGTGCCGTCCGGGCGGTCGGCCGCTCCGCCCGAGCCACCGTCCGGAGCCGGATCCGTGCCCGCCACCTGCACCGGGTAGCACGCCGGCCGATCGGCCGGTCCGCGGCTGAACGTCCAGCTGACCGGCGTCGACAGCCCGTCCGGAAGGTCGGTCGGGGCTCGCAGCGCACGGCGCGGATCGGTGTCCGGCAGGGACAGTTCCCGGATGCCGACGCTACCGTCGAGCCGGCCACCGGCCACCGCCAGCACCGTCACCCGGACCCGGCTGGTGGGGCCCGGCAACGTGTAGTACGAGTGCCCGCCGAGGGTCTGCGCCACCTCGTGATCCACCGAGCCCCGATCGGTCGTGACCCGGAACCGGGTCACCGGCCAGCCCACCGCCAGATCACTGACGAAGGCCAGCCGCACGCTGTCGACCTGGCGCGGGGTGTCCAGATCCACCTGGAGCCACTGCCCGACCGGTCCGACGAACGACGCCGAGTGCCAGGCGGTGGCGTACTCCCCGTCGACCGCGGCGAACGGCAGACGCGAAGGATCGGCCGGACCGAGGGTGTCCACGAAGCTCGCGGCCGAGGACGCGGTGACGTCACGGACGCCCTGGTAGGTCGCGGTCGTCTGGTGCCGTTCGGCGGAGAAGGGCAGCAGGTCGAGGGCGACGCGCCCCTGTCTCCCCGCCTCGTTGGCGGTCAACGTCTGGGAGAGGTTGTCGCGGACCCGGCCGATGTCGCGCTCCCGGCGTCGCAGTCCGTCCGTGACGATCCACCGGTCGCCCACCGCCTCCGGGGAGTCGTCCCGGTCGCCGGCGAGCACCACCGGTCGGTCCCGCTCCACCACCCCCTGTTCGAGCAGGGGAAGCAGCGACTCCGGACCGCCGCTGACCGTCGGCACGTCGGCGGTGAGCACCGCCGAGGCGGCCGGCACCGCTCGCTGCACCTCGTACAGCTCGATCGCCGGCACGGACCCGGCGCCCTCGTCCACCGGGCTGCCGAGCGTCCGGGACAGTGCCTCGGTGGAGCCGAACGTGGCCACCCGCGCGATGCCGGGCGAGTCGGCCAACGCTCGACGCAACACCGCCACCGGCGGCGCCTCCACCTGGTTCCGGTCGATGTCGTTGCGCAGCAGCAGGTGCCGGAAGCCGGAACGGGCGAGCAGGTCGGCCAGACCGGCCGAGCCCCGGCCGCTGGCCAGCACCTCCTCGACGGTGTCCATCATCCGGGTGTTGCCCGCCGAACCCAGCGGTACCTGGTTCCGGACCGCCCACGGCGCACCGGCCAACGCCTGCAACGGCTCGTCGACCGTGCGTCCCCAGTCGTACTGCCCGAAGCCCGAACCGGGAACCACCAGCGTGCGGGCCAGTGCGTCGCGGTCGGCCAGCCAGGTCGCCGCTGACCGCCAGTGCGGCGGCAGGTCGGACCAGCCCGGGCCCGGACGCAACAGGCCCAGCCAGGCCGGCGCGGCGGCACCCAGCACGAGCAGCAGCACCGGTACGAAGACCAGCGGACGCAGCCGGAATCCGGGCCTGCGGCGGGCCAGCGCGTGATGCATCCGGGTGGCCACCGCGTCCACGCCGTGCGCGAAGCCGAGCATCAACGGCAGCCGCAGCACCGGGTCGAGCTTGTGCACGTTGCGCAACGGCGCCAACGGCCCGTCCAGCAGGCCGCGGACCACCTCGGAGAGCGGACTGTCCACCGCACCGACGTAGCCGATGGTGAGCAGGGTCAGCCCGGTCAGGAAACCGGCCACCAGGAAGCGTCGTTGTGGCAGCAGGTTGCCGGCCAGGCCGGCCAGCCCGATCAGCGCCACCACCGCGGTGAGCGCCATCAGCGCCGGGTGGTCGATCAGCAGCCAGCCCGCCGGCCACCACGGCTCGCCCTGCACGATGTACGCGACCCACTGGTTGGTGCCGCGTACCGCCTGGAAGAGGGAGGCCACGGCGGTCGTCGTGGTGGACGACTCGATGTAGTCGAGGAACGGGAGGCTGTACTGGCCGAGCAGCAGCAGCGGCACGATCCACCACAGGCAGACCCCGATCACGCAGACGCACCACCAGGCGACCAGGCGCAGGTGCTGGGCGTCCCAGCGGCGGGTCAGCAGCCAGACGCCGGGCAGCAGCAGCGCCATCAGCACCACCGCCGCGTTGATCCCGCCCATCCCGAGTACGGCCAGTGCGGAGAGCGCGGCGGCCCGGCGTGGCGAGCCGATCCGGCGCACGGTCACCAGCGGCAGCAGCACCCAGGGCAGCATCGAGGCGGCCAGGGTCTCCGAGGAGAGCGCGCCGACCTCGGTGAGGATCCGTGGGGCCAGTGCGTACCCGAGCGCCGCCGCGTACCGCGTCGGTTCGGTGCCGATCTCCAGCGCCCGGGCCAGCCGCAGCAGTCCGTAGAAGGCGGCGGCCAGCAGCAGCGCCGTCCACAGCCGCTGGGTTATCCACGGCGGAATCGCCAGCAACTGCCCGGCGGCGAAGAACGGCCCCATCGGGAACAGGTAGCCGTACGCCTGGTTCTGCAACTCCCCCGAGGTGGCTTCCGGGTTCCACAGGTGCAGCGCCCGGGTCATGAAGTGGATCGGGTTCGCGGCCAGATCGAGTTTGGTGTCGAAGGTGACCTGACCGGGCCGCTGGCCGAAGGCGATCGCGGTGAGCAGCAGCAGCGACAGCACGGTGCCGGGCGAGCGGCGCAGCCGCTCCGGCATCCTCATCGGCGGCACTCCGGTGGCAGGCAGCTAAGGTCGGCCAGCGCGGAGAAGAAGATGCGTCGCATTCCGCCCGGCTGCTCGGTGACGAAGACCCGCCCGCCGGTGACCTTCGTGATGGCCCTCAGCTCCTCCGGGTCGATGTCCGCGCCGAGCCCGATGAAGATGATCGGCAAGGGGCGGCGCGGTTCCTGCAACCGCTTCAGCTCGGCCAGGAACTCCGCCCGCCCGATGGTGTCGTCGTCCTCGTTGCGCCCGTCGGTCATGACGAGCACCAGGTTGATCCGTCCCGGGATCCAGTTGCGGCGCGCGTCGCGGTACGCGGCCAGCGTGCTGTCGTACAGCCCGGTGCCGCCCTGCGGCTTGACCCGGACCTCGGCCAACGCCTCAGTCAGCCGTTTGCGCTGGCCAACCAGCGGGCCCACCGGCAGGATCTCGCGGTAGTCCCGGTCGCCGTCGACTTTGGTGGAGAAGACCCAGATACCGAGTTCGCTGTTGTCCAGCAGCAGTGCCGCCCCCTCCCGGGCGGCCCGCACCGTGGCGTCGAGTCGGGTGCCACCGCCCGGCACCTCCGCCGCCATCGAACCCGAGATGTCCAGCAGAGTGAGGATCCGGGCGGTGCGCTGCACGCCACTCCAGCCGGTCAGCACGTCGCTGACCGTCTCCTCGGCCGGCAGCGACACCGGCCGGCGTTCCTCGGCCAGCAGCCGGTTGTCGTCCGGCAGCGCCGGCGGAAAGCCAGCGGCGGTCCGGAACCCGTAACCGGTGAACACCTCGCGGGCCTCGCCGGCCAGCAACCTGTCGAGGAACGCGCCACCGGCGTCGCGGCCCCGCCCCTGCGCGGCAGGTAGCACCACGTACGGCAGGTCCAGCCAGGGCACGTCCACCTCCGGGTACGCGGCGACCAGCTTGCCGGTGGCGGCCAACGCGTTGTGCTCCAGCACCGCCTGTTCGCTGGCGGCGACGACGTTCGCCCGGCCGGGCAGGTCCCGGTTCGGGGTCAGCGAACTGGTGTCCCCGGCCGGGCTGAAGGTCCGCTCGGCGAGCCGTCGCAGCGTCGCCGCGACGGTCGCGGCCGAGTCCCCGTTGTCGTCGGCGAGCGCACGGGCCCCGAGCAGGGCACCGACCCCGGCTGGATCAGCCGCCGGATCGGGCAACCCCACCTGGACCGTGTCGGCGCGGGTACGCAGCACCGACGCCCAGGTCAGTCGCTTTGCGGGCCAGCCGGATCGGCGCGCGACGCGCTCGGTGACGGCCAGCACCACCGGGGTACTGGCCACCGAGGTGCCCTGGCCGGGCACCTCGAAGGCACCGGCGGCCCGGGCCCGGCGCAGCCAGAACGTCGACTCCGGCAGCCACGCGTCCGCCACCTCGCCGCCGTCGGCGAGTTCCCGGGCGACCTCGGCCGACGGTCGGGCGTGCACCTCGACAGAGACGCATGGTTGGCTGCCGGCGTTGGCTCGGGCCACCCGGTCGAGCGCCGGTGCGATCACCGGAGCGGCCACCACCCGCAGCCGGACCTGTTCGACGCAGGTCGGTGTGCCCCGATCGGCTCGGACGTACGCCACCGCCGCCCAGCCGGTCAGCAGCAGCACCAGCGCGGCGCTGAGCAGGACCACCGGCGAACGGCGGTTCAGGGCGCGCACCGGCGCGGGACGGTCGGCAACCACCGCCGCCTCACCTCCTCGTCACCCGCTGCGGACGATGCCCCGCCGCAGGTCACCACACCTGCCGCCACGAGATCGGCCACCAGACACCGGGCATCGCGCGCGGTCGCGCTGCACACCCTGCCAAGGTTTCGGTCCGTCGGCAAACCCCCGATCCACCACCCGTTATCGGATCGTCGTCGCCGGATCTGCCCATTGCGCACCCGGGCCGGACCGCCCTAGGGTGGCGCGATCGTGCTCACTTACTCACCGGTAGGAGCAGCGTGGACAACTCCGACACCCCCTCCCGCCACGTCCTGTTCCTCAACTGGCGAGACACCACCAACCCCGAGGGTGGCGGCTCGGAGGTCTACATCGAGCGGATCGCCGCCGAGCTGGTCACCATCGGTCACCAGGTAACTCTGCTCTGTGCCGCACACGACAAGGCCGGCCCGGCGGGAACCACCGAGTCCGGCGTACGCGTGCTGCGCCGCGGCTCCCGGATGACCGTCTACCTCCGGGCGGCGTTGCTCTGCCTCGCGGGCCGGTTCGGGTTCGGCCCGCTGAGCCGGCAGGGTCTCGGCCGACCGGACCTGGTCGTCGACGTCTGCAACGGCGTGCCGTTCTTCGCCCCGCTCTACGTCGGGCGTCCGGTCATCGCACTGGTCCACCACGTGCACCGCGAGCAGTGGCCGGTGGTGTTCGGGCCGTGGATGTGCCGGCTGGGCTGGTGGATCGAGTCCTGGCTCGCGGTCCGGCTCTATCGGCGGTGCCGCTACATCACCGTCTCCGAGGCGAGTCGCGCGGAGCTGACCGACCTCGGAGTCGACGCCGACCGCATCGACGTGGTGCCCAACGGGACGCCTCCGGTGACCGGTCCGTCGCTGCCCCGCACGCCCCACCCGTCGCTACTGGTCCTCGGCCGCCTGGTCCCGCACAAGCGGGTCGAGATCGCCCTGCGGACCGTCGCCGAACTCGCCGCGGAACTGCCTGAGCTGGAGCTGGTGGTGGCCGGACAGGGCTGGTGGGAGGAGCCGCTGCGCGAGCGGTGCGCCACTCTCGGGATCACCGACCGGGTGCGGTTCACCGGCTTCGTCAGCGAGGAGGAGAAGCACGCCCTGCTCTGCTCGGCCTGGCTCGCCCTCACCCCGTCACTCAAGGAGGGCTGGGGTCTCACCATCGTGGAGGCCGCCGCCCGCAGCACCCCGACGGTCGCCTTCAGATACGCGGGCGGTGTCGCCGAGGCGATGGTCGACACGGAGACCGGCCTGCTGGTCGACGACGAACAGGAGTTCACGGCGGTCGTCCGGGACCTGCTCGACGACGACGTCCGCCGCAAGGCGATGGGCGAGGCGGCGTTGGCCCACGCGGCCCGCTACACCTGGACGGCCACCGGTGCCCGGTTCGCGCAGCTGGTCAAGGAGGCGACCGCGCGCGACGGCTGACCGTCGGAGCGAACAGTCGACCCTGGACACGACGAAAGGCGCCCGCATGATGCGGGCGCCTTCGCACCGTTCGAGGTCAGCGCGTGCCGTACAGCGGGGCCTCGGTCTGCTCACTCACCTTGGAGTTAGCGGCCTCCTTGGCGGACGGGCTGAGCACGTTCGCCAGACCGACGCTGCCGAGCATGCCGAGCACGACCCCGAGTACCCCGACGGCGACGAACGCGGGCAGGTTCCTCATCCACCTTCTCCTTCCGCGGGACTCGCGTGCCGGGACGCTACCACGCGGTAGCACCATCGCGCAGTGCCCGAAGATCCGATGGCCAACACCACCGTTCCGGCCAGCAGGTGCGCCAGGCCAACCGGGCCGGGTCGGCTCGGCTCGGACGCCGGCCGCCACGCCGGATTCTCGTACAGCCTCAACTCGTCACCGACGTAGACCGGTCGCAGGCCGGCCAGCGTCGCCGGATCCGGCGCCGGACCGGCGGCGCGCTGCACCAGCACCCAGCGCGGACCCGCCGCCGCCACCGGCTCACCGGCCGCGAGCAGCTCACGCAGGTGGGCCGCGCGTGGATCCTCCCCGGCGACCGCGGTGCCATCCACACGCAGCGTGTCGTCGATCAGAACCGGCACGCCGAGATACCGGGGTGCCGGATCGATCACGACCTGGCCGCCGTTCCACGCGTAGCTCTGGTACTCCTGGAACGGCAGCGAGACGACCTCGCCCGGCCGCTCGTCGACCAGCCGAGCCACCGTCTCCCAGTCCGCCGGCCAGGCCACCGGCCGCAGCCGTCCCGCCCCGCCGACGGCCAGATCGGGCAGCACGGCCAGCGGCAGCAACGCCGCGCCGGCCAGCAGCACGCGACCGGTGGCCAGATCGAACCGGGCCGCGAGATGGTCGGCCAGTCGCTCCGCACCGAGCGCACCGGCGATCGCCAGCAACAGCACGTACGGCACCAGCAGCTTCTGCCCGTCCCGGAGCAGCCCGGCACCGGGCACGGCGGCCACCAGCCAGCCCAGCAGACTCGCCCCGCCGGGCAGCACCCCGAGCGCGGCCCCCAGCCACGAACCGGCCGCCAGCAGCCCGAGCCGACCCACGACCGGTCCGGGCCAGCGGCGCCGCAGCACCGGTACGCCGCACCCGGCGACCACCAGCACCAGCAACGTCGCCAGTGGTATCAGCCATCCGCTCCGGGACGCCGGGGTGGCCTGCCCGTTCCAGATACCGCCGGTGCCGGCGAGCGCCACCAGCGGCCCGGCCCAGTTCTCGGCGCGGGCCGCGAAGACCGCCACCCCGGCCGGATCGGACCGGCCGTCCCCCGCGCTGACGAACCCGGCCACCAGCCACGGCGCGTTCCACAGCAGCGTCGTACCCACCCCGGCCAGGGCCGCCCGGACCGCCCCCGGGTACCGCCCGACGAGCAGCACCGTGACCACCACCAGGGCGAGCAGCCCGCCGGTCGGGGTGATCGCGCACGCCGCCGCCGCCAGCAACAACCGGAGCAGGGCACCCCGCTCGGCGCCGCGGACCCCGATCGCGGCCCGCACCAGCCACGGCAACGCGGCGTACGCGACCAGCAGTCCCCACTGCCCGATCAGTAACCGCTCGGCCAGATACGGCGTCCAGGCGTACCCGAGCGCGGCGACCACCCGTACGCCGACCCGTCCAGTCGGCACCAGCCGCGCGGCACCGAGCGCAGCCAGGTAGAGGATCGCCACCAGTACCAGCCGTTGCAGCAGCCAGCCCGGGAACAGTTGATTGGCCAGTGCCACCACCGCGTCCTGCGGGACGGCCCGGGGCAGTGCGGTGGCGGGGGCGATCATCTCCCAGCTCAACGCCGAACGGGGCACGAAGACCATGTCGTAGCGCAGCACGTAGCCGGGGAGGGCCAGCGGCGCGAGCACCACCGCCGTCACGGCGGCGGCCACCGCGTGCGGCACCAGCCGTTCCCGCATCCGTCGACCTCACCAATGCCGGTGCGCGGCGGCCGGCCGCGCTGGTGGCGGCCACTGTACGCGGCCGTCGTCGGCCAGGCCCGGCCACCACCGAACCATCCGTTGACCTGATGGGAACCGCCTCGACGGGTGTGGCAGTCTTCCCGCCATGGCATCGAACCCTTCACCTCCTCTTGCGGTCCCTCGGGAGGCAAGGTCGAACGCGGTGCGCTCGGTACAGGTTGACGAGGGTTCGACGGACGCGGACGGTACGGCCGCACCCGGCCGCGTCGGCGGCTGGCTGGCGGGAGACCGGATCCGCACGGCGGCGCTCGCCATCGTCGCAATCAGCGTGCTGTGGCGTGCCCAGGTGGCCTCCCGCGGGTTCCTGGCGGCAGACGACTACGTCATGATCACGCAGGCGGCGGAGACCGACCTGACCATCGGCCACCTGTTCACCCTCTACAACAACCACCTCATGCCCGGTGGTCGGTTGCTCACCTGGCTCATCACCGAACACCTAGGGATGACCTACTGGCCCTACGTGCTGCTGATGGCGCTCGGCCAGGCGGTCCTCGGAATCGCCTTCTTCCGGCTGCTGCGTCGACTGCTGCGACCGTCGTGGCTGATCCTCCTGCCGCTCGCCGCGCTGATGTTCAGCCCGTTGACCCTGGAAGCCACCTCCTGGTGGGCCGTCGGAGTCAACATGCTGCCGATGCAGATCGCCATGGTGCTCGCGGTGGGTGCACAGGTCGGCTACGTGCAGACCCGACGTAAACGGCACCTGGTGACGCTGGCCCTCTCCGTGCTGTTCGGCCTCCTCTTCTTCGAGAAGGCGATCCTGGTCGTGGCACTGGTCTTCCTGCTCACCGCCGCGCTCTACGCCGACGGGGGCTTCTTCCGCACCATCTGGACCACGATCCGGCGCTGGTGGCCGTCGTGGTTGCTGCTGACCGCGCTGTCGCTCGGGTTCCTCGCCGCCTACCTCGGCAATTCGGAGTCCTCCCTGCGGCGGCCGGCGTCGGCCGGCGAGGTGTTCACGTTCCTCACCCAGATGCTCGGATCCACCGTGGTGCCGGGCCTGGTCGGCGGACCATGGCGGTGGCTGGGGGCAGGGGACGGTGCTCCCGTCGCGGCACCGCCGGAACTCGGCACATGGGTGGCCTGGACGATCTTCGTGGCCCTGGTCGTGGCGACCGTACGCCGTCGCCGCCGCGCTGGACGCGCCTGGTTGCTGCTCGGGTCGTACCTGATGCTGGTGGCGACGATGCTGGCCGCGACCCGGCTCGGGTCGACCTTCAGCGGGGTGGCCGGCGGTGTTCCCCGCTACGTGAGTGACGTCGTCGTGGTGGCCGCCATCTGCCTCGGCGTCGCCGTGGTCGGGCTGGCCCGGCCGGCGCGGGTCTCCCTCGCGACCACACCACCCGTCGTCGACACACCGTCGGCGGCACCCGAGGCCCTCCCGGGCCCGATCAACGGGGAGGCCCCGGAACGGAACCTCGCGCCGGCCGCATCGAGCACCGCCGCACCGCCGGCCGATTCGGCCACGTCGCCAGCCGACTCAACCGCGACGGCGGCCGGCTCGGCCACTCCAGTCCTGGCCGAGCCGGTCCGGACCGGACGGCCCACGCAGGTGGTGGCCAGGCTCGGCGTCATCCACGCCGAAGCCCCCGTCGACCCCGAGCCGGAGCCAGCACCGGTTACCGAGCCGGACGTGACCGCGCCGCCGACGCCGGACGCCGACCCCGCGCCGCACGACACCACCGCAGTCCGTGAACCGGATCCGGCCGTCGAGCCGGACCGCACCGGCTCTCCGGATGCCGGTGACACCTCGACCCCGCGCGAGACCGACGATCAGCCGGCCGAGCCGGACCCACGCCCACCCACCACCAGACCGGCGAGCGCCGCCGCCGACTCGATCGAGCCTCCCCCTCCCGGGCTGCTCGGCCCGCTTCCGGAGCGCTACCGGGAGGCGGTGCACGTGATGCTCGCCCTACTGCTCGTCGCCGTCGGCCTGGGCACGGTCTGGACCACCTCCCAGTACAGCGACGAGTGGGCGGCCAAGTCGGGCCGGTCGTACGTCGACACCGTCCGGATCGAGATGGCCAGCGCGCCACCCGACACGGTGTTCTTCGACGCTCCGGTCCCGGACAACGTGGTGCCGAACCTGTCCTGGCCGTACAACCTCCAGTCCCGGTTCTTCCGCGCCTTCGGCACCCGCCCGACCTACGTCGACGAGGCCGACAACGTCTCGGTGCTGGACTCCCTCGGCCGGATTCAGGTGGCCACGATCGTCGGCAGCACGATCCAGCCGGGCCCTCAGGAGGGCTGCGGCTACCTCGTCTCCAGTGGGCAGACGGTACGGATGCCGCTCAATGAACCCCGGCAGGACTGGCACTGGGTGGCCCGGATCGCCTACCTCAGCTCGGCGGACGGCACGGCGACCCTGCGGCTCGGCACCGGCACCGCCGAGTTCCCGGTCAGGAAGGGCCTCAACCAGCGCTTCTTCCGCATCATCGGTGGCGGGGACGCCGTCGAACTGACGGTGACCGGGAGCGAACTGTCGTTCTGCACCAACGAGATCGCGATCGGCAACCCGGCCCCGAAGCCCGAGTAGGTCCGCGACGGTCCGGTGCGGGCGGGGCTGTCGGCACTGCCGAGCTGCCGGTACCGTCGTCCGGTCGGGCCGTCGTCCCGACCGGATCCGCCGGCCCGGAAACGCCGGGTCGTCCCCGCGGACGGCTGACACGACGCGGAGTGGCATGGTCCAGACCACGAGCAGGGACGTCGCGCGGTTGCGACTCGGCGCGGCCGGTGCCGCGGTCACCGTCGCGACCGTGGTGACCAATGCGCTGGCGTACGTCGTCCCGGTGCTGGGTGCGCGCCGGCTGAGCGCCGCCGATCTGGGTGCGCTGGCGACGGTGCTCGCGCTGGCCGCGATCGCCGCGGTACCCGGTTTCGGTCTGCAGATCGCGGTGGCCGCGCACCGGGCCCGTTGGGGTGGCGGTGGCACCGCCCGCCTGGGGCTGCGAACCGCGGCCGTCACGGCTGGGGTCACGCTCGCCGCGGCGCCGGTGCTCACGATCGCCCTGCGGCTGCCGATCGCGCTCACGGTGCTGCTCGCGGCGACCACGTTCGCCACCGTGCTGAGCGGCCGGTGGCTCGGCGAACTGCAGGGGGATCAACGTTTCCTGCGACTCGCCGCGGCGATGGCCGTGTTGGCCGCCGGACGCTACGGCGGGCTGGTCGCCGGGCTGCTGCTCGGCCGAGGGCCGGAGACCTGCCTGCTCCTGGCCACCCTGACCGGCCTGCTCGCCCTGCCGCTCCTGGCCCGTCTCGCCAGCCCGACCACGGACGCCCCACCGGCCGTCCCGCCGACACCCCACCCGGCGGACGTCGACGCGGCGGTGACCTCTTCCGCCCGGACCACCGGTGCGACACGCCTGGGGGCCCGGCAGGTGATGACGGCGTGCGGAGCGACGCTGGCGATGCTCACCATCTCGTACGCCGACCTGATCCTCGCCCGTCAACTCCTGCCGGCGGCCGCCTCGGGCGCGTACGCCGTCGGTGCGGTACTCACCAAGGGTGCGCTCTGGGCTCCCCAGGTCGTCACGTTGCTGGTGTTGCCCCGGCTGGCCCGGGGGGACCGGCGCGCTCGGCTGGTGGCCCTGACGCTGATCCTGGCCTGCGGCGCGGTTCTGGTGGTCAGCTCGGCGGTCGGCGGTGAGCTGGCCTTCCGGCTGGTCGGCGGCGCCGACTACCTGCACCTGGCCGGGTCGGCTCCGATGTTCGCGGCCGTCGGAGCGCTCTACGCCGTGGTGTTCATGCTGGTGAACGACCGGGTGGCGACCGCCGCACGATGGCCCGCCGCACCGCTGTGGCTGGCGACGGCCGGTCTGGCGGCAGCGGCCACGCTGATCGCGCCGCGCACGGTGACGGGAGTGTTGACCTGTTCGCTGATCGCCGCCGCCCTGGGCGCTCTGGCGATGGCCGCGCTGGTGTTCCGTCGGGGGCGCGCTGACACACTAAGCCCACCACCGTCACCGTGAGTGACAATCACGGTCCGCATGACACGCCGAACGGGCGCAAGTGGCGCTCCGGAGGGGCTCGGACTCCCCGACGGCGGTCTGGTTGGCTACCGTAGTTCTCTCCCGGAGTAGGGATCCCGGCTCCGCATGCGGTATGTCGCTAAGAGGTAGTTGTGACGCTGTACGGCGAAGAACGTCCACCGCCGGCCGATGACCGGCCCACGGTGCAGGTGACGGCGGTCAGCTGGCCGGTCGAGGAGCCGGTGCGACCGGCGCCCGTCCCACCCAGCGGTGACCGACCCCGGTCCCGCAGATTCCGGCTCCTGCTCGCCTCCGGCGTAGCCACCGCCGTGCTCGGCTCGGTCGGCGCGGTGGCCGTCTGGGCGTACGCCGGCGATGTGCCCCGCGGCACCAGCGTGCTCGGCACCGAGCTCGGTGGACGCAGCCGGACGGAGGCGGCGCGCGAGCTGCGGGCGCACCTGGACCGCCGCGCGGCCGAACTCCAGGCCCCCATTCAGGTACGCGTGGGCGAGCGGACGGCCGAGATCAACCCCGCCGAGGTCGGGCTCACCGTCGACGTGGACGCCACCGTCGCCACCGCCGCGGCGACCAGCGCCCACGCCGTGGACCGGCTGGTCGGCTCCCGGGAGATCGAGCCGGTGGTCTCGGTCGACGAGAAGAAGCTCGAAGCAGCGTTGAAGAAGCTCGTCGGCGACCAGGGCCGGAAGATGACGATGCCGGCGATCACGTTCTCCGGCACCAAGCCGAAGGTGCGCTACCCGAAGCCCAGCCTCACCATCGACACGGAGCATTCCGCCCAGGTCGTCAAGGAGGGCTGGCTGAGCGGGCAGCCGGTGACGGTCCCGCTGGTGGAGAACCACCCGGCCACCACGGCCGAGGAGGTCGACCGCCTGGTCGCGGAGCTGGCCGAGCCGGCGGTGGCGGCACCGGTCAAGCTGACCACGGACCGTGGTGCGGTGACCATCCCACCGGAGGCCATCGCGAAGGGCCTCCGGTTCAAGGCGGACAAGACCGGCAAGCTCACGCCCAGCGTGGATGTCAAGCAGCTGCGGGCCGCGCTGGGAAACAAGCTCAGCGCGGTCGAGGTGGCCCCGAAGGACGCGACGATGACCATCTCCGGCGGAAAGCCGAAGGTGGTCGACGGGCGGGCGGGCAAGCAGGTCGACACCAGCAACCTCGGCCGTGACCTGCTCACCGTCCTGCCTCGCGGCGATGACCGTACGGTCTCCGCGGAGCTGAAGCCGGTCGAGCCGAAGCTCACCGCGGAAAAGCTCCGTGGGCTGGGCATCAAGGAAAAGGTCTCCTCCTTCACCACCAACTTCACCGGTGGGCTCTCCTCACCGCGCAGCCAGAACATCGTCACGATCGCCAACGACGTGAAGGGCACCGTGGTGCTCCCCGGCGAGACGTTCTCGCTCAACGGCCACACCGGGGAACGCGGGTACGCCCAGGGCTACCGCGACGCGCCCGTCATCCTCGACGGCAAGCTCGTGCCGGGCGTCGGTGGCGGCACCTCACAGTTCACGACCACCCTCTTCAACGCCACGTACTACGCCGGTCTGGAGGACGTCGAGCACAAGCCGCACTCGTACTACTTCACGCGCTACCCCGCGGTCATCGAGTCGACCATCTTCTGGCCCGATCTCGACTTCAAGTTCCGCAACAACACCGACTACGGCGTCCTGATCGACACCTCGTACACCGGCAACTCGGTGACCGTGTCGATCTGGAGCACGAAGATCTGGGACAGCGTGAAGACCGAGTACGGGCCCCGACGGAACATCACGTCGCCGAAGACCGTCTACCTCGAGCCGGGGCCCAGCTGCATTCCCGCCAATGGCAGCCAGGGCTTCACCCAGGACGCGTTCCGGGTCATCAAGAAGGACGGCAAGGTCGTCAAGCGGGAGAAGTTCAGCTGGACCTACAGCGCGGAACCACGCTTCATCTGCGGCAAGGAACCTTCCTGACGCCCGCCGAGCACGAGCTACCCCACGGCCCCGCCAGCTTCGCGCCGGCGGGGCCGTCCCTTGTCGAGGCTCCCCCGTCGAACATCGGCCGCTACGCCTGACGACCGGCTTCTCGACGGTGCCGCTCAGGTAAGTCATCGGGAGACGGCATCGGAATCATGCGTTCCTCCTGCACCCGGATCTCCGCGCGAGATCGATGGGCAGCAGGATGCCAGATCTCCTCGAACGGGCCCATCACCTCGCCGCCGATACCGCGGCGACGAACACGTACTCCCAGCCAGGCGAGCGCGCCCAGGATCGCGGCCAGACAGGCAACCACCGCCAAGAACACCAGCGCACCATCCACGAACCAACCCTAGGACAGGTCTGACGCCCCTTGCGACCTTGGGAAGGGACGTAAGCCGGGAGGCGCCTCAACGCGATTCAGGGCCACCCCCTTGGTGGGGTGGCCCTGAATCGGAAGAATGTCCGGCGGTGTCCTACTCTCCCACACCCTCCCGGGTGCAGTACCATCGGCGCTGGAGGGCTTAGCTTCCGGGTTCGGAATGAGACCGGGCGTTTCCC
>NZ_JAXCFK010000003.1:173826-558551 GCF_056150025.1 Micromonospora aridisoli | reverse complement strand
CCCTGAGAACACCATCTTCGTAAGATCATCGATCTTGCACACGTGACCTCAACGACATCGACCGCTTTCGGTCACCACCGAATGTGAGACAGAGCCGAATGTGAGACAGAGCCGTTAGATCCGCACGCCCGTTCTATCGGGGCCAAACCTGCGGTGTTGTTGGCAATGGTTGCGACAGCGTGCATCATGGCAGGTATGGAGTCCCAGACCCGGGCGCTTGAGGGAACGAGCGGCCTTGCCTCGGGGCATAGCGTGTCGTGGCTCCGGATTGTCGTCGTGCTGTTTGACGCAGCCCTGTCGGCTGCGGCTACTACGCTGCTCTCCCGCACCCGCTCGATCTGTGCAGCGGTTGGCATCGCGGGGGCAGCGAACCTTTCGGGGTCCAAAGCGCGGGAGTAGCGCTCCCGCTCCACTGATGTATCAGGCTTCGTCGTCCGCTCGGGGGCGTGCGGCACGTCGGGGCTTTGGTTCATCCTGGAGGAATCGTGTCTCGCCTGCGCAAGGTGATCGCGAACGCGCTGAGTAACACGGGTCTGAGTAGCTCCCAGCAAGCAGAGGCCGGGTCTCTGTGGCCAGCGCACTGGAAGCGCCACGTCCTGAGACTCGTCCTGGATGGATCCGTCAGGGGAGCAGCCGCCGGTGGCGTCGCCTACCTCGCTCAACAGGTTCTGGGGTCTATTGGTGGGTGATTCAAGGGCTTGAGGAGCGAGCAGCCAAACCGGCGGACATGAGCGGACAACCGCGGACGCGGACATTTCCTCAACCATGCGAGCGTATCTAGCTACCGGTGACGTGGTATTCACTTGCAGTGAGAAGATCAGTTGCCACCGCAAGGGCCGGAACGGGTGCGGAATGATCAAGGATGTGTTGAGCGAGCGTCTGCCGCCGCTTGACCTGGTAGATCACGTAGTTCGATGTCAAGCGCTGCACCCTTCCCAACCGTGTGTCTCGATGCTGCCTTGGGCGCGACTGATGGCGCGTAACGTGGGCGGAGGCAGCTCGTCGGTGTGGGTGGGCGGGCGGTACCAGTACCGGGAGGGTGTCAGGTGCTCTTCCGCGGGGGTCCACGAGGTCCAGCGGCGGGCTCGTCCTCCGCTGGTTTGGATAGTTCTGTCGGAGAGCCGGCGCCACTGGATCTGGTCGACGATGACGAGGTGTGTCTCGGTGCCGCGGGCGTGGCCGACCTCGTTGCGGGTCAGCTCGACCTTGTCAGCCAGCCCTGAAGAGCCCTTGACCTCAATGTGCAGCTCGTCGGTCGCACGTGTCGCCCGGATGTCGTAGCTTTCCCGGTCGCCGACGTTCTCGACGTCGTACTTCTCGATGACGCGGTAGTGGTCCATGACGGTCTGTACGGCGTGCTGCTCGATCGCCTTCTTGAGTTCCTGGTCGTTCAGGTACCCGGATCCGCCGGACTGGCCGCCGCGGGGTCGGTTGACCTCATGGCCGGGAGTTGGCTGATGTGGCGGACGCGGGGGATAACCAGGCTGGCCCGCTGCTTCGGACGGTGGGCCGGCTCCGAGGTCGGCCGCCAGGCGGCCGGCGTCGGAAGCGTCGTAGCCGGGGACGCTGAGACGCAGCCGTATCCGCTTGGTGCTGTTACCGGGCCGCCGGGCGTCGGGTGCCTGCCCGATCGTGGTCTGCGCGTTGGTCAGTCGCCGTCGCAAGGAGGGAACGTCGGGAGCATCAACGAGACGGACGGGGCCGTTGGTCAGGCTACGGCTCGACTCGGGAAGTAGCTGGGTCCGCCGGGAATCGACCAGCGCTGCTTCAATGACGGCGCCGCGTTCCTTCAGGCGCTTCAGGAGGAGTTCGAGCGCGGGCCGGTAGTCGGTGTTGCGGGGTGCTCTGCCGTCGGCCCGGCCGCTCATGCTTTCGAGGATGACGGCGAGGTGGTCGCCGTCGGGCTCCACGGAGTATTCGGCGTCGAGCAGCCGGCCATAGTCGTCGGTGATGCGCACGTCGGTCACTGTGGCACAGACGTGTGACGGTGCGGCCTCAGGCGGCGGCCACGGACGACTGCCGGTGTAGATGGTCCTGTAGCTGTCCGCCGATGAACCTGGTGTAGAGGCCGGTGGAATCGACTGCGACAGCTCCGCGCGGGTCATCGAGGCGATGCCCATCGCCGCAGCTCCTTCGGTGTGCGTGAACTTGTAGCCGCGGTTCATCTGCCCTGTGCGGCCGGTGCCGTAGACCCCACCGCTCGGCGCTTGGAGCAGTGACAGCCACCGGCGGCCATCAACAGCACGTGAAGGCAAAGCGTCGATGACACCTGAGCCATATCGGCCGGTACGAAGGCCGAGCTCGCTGCCGCACAGAATGAGAGCGCCCGGCATCCGGGGGCCTCGACGTTCTCGACCACCCACGGAAGACCGGCCCCGGCAAGCCGGTGAAGTATCGCATCAAGCATCCAGCCCGTCCCGTAGCCTCCTACCGCCCTTAGTCCGAAGGAGGAACAGCCCAGACTATTGCATCGTCGGGTTGCTCCTGGTCACGGCTGGTTCCCCGGTGGTCACGGCGCCAATGAGCTCATGCGGGCGGTGGTTGGCACGCCGGATGGCCTCGGCGATGTTGGTGACACCGTTGGTGTGGTGGTGGTAGCCGATCGCTTTACGACGGTTACCCGATATCGTGTCGGGCGGACCCCGTGGCGAACGAGGTCCGGGTCGGCCGTGTGGTTAGCCACCCTCGGCGGGCCGGGCCTGACATGGGAGGTAGCGCCATCAGCCAGAGCGCGGTCTTCGCGGCGGTCTTCGTTGCCTTCTTCGTAGGTCACCACCTGGGTGATCACGTGGTTCAGACGGATCATCAGGCCTCGCGCAAGATGGGTGATGGATGGGCGGCCGCCCGGGCCATGGCCGGGCATCTCATTACCTATCACATGTGCGTGGCCGCCTGTATCGCCGGCATCGTCCTCGTCGACGTACCGCTACACCCGGCCGGTGTCGCGGTCGCGCTGGTATGGTCCGCCGTCACCCACGCGGTCATCGATCGGCGTCGCCTGGTCCGAAGGCTGCTGCACGCCCTCGGTTCCCCGAACTTCGCGCAGCTGAAGAGCGGCGGAATGAACGGCATGTACCTGGCCGACCAGTCGCTGCACTTGGCCTGCCTGTTCGTCGCGGCCCTGCTGGTCGTTTTCTTCGGCTGACCCTCGTCGACGGTCGTCGGCCGTGCGGGATCGTCCATCCGACACTGCCCTGCGGCGGCAGTTGCCGCACTACAGAGGCTGAAAGGCTGAGGTTCGGGCTGTCACGGTGGTTCTGGGTCGAGGGTCATGCCGCTGTTGGCGAAGAAGCCCAGTGAGGAGATCGGTCTGTTGCTGGCAGGCGCGCAGCCGGTGTCTGACCAGGTCGGCGAGGTGGTCCACGCCGTGGGCGGTGATGTTGGTCAGGCCGCGTTTTATCCATCGCCAGACGCCCTCGGCGGGGTTGAGGTCTGGCGCGTAGGACGGCAGTCGGATCACCGTCAGCCACGGCCGGGCGGCGATCAGGGCGTGCATGCGGTGGCTGACGTGGGTGTTGAGGTTGTCCCAGCTCAGCACGATCGGTGCCTGCAACCGCTGGTGGGCTTGGTCGAGGAAGGCTATGTAGTCGTCCTCGCTGAAGCTGCCGCGTTCGCCTTGGCGGCCGCGGTGCAGGCGGGTACGGCACATCAGTCGGCCGCGTTCGCCGGACTTGAGGTAGACCAGGCCCGCGAATGGACACCCCGCCGGAGCCCTTGCCGGAGATCTCCACGACGGGTGTGCGGCCGCGGCGGGCCCAGGTCTTGGCCACCGGCGGGCGCAGCACCTGGCCGGCCTCGTCCTGAAAGCAGATCCATGCCCCGTGGGCCGCGGCTAACCTCTTACCGACGGCCACCGCCTGCGATGCCAGCCCGCGATCGCCTCGGGGTCACGTTCAACCGCCCGTCTGGTCGGGACCTGCTGGCTGTAGCCGATGCGGTACAGCAGGTACGACACCCCGCGCAGCGTGTAGGAGACGCCAAAGCAGCGTTCGATCACCTCGGCGACCCGCGCCAGCGTCCACTGGGCGTCCTGCCAGCCCTGCTCAACCGGCCCCCGGTTCAGCAGGTCGGCAAGCTCACCGAGCTGCTCTTCGGGGAGTTTGCAGTCCGAGCCACCCGGCCACGATGCCAGAGCTTCAGTCCCACCCGCGACCCAGCGACGTCGCCACTCACGGACTGACTGCGGGGAAACCCGCAGCTCAACAGCAATCTGCGTGGACGGTTTGGACTCCCTGAACATGACTGCGGCCTGCATCCGGACCTTCTCACGCCGGACCCGGGCTGCCGCGTTCATCCCACCACCAGCCGGATACCTCATGCCTCCGGCCTACCGAAACCATCGACACAGGCCACGCCGACGACCTTCAGCCTTCCAACCTCTGTAGCTGTAAAACGACCGGTTCCCCTCGCCCGGGCGACCTCTGCTGCATTGATCTACAGTGGTAGATTGCCATCTGCTTGGTGTACTGCTAACCTTAGCTAGTGGCAGACATAAACTTAGCAAGCGCGGACATTCTCCATACGAAGGAAGAGTGGTCCGCTCTTGAAAGGGTCGGCACGGCCATTCACTACCCGGCGGGCAGCATCCTGGTCGGCGAGGGTGAGGAGACCGACTTCGCGCTTCTGATCCGGAGCGGGCATGTGAAGGTCGTCTCCGGAACCCCGCGACGCATCGTCGGCATCCGCCGCCCCGGCGAGATGGTTGGCGAGATGGCCTCCATCCGGATGAAACCGCGTTCGGCCAGCGTGTTCGCGCTGAGCGATGTCGAAGCGCTGTTCCTGTCGGCCGACGACTGGAGGACCTTCCTGCTCCAGCATCCACGGGCCGTACTGGCGCAGTTGTACGCCACGGAGGAACGACTCGCCGAAGCCACGCAGAAGAGCGTCGAGTCCCTGCTCGGCGCCGAGCGCAAGCTGGCCAAGGCCATCCTTGAGCTCGATGTCCGAGGGCTTGGGGTCGCCAGCGAGTCGGGGACGTTGCTGCGATTCAGTCAGCAGGACTTGGCGGACATCGCCGGGGTTTCCCTCGACTCCGCGAAGCAGGTAATTCGGGCCTTGAAGCGCGGGAAAGCCGTACACACAGGCCGTCAGGCCATCACCATCGTCGACCGCCAGGCCGTTCAGGACATCGCCGACGCGAAGGCGACGAGCCTCGGTGAGCGGCTAGCGAGTCCTGACGACCAGTCGGACGTTGGCACACCCTAAGGAGTCGCCATGAACACTGCCCGCGCCGTAGCCGATCTTCTTGACCACCCCCTCCTGCGCCGCCTGATCTCGCTCGGGCTCGACCACCGCGATTTTGCGATCTTTGGAAGTGCGCCGATGCTCGCCCAGGGACTTCGTCGAGACATCGGTGACCTGGACATCGTGGCCAGGGGGGCGGCGTGGAAGCACGCCTGCGCCATCGGCGAACCGCAGGTGGGATCCGTCAGCGGGGACCGCGCCATGCAGTTCTGGGGCGGCCGCATCGAGGTATACGACCGCTGGATCTCACCGCTACTCGACACCGACGAACTCATCGACGGTGCGGACGTGATCGGGGGCCTGAGGTTCGTCCGGCTGGAGCACGTCCTTGCCTATAAGCGGTCGCTCAGGCGCCCGAAGGATCTGGCCGACATCGCCGCGTTGCAGGAGTTGCGCCAGTCCCACACCCGTACGGCCTGGGTCCGCCGGCTGACGTCCGCCATCGCGTGAACGTCACTGGAGAAGGAAGCCCATGATGCATGCCAGAGGGTTCGCAGGGCACTCCCGCCACCTCCAGCAAGTCCTTGCCGAAGGCGGAATCGCCGTCGCGGATTGGGCGACGCTTGTATCGGGCGCTATCGGCGTACTCGGCATCGTGGTCGCCGTGGTGGTCGCCTGGCGGCAGCGGATCATGCAGCTCCGCGACCGAGCCGTGGAACGTGAGCAGCAGGAAGTGCGCCGCGCCGAGCGCGAGGCGCACCAGGTGAGAATCGCGCGGCGGGAGATGTGGCGCGCGGAGTACCAGCAGATCCGTGCGCTGCTTGAGAACGGCGAGGTGCTCGCGTACCAGGTGCGCCACAACGGCCCCTTCACGGCTCGCGGGCTCGCGGACCTCGACCTTGCCACCTTCCGGATGAACGCCGAGCGACTGGCCGCCCGGGGGGTGGAGCAACTGCGTGGTCCGCTGCTCGGCTTGGCCAAGCTCGCCGACGAACTCGTGCGGTGTGCCGTCCCTGAAGAGGAGGCACTGGTAGCCGGGTACGTGCGAGGTCAGGTTCCGGAGGAGTTGAGGCTGCGCCGGGTGCAGCGGCTGGCCGTTGGGCAGGACCGCGCGGCACACGAACTGGCTGAGCACGTCACCATCGCCTGGCAGGCGCTTCGTGCGGAGTGGGGCAGCTGAACCTGTAGATATCGGCCGGTTCAGCTCACGCCGCCAACCTGCATCCGCATGCCGCCTGTTTCTGGACGGGCACGGCTTAACCTCGGTCTTTCGTACGCCCCGCGGACCTGGAGGTGAGTGTGTAGCTCAGATGCAGAGGCGGTCACGCATCGTGAGGCGCGCGCAGGCTGCCCGCTGTCCGCGCTCGTGGCCGCTAACCGCTCGGAGTGCTGGCGGGTGCCCGGGCGGCGTCCGTCCTGGATCGCTTCAGCTACTCGCGACGGTTGCGTGAAAGGCTGTCCGACGGTCGGAGCGTCGATGCCCGGCCCGCGTGCGGTGGGGCCTGACTGAACCGCAGTCCTCGACCGACCTTGACCTCCGGTCATGCCGCCTGTGCAGGTTCGGGAAATGGAGCTGGCCCCTGATCCTGGACACTTGAGCCTTGGATCGGCTGATCGTCTGGCCGGTCTGGCAACCGGCACCGCGGTGGGCGAGGGCGATAGCCTCGTGTGACTCCCGTACCGCGTCGGCGCGGTAGTCCTGTACAAGTATGGGTCAGCACCGATGAGCGCGAGCGACCAGTCGTGTCCTTTGAACCATTGCCTTGTGCGACAGCGGCCCTTGTCCCCATGCCGGAGGATATTGAGAGGTTGCTGCAGCTGCACGGCTCCGTCGCGACGACGATGAGGGCGGCGGACGTCGACAACAACCGTGATGCTGTCCGGATACTTCGTGACCGCGTCCAAGCGGACCGCCAGAAAAGGCGGGAGGACCAGGTACCGACTGTGCGCGAAGTCCGGGGTGCGTCGGCTCGCTGGCGCCAGGAACCGGTTCGAGACCTGCAACGCGAGTACCCGGCCGAGACCACCGAGAGCGTACGTGCAAGGCCGATCGGACAACCGGACAGCAACCGTCGACGTCACTGAGTCACATCTGCCTTGTCGAAGTACTAGCCGACTAAAGGAGCCCCATGAACGAGGAAGCTGTCTACGCCGCTGCCCGCAGGGTGATCGACGCCGGTCTGGCCGGCAACGAGTCGGCCTTCACCCCCGGCCGGGCCGTCTGGACAGTGGAAGCTGCCGACCAGCTTTACTCCAGGTTTGTCCAACAGCCGGACGCAGGCAGGGGCAGCTTCGTCAGAAAGCTACAAGGGCAGCTCGCCGCAGCACCACCCACGGCGGTGCAGCTCATGGGTGAGCTGATCTACTTGCACCTGCTCCTGCCACGCGACATCGGAGGCACGGCGAAACGCGCCGTGATCAACGGAGCTCTGTCCTTGCTGCCCGAGCCGGTCAAGATCCCCGCAGATCTCGACACGGTTCTCGATCATGGCGTAGTCCGAGCCGGCACCGCATACATGACACAGCGGGACCGGCAAATTGCGTGGCTCGTACGGTTCGTGCAGACGTGGAAGCGCTTGCCGGCCGACGGTCAGCGGACGGCACTGCACGATCCGTGGGCCTTCAAGGAGGTCCTGGACAGGCTCCCGATCAACAGCGCCTACAGCCAACGCAACATCCTGCTGAACCTCGCGTTTCCCGATGCCTTCCCACCGGTCGCGTCGCGGCGGCACAAGAAGCTGATTGTGGATGCGTTCGCTGACGAGCTGCCCCATCAGCCCGGCGACACTGATCGGGACCTGGCGGAGCTGAGGACACTGCTGTCGGCCAAGTCTGGTGCGCCGGTTCATTTCTATCAACCGCCCTGGGTCGAGCGGTGGCGGCAGCAGGCCGGGTCCGCTGACGACGGCAAGGGACCGCGCGGCTGGCTGGTGCGAGGCGCGAAGGTGCACGGCCAAAACCTGATCGGCCACTGGCTCACCGAAGGGTTCTGCTCCATCGCCTATCCAGGGCTGCCGGAACTGAAGCCCGGCCTGTCGAAGGCGGAGTTGGACCAGCAGCTACGGGATTGGTTGCCGGACTTCTCGCCGTCCCAGCGTGGCCTGCACGTGGGGGTGCTTGACCGGTTCCTCAACCAGATGAGCGATGGCGATATCGTCGTCACCGTCGACGGGTCCAAGGTGTATGTTGGCACCATCATCGGCCCCGCCGCCTGGTGGGACACGCCTGACGATCTGTCGAACCGGCGGCGTAAGGTTGCCTGGGCAAATCCGGAGACGCCATTCTTCCGGAACGAGCTGTCCGCCGAGGCACGGAACAAGCTGTCTGGTCAGCTGACCGTCACGAACCTCGGAACCTACGTCGCCGAATTCGCGGCCCTTGCCGAAATCGACGAGCAGCCCGGGGCGGAGGACGTCAACGATCAGCTTGAGGTGGCCGAGGTGGAGCTGCCCGAGCCCACTGCCGAGTTGGCTGACGATCTGCTTATCGACCAGGACTGGCTCTCCGACACGGTCGACCTGCTGCGGGACAAGAAGCAGATTGTGCTGTACGGGCCGCCTGGCACCGGCAAGACTTACCTCGCCCAGGCACTGGCGCACTTCCTCACCGGGCAGGCCGACAACGCCTACCGGCTCGTCCAGTTCCACCCGTCGTACTCGTACGAGGACTTCTTCGAAGGCTTCCGCCCCCGGGCCACCGCCGACGGCGGGGTCGGCTTCGCACTCGAGCCCGGACCGCTCAAGCAACTGGTGTCGGATGCGAAAGACGACCCGTCCCAGGCCTACATCCTGATCATCGATGAGATCAACCGGGCCAACCTCGCCAAGGTCTTCGGGGAGCTGTACTTCCTGCTCGAGTACCGCAATCGCAGCATCCAACTGCAGTACTCACCCACCGAAGACTTCGAACTCCCTCCGAACGTCTACCTGATCGGCACCATGAACACCGCCGACCGATCCATCGCACTCGTCGACGCCGCCATGCGCCGCCGGTTCTATTTCCAGCCGCTGTTCCCCGGCGAGACGCCTCTTGACGGGCTGCTCCGAAAATGGCTGGAGAAGCACAACCTCCCCGCCGACCGCGCGGACCTTCTCGACGAGCTCAACCGTGTCATCGGCGACCGTGATGCCGCCGTCGGCCCGTCCTACCTGATGACAACCCAGGCCGCCACCGAGAAGGGGTTGGCGAGGATCTGGAAGAACGCCATTACGCCCCTGCTCGAGGAACGCCACCTCGGCGACGGAGTAGACATCAACCTTCGCTACGGCCTCGACGCACTCCGCAAACGCCTGAAGCAAACGGCCGCCGCCACCCCGGTGCCGGTACCCCGCGAACGCGCCGGAGACACGGCACAGTGAGGCTCATCAGCCTACGCGAGCACCAGACGCACGAGTGCGAGCCGACGACAGCGGTCGGTGCCCAGGCTATGGCAGCTACCAAACTCGTCGACACCTCACTAACTCTTGCTGGCCGGCTCCTACTGCGATCCGGCTCCAATGTCGGTGCCGCCCGCATCACCATCGGCGACGAACACGTCGAGCTGCACGTACGGCCGAAGATCGGAATCGCTCGCCTGCTGTGGCTGCTCGGCTACGCCCGCGACCCTCGCGGCTGGCGCACGGAGCCCGTCGGCCTAGCCACCGAACAGGGGCTCGTGCCGGCGATGGCAGTCGCCTTCGCCACTGCTACGTCCCAGGCTCTCGCTCAAGGGGTGTTGCAGGGCTACCGAACTGTCGAGGAAGCATTGCCGCTGGTGCGCGGCCGACTCAGAGAGGCAGACCAACTACGCACCCGGCCGGGGCTGGCCCTACCGGTCGAAGTGCGGTACGACGACTACAACACCGACGTACCAGAAAATCAGATCCTGCTGTCGACCGTACGCCGCCTGCACCGTCTACCCGGCGTCCCACCGGCCACCCGCAACGCGCTTCACCGCATCGCGGCCGCACTCGCCGACGTCACGCCTCTCACCCCGGGGGCACCAGCACCCCAGACCTGGCCCAACCGCTTCAACAACCGCTACCAACCGGCCCTGCGGCTCGCTCGGTTGATCCTGGCCGGCGAAACCATCGAGCACGCCCACGGCTCAACCCTCGCGGCCGGCTTCGTCTTCGACCTCAACACCGTCTTCGAAGACTGGCTGATCACAGCCCTTCGACAAGCCATCGAGACACGCTACGGCGGAGCCGTCACCGCCCAGCACCAGATGCACCTCGACCGTGACCACCGGCTACCCCTGGTGCGGCCAGATATCACGTGGTGGGATGGGCCTCACTGCCTAGCCGTCGTCGACGCCAAATACAAGTCCCCTGGCAACACCCCACCCCGCGATGACATCTACCAGATGCTCGCCTACTGCACCACGCTCAACCTGACCCGGGGCCATCTCGTCTACGCATCGGCAGGAGCCAAACCGGTGACCTACCAGCTCAGAGGAAGCGGGGTATACATCGTTGTGCACCGGGTTGACCTGTCGGCCCCGGTCACGCAGATGCACGAGCAGATCGAAAAGGTCGCCGAAGCGATTGCGAGCGTCGAGGTCGCAAGCGGCGTCTCAGCAACCCCAACGGTAGGCCCGGGAGCGGCAGCCAAGGATGGCGGACACCCATCATGATCCAGCTGGTAGCGGACGGAACCTGGTACGGACTCGAGAACTATCTGCACGTGGATATCCGCAAGCGGGCCGCGATCTCCTACATCGGACCAGCTGCCGCAGAGCTACTCGCCCTAACGGCCGACGACATGATCATTGTTGACGGGTCCAACGCCGCTCTACGCGCCGGACAAGTTGATCCAAACACGATCAGCCGCTGGCACAAAGCCGGTGTAGACGTCCGCACGTTACCGAACCTGCACGCAAAGATGATCCACCTCGAGGGCGGTGAGACGTACGTCGTCATCGGCTCAGCCAACGCCTCCGCCCGCTCCCGCGACCTGCTCAGGGAAGCCGCAGTCCTCACCGACGACGAAGGACTATGTGCACAGGTCGCCGAGCAGCTGGACGTCTGGTGGGCCGAAAGCGACCCAATCGATCAAGCATGGCTGAAACGAGCTCGCGAGATCTACCGTCCCCCGACCCACATACCGGCTCAACGCAGGCCCAGGCCAAGGCCTCGCCGCCTGTGGATCGGGGTTGCCATCAACGACTCGGCCCCCTTCCCGCCGAAAGCCGCCGCCGCTCGACAAAGCTTGGAGCAGCGCTACGGGCGCGGGGCAGTCGACTCATGGCTCATGAATCCCGGAGACGAGCGCGCGGTGCGACCGGGAGACGAGGTTGTACTGGTCCAGGCAGGCCCCCGCCGTCAACAACCACGCATGAACTCGCCTGCCAGCCCGCCAGCAATCGTGGCGCGTGTCGTCCTCGACGGAACGAGGCCAACCGCCTTGCTGGTCTGGTCTGAGGGCACCGAGCACGCCCTCAAACCGCGGACCTACGAGCAGCTACTCGACGCGGTCGATCAAGCTGGCGGGGAGATCGACTGGGATAACCCATTCCCGGCCCTGTCGTCGGCGGCGGAGGCTATCCGCGCGCTGTGGGGACGGCGGGCGATGCGATCTGCACGGCATTGAGACGTTGTGTCCGCCCGTGCTCAAGCCCATGCAGAAGGGGCGACACGCGCCGAAGAGCCTCTTCCGGTTTCTAGGCCGAGCTGACCGTCAACCCGTCGAGTATCGAGGGCTATCGCGGCGGTACCCTGCGCGCCATGATCCGCAAAGCCATGATCGTAGTGCCCCTTTTCATGCTTTTCCTCACTGCTTGTGGGAGCAACACGGATAAGCCGGAGGCGCCTTCGTCCTCGACGTCCGCAGCGCCCTCCGCCACCGCGGTGTCTGATGCGGCCGCCAGCCCGACCGCTCAGGTGCCCAGCGAGGAGGCGGAGCTTCGCCAGGCGGTGGTGGCGTACTCGGCTGCATTCCTCGACGCGAAGCCCACGGTCGGGTACGAGCTGTTTTCGGCTAGGTGTAAGGAGCGCGTAACCCTCAGCGAGTTCACGGGCATGCTGACGGCCGCCAAGCAGATGTACGGCAAGGCGATGCCGCTCAAGACCTTCGAGGCGCAGATCTCCGGCGATCTGGCCCGAGTGACCTACACGTACGACGTGCCTGCCCTGAACCAGACCAAGGAGCCGTGGGTGCGCGAAGACGGCAAGTGGAAGCAGGACGACTGCTGAGGTACTCGGGGATCATCTGTCAGTTCGCCCCGTCACGCCTCCCCGAGGTGACCGATAGATTCAGCCCAGGTCGGGTTCGCCCTCCACGGCGAGTTCGCCGAGCACGCTGAACCCGTCGTCAACTACTTCGTTCGGGTCGTCCGTGTCCTCAACAACGAAGGCATCGATGGGTTCCTCGTCCAGAAGCTGAGGGTATTTCTCCAGCAAGAACCGGCGCCGGTACGCCATTTCGGCGGTGTCGACTATTCCCTCCAAGGTGGTCCAATTGAGAGTGCCGCCGACCAGGATTCCGGCTACCGGCACGACCTTGCCGAGGCCCTTCTTTGTGAGGGTGCGGCCGACCGCTTCCGCGAACCTTCCGGCGATCCGGGTGACGACTGAATCGTTCAGAACCTTCCACGTCTTACCGCGGACGAGTGCCTGGGTGAGGCGCGAGATGTCGGCGAGGGCGGCGTTCTTCGCGCCGACGGATGCGGCCGTCCCGGCGTTGACGACGGACAGAACGAAGAGCTTCTCGGCTGGTTCTTCGGGGTCGTAGCCGTACAGCAGCGAGACATGGCCGACCGCGCGGGATGCGAGTCCGATGACGATGGCGGCGTCGCCGGCGAAGGCGCTGACGATGGCACCTCCCGACGGCGCCGCCGCCGCGCCGCCGGAGACTGCGGTAGCCAGCTGGCCCCCCGAGATCACCAGCCCCGCACCCATCCCCGAGACTGCGGCAGTAGCCGGGTAGTACCAGCTCAAAGCCCGCCCGCGGACCGCGAGGATCTGCTCGAGGTCGAGGCGCCGCAGGTCGAAGAGCTTGGTGACGTCGTGCCCGCGCTTCTGGTGGAGCTCTACTACTCGCTTGGACGAGAGCCCCGCTCGCGAAATCTTCGCCACCGTACGCTGCATCGAGCCCACCGCACTGCTACTCCAGTCCGCCGCGCTGGTTGGGAGGACGCGGGCGGCTTTATGTGCCCCGGTGCCGATGGTGCTCGCACTCTTGGCGATGATGCCGCGTCCTCGCGACACGACTGACTGGGCTCCTGGATGGTTCTCCAGGTAGGTCGCCGCACGCCGACCGAGTGCCGCGGCGCCGTTGGACACACCCTCGCCAGCGCTGCGCAACGCCTCCGACAGCGGCCTGCCCTTGAACCGCTGAATGTCACGCCACGCCGCAAGTTCGTACTCCGAGGGTTCCGCCACGTCGCCCAGGCTAGTGATCCGAACCGCCTCTCAGTAACAGGTAGGCGGCGGAGTTGGCTTGGCCCGATCGGCCTTAACCAAGTGGCGCAGGGCTATGAACCGACCCAGCCTTGTCGCATCCACCGAGTCGCGGCGATTGACAGACATAGTCACGTGCGCGGATGGCCACTCCCCGCGCTGGCCAGTGGACGCCGCTACCGGTCACTCGTGCTGCGGCACCGTGACGAAGCCCTCGGATGGGCTCCGCTACGACTGGCCCGTGGGAGGTCGCGTCGCTCTCGGTGAGCGCCAGAACCCGACCGGCCAAAAGTACGCAGGTCACGGCGGTAAGGAGCTGCTGGATCGGCTGGCATTGCAAGTGGGAGCAGATCGGGTGCAGGTTGGCGAAGTGGTAACCGCGCCCGAAGTGCCCACCGACACCGGACAGAGCCGAAGGCTTTGACCTGCGGCGATGTGGGCCAGCGGCCCGGCGTGACCTCCCAGAGAACACCGAAGTGGTCATGCGGTCGACGCGAAGGCGCCGACTTCCTTCCGGTACCACGCCGGTGGCTGGAGCAAACCGACGGCGATCTAGCTGATCGGTAATCGTCACTGTGTTTGCCTGTCGATCAGTCTGACGTCGTCTTGCTAGGTGGAAGATCGATCTCAGCGGCAATGCGTTGACCAGGGCTCCCCGCTCGGTGACCTCTTCGGCGGCCGCGAAGGCGTCGCCACTGGAAGGTTTAGGTCATCGCCCGGGTGCACGCTCGCTCATGCCGAATTGAGCACGTCCGATCCCTGCCGGATCGAGTGCGCTGATCGGGCCGGCGGTCTCCCGGCCGGGTAGCTCATTCGCTGTTGAGCGGCAGCTCGGAGCGGATCTTCTCGGCGTCGGGATGGCCCATTTCGTCTAGGATCGCCAGCGCCCGCCGCCGTTCTTGGCGAATTGGGCTACCTCAGCCCCGACGAGTACGAACCACACCCGGACGCCGTCCGCCGGGGCGGAAAGGCTCAGGCCAGACGCAGCCGCTTCTCCGTGTGCCGAGTGCGTGCAAGGAGTGGAATCAGCCGGGGTAGGCCGCGGAACCGGACACGCGCGCGGACGACGATGACCGCTTCCACCGGCACGTTGGCCGGGCTCTCGACGAGCAGCCGCAGTTCCTTGTCCGCGTGCAGATAGTCGCCGGCCTTCGGCTCGAAATCCCAGCACGCCTTGCGGAAGCCGACGCCCGACGCCTGCAACGTCGGGAAGTACACCGTCCGCCGGCGCCCGATCTCGGGTGCGGCGCCGACCTCGACCGCCGTGGCCGCCAGCGAGAACGACAGGTCCACGCCGACCGTCGTCTCCACGTCGACGGCAACGTCCTCGACCCTGCGCGGTGCCATGTCCCTGATCACGCAGTTCGGGGTCGAGCTGAAGTCGACCAGGAGCCGCGACCACACGAAGGTGCACTCCGGGTGGGCCTGCAGGACGAACAGAAGCGGGATGTCGTTGACGCTCCGGTCTGCTGGAACGTCGTCACCTGTCACCGTACGGCTGGGCGCCTGGGCAATGGCGACCCGGTTCTCCCGTTTCAGCAGTCGCAGCATCTCGTCGTCGATGACCTCCGTCGACGCGCGGTCCACCTCGTCGTCGTCGACGTCGAAGGTCAGCTCGGTGAGTGTCGTGAACGGATCGTCGGCCGACATCGCAACTCCTTCTGTGTGATCTATTGCCAGTCGCCGACGAGCTGGAAGCCAGCCCAACGGTCGAACCGCTCCGCCCCGTACCATTCGCGGGCGGCGAGTGTGGCCTCCCGCATCGCGTCGGCCTTCCCCATCGCACCGCCGATCAGGTCGTAGAACCGCTGCATGATCTCCATCGTCGGTAGGTCGGGCACCTTCCAGAGGCTGACGACGACCGCGTCGGCGCCGGCGAAGATGAGCGCGCGGTTGAGCCCGACCAACTCCTCACTCCCGTCGGTCTGGCTCACCCCGGTCTGGCATGCCGACAGCGTGGCCAGGGCGAGCCCGGGCGCGCGGAGTCCGATGATTTCGCGGGCCGTCAGCACCCCGTCGGAGAGCACCAACCCGGACGCCAGCGGGCTCGCCGCGTCGAAGCTCGCGTGCGCCGCCACGTGCAACACCGACGCCGTGGTGAACGCCTGCCGGACCGCGTCGCGCGTTGCCTGCGTGCCGAGCAGCGGCGGCACCGAGAACCGCTCGGCGACGGCCACCGCCTCGGTCCGCGCGCCCGGCAGGTCTCCGGTCGGGTCCCCGAAAACGGCCGCCGGCACCGGGGCCCGGACATGCTCGGCCGAGCGCAGCGCACGCAGCAGCGACGCGCTCGGAAGCAGGACGAGCGGGTTGCGCTCCAGCAGCGACTGCCGGCCCGACCGTATGGCGCCCAACGGGACGTGGTGCAGGACTCCGGTCGGGCACACCACCAGCAGCTCCCCCGGATCGCAGATGCTGGTCAAAAGTTCCCGGACCGGCGCCAGCTCGTGTTGGAACAGGTCCTCCAGGTCGACGGCCAGCTCCCGCACGCGGTCACTCGATCCGAAGTTGTGCCGGACGAACGCCTCGAGCCGTGGAACGTCGACGGTATGGGTCCGCACGACCGGTACCGCCTGTCCCGAGCGCAGCGCGAGCACGCCTAGGGTGTTGTCACCTAGCCGCACCAGGCTCGCCAGAACGACCGGCCGGTCGCCGTCGGCGAGCAGCCCGGCGAGGTCGCCCGGGTCGGCCGGCTTCGCCTGGCGGACCTCCACGTACCCCTCCGCGGTGGGCGCCACGTGCCGCATCGTCTCCCAGACCGCGTCGAGGTCGGCGGCGACCTCCCGGTACTCGTCCCAGAACGTCAGGTCAGCAACACCCCTCTGACGGAGCAGGCGCCGTCGTTCCAGGAGCCGGCGCTCGTCGTCGACCAGCGCGTCCGGGACGCCCGACGGCACGGCCAAGCGGGCATCGCCGAGCGTGTCGAGGAATGTGCGTGCCCGCATCGACTCGTTCGCCAGCCAGGCGGCGCACGCGTGCTCAGCGGCGTCCGCGTCGGCGCCCGCTTCCGCCAGCCGCACATAGACCTTGACCAGGTCGGCGAAGGCCTCAAGCTGCTGATTCTGCACAGCGATGCGCTGCCGCTCCTCGACCAGGCTGGCTCGCAGCAGGTCGGCGAGGCGGGTCGCGACGGTCAGCACGCCCGCCGCAGAGCGGTCGTCTCCGAGCGCCTGGAACAGCGTGCCCATCTCCAGCAGTATCGGCCACGCCCGGTCCGGCGCACTGATCCGGTGTCGGGTACCGTCCAGCGCCGTCCACCCGAGTTCGTCACGGGACGCGTCGAGCACGCTCGCGTACCCGAGCGCCCGTTCCAGGTGCTCCCGGGCGTCACCCGGACCGGCCACTCCGGCGAGGTCCGGACGGCTCCGGAGCACCCGCGCGATCGCCAGGTGGTCGTGGGCGAGCCGGTCGGCGTTGCCGGTGCGTTCGTTAAGCCGCCGCGCCCGGTCGAATAGGTTCAGCGCCGCGCGGTGCCCGCCCAGCCGCAGGTACGCCTGACCCAGCGCGTTGAGAGCGCGGGTGAGCATGCGCGGAATCATCGGGTCGGGGTCGTCGTCCTCGGCGACGTAGAGCGCGTGCTGGTAAATCCCAAGCGCCACGTCGATCTCGCCGCGCCACGTGGCCTGGTCCGCTCCGCTGATGAACGCCTCCACCTCCGCCTCGACGGTGGGGCGGGCGTCTTCAATCCGTGCCGCCTCCGCGGCGTGCCGGGCCGCCGCGTCGTGGTCACCGAGGCGGTGACAGATGTCCGCGAGGCTCCGCTGCACGTGCCCGCCGACGCTCGTGGCGGAGAACAACTGATCGTACTTCGGCTCACCGGCGAGGCCCGCACGCGCGCGTGCCGTCTCCTCCGCGGCCAGCAGTTCCAGCGTCTGCTCGTACAGCAGCCGCGCCTCCGGTAGGCGCCGCTCCGCGACGCGGACGGAGGCGAGCGAGGACAGCGCGTTGGCGAGGAGCCGGTCCCGACCCAACTGCAGCGGACTCTGAGCCGGGCCGAAGTCGGCCGGCAGCGCCTGCGCCAACGTCACCTCGCGCGCCACCCAGTGCTTCCACCGTGGAACGTTGCGGTCCTTCATCTCGTACTGGAACGCGATCGACACGACGGACATGATCGCCCTAACGATGTCGAGAGGATGGGCTCCGGCCAGCCAACGGGTGAACCGCTCTTCGTCGTCCATGATGGCGACGACGCTGTCCGGCCCTTCACGTTTGATCACCGCGGCGATGAGGTTGTCGCCCAGGCTGCCCTCGGCCGGCTCGGCGAGCAGCTCGGACACGGTGGGAGGCGTGAGCCTCGGTACCCGTTCCGCCTCCAGCCGGTCGGTCGGTTCTGGCACCGACCGGTCCGTCGGCGGCGTGGGCACGCCTGCGGCCTGGTCGGACCGCAGCCGGTCGAGCATGTCCCGCGCACCCTGATACGTCGGGTCCAGCGCGAGCGCCCGTTCGTAACAGTCCCGCGCCCGGCGGCTGCCATGGCTTCCGCGCAACATCGCGTCGCCGAGGAAGCGGTACGCCTGCGGCGTCGGCTCGATCGCCAACGACTCTTCGAAGTACGCCTGGGCCAGGTGGTACGCGCCCCGCCTGTACCAGGTGTCGCCGACGTACAGCGCGGCGACGGCGTGATCCGGGTTGAGTAGCAGCGCGGCGGCGTACTCCCGCTCGGCGTCGGCGAAATGGCCCGTCCGGAAATGCGCCTCCCCCGCCTCCATGTGCTCCTCGGCCCGCTGCTGTTCCGGGGTCAGCGTGCGGAGGCCGAGCAGCGGCAGCACCGCCCGCGCCAGCGGCGGGTCGTCCTGGAACAGTCGCTCGAGTACCTCCATCCCGTCGGGGCTGCCGGCGATGATGGCCGCCATCATGTGCGCGGGCCGTTCTGCTTCGGGCAGCTCGAACCAGTCGGGGCTGAGCTGCAACGCGCCGCCGGAGAACGCGGCAAGCAGCGGTCGCAGCTCCGGTCCGCCGGGCCATTTCGGCATGCCGTCGATCGGGTCCGCGGCCGGATCAATAGCGAGGATCCGTTCGCGCCACTGCTCGGCGTCGGCGTCGTGGTACGTATGGGCGCCCATCCACAGATACCGCAGCGTCGGCAGGTCGTCGGGGCTAGGCGGGTCGCCCAGCAGCCCGGCGAACACTGCCCTGGCGTCCGGCCATCGACCGAGCTCCATGTACACCTGCGCGAGCGCGGTACCCGTGTCACGGTCGCGCGGTTCACCCTGGCGCAGTTCTTCGAGCAGGCGGGCGGCCTCGTTCCAGCGTCGCTCACCCCGGAAGGCGTCGGCTAGCTCCATCAACGCCGACGGTGGCCGGCCGCCCTCGGCGGGTGTCGTCGACGACGTGACGCCGCTCGCCGCGTCGGCCAGGCGCGCCAGGCGGGTAGCCACCAGCGGCTCGTCCACGGCGGACAACGCCGCCATGCGCAGCAGCTTGACCCCCTCAGAATCGAGGTCCCGGCGGTCCAGTGCGGCGCGTCCGGCGCCCAGCTCACCGATCCAGACCAGGACGTCCAAATACGGTTCGGCCGCCCGGCGCAGTTGCACCGCGTTTTCCGCCGGCATAGTGGCCAACCCGTCGAGCACGTGCCGCACTTCGCTGAAGTCCGAGTCGCGGAAGACGGCCCGGGTGGTGCTCACCGCACCCAGCGCCGCCAATTCCGCGAGCGCGGCCGCACCCTCGCTGCGGTACGCGAGTTCCGCGCGCCGGTAAGCCGTGTGCGCCGCCGCAGGTGCGATCAGGTGCCGCTCAAGCCCGACCAGGAAGTGGGCGTGCGGCAGCGCGAGTTCGCCACCGGGAAAGTCGGTGCCGTGCCCGCGAGCCACCATGCGCAGCAGCAACGACCCGTCGACCGGCGTGCCGTCAACGCCTGCCGCCAACGCCTCCCGTGCCCGGGTGAGCAGCGCAAGAACGGCGGCGACGACCTGCTCGCCGGGCGCCGACACCACTGCGGCGAGCACGTTATCAGGGTCGGCGGCCGCGAGGCGGTCGAGCCACGACCGCGCGGCCGGATCGGCAGGCGCGACGGGCAGCTCGATCAGATTGACCCAAACCGATCCCAGCGTGCGTACGAACACGGCTGCCCCTCCGGGACCGAGACGGTGGACATTCTCAGCCTCCCGTGCCGCCCTGGCATGGACAACCCCTCCCGCGCGGATTACTCCTGTCGGACGGGTGACAGCGCGCCTTCCACAACGATCGCGGACCCGCTGTGGGCGTCGATGCTGCGTGCCGGCGGGGCGTTCTCCGGCAAGACGATCAAGGGTGGCTTGGAGCGCGCGCCGTGGACTCAGGTTGTAGCGGCCAGGCCATCCGCTTCTGGCCCCCGACCGTGCGCGTGGTGCCTCAGCACGCCGGTCACGCTGAGTACCCGTCAGTCTCGGCGCTGTTGCTTCGGAGACGCGCCGAAGCGACGCGCCAGGACGCGAGCCGACTACCGGAGATCGGGGAGCAATGTGGGAGCAGCCGGGTGCGCTGAACGGCCCTGAACCGCGCCCAACGGCGTCGAACGACACTCAACTGCACCCACCACGACCTGCGGCTTCTTGTTTCTGCAGGTCAGAGTGGGCGCAGCGTCCCGCTTCACACGGAGTGCTCCACGATTTTGCGCAGCAGTCGACATCCCCCTATGTCCCCTGGTAAGGGAGTATGCGCAGGTCAAGGCGGTAAGGAGCCGCTGGATCGGCTGGCCTTGCAAGTGGGAGCAGATCGGGCGCAGGTTGGCGAAGTGGTCACCGCGCCCGAAGTACTCACCACTGGACAGAACCGAGGGCTTTGACCTGCGGCGAGGTGGGCGAGCAGCCCGGCGTGACCTCCCAGAGAACACCGAAGTGGTCACGGCTCGCTGCTCCCTGCCTGGAGGGCGCCGGCTGTCGTCACTGGCCCCGCTGACGCCATTCACGAGGGCGGTGCTCCATCGATGTACGGCTCTGGGTGCCGTCGTGGTGGCGTCGGTATGGATCCCGGGAGCTGAAACTCGAATCCCACCGCCAACCTTCTGAGCAGGGCTTCCTGCTCGGTGATCTCTTCGGCGAACCCGAAGGCGTCAGCACGACACCTCCGCTCAGGCCGCCTCGCCTCGGTACGCATCGATCAGGTTCACCTACAGGAGGCATACGCATCGGCGGCGGGATGGCTACAGCGCCGTCGCCGACCAACTCGGCACTTTCTTTGCCGCTGACGTTTTTCCAGCCACTCGCGCTACAATCATCGAGACCGCGCCATCTGGTTCCCAATCTGCGGTCGCATCGAGTCAACGTCCTCGACGTAGGCCTCGACCCGGGCGATATCGCCGCAGGCACTGCCGGCAGCAGCACGCCGAGTGTCAGCAGCACTGCGGCGAGCAGGTCGATCCACCGCTCACCCACCCAGCATCTTCAATGTCGAGACCTTTGATGGATGGTTTGGGGTAGGCGTGACGGATTTCGCCACGGAAGGGATGAGCCACTCCCGCCGACGGCTTCGGAGCACGCGAGCGGTCGGGCACCCGACAGCCGGGGGGATCCCGGTCCGTCGCGTGATCGGTACGCTGGGTGCTCCACAGTGGTGACCGAGGGGTGCGCGCGTTGTCGAAGTCGGCCGTTCCGGAAAACGTGTTCGTGCAGGTCGTCGAGACCGACGCTGGGCGGGAGATCGCCTGGGGCGCGAACGTCACCGAACGGCTCCGGGACCGGCTCGACGAGCTGCGGGCCGCCGTCGTGGCCGGCGCGCAGGTGGTGAACGCCGACCTCGACCAGCTGCCCGAACGACCCAACTGGCGGGTGAGCGAGCTCTCCGCGACGTTCGGCGTCACGGTCACCGCCGACGCGGGAGTCCTGCTGTCGCGGGCCGGTGCCGAGGCGACCTTCGAGGTGACGGTCACCTTCAGCCGGACATGAGTGACGGGCGCGTCCTCGCCGGGGCGAAGGTGCGGGGCTGCGGCTTCCTCCTGACCGGGCGGACGGTCCTCACCGCCGCGCACGTGGTCCGGGATCGGCGGGTGGACGAGCTCGCGTTCGTCACGGAGACCGGCCACCGGCACGGCGTGGCGGCCGTCCGGTCGGCGCCGGAGATCGACGCGGCCGTACTGACCCTGGCCGAGCCGGCACCGGACCCGCCGCTACCGCTCGGCCGGCCTGCGGCATCCGGCACCGCCTGGCGGGTGACCGCGCGTCCGGAACCCGCGTCCGTCCAGCTGACCGGCACCGTGTCCGCGGTCGGCCACCGGGTGGTGAACGCCCGGGGGCACGAGCTGGGCGTGCTGCAACTGGCGGTGGCGGAGGAACTGGGGGAGTACCAGGGCTACTCGGGCGCGGCCGTCACGGTGGACGGCGCGGTGGTGGCGGTGCTGGTCGAGCAGGTCCGCGAGCGCACCACCGCACCCGGGGCCCGGCGGGCGAGCAACGTGCTCTACGCGGTGCCGGTCGGAGACGTCCTCAACCACCTCGGGCTCGACCGCCCGGTCCCGGTGCCGGCCGGCTGGCGCGAGGACCTGCGGCGGCTGCTCGACGAACTGGCCGAGGACCCCGACCTGCCGGACGAGCTGAGCCGCCCGGAGACCGTCGCCGTGCAGGCGTACGCCCTGCTGGCCGACGCGGCCGCCTGCGGCCACGCGAGCGACCCGGGACGGCTGGCCGACCGGATCCGGCGGCAGGCGCGCCGTTGCTCCGCCGACGAGCCGGTGTACCGGCTGGCCGCGCCCGCTCCGCTCACCGCCGGCTCGCTCCGGTCGATGCTCGACCGGCTGGCCCGGGTACACGCGGCGGCGGCCGCGTTGCCGGCTCACGTCCGGCGCCCCCGGTACCGGATCGATGCTCCGGGGACGCTCCTCGCCGATCCGGTGGCCGAGATCGACCGGTGGCTGGCGGCGCGGGTCGCCGACACCGGCGACGACGACCGGTACGACGTCGAGGAGACCGTGCGCGGAATGCGCGACCGCCTCGACCCGCCGGTGTTCGACCGGGACCCGGCCGGCGAGCTGATCGCCCTGCTCAACAACGACGGTTGGGAGGCGCCGGCACGGACCGCGGAGCGGCTGGTGCGGGAGATCGTCACCCGGGGCGCCGACGCCGCCGACCTGGAGGTCGGGCTGGCGCGGATCCTCACTCGCGGCACACCGTCGGAGGTGACCGTGCTGACGGCGGCGCACCGCCAGCCGGCCACGGTGACCCGGGACGACCACGGCTACCTGGTCAACCGGCAGCCGACCCTGTACCACCTGGAGCACGGGTACTTCGCCGCCACCGACGTCCTCGACGAGTTCGAGCGGGCGTACTGGTCGTGGTACGAGCAGGCGGTGGTGGAGTCGGCGCGCGGGGGCCGGGCCGTCGTGCCGATGTTCTGGATCACCGGGCCGTCCGGGGCGGGCAAGAGCGTCCTGCTGCTGCAACTCCTGGCGCGGCTCAACACCCGGGCCGGGGTCTCGGTGCTGCTCCCACCCGCCGGCACGCGACTGAGCCGGGCCACCCGGTGGGCCGGCGAGCTGGGTCCGGCGCGGCACGTCGTCGTCGGCGTCGACGACCCGCTGTCCTGGACCGAGGACGACGGGCGGGCGGCGTGGCCGGAGGTGTTCCAGGCTCTCGCCCACCGGCGGCAGACCGGATCCACGCGGGAACTCCCGGTCTTCGTCTGCTGCGCCCCCACCGAACACCGGGGCGAGTTCGTGGCCGAGTACCGCCGGCAGGTGCTCGTCGGCGGGATGGCGCTGGACCCGTACCGGCCGGAGTTCACCGAGCAGCTGCGTCGCTGGTACACCGCCCGTACCGGGATGGCACCGCCACCGGTGCCGCCGCGGGGTGTGCCGCTGCCGGCCCAGCTGTTCCTCGAGTGGCGCAGCGGGGAGGGCATCGAGGAGTACGCCGAGCGGTTCCAGCGCCGCATCACCGGCCAGGGGCTGCCCGAACTCGCCGACTTCTTCGCCCACCTGCTCGCCGTCAACCGGCTCTACGTGGGCTACCCGCAGGAGGCCGTCGACGCGTTGGCGGAGGAGACCCGGCAGGCGTTCGCCGCCTACCGGGAGGACATGCACGTCCAGCTCTCCGGCGAGGACGGCCGGCCCGGCTACTGGTTCGCCCATCCCCACGTCGCCGACCTGATGTACGAGGTGTGGTTCCCACCCGGCCGGCGGGACGCGGAGCGCACCGCGCACCTGCGGGACGCGCTGCTCGAGGTGCTCGCGGCAGTACCCCGGGGCTGGGCCGCCGTGCCGCTGCTGCGCCGGCTGCGCGCCGCGGCGGGTGGCGGGTCGGGGGAGCGCGACGCGATCGCCGCCGTCCGGGCCCGGGAGGCAGCGGTGCGGTCGGCGCTGGCGGAGGTGGTCGACCGGCTCGGTCCCGGGCTCACTGACCTCGCCAGCCCGGTGCTGGCGGAGTGGATCCGCATCGAGCACCAGGTGTGGCCGTCCCGCTCCGACCGGCGTCCCCGGGAGTGCGCCATCGCCCGGCTCGCCGGGCCGCCGGACCGGGGCATGGACGAGCTGCTGCGGGCACTGGTCGACCTCGACAACCCGGGCGTCGACGCCGAGGTGTGGGCGTACCTGCAACGGCACCTGGAGTGGGAGGGCTGGCTGACGGTCGCGGGCCCGCTCGTCCGGCGTCAGGCGCGCTCCCGCAACGTCGACCTGCTCGCCCCCGTCGTCGAGTCCACCCTGGCGCGGCAGCCCGCGGCGGCCATGCTGCTCGCGGAGGCGCTGGAGACCGCCGCCGACAACGGCTCACTGGTCCGGCTCGCGCATCGGGTGGTCACCGGCGAGCTCACCGTCGACGCGCCGCTGGCCCCGGTGGTCGCGGCCCTGTACCGGCGCGACCGCAACCGGATGCGGGGGCGGGGCCCGCTCGCCGCGCCGATCCACCGGGGGCTGGTCCGGGACTGGTTGTTGGCCGACCCCTGCCCCGAGCACCGGGTGGTCTACGAGGAGGTCCCCGCCGGGCCGGTGCCGCCGATGTTGCGGCCCGCCCTGGAGGCGTGGGTCCGGGCCTTCCCGGCCGAACGCCTCGCGGGTGTCGCCCTCGCGCAGTGGCTGGACTGGTCGTGGCTGGACGACGAGGGCCGGCGTGACCTTTTGCACGCCCACTTGGAGCGGTGCGACGACGTGGACCCCCGCCTGGCCGGGAAGGTGCGCCACCTGCTGTCGCACGACGGTCGGGGCTGGGCGCGGCTGTTCACGCTGCTGCCCGAGACCTGGGTGCGGGACCCGCAGGTGCGGGCCGCGGCGTTGACCTGGCTGCGGGGGCAGCGACCGCCAGCGGCGTGGCACTGGGTGTACACCCACCTGTGCCGCAGCACCGGCGAGCCGGACGACGAACTGCGCCGGCTCGGCGCGGGCCACCTGGCTCGGTGCGGGGAGGAGCACAGTTGCGTCTACACGCACTACTGGCTGCTCCAGGTCACGGCGGCACCGGGGCGCCCGGGCGCGGCGCGCGACACGTTTCGATGGCTGCGGGACCGGACGGGCCTGACTGCGGCCTGGCGGCTGCTGGCGGGCCAGATCTTGCGTGCGGTGCCACCCGACGACGCCGACGAGGTCGTCGACGTCTTCGTGACCTGGGTTTGGGACCACCCTGACGACGGGGCGGCCGGGCAGGTGCTCTCCGCCAGCCTGGCGGCGGAGACGTCTCCGGCCGTGCGGCGGCGACTGCTGGAATGCGTCGAGGAGTGGCTGTCGGCACCGCGACCGGGCTGGGCCCGCACCTACGCGGACGCCCGGCCGTTGCTCGGCGCCGACCGGAGCAGCGCGCTCGCGCTGTCCTGGCTGCTGCGATCGGCCGACGACCGGGGCTGGCTCCGGGTGTTCTTCGCGACCGTCGACCAGCTCGACGTGGCGCAGCTGACCACGGTGGTCCGCGCCTGGTTCGCCACGGCGGGGTCGACCGCCTTCGCGGCGGGTCCGCTGTGGCGGGTCGCTGTCGAGGAGGGGCCGTGCGCCGCGCTGGTCCGCGACCCGTCGTTCCGCGCGGTGGCGGTCGGCTGGCTGGCCCGTGGTGGCGGCACCGCCGCGTGGCGCCCGATCACCCTCAGCCTGGTCGCCGCCGACCCCGCCGACCCCGAACCGCTGCGCGCGGTCCTGACCGGCGGGATCCCGTTGCACAGCGTGTACGGCTTCGCCGACGACCTGGAGGAGCTGCTGCGGACCCGACCCGACGAGGCCGGACCGATGCGCCGGCTGCTGGCCGCCGTCGACGCCACCCCGGCGTGGCGGGTCGTGTGGCGCAGGCTGCTGTCGGTCGCCCCGGATGACCACGGCTGGCAGGTGTCCCTGGCGTTGCTGTCGGACGAGACACCCGACGCGTTCGCACCGCTGTGGGTCCGACTGTGGGACGCGTATCCGGACGACGAGCGGCGGGCCGTGTTGCGGGACCTCGCCGAGCGGCAACTCGCCGGCCAGCCGGTCGAGGAGCCGGGGTGGCGTAACGTCCGCCGCAGGCTCATCGACGGCACCGGTGATGGCGCCCCGGACACCCCACCGGAGTCGGTCGTCGGCGTCGGCACGGCCCTGCCGTTCCTGCCGGCTCCCCGCGCGGGGGACGGGACGCCCGCGCCGTGGCAGTGCCGGCTGGAGTGCCCCCACTGCGGTGTGCCGTTCGACGTCACCAGCGGCGACGGCGTCCGGCAGGCCCGGTGGACCTGCCTGCGGTGCGATCACGACCTGACCATCGACACGGCGACGTTGGTGATGACCGCGCGGCCGATGACGCGGACCGCCGCGAAGCCGGTGTCCGTCTTGAGCCGGGCGCCCCGGTTTCGGCCGCGGGTCCACTGCGACCGGTGCGGGCGGGAGATCGCCGCGAATGTGCCCACCCCGGACGGCGGACACGTCGCCGTGGACCGCGAGTGCTGGCTGCTCCACGAGGTGACGGCCGCCGACGTGACGGACTTCGTCGAGTACGCCCGGTACGTCGAGGCGGGCCGGACCGCCGAGGAGTCCGACTAGGGCCTGTCCTGTGAATCCTGCCGGCGCGCTCAGGATCCGCGCGGTCAGGGCAGGCACCACCTGTGCCAGGCGGGATGGTTGCGGGGGCCTGGTCACCAGCGAGAGCGTGACCTTCCCCCGGCACCGGGGAGGGCAGCAGGCGGTCGGCGGGGTCGTCCCACCAGCGGGCCGCGACCCCGGTCAACAGGCCCGAGATTGCGAGACCGCCCTGGCCGCGATCGCCTTCCTGATCGTCCCCGCCCGCAGAACGACACACCACGAAGACCAGAGCGGCGTTCAGGGCGAGGCCACGCCGGGACGGCCAGTCTCTGCTCTGGCCGTGCTACGTTCCCGCCCGCAGGTCGCCGCCGGTGTGCTCATGGCTGGGGTCGGCGGGGTGTGCTGGTTCGGGTTCAGCCTGGGCCTGGCCGTCCTCGGGGTCGAGCACGACATGCCCGGCGCACTCATCGCCGCGGGCATGAGCGGGTACGGGGCCGCATCCGCGATCACCACCGCACGCACACTGAACGCGGAGCAGCTCACCCAGGTCCTCACCGGCATGTGCACCCTCGCTCTGGCCAGCGTGACGGCAAAGGGTGAGCCGCGGATCAGCGGTGTCGACGGGCACTTTCTGCGAGGCAAGTGGTACTTCGGCACGGCGCGCGACGCCGCCAAGGCGCGCCATCTCGCGGCGCGACCCGCCGTCAGCGCCGCACATATGCGCGGTGAGGACCTCGGCGTCTTCACGCACGGCAAGGTGGAGATCCTCAACCCCCGCAACGGCGACCAGGCCACGGACTGGCCGGACGTGCTCGCGTACTTGAAGGACTTCTACGGCGACGACCTCTTCGACTGGGACAACGACGTGGTCTATTACCGGCTGCATCCGCACTGGATGACCGTCTATGCCCCAGACATCGCAAAGCTCACCGCGGCGTCCGAGCCCTGATCCACGCACAGGCCCAACCGATGCGCGTTCAAGACCCGCGTCGTCAGAGGTCGCACGACGGGTCCTACAGACCTAGTGGGTGTGCGGAGAGCCAGTGGTGGTGGCGGCTTCGCAGGGCGTCGCGGTCAGCGGTGGTGGGCAGGACGACGTCCATGCCCCCGTCGTATGGGTGATAGAGCCAGCGCAGATCGACGTCGCAAACAAGGACGTTGCCGATGACATCGTCGGCTACGTGACGTAGGAGCGGGTCGAGGCAGCCGGGCGACCAGGTTGTTTCGCTGGCATAGAGATGCATCCAGCTTTCGAAGCCCGGCTCGTCATCGATGCAGGTGCTCGTCCAATACACTCCGGACGGGTGTGCCTCGATGGTTTCGGCTGACCGGCCGGGTTTCTGCGGGTCGGGCTGGTCTGAATAGCCAACGGTAATCACCAGCACAGCGGGGCCGGTCACCAACTCCGCCACGACGGTGTTGTGCCGAGCCAGCACGATGCCGTACTCGACCTCGGTGTCGGGGTAACGCTTCGAGCCTGGCAAGGCGTGGAACCGCACCCACCGGTCCCGGATCTCCCGCACTTCATAGGGCAGCCTCGAGCATCCCGGCCACCGTTGCTCCCACAACGTCGACAGCCGGGTCGGATCGATCACGACGTCGATCATCGGCCAGGACCCGACATCCAGCAATATGACAAGCGCTCATGCCGCCGACCATGCGCGCTGTCTCAGCACGCCGGTCACGCTGAGTACCCGTCAGTCTCGGCGCTGTTGCTTCGGAGAGCGCCGAAGCGACGCGCCAGGACGCGAGCCGACTACCGGAGATCGGGGAGCAATGTGGGAGCAGCCGGGTGCGCTGAACGGCCCTGAACCGCGCCCAACGGCGTCGAACGACACTCAACTGCACCCACCACGACCTGCGGGTTCTCGTTTCTGCAGGTCAGAGCCGGTGCAGCGTCCCGCTTCACACGGAGTGCTCCACGATTTTTGGACGGCAGTCGATAGCGTTCTATGTCTCCTGGTAGGGGAGTATGCGCAGGTCGCGGCGGTAAGGAGCTGTTGGATCGGCTGGCCTTGCAGGTGGGAGCAGATTGGGTGCAGGTTGGCGAAGTGGTCACCGTGCCCGAAGTGTTCACCGACTCTGGACAGAGTCGGGGGCTCTGACCTGCGGCGATGTGGGCCATCGGCCTGGCGTGACCTCCCAGAGAACACCGAAGTGGTCAGGGTTCGCTGCTCCCGTCTGAACGGCGCCGGCTGTGGTCCCGGCCCTACTGGCGCCATTCACGAGGGCGGTGTTCCATCGATGTACGGCTCTGGGTGCCGTCGTGGTGGCGTCGGTATGGATCCCGGGAGCTGAGACTCGAATCCCACCGCCAATCTTCTGAGCAGGGCTTCCTGCTCGGTGACCTCTTCGGCGGCCCGAAGGCGTCGACCTTCGAAGGTTCAGGTCATCACCCTGGGATGCACGCTCGCTCATGCCGATGTGGGTACACGTGATCTTGATGGCAGGGCCGAATTGGGTAGTCCGATCCGCACGTCGTCGCTACGGTCGCGTGGTGGCCTACCAGCATCCGCTCGCTTACACCTTGGGGCTCGAGGGCGTGTCGTTGCTGCGTGCCTTCGCCGGCGACTACGACCAGGACTTCGTCGAAGCGCGGATCAGCGAGGTCCGGCGCCTTCTGGACAGCCCTGCACTGGACGGTGCCGGAGTCACCGCGGCGCAGGTCGACACCCTGAACGGCTACAAAGTGTGGTCCGCGACCTATGATCAGCCAGGTAATGGGTTGTTCGCTGTCGAAGAACCCATCGTGCACGAGATCCTCGGCGCTCTGCCTCTGGGCGTGGCCTTGGACGCGGCTTGCGGCACCGGCAGGTACACCGGGTACCTGGCCGAGCAGGGCCACCACGTCATCGGCGTCGACAGTTCCCCGGACATGCTCGCTCACGCTCGTATCCGCGTTCCGAACGCGGAATTGCGGCAGGGCGACCTGCGCGATCTCCCCCTGCCCAACGACCATGTAGACGTCGTCGTGTGTGCTCTGGCGCTGACTCACCTTCCGGATGTCGGGCCGGCGATCACCGAGTTTGCCCGAGTCCTGCGTCCTGGCGGCCATCTGGTGATCACGGACGTGCACCAGGAACTCGTGGCGTTGGGCTCAGTGCCGCGCGTTCGTACTGCCGACGGTGATCCTGGGCTACTTCCGGCTTTCCGACATCGGGCTAGTGACTATCTCCGCGTCGCCTTGCCGTTGGGCCTGCAGGTACGGCGTTGCGAGGAACCTCGGATGTTCGGCGATGCCAGCGGGAACATGCCCGCGGAAATCGTGACGGGACCGTGGGACGCATGGCCTTGGTCGCTGCTGGGCATCGTCCCGGCGGCATTCGGCGCCGCCTGGGACGGAACACCGAGTCAGATTATTTGGCACTTCCAACTGGCGACAAGCGCAACCACGGCTGCTGCCCCTCCTTCCACTATGCGCTGAGCTGACGGCCGGCAGGCGGCGTAGGGCGAGTCGGGCGGTCTCGACGGCGAGGTCGAGGTCGTCGGCGGCGTGGTGGGCGAGGCTGCTGCGGGCGGCGACGAGGGCACGCACGGTGGGGCGGTCCTGTGGACTCCTGGGCGGCGGCCTCGTGAATCCCGTACCCTCCCCCGCCGGGGAGCGGCCGCGTTCACCATCGCGACAATGACCCGTGGGGCGCCCGCGACGCGGCGCGCCCCACCGATTACAGCAGCGGTGTCGTGTTGCGGTTGTCGAGGTTGGACCCTGCGGCTACCAGGTGAGCAGGGCGGATCGGATCTCGGCGCGGAACAGTTCGGCGTTGATCGTCGTCACGGCGTTGTCCAGCGACACCGTCGAGCAGGTGTTGCAGACGTACTGGTTGTCCACGAACGTGCCGTACACGAAGACCCGCTCGCCCACGACGCCGCCCGACTTGACCGGGAGGGCCATCCTGCCCGCATTGGTGCGGACGTAGACCCAGCCGTTCGAGCAACCGACCTGGGAGCACGGCACGTTGTAGCTGCCGCCTTTGAAGTGGTTACGCATGAGGGCGATGAACTGGGCGGCCACGGCGCCCTTGCCCTGCGCGTTGGCCTCCGCCGTCACGATCGCCGCCAGCGGGCTACCGCCACCCACGCCGGTGTTCATCGGCTGGTAGAACTCGGTGCGGAACTGCCCGGTGCCGAGCAGGGTGCCGTCCTCCACCCCTTCGTAGAGCCGGCCCATGTCGACGAGGGTGGTGAAGTTGCGCTTCCCGCCGAGGTACGCGCAGCCGGCCTGGTCCTGATTGATGGTGGTCGAGGTCATCCCGGCGGCGTTCGCCGCGTTCTGGACCGCGGCCAACCCGTATCGCAGGACGACGCCCCTGGTCGTGCGGTTGTCCGAGATGGACATCATGTTGTCCTTGCCGAAGTCGAGGGTGCTGGTGACCCGGTTGGCCACCACCTCGTCGGCCGGGATCGGGCAGGCGTCCTTCGTGTTCGCGTTGAACGGGCTGTTCGGGTAGTTGTAGTAGGTGAACGAGGAGTTGAGCGATTCGCCGTTGCGCACGCTGCGCATGACGGTGAGGTTGTGCACCGCCTTGATGGAGCTGGCCGGCTCGTACTGCAGACCGGTCCGCAAGCCGGTGCTCTGGCTGCCGCCCACCCGCTTGAGGTAGTAGCCGAAGTCGGCGGTGGGCAGCCCGTCGGCGTCGGTGTACGCGGGCGAGATCAGGTCGGAAAGCCGCCGGGTCTCCGCGCTCACATTATCGATCATGAGGGCGTCGTACCGGCGCTCGCCGCCGACCAGGTACGTGTCCACGTCAAACACTCGTGCCCCGTGCTGTGCCGCGACGTCGAGCGCCTGGCTCAGCGAGGTGAGGCCGAAGTGCACCCACGCGGCCTTCTCGTCAGTGCCCGAGTTGTGCACCTGAATGAAGTTGTACGTGCCGTCGGCCTGGCGTTCCAGGTTGGTGATCCGTCCGCCGAAGTCGTTCACCTTCTGCTTCACCGAGGTGGCGCTCTGGTTGAGCCACCACTGCCAGGACTTGGCATCGGTCCCGGTGTTGGCGACGTAGATGGCGGAGTAGACCTTGGTGCCCCCGACAAGATGCGTCTCCAGGTCGATCAGACGCTTGACCGGGTCGCCGGCGTTGGGCTTGTTCGCCGCCAGGAAGTCGCTGACCGCCGCGGAGGTGACGCCGCTCGACCACCACCAGGTGCGCGCGGCGGAACCGGTGTTGGAGACCATCACCACGGCATACCGGACCTGGCCGTTGATCACGTACGGATCGATGTCGATCAGCCGGGCGGTGTGCTGGTTGATCTTCTGGCCCACCTCGGCGAAGGTGAGGCTCGGGTACCACCACCAGCCGGGCACCGCGTACGCGCCCGAGTCACGGACCATGACGACGGTGTAGGTGCCGGCAGCGGCGTCGTACACCTCGATATCGGTCAACCTGGCGTCGTGCTCGTTGATTCGGTCCGTCACGAACTGCTCGGTGACGTTGGTGTAGGACCACCATCCGGTTACCACGGACACCGACTTGTCATCGGTGAGCGCGTTGGCATCGGCGTGTGCTGGTCGATGGCCGCTCCAGACGGCGGCGACGGCGGCGACGACGAGCGCCAACAGCAGCGCGCCGAGCCGCTGAGGGCTGATGAGAACCGACGAGTTGGTGCGGCTGACGCTCAGCAGCCGATCGGCTTCTGTCATGGGGCCTCCCCTTCGGTCGCGCGGTGCCGTCACCGGCCCTCGCGCTGTCACGTGCCGGAAGTTCATGTCGTGTTCCTTTCCTCGATCTGATGGGCGGGACGATCCCGCCCATGGACGGTGGCACGCGTTTCAGCCGGGCGCGGGGCATCCTGGACGCCACTGGACGCCGCTGGACACGGGCAATCGGGACCGGAATCCCGGTGGACCCTGGTGACGGCCGGCAGCGTCGAACCGACCTGCCGGGTGCCGGCCATGACCCTCGACCCGAGCCCCGGCGGGATCACCCCCCACGATGGACGGACGGAGCGAAAGCAAGCGCTTTCCCGAAGTCTGGGTGCATTGACGGATATCGGTCGATCTGCTGCCGGTGCCCACCGGGTTGATTACGCTCCCGGACATCAGCGCCCACCGCCGGGCGGCCAGCACGCGGAGGCCGCATGTCCGACCAACGGGTACGTCCCGACGCCCGACCGGCGATCGGCCGAGTGTCTGAGGCATCCCGTTCCACGCTCGCGATCGTGCGCGAGGCCGCCGACGTGCGGACGGTGCACGATCTGGCCGGGCTGCTGCGCCAGCTCCGGCGCCGACACGCCCGGCAGCAGGGCGACACCCCATTGACGTACCGGCAGTTGGCGGCGAAGACCGGCTGGTCGCGTGGCGTCATCGGGGAGTACTTCGCGGGAAACGTGCTGCCCTCGACCGAGCGCTTCGACATCCTGACCGGCCTGCTCGGCGCCACCGGAGTCGAGCAGGGGGCGCTGGCCACCGCGCGCGACCGGGTCGAGGAAGGTCGGCGGCAGCCGAACCCGGCCGACGGGCAGGAGGAAGCCGAAGTCCCGGTGGCCCAGGCGAGCGCCCCGGCAGCAGGTGCCGTCCGGAGATCAACCGTCGTGCCGCACCAGCTACCACCGGCCCTGGCCAGCTTCGTCGGCCGTACCGCGCAACTCGCCCAACTCGACGCTGCGTGCGGCGTCGACAACGGGTCTGCCGTCCCCGGGGCAGGTGGCTCCGGTGAACCCGCCGCGACGAGCGTGGTGTTGTCCGGCACCGCCGGGGTCGGCAAGACGACCCTGGCGGTGTACTGGGCGCACCGGGTCGCCGAGCGGTACCCGGACGGACAGCTCTACGTCAACCTCCGGGGATTCGACCCCGCCGGCCCGATGACAACGCCCGCCGAAGCGGTTCGGGGGTTCCTTGAGGCCCTCGACGTGCCGCCCGAACGCATCCCCGCCCACCTGCCCGCACAGGTGGGGCTGTACCGAAGCCTTCTCGCCGGCCGGCGGATGCTGGTGGTGCTGGACAATGCCCACGACGCCGACCAGGTCCGCCCCCTGCTGCCCGGCAGCCCAGGCTGCCTGGCGTTGGTGACCAGCCGCAACCGTCTCGCCGGCCTGGTCGCCGCCGAGGGAGCCCGACCGATCACCGTGGACCTGCTCACCGTCGAGGAGGCCCGGCAGCTGCTGGCCCGACGCCTCGGTGCCGACCGGTTGACGGTCGAACCACGGGCCGTCGACGAGATGATCGAGCGGTGCGCGCGGTTGCCGCTCGCGCTGGCCGTGGTCGCCGCCCGAGGAATGGCGCACCCGGGGTTTCCCCTGGCCACCCTCGCCGCCGAACTGCGGCAGACGCGGCGCCTACGCGACGCGTTCGACGGTGGTGACGTCGGTACCGATGTGCAGGCGGTCTTCTCCTGGTCGTACCAGAGCCTCACCCCGCCCGCCGCGCGCCTGTTCCGGCTGCTCGGCTGCCACTGCGGGTCGGAGTTCGGGATACCCGCCGCCGTCAGCCTGGCTGGACTGCCCCGCGATCAGGTGCACCGGCTGCTGGCGGAGCTGGCCAACGCCCACCTCGTCACCGAACACGCGCCGGGCAGGTTCGGGACCCACGACCTGTTACGCGGGTACGCGGCCGAACTGATCGAGAGCACCGAGACACCCGAGACCCACCGCGCGGCAATCCAACGCGGCCTCGACCACTACCTGCACTCGGCACACAACGCCGCGCTGCGGTTGCAGCCCAGCTGGGATCCGATCCCGCTGGCCGCTGCCCCACCCGGGGTGGTGCCCGAGGTGATCAGCGACCACCGCCACGCGCTGGACTGGTTCACCGCCGAGCATCGCGTCCTCCTCGCGGCGGTCGCCCACGCGGCGCGTATCGGGTTCGAGGGGCACGCGTGGCGGCTGGCCCGCACCCTGGTGGACTTCCTGCAACGCCGGGGCCACTGGTTCGACCTGGTCGACGCGCAGCAGACCGCCCTGGCCGCGGCGCGGCGGGCGAACGACCCGTCCGGGCAGGCCGGCGCCCACCGCGACCTCGCCCGGGTGCTGGCCCGGACAGGCGAGCGGGAGAGGGCGGAGAGTCACTACCGCGCGGCGCTGAAGCTCTTCGGTGAGCTCGACGACTGCACCGGCCAGGCGCGTACCCATCGGGCGTTCGGCGCGATGCTGGATCGACTCGGTCGGCACACCGAGGTCCTGTACCACGCGCAACGGGCCGCGGATCTGTATCGGGCCGTCGGCCACCTGTCCGGGGAGGCCAGCGCGCAGAACGGGATCGGTTGGGCGTACGCGCAACTCGGCCAGTACGGGCCGGCGCTCGAACACTGCCGGCGGGCATTGGTACTGCTGCGTCGAACCGACGACCGGCACGGCGAGGCGAACACCTGGGACAGTCTCGGCTTCATCTACGACCGTCTCGGACGGCACCGTCGAGCGGTCCGGTGTTACCACCGGGCGCTGCGCCTGTTCGTGCAGATCGGTGACCGGTACGACGAGGCGGAAAGCCTGATCCGGCTCGGTGCCAGCCGACGCTCGTCGGGCGACCGGGCGGGTGCCGCGCACACCTGGCAGCGGGCCCTGCGCATCCTTGACGATCTCGGTCATCCCGACGCGGAGTGCGTCCGCGAGCAGCTCGTCCGCACCCGGGGCGGGCGACAGGAGCGCGCGACGAGCAGAAGACAAGCCCGATGGCTGTCGGTGCGGCGCCGAAAAATGGTGCCGAGAGATCGGCTTTCCCACCGACAGGGTTCTTGTTCGCGTACGCCCGACCGGCCTCACTGAGGTCCGGCGCCTCACCGTCGGCCGCTCTGGACCGCTTCATAAACGAGTACGGCACCGCGCGCTTGGCCACCTTCGGTCGCCTGTCCGGATTTGCTGCGACGAGTCCATCGGACGGTGGATCGGCGGTTTAGCATCGAGCGGTGGATTCGTCCCTTGACACCTTGCCGAGCGGCGGTCGATGACCGGACGATGATTGCAGCAGCCGCCGGGCGCCTGCCTGTGCTGCCTCTCTCCGCCCTCTGGTGCCCGCGCGGCCAGGTACGGATGCGGGGCGGTCGGCGCAGTCGTCAGGTGCGGGTCTGCAGCCAGGCCCGGAGCCGGTCCAGCAGGTCCCGGTCGGGCGGCGGAGGCAGGGCTCGGAGCAGTTCGTCCTCGCTCGCCGGACGCGCCGCCAGCGCCACATCCCGCAGCAGCGACCGGCCGACGGCGACGCCGCCGGTGACACCGACGTCCACATCACCCCGGCGGAGCACGTACCCGTGGCTGTCCTCGCGCCGGACGTACGTGAGCCCGGCGCCCTCGGACGTGCAGGCGGCCTGGAAGCACGGGTCCTGCCCGGCGAACGTGACGTGCAGCGCCACGCGCACACTGGCGGCGCCGCCAGTGTGGTCGGCGGGTGCGTAGCCCACGCCCCGGGGGATGCCGAGTGGCTGGGCCCGGTAACCCGGCAGGCCGACCACGAACAGGTCGGCCGGCCGTTCCTCGGTGGGCAGATCGACGGCGGTCGCCGGGCGTAGCGTGCGGGTGGCGCGGCGCAGCAGGTCGCGGTCGACGGCCAGCGAGCCGAGGACGACGACGCCGCGGTCGCCGCGGGTCACCTGGTACCCGTGCTCGACGACCCCGCGAAGATAGACCGCCCCGCCCGGTTCGGTGGCGCAGCTCTCTACCGCCGGGGCGGCATCGAGGTACGGCTGGCCGCACTCCCCTCGCGCGTCGCCGACGACCGGGCCGGCGATCACGTTGACGTGGCGCTCCGGTGGCACCGCGGCCGGGTCGGCGGGCACGAAATCCCCGGCGCCCAGTTCACCGCCGTAGGCGGGATCGACGGGGCGGTATCCGGGGACCTCGACCACGTACGCGGCCCGGCGGTCCTGGGCCGCGTACCGCAGCCGCTCGGTGACCTCGTCGGGGCCGGAACGGGCGAGCGCGACCACGCCGAGGCCCAGGAGGCCGACCAGCGTGAGCCCGGCGGCGAGCCGCGGCCGCCACCCGCGCAGCAGCAGCCCGGCGACGAGGACGTGTGGCACGCCGCCCAGGAGCAGGGTGAGTGTCCTGTCGGAGCTGACGGCGAGCCCCACCTCGTCGGTCCAGCGCCAGCCGAGCCGGGCCAGGGCCAGCCCACCGACGAGGACCAGCAGCGCCCAGAGGCCGGGACGGGCACCGAGGACCGTGACGGACGCCGTGGACCGGACAGTCAACCACAGCAGCCCCATGGCGAGGACGACCACGATCAGCAGCCCGACCAGCACCGCGCGCCAGCCGACGAAGAGCAGCACGGTCAGCGCGGGGATGGCAGTGGTCAGCAGCGCCGACCCGAGCAGCCACACCGCGCCGAGCTGCCCCAGGACACGCCACCCGGGTGCCGACGGGTCGCCCCAGGCCCCCGTGACGTCCGGCTCCGCACCCATACCGGACGTTGTAGCAGCAGTCCGCCAACGGCCGCGATGCGACGAGGACACCGGTCTCTACATCGATCGCAACTGTCGGCGACTTCGGCGACCGGGCCGGCGGTTGGCAGTCGTCCGGGACGCCTTCAACACGCTCGCAGGCGAGCGCAAGAGGTACACGGCGATGACCTCATCAAGTATCAAGAAGAGCCGGCTCGCGGTTGGTGCGTAGCGGCGCTGGTTGCCAGGACGGAATGTCGTCGTTAAGGCAGAAGGCCGGAGGCAATGTGGTGCGTGTCGGGACGAGATGGCCGCGTCTGGCGAGTTCCTCGACGGTGCCCTGGTCGAGGATCTCGACTGGGCATGCCATGCATTCACCGGCTTGGCGGCATTCCGGCTCGGCCGCCAAGAGCCGCTGGATGTGGATGAAGGCATCCTGAGGGAAGTCAGCTTGGATGAGGTACCAGTGGCCGGCCTGGTCGGCTGGGTCGAGCAACGCGACAACACCGGGCTTCATGGGTCGGTACACGCGGTCGCCGTCGTGCCGGATGGCGAAGACCTGATCAAGGAGGTCCACGGAGTCGCATGTGGGGTGGGTAGTGGTGAGCCAGGCGGCGGCTCCGGTGGGGCTGCCAGGTCCCCACAGGTACTCGGTAGGTAGTCGGGTGTTCTCGTATCGACTGTTGAAGTAGTGGAGGTCGGGATCCTCCAGGCGGGTTCCTGGGCTGAAGAACGCGCGGACGATTGCGCACTGTTCGATGTCGTCGAGACGAATCAGGCCGGCGGTGAGGTGATCGGCTGGAGCGAGGGTCATACTGCCGTTGGCGTTCCAGCCGATGAACAGCACGTCGCGCTCGGCCGGCGCGGGGTAGAGACGGCCGCCCGGCGTGGGTACTCCCCAAAGCTGGTTGATGAACTCCGCCAGGTCGTGCAAAGTCATCGCGCAGTCGACCGGAGTAAGCAGATGCGTCGACGAGGGGTGGGCGACGGAGTTGCGTAGCTTCGCGAGCAGTTGCTCGATGCGGCGATTGCGTTGCCCGCGGAGCAGTCCAGCGGCCCGGGCCCATGTGCGCAAGCCGTCGAGCATGCCGTTGAACTCGACGGTTGCTGGGCCGTGTCGCACGCGCAGCCGGTAGCCGCGGCGCGGGGAGTTTCGCTTGGCCGCTTTGTGTACGTCGTCGTACTTGCCGATGGTGATCGTATTCTCGCGGCCGTCGCGGTACACGAAGGTGCATGAGCCGTCGTGGAAATCGATGAACCTGTCCCGCAGAGCCTGCTCGATGACCAGCAGCGCGTGGTCATTGACCAGGGTGTAGATCTCGTAGCACAGCACCCCGTACGCGTGGATGTTGCGCAGTCGTTCGAAGGCATCACGCGTACCCTGCGCCACGGCGCCCGCAAGGTCGATCTGGGCAACCGTCTCCTGGTGGTAGGTGGCGGCGGACTCCGGGGTCAGGATGCGGTCTAGGCCGAGACCCAGCGGGGTGAAACGCTGGCTACGTTCGTCGGTCTCGCGCAGCTGAGCCAGGGGAATGATCTGCATGTCGGCCTGCTCTGGTCTCGGGTCGTCGATGGCCTACGCCATGCCCGGACCTCATGCCGAGCCGAACAGGATACGGCAGCCGGAGCCCAGCTGTCGCCAACTTCCGCAGCCGCTCCTTAAGCTGCTTTGGTGCACGGACCTGGCCGACCGTACGCGCTGTCTCCGCACACCGGTCACGCTGAGTGCCCGTCAGTCTCGGCGCTGTTCCTTCGGGGACGCGCCGTAGCGACGCGCCAAGACGCCAGCCGTCTACCGGAGATCGGGGAGCAGCCGGGTGCGCTAAGCGGCCCTGAGTGCGTCCCTGGTCGCTTTGGACGACACCTGGGTGTAGATCTCCATCATCACGGAGAAGCGAGCGCGGCCCGCTTCCCTGCGGCATGTCTCGAACCCGCTACGGTGGCTTAGCTCAACCCGGGACCGTGGCACTGGTGGATGGACCTCCGGCCTTTCCTGGCGAGAGGCTGTGCAAGTCTGATCAACGATGTGATGGGGGATCGCTGGTGGGGCAGCGGCACGTGCGGAAAATGTTGCGGAAGATGGCCGGCGGGCAGCCGGTGGAGGTCGAGCAGGTGGCCACGTTGCGCTCACTCGCCCTTATGGCCGCTGTTGCCGAGCAATTCGGTTACGCGTACACGGACACACGGCAGCGACACCGCAACGGACCGCAGCTGTTCTTCGTACCGGACCCCCGTCCGCAGGCCCGCGAAAGGGCCGAGCGGAACCGAGTGCGGTACCCGGATGCTTCCACCGGGGGTGCACTGCCCCCCGTGCCTGCCGACGTGCTGGAGCTGTTCAAGGCCCGTATCAGCTACGACCTCGAGGGCTGGAACGACGACAAGCAGCGAACGTGGTTCCTCTATGTCGTCCTCACCGTGCTGTGCGCGATCCTGGGTGTGTGGCTCGGGCTAGGAGGGACGTCCCCCACCGCCGCCGCGGCTGTCGCCGCCGTCGCCTGGGCGGCGCTGATGTCGGTCACCCTATTTCTGGTCTCCATTCGTCGACGCAGACGGGCTAAGTTCGCTGCGATCCTGGAGGCGGCCGGGTTCACGCAGACGACTGAGCAGAGCGGCCGGGAGCGGTATCTGCCGCTGACGCACCAGTAGGCCGCACAACCGCGGCGATCACGAACAGGGTGTCGGTGGTGGCGGAGAGCCGGTCGTGCCCGTTACGTGCCCGTGAGGTCGGTCAACAAGGGTCAACAGCAGCTCCTACCAGCTCCGAGCCGTGACTGTCCGCAAGGAAGGCCACCCGATCACCAGTGCCGCCGCGAGCGCGTGCCGGCAGATCATGGCACCTTCCAAACTGATTCCCGAGGAACAGGCGCAGGTCCAAGTTCTCGACTGGCCAGTTTCGGCTCCGACCGTCCTGGTCCTGGTGGCGAAGACGCTAATGGCCGAAGTGGCGAAGATCGAGGGCGGCGAACCATGGCCGAGCACACGAGCTGACGCCGGGCCGTGGGCACATAGGGGGTACAAGACATCGTGAACGTCGTCAACCAGCGTCGAACGATGGCAGCCCGAGGCACAGTGTGAGCAGGTGTCGAACCGCGTCGCCGCTGGTGGCGGGGCAGCGGCTCCAAGTTCCGCTTCAACGTCTGACTACCGGATGGTCGAGGGAGCGGTCGGATCGACTTCCCGAGTCAGGAGCGCGAAGCGGCGAGAGCACTCGACGCTCTCGTCCAAGAGCAGGCTGGTGACCGGCGATTTGCCCAAGGGAGGTGTGTCGATGCGGACCGCGAAACGTGTGCGGACCAGCGTATGGTCTGGGCCCTCCTCATCAATTTCGACGAGGACGGGCGGCGTGCCAGGGTAGCCGCTGCCCGACACTGTCCATCTGTATCGCAGCTCAACCGCGCCCTGTTCAGGGCAACTCCAGGTGAGTTGGCTTACTGAGGCGCCGCCAGCGGCGTTGGCCCATGAACGCTACGGGGAGCCGGTGCCGGAGGACCAGCTTCACCTCACGGAGAACCTTCGGGTGTTCGACAGCCGGGGTCAGATCCGGGCATCGGTCTATGCGGGCGACGGCATCGAGCAACTCATTACCGATCCCCACGGCAACATCTGGACCAGCTACTTCGACGAGTCGAGCTACTGGTCGGCCAATCCACTCGACGCGCATGGTGTCCGGGCGGTCATGTCGAACACCATCAGAAGCTGCTCCGGCCTGGCCGTATCCGGCGCCGATGTCGCCTTCCTCGACCAGCACCGCGAGGGTGGACGGTACCGCTGGGACATTCGTCGAGCCCGCCGAGACGGCGACGTCGTGGTCGAGAAGGAACGCGAGCAGCTGCTGCTGCCAGACGGCCGGCATCCGTCAAGTTGGGCGGGGGGAAAGATCGGCCGTGACGAGATGCTCTGGCTTCAGGTCGACGGCGATCGCCGACGCTGGTACCGCTACGAGATCGATGCTTAGGTCCACCACCCCTGTGCATCGCCCCTGTCCGGGCGTCACCCTGCGCGACCCTCGTCGAGTGAAGCTCGAAACACAATCTTGCCGGATAGCCAGTCGCCGGTACCGCACCAGCCCGACGCCTGGCACGGGCGCATCCGAATCTGCCGCAGACATCGCGCGGTCGTGTTCGGCGCGCTTCTCGCTCGGGTAGCTTGCCGTCCACCCGTGAGCGCCGAAGCGAGTCGCGAACGACAGGGGTCACTCAGGGCTTCGGCTCGGGTTCTGCCGACGCCCCGGACGGCCCCACAAGACGAGCCAGAAGCCGCCGATGAAGCCGAGCGTCGCGAGCACGGTTATCAGCGCCTGAACGTGCGAGCGGCCCAGCCAACCGTCCGGATCAAAGGGGAACGCCCGGGTGGCTCCGGCCAGCCCCGAACGCCACGACGAGCATCAGCATCCCGCCCCACCACCACGGGGAGCGGCGCCCACCACTCGCAGCCACGTCATCGTCCATGCGACTCACCGTAGAGCCGGGGCGCGAGCCCGTCGTACCGGCCGTAAGCGCGTCTGACGGAGATCCGTGCGGCGCGCGTGAAGGCAACCGACCGTCCGCTCACTCACATGCCGCAGAGCGTGCGCGTCGCCAGCCGGGAGCCTTCACGTCGCGCCGGCTGCCGTGCAGCCCGCGTCCGCAGGCCAGTTGTAGAAATATGACGCAAGGTGTCAGGTTTTGGGTGGAGCATGGGTTCATCGGTCGGCGCCGGTGACAGGCGCGGACCACGGCACAGATTGATGCGGAGAGACAGGACCTCCATGCGCGAAACCCCAGAAGATCTCGAAAAGCTCCAAGCCCTCCTTGACGCCTCCCTCGCCGGCTCCACCTCCCACCTCCGCTCGATCATCACCACCGCACGCACACTGAACGCGGAGCAGCTCACCCAGGTCCTCACCGGCATGTGCACCCTCGCTCTGGCCAGCGTGACGGCAAAGGGTGAGCCGCGGATCAGCGGTGTCGACGGGCACTTCCTGCGAGGCAAGTGGTACTTCGGCACGGCGCGCGACGCCGCCAAGGCGCGCCACCTCGCGGCGCGACCCGCCGTCAGCGCCGCACATATGCGCGGTGAGGACCTCGGCGTCTTCACGCACGGCAAGGTGGAGATCCTCAACCCCCGCAACGGCGACCAGGCCACGGACTGGCCGGACGTGCTCGCGTACTTGAAGGACTTCTACGGCGACGACCTCTTCGACTGGGACAACGACGTGGTCTACTACCGGCTGCATCCGCACTGGATGACCGTCTATGCCCCAGACATCGCAAAGCTCACCGCGGCGTCCCAGCACTGACCCACAGCACGGGCCAACCGATGCGCGTCAAGACCCGCTCCGTCCGAGGTCTCGTTACCACCTAGCCAAGGGCGAACCGATCAAGCCGGGAAGCGGCCTGTTCGGTTCGGACAGGCCGATAGCATCCGCGACGTCCTGGACGAGCTTCAGCTCGCATCGAAACAGCCGCTCACGCTCGGATGCTGGTATGTCGGTGAGCAGGTCCGGTACACGTCCGTCGTGCGGTACAAACACCATCGTCGACGGGACACGAGCAGTGCCTCGTGTGGCTGCGGTTGCAAGAAGTGCTGGCCGTCGACGTGGCGCTGGCTGGGTGGATCCGTCCCAGGGCGGTGACCGACGGCTCCTACTTCAGGCGCTCGATCGGTCCTCGGTGCTGCGGAGATAAGCCTTCCGTTGACCAGCGGTCTTGCCGAGACCTCGTTCGCGGCGAGGTTGAGCACGACAAGGTGCCGGACATGGCGCGGCGGCTCAATCACGGGGGCGCGTCGGGCCGCGGATCAGCCTGGCGGCGGATGTGGTGCGCGAGTAACCGACCGTAGTCTGGCCGAGACGATGGAGAGGTGAGGTGGCTGACGAGTGGCGGGTGCGCATCGATCGCGCCGATGGAAAACCGGTTGGTGCCGGTGTTCTGTTACCTAATCAGCGGATCCTCACCTCCGCCCATGTGATCGGTGCTGCGGTCAACGGTGACCCGGCGTCAACAAGCGCACCGGGCCAACAGGTGCTGGTGGGTTTTCCCGCATCACGTTCCAACGCGTCCCCATCGCATGCTGTCGTAGAGCATTGGCTGCCAGCAGAGACAGCAGGCGGCGGCGATATTGCTGTCCTGCAGCCAACCGACCTGCCCTCCGACATCATGCCGGCTCGGGTCGCTCAGTTCGCCACAATCGACCCGACCGCCAAAGGCCGCGTGTTCGGGCATCCGCGAGCGGTCGCAAGAGGTCTGTGGCACACCGTAACGTTCGGCGGCACTGCTGGACCGCGCAGCGAGTGGATCCAGGTCGATCTAGCAGGCCCGCGGGAGCGGATGCTCGAAGGCTTCTGGGGTGCCGGAGTCGTCGTGGACAACCAGGTGGTCGGCATCCTCGTCGCGGCGCACACATCAGCCAGCGACCTGGCCTGGATGATCCCCATGGAGGCCATCGCCGCGCGCTGGCGCCCGTTGCAGAGCCATCTCAGCGGCCCTCGATCAGCACTGCTCCTGCGGCTGGTCGAAGCCGCTCTTGCGATCCCCGTTCTGAGCGACGTGACCGGCCGCAACCTTCTGGTGGACAGCCTTCCGCAGATTCTCCGCGACGTCCTGCCGCGCAACGCCGCCATGCGGATGGACGTGGTGGGTATCGTCAATACTTGCCTGTCACGGCCCGGCGGACTGCAAGCCCTGGCCGAAACACTCATCCTGCTCGACGGCGGCTCACGCGTCCTGGATGAATTTCTCAGCGTCGCTGGCGAGATCGACCCGCAGATTCAGGCACTACGCCGAGCCTCGACCCCGCAACCCGTCGACTCGCCGTCGACCGAGGCGCCGCAACCGGCCGTTTCCAGTTCGGCCGACGACGCTGATAGGTCGGCCGAGACCGGTGTCGTCGACGCCGCCGATGTGGCCGATCTCGACGACGACCAAGTGCGGCACGAGATCAGCACGAAGGGCTTCGGCGACCGACCGGCAACCGAGGACGCGCTGCAACGCGACGCGTTCATCGAAACGTTGGTCGAGCTGATCGCTCACAGGCCGAGCGGCAGCGCGCTTGCCGACAGCGCAGGACCGACTGTCATCGCGGTCGAAGGCTCATGGGGTACCGGAAAGTCATCGTTGATCGAGATGGTGCGGGCGCGCTTGGAGGAACGCAACGACAAACCCAGCCCGCTTACCATCCGGCAGCGGTGGCGGGCACGCCGACTGCGCGCCTGGGACGCCGATATCGACCTCGGCGGCTGGCACACGACAACCAAGCTGCTCGGCCGACTGCTGCGTCTCCTACCTGAGCCCACGCGACCGACAGCCCCTCGGTTCCTAACCATCACGTTCAATCCGTGGTCGTACCAGACCAGTGAGCAGGTCTGGGCCGGTCTCACCGATGCGATCGTACGGGCCGCCGAACCCGCACTTGGCCCAGTGGAATCGGTGCGCGAACGAACCCGCGAACGATACTGGTTCGGCCGCAACGTCCGGCAGGTGGATCGACGGCGGCTTCAAAAGACATTGCGCCAAAGGATCATTTCGCCGATCCTACGCCTGGCAGTGTTCGCGCTGCCGGTTCCGATCCTCGCTCAACTCGTACGGACGCCGACCCCGTACACCATCGGACCGTGGACCATCGCGCCGGTCGATTTGGCGCTGTGGACGGTGGCTGCGCTGCTCGGTGCCGGGATACTGCATACAGTCTGGCGATACATCACCATACCGGCTACGGCGGTGCTGCCGGGCGACCTGTTCACCCGGCCGGTCGCGACAGGCGCCGTCGCAGCTGCGACCGCCGGCTCGGCTGACGCAGTCGTCCACGATCCCTACTACCAGGCCCGCTCCGGCTTCCTCTACCTGGCACAACACGACGTGTTCAATCTCTTGACGACGATCGAGGATGCCGGATCACAACTCATCGTCTGCATCGACGACCTCGATCGATGCTCGCCGCGCACGACAGCCGACGTATTCGAGGCGATCAACGTCTTCCTCGGGCAGTCGTACCCCACCACACGCTTCCTCATCGGGCTGGACTCCGCGGCCGTGTCGGTACACGTGGACGCCGCCTACGAAAAGCTCGCCCAGGGCAAAGGCGAACACAAACTATGGCCAGACCCGACGCTGGGCTGGTCGTTTCTGCGGAAGCTGATCCAGCTGCCGGTGCTTGTGCCACGTACCACCGCCACGCATGTCGAACCCGTCCTGCGTCACCTGCTGGGCCCAACCTCTCAGCCAATGGCAGGACCACCCTCTGCGCCGGTGGCTGCGGATACTGAACAGGTGCGGCCGGACGACGTACCGGCGGCGGTCGAGTCCGAAGATGGGGTGTCCGACACCGGTACGTCACAAGTGGTAGCGGCGTTGGAAGCCGACGACCGGGTACGGCGACACCTCGCGGAGCGGCTCTGCGCGCAGCCCGATCTGTCGGTGCGGGAGGCGAAGCGGATCCTCACCCTCTGGCAGTTCTACGTGCGGGTCCTGGACCGTCTGCCGTCCACCCGCGGCATGCTGGGCATCACCTACGCCCGACACCTGGTAATCCTCGCCGAAATCGTCGCGCGGTGGCCGGCCTGGCAGCGCCGGTTGCACCGACGAGTCAACGGAACACATGGGCTGCAGCTGCTCGCCACAGCCGTCACCGACGACGATGCGTGGGCCGACGCAACGGCCAAGCTTGGGCTGGACGGCAACGAAGCGGCCGGGTTCGTGAACGAGTTGCGGCCGCTTCTGCGCGACTACGACGGCAAGGCGATCGCCGACCTAGCCGAGCTACTGACCTAAGCCTTGCCTCAGCAAACATTCCCACCAGCGGGGCAGCTATCGGGCGTTACAGCCCTGACGCGGTTGCCGTAGCGGGTCAGCGGCGTGCTTGCCGCAGGCGTAGCAGTCATGAAGGTTGCCTCCTCAGTGTAAGCGCCTCGCAGGCGCTCGGACATGACCGTCCGCCGGGTGCACGGGCCGGGCCAAGATGAACAGGGGAGAGGTCCGTGCGAGGTGGCGCGGTGCGACCGTGGGGATCGCCGCGTGGCGGACGTCGACCGCCCTGACGGCGGGTGGGCGAACCGCACCTCCGGGATCCGGGGAGCATGGTGGAAGCAGGCAGGTGCACTGAATGGCTGAACTGCACTCAACGGCCCCGGGCGGTGCCTAACGTCATGCGCCGCGACCTGCGGGTCTCGCCTTTCCAGGTCAGAGCGGGCGAAGGGGCCTGCTTCACACAGAGAGTTCCGCGGATTTCCAGCGACCATGGTGGAAGGCTGCCGCAGTTGGATGCCTATGGTGGCGCAGGTTGACGAGCTGTGTTGGTCGCCTAGGGTCAAGGAGTCCAGCGGACCCGCCTCTGCTGCTGGAGGAAGTAGTGAAAGAAGTCGCCGGAACAAGCGCTTGGGCCGTTCTCCTTGGGCTTGTCTTAACGTCTTCTGTCCTCGCCGCGGTTGCAGGGAAGCTCTTCGATAGAGGATCGGCGCACGTCGACCGACTACGGGAGGGGTACGCCGAAGCTGCGAAGGCCCTTGCCGAGTGGAGCAACTTCCCCTACCGGATTGAGCGGCGCGTGGCCGACGATGCGGAAACCCGCAAGGCTCTCGCCGAACTCGGATCCGACATCACTGACCGATTGGCCTACTACTCGGGCTGGGTTAGCGCAGACAGCCCAGAGATGGGCGAATTCTATGTTCGTCTCGTGACCCGACTCCGGGGGGATGTAGCCGAGCATGCTCGCTATGCCTGGAATCAGCCACCTCGCCTGACTGGTCCAGAAATGAACATCGGAAAGAATGTATCGGAGTCTGTGCCTGTCCGAATCATCTCAGGCTGGGTATATGTGCAACTCTTTTCGGCCGCCGTCAGGTACAGGTTCGGCTGGCGTCGGCACCTGGTTTGGGGGCCACTGCTGCGACGCCTCCTTCAAGCAAGGGAGAACGAAGCGGGGGCCGCGTTGGCTCGCGCGCGTAGAGAAGCACCATCCCAGCCTGAATCGGCTGGGGGATCGCCACGCACCCCCGATACGCAAGATCCGGAGCATTCGCGGAACGATCAAGCAACGGACGTGACGTAGTGTTAGAACCTTCCCAGGTCAGGCCAGCGCCCGGAACCTGGAAGCGAGAGGTCGAAGGCTCCTGAGGGCAGCAGCGCGCCATGTCGCGGACGTGTAGCGATCGAGCGTCGCCTTGGAGGTCGATCGTCCCGGAAGGCAAGTTCCCACGGGCCGGTGTTTACATCCATGTCCTTGCCGAAGCCGATCCACTTCCCGGCCCTCCGCCGGCCAGTGGGCTCGGCGATGAGTTGGATTGCGCCGAGCCCACTGGCCCGCCGTCCAGGCGGTCCCGCTGCGTGTTCAGCAGCACCGCCGCGCAGGGGAGTGCGTCGGACGCCGCCCTGATCTCGGTCACCCGCCACACTGCGCCGACGCCCGCAGTTCACCGGACAGTTCCTCCAGTCGACGCACCGTCACCGCCAGGGCCACGGTCCGCTCTCCGAGGGCGCTTATGCGGTCAGGCACCCGTGACACACTTGGTGACCAGGCGGTTGCCGAGCACGAGGTGGTCGATCTCGGTGCTCAGGAAGCAGTTCAGCGCGTCGGCCGGGCTGCACACGATCGGTTCGCCGGCCACGTTGAAGGACGTGTTGATCAGGCACGGCACGCTGGTCAGCGTGGTGAACCGCTGCAGCAGCGCCGCCAGCCTCGGGGTCTGCTGGCTGGTGACGGTCTGCACCCGGGAGGTGCCGTCGACGTGCACGGCACCTGGGATGACCTCCCGGAACTCCGGCCGGACCGGGAAGACGAAGGTCATGTAGGGCGACCGGGTCTTCCGGCCCATCTCGAAGACCTTCGGCGCGTCGTGCTCCATCACCAGCGGCGCGAACGGCCGGAACGGCTCCCGGTGCTTGACCCGCTTGTTGATGATGTCTTTGATGTCGGGGAAGTTCGGGTTCGCCAGGATGCTGCGGTGCCCGAGGGCCCGGGGCCCGTGCTCGATCCGGCCCTCGAACCAGCCGATCACGACCTTGCCGGTGAGCAACTCGGCCACCTGGTCGACGACCTCATCGTCGGTCAGCCGGGCGGTCCACTCCACCCGGTCGGCGAACTCACCGAGCGCCCGCTCGACCTCGGCGTCGTCGTACTCCGGTCCCAGGTACGGGGTGACCGACGGCGCGTACTTCACCTCGGCGGTGTTGGTCGGGTGGTTGACCCACGCGAACACCGCCGCGCCGATGGCCACACCTGTATCACTGGCGCCGAAGCTCACCGAGACGTCGGAGAACCGCGAGCCCTCCAGCAGCTCGGTGTTGTTGACGCAGTTGAGCGCCACCCCACCCTCGACCAGCAGGTGATCCAGGTCCGTCCGGGTCTCCAGCGCCGCAACCTGGTGCCGGGTCACCACGGTCACCATCTCCTGGACCGCCGCCGCGACCCGGGACTGGTACTCGATGGTGGCCTGCGCTGGACCGAAGTGCTTCTCCAGCAAGGGCTCGAACTGCCGCGGGTTCTCCAGGTCGTTCGGCAGGACCATGGTGTACCGCCCACCCTCGTGCAGTTCGACGAAGTGCTCCAGGAACGGGTTGGGCGACGGCGGCTCGCCGAACCCGGCCAGGCCCATCACCTTGTATTCGTCGTTGTTGGGCACAAATCCCAAGAACCGGGTGACGCAGGAGTAGAGATTGCCCAGCGAGTCATTGGCCGTTACGAACGAGTCCTCGAAGACCCCGATCCGGCCGTCCCGGATCTCCCCGGTCAGCGACGACAGCAACTCGGCCCGGCCGTCGCTGATCAGGAATGCCGCGTCCTTGGCCCCCGCCATGTAGTAGCCCGTCATCGCGTGGGCGAAGTGGTGCGGGACGAATACCACCTTCGCCGGGTCCGGGGTGAACCCGGTACGAGCGGCGAAGTCGGCCAGGATCGCGTCGTGTCCCAGCACTGTGGCGAACACCATGCCGATATGGTTGAGCCGAACCAGCTTCTCCGTCGGCGGCATCGGGATCGACGCCAGTTCGGCCAGGGTACTGTCGAAGACCTTGGCGTCGAAGTTCCACGGGATCGCGATCAGGTCGATGTCACCGAAACCGATCCCCGCGTGATCCAGGACCCAGCGGATCGAGTTGATCGGGAAGTCTGAGGTCTTCTTCTGCCGATTGAGGCGCTCCTCCTCCACCGCGGCGACCAGCTCGCCGTCCACGAGCAGCGCCGCGCCGGCGTCGTGCCCGAGCAGATAATGCTTCTCGGTGCCAACTGCGCCATAATGTTCGGCAAACATCTCCGCACTGCGGGAAAAACCGTTGCATCCCAGAATGATCATCAGCTGGCATCCTTTTCTCTGGTGTCACGCTGCGGTTTTGGCTGCCTGCGCGTTCAGATCTCCCTCTCGGAAGCTATCCGCGTGCCGACCGCCGGGCAAGGTGCGCAGCACACCAGTGGGCATGCATTCCTCACGGCTGTATTCGTTTCTGTGGGGGTGACATATCGCGCAGCGCGGCGGCCATTGGTATCTGCCCGACCTCCTCGCGACTGCCCGCACCCAACCCGAGCGGCGACACATCCGCCGACTCCCGCACGGCTTCACACCCGCTGCGTCACACCACCGACCTGCCCGAACTTACCGACTCGCCACCACCATCGAGACTTGGTGGCCACACATCCACGCATTCCTGGCGCGCCGACGGGTTGTGCTCGCAGGCCGGACTGGGTGGACGTCGATGCGTTGCTCATCCGGCCCCACGGCTGTGTCGCCTGGGCCTTGCCTACGGACAACACCTCGACGCCCCCACGCTGGTGCGTGCGCTGGTTCGGCAAACCGGCCTGAGCGCCGTTTTAACAGTCGTCTCAGGTTCGCTCGGTAGAAAGTCGGCATCAGATAAGCGATGTAACCCGTATGTAGGGGGCTAGTGATGGCAGTCAACGCAGCGCCGTCCGGGAAGCGCCGGCCGGTCGGTTGGCAGGCCGGTGGGTGCCGTGGTTGGCGATTGGCTTGTGGGCGGCGCTGGCGGTGGTCGTGGTAACGGACGTGCGCGCCCGCGCTACCAATCCCGCTCGCCGAACCGGCATACCGGCACTGTGAACAGGGACAGCGCGCGCCCGCTTCCGTCCCCGATCGTTCGCCGAATCTGGACGACAAAGCGGTGAAGCACCACCGGCTTCATGAAGCACCGCGTGAACTCTGACCAACCACTTATCGGAATCCCTTACAAAACCCTGATCAACCATTTGTCGGAGGTCTTGTGTCCTCACGTCCAGATTCCACGGTCGTCGACCGGCAGCTCGGGAGCGCGCTGTCAGCCGACGCTGATGACGCTGCGGCCATGCTCGTCGGCGCTGTCAAGCGATACGGTTTCGGCCGGTCGGCCGTCGTCGCGCTCGACGACGTCACCATCGCGTTCCCGGCGGGGAAGTTCACGGCTGTGATGGGCCCGTCGGGTTCGGGAAAGTCGACGATGATGCACTGCGCCGCGGGGCTGGATCAACTGACGTCGGGCCGCGCGTTCGTCGGCAACACCGATCTGTCGACCCTCGACGACCGCGAGCTGACCAGGCTGCGCCGAGAACGGATCGGGTTTGTGTTCCAGGCGTTCAATCTCGTGGCGACGCTCACGGCCGGGGAGAACATCTGCCTGCCGTTGACGTTGTCGGGGCGCCGGCCGAGTGCCACAGTGCTCGATCAGGTCGTGTCGCTGCTGCGCCTCGGTGATCGCATGCATCATCGGCCGACGGAGCTCTCGGGTGGCCAGCAACAGCGAGTCGCCGTCGCCCGGGCGCTGGTCGCCCAGCCGCAGGTGGTTTTCGCCGACGAGCCCACCGGCAACCTCGACACCCGGTCCGGACAGGAGATCCTCGGATTCCTGCGATCAGCAGTCGATCTGCATCACCAGTCGATCGTGATGGTCACGCACGATCCCAACGCCGCTGCCTGGGCGGACCACGTCGTGTTCGTCGTCGACGGTCGGGTGCACGACGTGATGGATCGCCCGTCGGCCGATTCGGTGATCGACGTGATGAAGGGCCTGGGGCGATGAGCCAGATGATGCGGAGCGCGGCTCGAAGCGTGCTCGCGAGTCGGGGTCGGTTCGTGCTGACGGGCACGGCGATCGCGCTGTCGGTGGCGTTCCTCGTCGCGACGCTGGTGCTCTCCGACTCGATGCGTGGCCGGGCGGCCGGTGACATCGCCGAAGCGTTGGCCGGGACGGACGCCGTAGTGCAGGGCGTCGCCCTCGGCGAGCCCGGCGGAGGGCCGGGAGATCCGGAAAGGTCGGTTCGTCGATCACTGGATCCCGACATCACCGAGCGCGTGGCTACGGTCGATGGCGTCGACGGGGCCGCCTCTCAATGGGTGGACTTCGCGAAGCTGGTCGTCGACGGATCGTCAGTCGGAACCGGAACGGCGAGCGACGTCGGTCGCAACTGGGTCGCCGACCCGGTGCTCAATCCGTTCCGGCTCACGAGCGGGCGACCACCGATCGAAGTTGGAGAGATCGTGATCGATCGGTCGCTCGCCGGTGACGCAGGCTTGGCTCCGGGCGACGTCGTACAGGTCCTGACGGCGACGGGGATACACGACGCGACCATCACCGGTGTGGCGACGTTCGCGTCGGCGGACGCGGCACCGCTGCAGCGAACGGTGCTGTTGCCCGACGGAGCGGTGTCCGCTTGGCTCGACACTGCGGCGCCGACGGAGGTGCTCGTCGACGTTGCGGAGGGCGCTGACCGCGCCGAGGTACTCGACCGATTGTCGGCGCTGACTGACGCCGAGGTCATCGACGGGCCCGACCACATCCGGACGATGCAGGACGCCGCGACGTCACCGCTGCAGTTCCTGACCGTGTTTCTCCTGGCCTTCGCCGTGGTCGCGGTGTTGATCGGTGTGACGATCATCTTCAACACGTTCGCGCTCACCGTCGCCCGCCGCCGACGGGAGTCGGCGCTGCTCCGTGCGATCGGTGCGGAACGACGCCAACTGCTCGGCGGAGTGGTGATCGAGGCGGCGCTCGTCGGGACGATCGCCACGCTCGTCGGCCTCGTGTGCGGGGTCGCGGGAGTGGGCGCGCTGCGCTGGCTCGTCGGACTCGCCGGGATCACGTTGCTCACCGGACCGTCGATCGTGAGCACGACCTCGATCGCGGTCGCCGCGACCGTCGGTATCGGCGCAACGATCCTCTCGGCATGGATCCCGGCTCGCCGCGCGGCGGCGACACCGCCGATCGAGGCGCTGCGGGAGAGCGCGGCGGAACCCCGGGTCGTGAGCCCTGCGCGAACTGCGAGCGGGCTCGTGCTCGCCGCAGCGGCGATCGCTGGAGGAGCTGTGGCTGTGGTGCGCTCGAGCGAGACGTGGGTCATGTTCGTCGCCGCCATTGTTCCGGCGCTCGTGCTGTGCGGCCCGGCGATCGTGACCGCCGCGGCGCGTGGGAGCGCCCGGGTGGCCCGCCGCGTCGCCGGTGTGTGTGGCTCGATCGCAGCGGGCAACCTGGCTGCGAGCCCCCGTCGATCGGCGTCGACGGCGCTCGCGCTCATGCTTGGCACCGCGATGGTGACCATGTTCGCGATCTTCGCGAGTTCACTGACGAGCGCGGTCCGGACGGACGTTCGCGAAGGACTGCAGGCGGACCTGGTGGTCACGTCGGCGACCGCCGACTTCCCGACCATCGACCCCACCCTGGCCGGCCGGATCGCAGCGCTGCCCGACGTCGACGCAGTCGCTGCGCTGTCGATCGTCGAAGGGATCGTGGCAGGGAAAGCCGAGGCGATCGGCGGCATCGACCCGACGGCACTGCCCACCATGTTCGACCTTGACCCGATCGCCGGCGACCTCGCCGACCTGAGCGAGGGGGGCGTGGCCGTGGTCGGCGACGACCCGACGCTGCTCGGCGGTACCCTCGCGATCGAGTTCGAACGCTCGACACTCGAGGTGCCGATCGTTGCCGTGGTCGCGAGGAGCACCGGCGGTTTCGAAGCCCCCTTGTACTTCGTCGACCGTGCGACGCTCGACGCCTCGGTCGGTCGTGTGCTTGACGCTCTGTTGTTCGTCGACCTCGCCGACGGAGTGGTCACGGACGCCGAGGAAGACGTGAGGGCGCTGGTCCGAGCCACGCCCGGGTCGTTCCTCGAGACCCGGGCAGAACACGTCGCCAACAGCGGGAGCGAAATCGCCGCGTTCCGGAACTTCATCGACGGGATGCTCCTCCTCGCGAGCTTCATTGCGCTCCTCGGAGTCGCCAACACCACGGCGCTCGCGATCAATGAACGCTCCGGAGAGCTCGGGCTGCTCCGAGCGGTCGGCGTGACTCGCCGAGAGCTGCGTCGAATCGTGCGGCTCGAGGTGGCACTCCTGTCGTTCGTGGCAGCATCGATCGGCATCGCCGTCGCAGTCGGCTTCGGCTGGGCGCTGATCGACGTCACCGGTGGCACGGAGATCCCATCCGTCGTCGTACCGTGGTCCCGCCTCGCGGTAACGCTCGTCGTTGCGGTCGCAGCCGGCGTCGTCGCTGCGGCGTGGCCCGCGTTCCGGGTCTCCCGGGTGCCCGTGCTCGAGCTGGCGGGCCGGGACCGCTGATGGCAGGCCGGCGCCTGGGCCGGGCGGCCCACGAGCGGTCCCGGTGCAGGGAGCTCCCGGCGGAGTACGCGCCCGCCATCGGTCGCGACGATGATCATGCCGTGACGCACACGGACCACCGCACCGGTCGCGCCGATCTCGCTGCGCTCGCCGCCGGGTCGGCGGTGTCGATCGCGTTGGTCAACGATCGGACGTCGTGGCCGGACGCCAGCTTCCAGACGTCGCGACCGCGGCCGTCGCCGCAGTGCTGCTCGTCGTCGCCGGTCGGTTCGGTCGAGCCACCGTCGTGGCGATCGGTGTGCTGGACGTCGTCACCCTCGCATGGACCTCCAGCCCCGGTCGCGCTGCGGCCGCCACTCGGCGTGCCGCGGCTCCGTGCGCCGGAGCGCCTGTGATCGGCGCGGAGGATCTACTGTCTGATTGCCGGGTGCGATGCTGGTCATCTGGTCCTCCCCCTGCTCGTGAGCCGACGGTGGATTCCATTTCTCAGGTATCCGTAAGAGCGCGATCCCCAGCGACGCGCTAATCCTGGCCTCAGGTTGTTCGGGAAGAATGAGCGGCAAGGCATCGGTTGGAAGGGGGCGGGCCGGCGTGCGGATCATGATCGCGGATGATGACGCGGCCATCCGTGAGTCGTTGGAGCGGGTGCTCCAGGTCGAGGGTTACGACACCAGCACCGTCGCCAACGGTCTCGCCGTGCTCGACGGACTCGGCGGGGCCGGCGGCGACGCACTGGACCTGCTGATCCTCGACGTGATGATGCCCCGCCTCGGGGGGTTGGAGACCTGCCGGCGGTTGCGGGCCGCGGGTCGGGATCTGCCGGTGCTTATGCTGACCGCCCGTGACCAGGTCTCCGACCGGGTCGCGGGGCTGGACGCGGGCGCCGACGACTACCTGCCCAAGCCGTTCGCCACCGAGGAGTTGCTGGCCCGGGTGCGGGCCCTGCTGCGCCGGCGCACGCCGGGCGACGGCGACTCGCAGATCCTGTCGTTCGCCGATGTCCGGCTCGATCCTGACAGGTTCGAGGCGTGGCGTGGCGGGCGGCCGCTGCGTCTGACCCGGACCGAATTCTCCCTCCTGGAGGTCCTCGTGCGCAACGCGACTCGGGTGTTGACCCGCGACGCGCTGTTCGAGGCGATCTGGGGCTTCGACATGAGCGCCACTGCCAACAACCTCCAGGTGTATGTGAGCTACCTGCGCCGCAAGATGGAGGCCGAGGGTGAGCCACGATTGATCTATACGCTGCGCGGTCTGGGATACACATTGCGGGAGACTCCTCCGTGAGCAGGCCCGCCGGCCGGGAACCGCGCCGGCTGACCCGATGGTGGCGCCGGCGGTCCCTGCGGACCAGGCTGACGGTGATCGCGGCGACGGCCATCGCCGTCAGCGTGTTCATGGCCTTTCAGGTAGCCAGCGAGCTGCTGGACTGGCAGCTGCGGGACACCGCTGAGAATCAGTTGCGCGCCGACTCCCGCGTCCTGGCGACGAACGCGGAGCGCGCCGGTCTGGCGCAGGTCCCGCTACCGCCGTATCCCGGATCCGGTCCGCTGGTGCGGGTCATCCTGCCCGACGGCTCGACCCGGACGCCGGTCGGCCAACCCGCGCTGCCCCCGGTCAGCGAGCACGCCGGGCGCGTGGCGCAGGGCGGCTTGGCCGACCTGATGGAGTCGGACGACAGCGACGAGGACGGCTACCTCGTCTACACGCTCCGGGCGGGCGACGGCGCGGTCCAGGCGGCCCGCGTCGTCGACGACAGCCCGGTCAACCAGTTCGGGTTCGGTATGCTGCTGATCGGGCTGCTCTGCGTGGTCGGCGGCGCCCTTGTCGGGCGGACCGTGGCGCGGACCGGGCTGGCACCGATCGACCGGCTGACCGCCGCCGCGGAACGTGTCGCGCACACCCGGGATCTCGACGCCCACATCCAGGATGAAGGCGGTGGCGAGATCCGGCGGCTGATCCAATCGATCAACGACATGCTCGCCGCGCTTCGGGACTCCCGGCAGGCCCAGCGGCTGCTCGCCGAGGACGCCGCCCACGAGCTCAAGACCCCGCTCACCAGCCTGCGTCTCAACGTCGAGCTGCTGATCCGGCTCGATCGGCGCGGCACCCTGGACACCGCACTGCCGGCGGAGAGCCGGACCCGGCTGCTCAACGATCTCGGCGCCCAGGTGGCCGAGTTGAGCACCCTTGCCGCCGAGCTGACCGAGCTGGCCCGCGGCGACGTCAGCGACGAAAACACCGAGCTGCTTGACCTCGCCGACGTGGTGGTGGCCGCCGCGACCCGGGCGCGTTCCCGCGTGCCCGACATCGAGTTCGCGCTCGACCTCACCTCAGTGTGGGTGAGCGGTCGTCCCGCTGCGCTCCAGCGGGCGGTGCTCAACCTCATCGACAACGCCGGCAAGTGGTCCCCCGCGGACCAGCCGGTCCAGATCCGGCTCCGTGCCGAGGGCGCGTCGGCGGTGCTCGAGGTCGACGACGCCGGGCCGGGCATCGACGCCGTCGATGTACCACGGGTGTTCGACCGGTTCTACCGTGCCGACAGCGCCCGGGCGTTGCCGGGATCCGGTCTCGGGCTGTCGATCGTGCAGCGGGTCGTCGACGCCCACGGCGGCCGGGCCACCGTCGCCCGCTCCGCACGCGGTGGCGCGTTGCTCCGGGTTGACCTTCCGGCCGCGACCCCGCCCGCCCCGATCGCGCGCCGCGCCGCCGGGGAGGACAGCGCGGCGCGCTGACCCGCCCCCGCCCCGGTGGGGCGACGTAGGACATGGGACGGCGAGCCTGGGGCGTGGCCCCGCGGCGCTCACTGTCGGGGCAGGACGCCGGCGCCGAGACGCCTTCGAACACCAGGATCGTCAGCAGCGTCGAGTTCTGGTCGCTGACCACGATGCCGAAGCCCTTGACGAGCAGGTGGACGATCGCCGGGCTCGTCTGCCTCAGACCGGTGTTCGTGGGCGGCTGATGTGGCGCACCGGCTGCACCGCGGCGGGGAGCGTGGCAAATTCAGCGAGGACGACTACATCGCGTTCCTGAGCCAAGCCCACCAACGGCTGAACGCGCCGATCGTGCTGGTCTGGGACAACCTCAACACCCACGTCAGCCTGCGGATGCGGACCCTGAGCGCGGCCCGGGACTGGCCGACCGTGGTGCGGTTACCGGTATACGCGCCCGACCTCAAGCCGACCGAGGGCGTCTGGGCCCGGATGAACGCGGGCATCACCAGCGTCGCCGTCCACGGCGTCGACCACCTCGCCGACCTGGTTCGACAGCGGCGAGGGGCCTGCCAGAACCAGACTGACCTCATCGCCGGCTTCCTCGCCCAGAGCGGTATGACCCTCGACCCCGAGGCACCCACACCACACAGACGTCAGCCTTGCAACCTCTGTAGCACCGCGGACGCGGAGCGGGCGGCTGAGCCCGCCCCGCACGCAGGCGCACGACTCGGGTACGAACGTTGCCTGCCATACTCGATGCCTGAAGAGGTCATCCGGCCGCGGTCGCCGCTCGGCGGCGGCGCAACACGCAGCGGACCAGTTCGCCGAGCGCGGTGATGGACAGTGCGAGACCGAGGCCGACCGCCAGGCCCAGCATCGAGTTGGATTCGAAGGCGGCGCCGCCGAGGTAGCCGATCAGGCCGGAATAGCCGGCCCAGGTGACGGCGGCGATGGCGGTGAACAGGGTGAAGCGGGCAAGCGGGTAGCCGGTGGCACCGTTGGCGGTCACGATCCCGGTGCGGCCGCCGGGGACGAACCGGCCGCGGTGATCAGGGCGGCGCTCCGGCGGCGCAGGTGCGGGGCGATCCTGTCGGCGGCGCGGATCAGGCGGCCTCCTCCCCTTCGAGCACCCAGGCGCAGAGCCCGACTACGACGAGCACGAGCGCCAGCAGAACCCGTTCGGCCAGGCCCGCGAACGGAAGAAGGCCTTGGCCGAGCAGCACCGCCGGCCCGTTCATCGCCGCGAATGCGACGCACGCGGCGAACGCGGACCACCCGGCCGCGCGCAGCCAGCGGCCCCGGGCGGGGTCGGCCCCGCGCCCGACACGCTTGGCAATGAGCAGGGCGAAGAGCGGTGGCAGCGCCGCCATCAGCGCCGCGCCGAAGCGATGCAGCCCGGCGGCGACGCCCGGTTCGGTCCCCGGCAGGTTCGTGGGGAACACCACCACCGTGAGCAGGGACACGCACCACACCGACAGCAGCACGGTGAGGAGCCAGGCCGGTGGCAGCACACGACGGGCACCGGCCAGGAGCCATGCGCCGGCTGCCGCGAGCCCGCACGCCGCCACGGCCAGCAGGACGGCGCCGGGCACGGTCCGGATCGATTCGCTGACCATCTGGTCCACCGGGTCGACGTCGCCGACCAGCAGCAGACCCGCTCCGGCCGCCGTGCCCAGGCCCAGGCTCAGCTGGACGTTGCGGTACCAGCGGGAGGTGCCCGCCCGGGTGATCGTCGCTGTCATGCGGCGACCTCGGCGGGCGCGGGCGCCTCACGGGCCGGCCGGATCCGGTAGAGCTGCTCGAACGCGGACACCGTGCGGGTCTGGTCGTGCTGCTCGGCCACGGCACGAGCCCGGTGCCCCAGCTCTTCCGCGTGCTTCGGGTCGCGAAGCACGCTGAGCAGTCGCTCGGCGAGCACGACAACGTCGCCGGGCGGGAACAGGTAGCCGGTCTCCTCGTCCCGTACGAGGTGGGGCAGGGCTGCGGCATCGGCGCCGATCACGGGCCTTCCGCTGGCCATCGCCTCGAGCGTGACCAGGCTCTGCAGCTCGGCGGTGCCCGCGTTGACGAAGACCGTCGACGCCGCGTATGCGGAGGGAAGGTCCTCGTCAGGGATGAAGCCGGTGAACGTGACATGCTCGGCGACGCCCAGTTCCCCGGCGAGCGACCGCAGCGTCCGGTCCTCGGACCCGGTGCCGACCAGGAGCAACTGGACATCGAGGGAGCGCCGCACCAGCGCGAACGCCCGCATCACGACGTCGAGGTTCTTCTCGGCGTCGAGCCGGCCCACGTACGTGATGGTGGGCTTGTGCGCGAGGCTGTAGGCCCATCGGAACTCGGCCGCGGGCGCCTGCTCGCGGAAGCGGGTGAGGTCGATGCCGCACGAGATGGGCAGGACCGGCTCGGACACACCGGAGACGACGGCGAGCGCGGCGGCGTACGGGGTCGGGGCCGTGACGATGTCTGCCTTGGCGAACACCCGGGCGGCGTCGCGCCATGCCCACGCGTGCGCCCTCGTCCGGCCAGCGTTGCCGATGGGCAGGTAGTGGATCAGGTTCTCGGGCATGAAGTGGTTGGTGGCGATGACGAACAGGCCGCGCTCGCGCGCCGCGTCGACCAGCGCCCGGCACAGCGGGAAGTGGCTCTGCACGTGCACCACGTCGGGCTGGACCTCGTCGAGAATCCGGCGTGCTGCCGCGCGCAGCCCCAGTGGCGGGCAGAACCGGAAACGTGAGTGGCCCGGCACCGGCAAGGAACGCACGCGGTGCTCGACGACGCCGTCGCTGGACATGCCGGCATGGTTACGGCTGTCCGTCGACGGCGCGACCACGTGTACCTCGTGCCGGGCGGTCAGTGCCACGGCAAGGCGCTGGGTGAAGTAGGAGGCCCCGTTGACGTGAGGGGCATAGGTGTCGGCACCGATGAGGATGCGCATGGGACAACTACCTTTCGTCGGTGGTGTCGCTTTTCGTAGGTGGTATCGCTTCATGACGAGGTGGAAGACAGCGACCGGCACGGCGACGACCGCGGTGAGCAGGAAGATGCCGCCGGGCAGTGCGAGCAGGCCGGACAGTTGGCTGCCGAGCAGAGCGCCAAGACCGATCAGCACCAGGCCGCGTACGGCGGCGGTGGCACCCACCCAGGCGGCGAATCTCCGGTACGGGAGCCCTGCGAGTCCCGCCGACACGAACGCCGGGAGGGCGAAGGCGTCGACGAGCTTGGCGGTGATCACCAGCCGAGGCAGTGACATCCTGGCCAACCGGTCGAGCAGCACCGTCGCCTTGAGCCTGCTCAGCAGGGACGCCACCCAGGTCCGCCGGGCCGACCGGCCGACGAGGTAGAGCAGGCTGTCGCCCACCACCTCGGCCAGCGCGACGATCACCCAGATCGGCCAGAACGCCGCAGCGCCGGCGCCGACCAGGGTGCCCGCGGTGATCGTCGCGGCCGGCCCCTCGATGAGCACGAAGAGACCGAGCACCAGGTAGGGGTGCTCGAGTACGGCCTGTGTCAGATCCATGCCGAGAACCTTCGGCCGAAGGTTCCACACCGGTCGTCCCTCCGCGGGGCCGACCGATGTAGCTCCGTGGTAGGGAATCCGATCATCGACCACGGCACCCACCGGCCTGCCAACCGACCGGCCGGCGCTTCTCCGGGCGGCGCTGCGTTGACTGCCATCACTAGCCCCCTAGGTACGGGTTACGTCGCCTATCTGAGGCCTACTGATACCGAGCGAACCTGAGGCGACCGTTAATGCGGCGCTCAGGCCGGGTGGCCGAACCAGGTGCCCAGCGCACGCACCAGCGTGGTGGCGTCCGACGGCGAACACGCTGAGCACCAGGCTGAGCGGCCGGCGGACGACGTCCCACGCGATGCGATGCCGCCGCCCCAGCCGAGCCGGTCGCCGCGTCCGCGGTCGATCCCGCCGGTCTTGATGTTTCAGGTGACGAAGCGCAGCGTTACGTACGCACCTCGGCCGGCGCTGCCCGCACGTTCGGCCGTAGCACCCACCACAGCAGGCCGACCCAGAGCGCGGTCAGGATCGCGGCGCCGAGCAGGTCGGTCGGGTGATGCATCCCTCGGTACATCCGGGACAGCGCGACACCGGCCGGCATGACCACCGCGAGCACCACGGCGAACCAGCGCCACCGGCTGCTCACCCGGTCCATGATCAGGACGGCGATCGCCACCCAGATGCACATCGTCGCGGCGATGTGCCCCGACGGGAACGACGACGTGGGCATCGGGCTGTCGAGCTGCGGCACCGGCGGGCGGTCCCGCTGGACGCTGGCCGCGGTGCACAGGAACAGGGTGAACTCGCCGACCATGGTGAGCGCCACAAACACCACCGGTGACCACTGCCGCCACACGGCCAACGCGATCGTGCAGAACGCCAGCGAGATGGCCAGGATGGCGCTGGTGTCGCCGACCTTGCTCCACACCCAGCTCACCTCGTCCAGGGTGGGCGTGCGCAACGTCTGCAGCCACCGGACCACGCCGTCGTCGAAACGTCCCAGCCTGGTGCCCTCGGTGTGGTTCGTCAACAGGTAGCCGACGACGTACAGGATGCCGAACGTGAACACCCAGCCGGTCAGGATCTCGGTGGCCTTGACCCAGCGGTGCGGGATCGGGCGGCTGGACTCCGGCGCCGGGTTGATCGCCTCGGCGGCCTCCGGCTCCAGGCCGTCGTCGAGCGGCGCCACCGGGTGTCCCGCCTCGCGCCGCCACAGCCGGAACGCGTACGCCGTGACGCTCAGCCACAGCGCGCCGAGCAGCCAGCCGGCCAGCACGTCGGTCAGGTAGTGCACGCCGAGCGCGATCCGGGTCAGCCCGATCGCGACCACGAGCAGCGCGACGGCCGCCGTGAACAGCTTCGGGTAGCGCACCGCGGGCAGGAACACGAGCAGCAGCGCGCCGTAGATCACCATCGACCCGAGCGCGTGCCCGCTCGGGAAGCTGTTGCCGGGCGCAATCGCCACCGGTGCCTCGACCACGGGGCGCAACCGGCCGACCAGCGACTTCACCGACGGGTCGAGCAGCAGCGCGCCGGCGGTGGTGGCCAGCAGGTAGACGGCGAGGCGGACCCGCCGGCGCGCCAGCAGCAGCAGCGCGGCGACGCCGACCAGCCAGAGCATGACCGGCCGCCCGCCCAGCCGGGTTGTCCCGTTGAGCGCGTTCACCAGGTACGGCCGGGGCGACACGATCTCGTTGAGCTCCCGGGCGACACCGCGGTCGACGTTCGTCACCGGCTCCAGGTGCAACCGGACGAGGAGCACCAGCAGCCCGAACCCGAGCCCGATCGCTACGACCAGCAGCGGCACCCAGCGGCCGGCCAGCCTACCGGGCGGCGCTTCCCCGGACGGCGTCGCGTTGACTGCCATCAATGGCCCCCACGTACGAGCTACATCGCTTATCCGATGTCGGCTTCGTACCGAGCGAACCTGAGACGACGATTAATAGACGTGCGGGCGGTGAAGGTGACTTGGCACCGTGGGGCGCGACGAGCGCCCAGGTGACCACTGCGCCCGGCGGCCCCAGGGGCCGGGGATGGTCAAGCGACCACCAGCCAACGCGCATGACGCGGCTGAAGAGCTCATTTCACCGGTGGTGTGCCCTCATGGTGGTCGAGGAAGGTATCGAGATGCCGGTGATCCACGATCATGATCCCGTGCGGCGTGAGGTGTAGCGCACCAGCCCGCACCAGCCGTCGCAGAGCGCGGTTGACCGTGACTCGGCTCAGCCCCAACGCGCGCCCCAACTCCTCCTGCGAACCCCGCCACACGGTCGCCTGGGTGGCGCCGCCGCGAGCCTTGACCCAGGCAGCGATCTGTGACACTGCCGGCTGTGTTGCGGACAGAGCGATGCGGTGCCGGCCGGCCAACACGTCCTGAGACAGCCGGCCAAGCACGTGTTGGCGTACCGACCGCTCCTCATCCAGCAGACGAAGGAACCGGGCCGGCGGTAGCAGCCGGACCAGGCATGCCGTTGCCGCCACCAGATCGGTCATCGGAACGCCGCCACCCAGGATGGCGGGCTTGTCGACGATGGCAGGGCCCTCCCAGCGCGCTGGCCACACCTGGGCACCGGAAGGCCCGGTATATGCGGCGACAACCGTGCCGGCGAGCAGCAGGACCACGGCACGGGCGGGCTGCCCGGCCGGTCGTATCAGGGTACCGGCGACGTACCGCGCTCCTCGGCTGTCTCGGAACACACTGTTCAGAGCTGTCGGGGTCAATGCGCTCAGGGCCGGGATCGCGGCCAGGGGAGTCATGTATCAAGTGATACAGCCTGGGCGGTGGCAGCCGCCGTACGGTGCTGGTATGTGGATTGTCGAGTTGGCCTTCAACAACGAGCCTGAGCGGCTGGCCGCACGAGCGGCGCACCGGCAGCGACTCTCTGCGCTGCAGAGTGAGGGTGTGGTGCGGATGGCCGGGCCCTTCGCCGACGACTCAGGAGCGATGATCGTCTTCGACGTGGCCGACCAGCCGGGGCTGGAGCAGCTCATGGCCGACGATCCGTATTTCACCACCCCGGGTGTCAGGGTTCATCAGATCCGGCAATGGCGACCATTCCTGCTCTGATCTTGATCCGGAGAAGATGCTCGTGTCGAACGAGCCTGCCGCGCCGGCGGCCCGGTTGGCCGCTGGCGGTCAACCAGGCTATTGATCCAGGTGTCCTCCACTCCGCGCTCGGCGCAGGGAGCGTACGCTTGATCTTGGCTCGTGGGCTCACGTTCTCCGGACGCGATCGTCATAATCGGCCTCGTGAGAGAGGCGCTGTTCGCGTTGGCAGGTACTGCCTTGGGTATCGTCGGCACTCTGCTCACCGACGTGTGGCGGGCCAGGAAGGCCGACATCCGCGAGCGGCGCGAGCGGCTGCGCAATGCGTGCGTCGACTTCACGGCGGCCCTCGTCCGCCTGCGGCAGGCGTTCTGGGGGCGAGGCTACGATGCGGAGGGCCGCCGTACGACGATGCGGGAGGCCCACGACGAGGCCCAGGTTCAGTTCGAGCGGTTGAGGCTGAGCACGACATCGCTCCAGGTGCAAGAGGAAGCCCGGTACGCATTGCGGTACGGCTACGGACTCCTGCGCCAGCTTGAGGGGCTGCCGCCGCGGGAGGACGAGGTCGAGCCGTCGGCGCTGGATCAGCTCGAGGACCACCTGGTCCGGTTGTTCGTGGAGGTCCGTCAGGAACTCGGGGTCCCACGCCCCCACCACGTACTGTCCGAACGCGCCTTCTTCGAGAAGATCTCCCCGACCGCAGCCGTCGATTGATCGTCAATCGCCGGAGTCGCCATCACACTCCCGGGCGCGCCACACCGACATCTTTGATCATCGCGGCTCATGGTCGCCCTGCGTGGCATCGGCCTGCTCGCGTTCGGGTCGAGACGGGCGAGTCGGCTCGGTGCGATGCAGCGGCGTGAAATCGTTGACGTGGCGTAGCGCGCTCGACCGGTGGCTGGCCGACGTCGCGATTGCCGTATACGGCGAGGTGCCGTACCAGCGGGCGCTCATCGGTTTCGAGATCGATGAGGACCCCGGCAACCGCGCGCCGGCCGGACGCGATGTGAGACCAGCCGCCGGTCATGCAGGGCCGATGGGCGCGGCCCGTCACCTGACGATCGTGTGGCCCCACGTGCGCCATTTTCGGACAGAGTCTGCGGTCCCAGTGGGGTACGGTTCGCGGTCGAGCGTGAGCAGGGGGAGCCGGATGAGCTATCTACAGCAGGCTGAGCAGTCGCCGGACACTGAGCGGATGTTCGACGCGGACACGAAGGCGTTGGGCTACCTGCCCAACTTCACCAGGTTGTTCGCCCACAGCCCGGCCGTGTACCTGGCCTGGCAGCAGCTCAGCCGTGCGGTGAGGGCTGAGATGGAGCTGCGCCGCTACGAATTGGCGACCCTCGCCGCGGCGCGGGCCCTGAAATCCTCCTACTGTGGACTGGCGCACGGGAAGATCCTGCGAGACAAGTTCTTCGACGCGCCGACCGTCGCCGCCATCGCGTCAGACCACGGCAGCGCCGGCCTCTCCGCGCAGGAGGTCGCGGTCGTGAACTTCGCCGGAAAGGTCGCGACCGATGCGAGTTCGATCACCGAGGCCGACATTGCGGACCTGCGCAGTCACGGTCTCGATGACACGGAGATCTTCCGCGTGATTCTCGCCGTTGGTGCCAGATGCTTCTTCAGTACGGTCCTCAGCGCTGCTGGGGCTGTGCCCGATGCACACTTCAACGACAGCCTCGACGCGGACCTGCGGCAGGCGCTGAGCTTCGGCGGCTAGACGCACCGTCGGAGCTCCTGCATAGAGGGTGGTCACTCTAAAGCACCTTGAGCCTGGAGCTCCGCCGGCTGATCAGTGTGGCAGTGACAACTGTGGCGGCGTGGCGTCCCCGTCCACCTGGCGCAATGCGTGCACCGCATCGTCGAGGCTCACGCCCAGTTCGCGGGCTGCCGCTCGGTACGCTCGTGCCGCCGCGTCGAGGGCGGTGAGTCCCTCTGCGCGTGAGATGTCGGGCTTGCGCTCGGCGACCGTGGTGCCGTGCCGCACGCGGGTCACAACCAGCCCGGCCGCTTCGAGTTCGCGGTAGGAGCGGGCGACTGTGTTGACGGCGAGACCGAGGTCGGCGGCGAGCTGCCGGATGGTGGGCAGGCGGGTCTTTGCGGGCAGCGCGCCGCTACGGATCATCGCGGCGATCTGCCCGCGGATCTGCTCGTACGGCGGCGTCGGGCTGTCCGGGTCGAGTTCGATGATCACTGCGCGGCCACGGTCGGCACCCGCCGAGGCGCGGTCGCCATGCGCCAGCCGGCCAGCGGCACTACCACCAGCCCGGCCACCACCAGCGGCACCGCCAAAGCCTGCGACGCCTGACCGGCCGACAGCCTCGCGAGTTCGTCGAGGACGCAGTACAGCATGAGGGTGGTGGCGCTGGCGGTCAGCGCGTGTAGTGACCGGGATCTGATGGCGTCGTCGGCGGCGAGGACGTCGGGCGGTCCCGGCGGTTGCGGGCGCAGCAGCACCCGACGCCGGGCCATCCACGCGAGCACCGACACCAGTACGGCTGCGCTGGTCCACAGGGCGACGCGGGCCCCCGCCTGAGCACCCGCCGGGGTGGTCACGATGATCGCGGCGAGCGCCAGGCAGGTGGCGACCGACAGCGGCAGGGCGGCCCGCAGCGACGGAGGCAGGTAGCGCTCGGGAGTGCGCCGGACCAGGCGCGCCGCGGGGCGCGGCGAGGTGCGGTGCGCCAGCCGTACCTCGGCCAGCAGGGCACCTGCGAACCAGCCCGCCACGGCGTACACGATGCTGAAGCCCAGCCGCTGATCAGCCAGGCCCTGCAGCGCGTACAACGTACAGCCGAACGCTGTGCCCGCGGCCCGCCAGCGACGGGTCACCACGAGGTAGGAGATCAGCTGCGGTCCGCTGTCGACGGTCACGGTGAGCCCGTGTCGCGCGGCGAGCCGGGCCAACCGACGACGCGCCACCGGCATGTCTGCGAGCACGAACACGAGCAGCGCGACCGCCAGCGACAGTGGGACGAGCAGCGGGTCCGGCATCGTCATCGCCCTTCCAGAACGGGACAGTCAATGTAGCAGAGCATTGATACATTGGGTCCCCGACGAGAGGGGTGACGGTGGGCTCGCTGACCGACGAGGTGTGGACGACGCTCGGGCCGCACGCCGACAGGCTGACCGGTCGGGGCCGTCGGCTGCTGGTCCTCACCGCCCTCGTGCTGGTCGCCGCCACCGGGCTCGCCCACCTGGTCGCCGTTTCCGGCCTGATCACGCCACGACTGCGGGTCGACTACGGCTGGGGGCCGTCCAGCTACCGCTACGGTGACGCGGAGTCGAGTTTCGTCTTCAATGCAGGCAGTACCCCGAGCCGGCGGGTCAGCTTCACCTTCGGGCTGTCCAATGAGGGCAGTTTGGCCGTAGAGATCATCGGCATCGGCGAGTCGCCGTCGGGACTTCGGCTGGAGGCCGTTCGCGTCGGCGAGACGCACCAGGTCTCGGAGAGCCGATGGACCACCGGCGGCCGGGACCTCGTTGCGGGCGAGCCCTACCTGCTGCTGCCTGACGAGATCCTGAAGGTAGAGCTGGAGTACGAGGTTGTGGACTGCGCGGCGGTGCCGGCGGGGCCACGCGCGATTCCGGCGCGAGTGGCCGGCCTGCGCGGCGAGCGGGTCGTCGAGCTGACACTGCCGGCTGCAAGCTTCCGGGTTGGTGGGTGGCACAACGTGGCGGACCCAGCCGACCCGGACGCGGTGCACTGGCCGGAGCACCTGGCCGACGCCGCCTGCCGGCTGCATCGCGGTTAGTGCGGTGTCCAGGAACGCCGCCGGAGCCCGCTCGTCGCCTGCGTCGGGCTAGTGGTCAGGGTCGTGGCAGCTGGTCCAGCGCGGCCGGTCCCCACCCGGTCGGGTCCTCGCCGGGTGGCACCATCGCGAGGGCCTGCCAGAGCAGCAGGATGTCCAACCATCCCGCCTCGGCCGGGGTCAGCGGGTGCACAGCCTGATACCCGGCGACGAACTGGGTACGGACCTCAACCGGCACCGGCCCCCAGTTGTGGTAGCGGGTGCCGAGCAGGGTCGCCGCCCGGGCCAGTTCGACGAGCCGGTGGTCGTGTCGGGCTTCCTCGAAGTCGAGGATCGCGGTGATCTCGCCGTCGGCGCACAGGATGTTGGCGGAGCGGAAGTCGAAGTGGACGAGCTGTGGTGGCAGCCGGTCGGGTGGCGCGCTGGCGACCAACCTGCGCAGCGTGTCGCGGGCCGCTGCGGGTAGATGTTCGGCGTGGGTGTCGAGCCAGTCGGTGACCCGCTGCGGCAACGGCTGGGATGCGCCGGTGAGCGGGGGAATCCGGTCGGCGTACGGGTATGCCGCGAGCGCATCCTGCAACCGGGCCAGGACCCTTCCGGCTGCGCGCACCTGAGCGGGGTCGGCGGTGTCGAGAAGGTCGCCCACGATGACTGTTTGCAGGCCCATCGAGACGCCGTCGACCTCCACCTGAAGGCGGCCGTCGCGTGCGGGAACCGGCGCCGAGACCGGTAGGCCCTGGCCGTCCAGCCAGCCCGTGAGTCGTGCCACCTCCGCGAGGCGCGAGAAACGCTCGGGCACCACCGACCACTTCGCGAGCAGCCGACCGGACGGCGTGCCGAGCCACGCCAGCGCGTTGCCGGCGCTCATCACGATCCGCTCGCAGGAGCTGACGCCTACGCCCCAGTGTCCGTCCAGGACGTCGACGATCCAGTGGACAGCCCCTCGCGCGTCGTCGAAGCCGAACATCCACTTCAGCGTGTCGTGTGGATCGTGCGCCTCCCACAGCATCTCCAACACGGGCACGCGCGATTCGACCATGCGGCGCATCCCATCACAGGCTGCGCCGCCCGCGCTCGCCCGACGCCATCGGAACAGGCGAGGCAGAATCGTGAGCCATGCCCACGTATCCCGATCCTGTGGTCCTCTACCCGGAGGTTGCTGCCGACGGAAGCCTCTCGGCGGCGTTGCGCGCCGCCGCTGTCGCACAAGGGTTGACCATTGCCGTTTCGCTCGCGGAGTCCGGCTCGATGTACCGCGCCCTCGTACCTACCCCTGTCGTGCACCGCGAGGAACTGCAGGTCTCCGCGAGCCGCGTGAAGCGGCAGTGGTCCATCCGGGGTTGCGAGCGGGACCAAGGTCTGGCCCTGATCGAAGGGAGCACGGCGGATCTCGCCCAGATCGCGCGGGCCGCGCAGGCGTGGCACGACGGGGTGCCCCTGACCGGCATCCGTGAGGCCGCCCCATTCGTGCAGTTGACCGGACGCTTCGAGGTGCCCGACCGCGATCCGGCCCGGTTGGTCGAATCGGAGTGGCGGCACCTATGTCAGGAAGCAGCCGAGGTGAACTGGCCCGAATACCAGGCGCTGATCGAGGCCGCGTACGCCGAGCCGAGGCTGCGTCAGCTCTACCCGTTCACCAGCCATTGGTCCTTGCGGTTTTCCACTAGGACCCGGCCCGGTCTCTCCCGAGAGATCTTGGTGTGTCTGCATGCCGGGCACGGCATGGACTACACCGTCACCATGGGCTACATGGGACGAAGGATCGGGGAGACCGCCACTGCGGCGGAGGCCGTGGCGTTGGCGGTGTGTCACCTGCCGGCCAACCTTACTCCCGCGACGTACGGCGCGAACACCTCGTAGGTTCGGTGTGGACTCTAGGATCGGGATGATGGGGGAGGAAACGCTGACGGTTCGGCCAGCGAGCTTGGCGGATGTTGCTTCATTGGTGGAGCTGCGACTGGCCAACGCTGAGGCGCACATCGCTCTCGACGCTGCCACCTACCGCGTTCCGGAACGCGATCTGGTGTCCCGTCACTTCGCGGCCATGCTGATCGATAGGGCCGGGCGGGATGGCGTCCTCGTCGCTGAGACTCCTGACGGTGAAGTGGTCGGGATGGTTGAAGTGCTGCGGCATTCGGGTTCGCCGGAGCATCAGATCCTGCGCCCTGAGCCTTCGGCCCAGATCCACACGGTTGTGCTGCCCGACGCCAGAGGGCTCGGGGTGGGATCAGCGTTGCTGGCGGCGGCTGAACGGTGGGCAAGCGACCGGGGGATCACGTACCTGTCGGCTGGCATCTACCACCGTAACGTCGATGCAGTGCGCTTCTACCGCCGGCACGGCTACACCGACGCCGGTCTGTCCCTCGGCAAGAGCCCGGATTAACGTGCTGGCCGTCCGCCGGCACAACGTCAACGATCAACCACAACAAGATCGACAGGACGCGTCATAGGCGGCGAGTCAGGCGGGCGACCACCACCGCCGACCCCGAGGCAACCATTGGACAGCCTCCGTACGACCTGGCGGACGTCTGGGATGCGCGGTCAGCAGGTCAGGGCCGAACAGGCCGGTGACCGGGGGTATGTTCTTGCTGATCGTGGTCAAGTAGGGGAGTCATCAGGTGGACGCCATCGCCCCTCGGGGTTTCCGTGCACTCGTCGGCAACGCGGGACTCAAGGAGCAGGGTGACGACTTCGTTGCGCTGGTCTCGGAGGTGCCCGCGGTCAGCGCGGCGGTCTTCACCCAGTCCCGGTTCGCCGGTCCCAGTGTGGTGCTGAGCCGTTCGGCGCGTACGTCGTCGGCCCGTGGGGTGGTGGTGCTCGCCCGCAACGCCAACGTCGCCACCGGCGAGGAGGGCATGGCGAACGCCCGCGAGGTCCGGGCGATGGTCGCCCAGGCGCTGGAGCTGGATCCGGACGACCTGCTGATCGCCTCGACCGGGGTGATCGGACGGCAGTACCCGATGCCCCGCCTGCGTGAGCACCTCGCCGGACTGCGTTGGCCGTTCCCGCCGGCGGACTTCGACCGGGTCGCCGCCGCCATCATGACGACCGACACCCACCCGAAGGTGGCGCGCTCGCGGTGCGGCGCGGCGACCGTCGTCGGTGTCGCCAAGGGCGTCGGCATGATCGAACCCAACATGGCCACGCTGTTGACCTTCTTCTGCACGGACGCCGAGATCGCCGCCGCAGACCTGGACCGGTTGTTCCGCGCGGTGATCGACCGGACTTTCAACGCGGTGAGCATCGACACCGACACCTCGACCAGCGATACCGCGGCCATCTTCGCCAACGGGCTGGCCGGTCCGGTCGACCTCGACGAGTTCACGGAGTCGCTGTACACCTGCGCCCTCGAGCTGGTGCGGATGGTCGCTCGCGATGGCGAGGGTGCCAGCAAGCTGATCGAGGTACGGGTGACCGGCGCGCGCGACGACATCCAGGCCAAGCGGGTCGGCAAGGCGGTGGTGAACTCGCCGCTGGTGAAGACCGCCGTGCACGGTGCGGACCCGAACTGGGGGCGGGTGGCGATGGCGGTGGGCAAGTGTGAGGAGGACGACGACATCCTGCCGGACCGCGTGCGTATCGGATTCGGCGGCCTGGAGGTCTATCCCGCTCCGGCGACCGACGAGACGCTGCGTCGGTTGCAGGACCACCTGCGCGGCGACGACGTGATGATCGAAGTGGACCTGGGCATCGCCGATGGTGCCTTCACCGTCTACGGCTGTGACCTGACCGAGGGATACATCCGGATCAACGCCGACTACACCACCTGACGCCCGTCTGCTGGGTTCGCCGGGGCAACAACCCGAGAGTTCACACCGGAGACGTCATGCTGTCGGCGTGCGTAGCTCACGGCGCATGCAGACGCGGGGCCAGCGGTCGAGCCCGAGTGCCGCCTCCCGTTGGCGGATGGCCCGGAGACCAGGGGTGAGGTCAGCCTCGTCGATGGTCTGGAATCCGCAGCGGGCGTAGTACGGGGCGTTCCACGGCACGTCAGCGAATGTGGTCAGGGTCAGCGCAGACACGCCGCCACTCATCGCACGATCGGCGAGGTTGGCGATCAGCTGACGTCCGACACCCCGACGCCCGTGACGAGGATGCACCGAAACCTGCTCGATGTGGAAGCTGCCGTCGACGACATCGGCGAGGAGATAGCCGACCGGCGTGTCGGTGTGATCGGTGGCGACCCAGGCACGACCTGCCTCGCGGTAGCGGCCGAGTACCTCGATCGGCAGCGGGTCGTCGTCGGCTATCTGGGGCATGCCGACATTGCGGAAGAGTTGTCCGGCGGCACGCTCGATGTCCTGCAGGATGGGGAGCTCGGCCTGGCGAACCTCGCGGATCTGCATCGGAGCATTCTGTCGATGCTGGTGCTCAGGGGCACCACATTTTGGGCGGGCGATTTCGGCAGGTGATCACGTGTCGCGGGCCCTACTCCACCGGCTGCGGCACGGGCTGGAACGCGACGTCGGTCACGTCGGCGACCAGCTCGGTGAAGTCGGTGCCGTACGCGGCCGGCTCGACGATCCGCAGCACCAGCGCGAACGGCCGGTCGGCGCCGAACGTGCGGTGGAGTTCGGGGTGGTGCCTGACCAGGTAGCGGGCGCCGGCGAGGTTGCTGCCCGCGCTCAGCCCGCCGATGAAGAACACCGGTCGAGCACCGGCCGGCCCCCAGAACCGGGCGAGCAGTACGTAGCTGGTCTCCGGGCTGAAGACGTACTCGGTGCCGCCGACCGTGAACGACGTCCGGCGCTTCTCCTCGTCGAAGACCTCGTACGTCACACCGCGCAGGATCGTGCGTACGTGTGTGGCACTGCGCGGGCTGGCACCACCGGGACCGCCGACGCAGAACTCGGTCAGCCGGCCGAGTTCCCCGGCCGGTTGGTTCTCGCCGACCCGGTCCGCGTACGCGCCGCATTCCCGGATGATGGTCGCCAGTTCCACCAGCGCGGCGACGTCGCGGCGGTGGACGCTGAACTCGCGCGGTGACGACGCGTGCCGGGAGACCACCAGGAGACAGCTCGCTCCGGCGGTGAGGCCGAAGAAGGCGCGTGCCCGGTTCAGCTTGCGTCGCCGCAGCAGGAACCCGGCGAGCCAGACGGCCGTGCCGGCGATGACACTCGCCAGCAGATTGATCAGCAGGTCGCCCATGCCTCGATGATGTCCGATCCCGTCTCGGCTCAGCTGCGCGGGAGTACGCCCAGGAGGGTCACGGTCAGGGCAAGCGTCAAGGAGTCCTTCAGCGCTGGCGAGCGACCTCAGGAGCCGGCCGCCTCGGCCAGGTGGTGGCGCAGCCTGACCAGTTCCAGCTCAAGGTCGTCGAGGTAGCCAGACGCCTGCAGCGTGCCATCCGGGCTGTACGCCACCTCGAGGTTGAGGAAAGTCCGACAATCGTTGATGCCCTGAGCCGCCCGGAACATGATATCGATCAAAGACACTTGGCCCGGCGGAGTTTGCAACGGCCCCTGGTCCTCGAACAGCCGGTGGCCTTCCGACTGGATGGTCTCGTACAGGTAGGACAGCGTCTCAAGTGCCGCCACCCATCGCGTCTGCGCGTCGGAGCCTGGCCGAGCGGCCGTCGGGAGGGACGGGAGCAAATCAGCGACCACCGCCTGCTCCCGCTGATTCACCGGCCACTCACCGTGGAGGTTCAGCATCGGCAGATCGACAAAGGGCATGCGCGTTATCGTATCGACGGGACGCCTTCCCGGCCCGCTCGAAGTTGCTGTGGTCGGCCGGGGCATCGCACTGGACGGCCACCCGAGCCCGAGAGCTGCGAGTCGCTGGCTGGACGGGTTCCGGGCAGCAACCTCATGTTCATCCTGCGTTCGGCGACGGTTCCGGCTGACGTGCCTACGGTGACGGCATGAGCGTCGCGATGGCGGTGCCGGTCCTGGTGCACCGGGCACGTGAAGAGGCCCAGGTGTTGCTCGCCGACCTGCCGCAGCGCTGGCGGCACACGGTCGGTGTGGCCCGGCGAGCTGAGGAATTGACCGGCGCGCTGGCCTCGGAGGGCGACCGGGACCTGCTGCTCGCGGCGGCCTGGCTGCACGACATCGGTTACGCCCACTCGTTGGTCGACACCGGGTTTCATCCACTCGACGGTGCCGCCCACCTGCGTCGGCAGGGCTGGCCGTTGCGGTTGGTCGCCCTGGTCGCCCACCACTCCGGTGCCGTTTTCGTGGCCCGGGCCGCCGGCCTGGCGCACGCGTTGACCGACTACCCCCGGGAGCGTGGTGCGCTGGCCGACGCGCTGACCTACGCGGACCAGACGACCGGTCCGTCCGGGCAGCGCCTCAGCATGGAGCAACGCCTGGCGGAGATGTTGGACCGGCACGGCGCGGGGTCGCTCAACGCGTTGGCACACCGGGAGCGTGGACCCTACCTGCGTGCGGTGGCCGCTCGGGTGCAGCACCGGCTCGCCACCACCGCACCGGTCGCGACGGCCTTCACTGCCCCTCCCAGGAGTTGATCTGCCGCAGCAGGGTCCGGCTCTTGCGCTGTACCGCCCCCATCCGGGCCAGGATGCTGTCCAGGGCCTCGATCGCGTCGAGGATGAACGGGCCCTTGTTGAGCATCACGCAGTCGGCCCGTTGGGCGGCGGCCGCATCGGTGATCTCGGCGCGGGACGGCTGCCCGGTCTTGGCCAGCGATTCGAGCACCTGGGTCGCCCAGATGGCCGGCACGTGCGCCGCCTCGCAGAGCGCGAGGATCTGCCGGGGCACCTCGGAGAGCCGTTCGAAGCCGACCTCGACGGCCAGGTCACCGCGCGCGATCATGACGCCGACCCGGGGTCGACGCATCGCGGCCAGCAGCATCGACGGCAGCTCCCGGAAACCCTGCCCGGTCTCGATTTTGAGGATCAACCCCAGCTCCGGCGCCTGCACCTCGTCGAGCGCCTTGAGTACGTGTTCGATGTCGTCCACCGACCGGACGAAGGAGACCGCGACGGTGTCGGCGTGCTCGGCGACGAACGGCAGGTGTGCGGCGTCCTCGTCGGTGAGCGCCGGCAGTGGCAGATCGGTGTCCGGCAGGTTGATCCCCTTCTCCGCACCCAGCCACTTTCCGCCCGGTTTGGTGCGGGTGACCCGCAGCGTCGCCTGCCCCTCCGCGGTCGACTCGACGACCGCCGCGATCGCGCCGTCGTCGAGCAGGACCGGGTGTCCGGGGCGCAGCGCGGCCACGGCCTCCGGCAACGTGCAGCCGATCCGGGCCACCTCCTCCGGGCCGGGTGGGTCGACGGGGGAGAGATCGGTGGTCAGCACCAACCGGTCGCCGGTGGTCAGCCGCAACCGGCGCGGTACGGGTGGAATGCCCGAGGCCCGGGTGGTGTGGCCGTCACACGTCAGCGCCGTGCCGTCGGCGACGTACGCATTGCGCTGCCCGAACGCGAGCACCCCGTCGGCGGCGACCTCGGCCACCGTGAACCTGCGTCGCCGTCCACGGTTGTCGCGTAGCCGCACCACGTCGCCGGGCCGCCGGTCGGACAGCCACCCGGACTCGACCTGCACGGTCAGCGGCGGCCGCCGGCCCGGCACGGGCGGTGCCGCCGGCACCTCGGGCAGGTCCGCCGGCACGAGCCACAGCCCGGCCGGGGCGACGACCCGGCCCGCCTCGTCGCGGGTGACCCGGGCCCGGCCGACCGCCGCGCCGTCGGCGATCGGCCCGGTGCGCAGCTTGGGACCGGGCAGATCCATGGAGATGACGACCCTTCGGCCCGCCTCTGCTGCGGCGGACCGGACATTGTCGATCATCCTCCGCCAGGCGTCCGGCCCGTCGTGTGCGCAGTTGATCCGGGCGACATCCATGCCGGCGGTGACGAAGTCAGCGACCAGGTCCTCGTCGTCGGCCGCCTCGGAGGGCAGGGTCACCATGATGCGGGTGGGCCGATCGGCGCGCGCCGGTCCGAACAATTGCTCCGCGTGCCCGGTGAGGATCTCGTCGCCGGCGTCGAGATCATCGTCGATGCCGGTGAGATCCCACGGTCCCGGATCCCCGCGCAGTGCCGCGAGCACGTTGTGCGCGGCCTGCACCTTGGCCCGTACGTTGGCCTCCGTGGTGGCCAACGAGGTGGCGCCCAGGTCCATCAGGTCGTTCTGCAGGTCCCTGATGTCCTTCTGGCGCAACGCGGTGTAGCGCACCAGGTTCCGGGCACCCCGACGGTGCGCCGGCGCCACCGCGTCGATTTCGTCGGCGCGCGCCGCCACGGCCGCCTCCAGGTCGGCGAGCAACGCGTCGAGCTGACTGATCAGGCTGTCCAGCGACTCAGGCATCGGCGCTTCCCTTCGACTGGCCTTAGCCTTGCCACGCGCCGGTCCGATCGAAACACCTGACACCGGAGATACGGTCAACGTTCATCCGCCGGTCGCGGCGCCCGGCGGATCGGACACCGCCGGCACCGCCCGCTCGCGGGCGGCCGGCTGTGCATGAGTCGAGCCGCTACCGTCAACAGATGATCGGCGACCTGTTGATCCGTGCTGCGGCGCCATCCGATCTGGGCGGTCTGGGGGAGCTGGCGGGGTCGAGGGATCGTGCCGAGGTGCGTCTCCAGGCCGCCGGGCGGGGCGAGGAGAACATGCTCGTCGCCGTGGTCGAGGACAACGTCGTCGGGATGGTCAGCGTCCGATGGCGGGGCGGCTGCGACGAACCGAACCCATGGTTGTACGGGTTGGCGGTGGTCGAGCCGGCCCGCCGTCGTGGCATCGGACGGGCGCTGGTCAGGGCCGGCGAGGCGGTGGGTGTGGCGCACGGTGCCGACGCCATGAGTATCGACGTGGACGTGGACGACGAGTCCGCCGTCACGTTCTACACGAGGTTGGGCTACGTGATCGTCCGCCCGCACGAGCACCACTGGCGTGCGATCGACCCGCGCACCGGCGCGGTGACCGGTGCCGGCACGGCATCGACCTGGATCATGCGTCATGAGCTTCGTGAGAGACCTGCGCGGCCTACTCGGTGTGGTAGGTGAGCCGTCCGGTATCGCTGAACGTCAGCGCGTCGCCGCTGTAGGCCGGGCTGAAGACGCCGCAGTTGCAGTCCTCGGCGGGCGGTGTGGCCGACGCTTCGGCGTACGACCAGACCTGGCCCACGTAGGCGTGGAACGAGTGACTGGTTCGCGGTGGCACCGCGACCGCCTCGTACGCCCTGCACTCGGAGTCGAAGAGCCACAGCACGTACGGCTCGCTGAATGCCGTGAGCATGCCGCTGACCGGATCGCCCCAGCGGTGCTCGGGGATGTCGCGGTGGTGGAGGTCGAGCACCACGTCGCCCTTGATCTGCCGGACGCACGCCTTGATCAGTTGAGCCGAGGGAGTGTCATCGGCCGCCGTCGGGGTGGGCGTGGGCGTCACGTCAGCGGGCGACCGGAAGGCGTCGAAGGGGCTCCAGGCGGCATCGGTCAAGCTGGGAAGCACCACGAGAAGGGCAAGAATCGCGGCGAGACCGGCGAAGAGCCAGCGGACGACGGCCCGTCGACGAGGTGCCGGTGGTCGTTGCGACCTCATCTGATCATCCTCTGTCCGATGTGGTGGAGAGGTGGCTCGCGCGGCCGTCGGACAGTCTAGGACGCTGACGTCCGTCAGATTGTCCCCTGCGGTCGAGCTGGTGGTCGTCGATCGATCGTCCGCCGGACAAGACCCGCTGAAGCCGGTCGTCGTCAGCCCGATCGCGCATCATGGATGGATGGTGTCGCGGAGGGTGGGGTGGTTCGCCGCCGCGCGGGTGCGATGGTCAGCCGGCTCGGATCCGTACCGGCTGGTCGAGCTGATGGCCCGGGACCGCGACGCGGCGGTCAGGGACCAGGCGCTCGCCGTGCTCGAACGGTTGTGGGCGCAGGAAGCCGAGCGGCCGCAGATCTGGGAGGCGCTGTGGACCGTGGGTGTCGGTGAGCGGGAGCATCCGACGCCCACCGTGCTGCGGTTCCTGCTCGCCCACGAGTCGCCGTCGGTGCGGATGGTCGCCTACCTGCCTCAGGACACGCTGCGACTGTTCCGCCGGAACGACGTCCATGATGTTCCGGCGGCGATCCTGGAGTTCGCCCGCTTCGGCCCCGGACGTGAGGACGTTGCGGCGGTGCTCGCCGCCACTGACGAGCCTCGCCTGCTGGCGGTGCTCGAAGCCGCCTTCGTCGAGGGCATGGATCACCACGCCTCGTACAGCCGGGATTTTCCGACCTGTCGGCTCTGGGAAGACGACGGCTCGCCGACGCCGTTGCTGCGGATGGTGCTGGCCAACCCGCACCTGCCCCGCCGTGCGGGGGCGGACCTGGAGCTTGCCGCGCTGATGGCGCTGCGGCAGCGGTTCGACCTGCTGGCCGGCTTCGACGGCCACGATCTGGTCTTCCGCCTGCTGGAGATGCTGCGGTACGAGCCGCCGGCCCCCGCCGTCGAGGCGCTCCGGCGGGCACTGCGCTCCTTTCCACCCGGAGCGGCCCGCGAGAGTGTCTGCTGGTGGGCGATGGACCTGGACGAGGAGGCGACGGCCGCCGCCGTCGAGGCCGGCTACCGTCCGGCCGCGCGCGACCTCGTGCCGATCTTTCTGATCCTCACCCGCCAGTGGGAGGAGTACGCCGAGGTCGACCCGGACGGCACCGCCCTGCACGACTTCGGCGTGAACGGCGGTTTCGCCGGTACGCGAGCCGGTGCCGACCCGGTGGCGAGCCTGCTGGAGGTCCTCGACGAGGACGAGGACAGGGACGAGGAAGACGGCGGCCGCGACGGCGAGGGCGAGGGCGCGGTGCCGGCCGAGGTCCGGCGGGCGGTGCTGCGCACGCTGCGTGACCTGGGCCCTGGTGAAGCCCGGGACCGGGTCTGTGACCAGGCGGAGTACCGCGACGGATTCGCGCGTCGGGCGGCCACCGAGGCGGGCTACGTGCCGTCCGATCCGGATCGGTTGGCCCCCTTCCTCTACCTGACCAGGCAGTGGGACCGCTACGACGCCGCCGACCCGGACGGCCAACTCCTCCGCACCTTCGCCGACGCCCTGACGCCATGGGACTTCGACCGCGACCGGCTCCGCGCGGCGGCGGCCGAGGCGGGCCGCCCCATGCCGTGCGAACCCCGAGACACCGGCACGTCGACGCGCTATCGCCCCGGCGGCACCGGCCTTTCCGGCACCGGCGGCTACGGGGTGCACGTCTGATCAAAACGTCTGCGATCTTTCGAGCAGATTGAGCGCACGTTATCCGAAAGCTTCGAGAAGGTCGACGGGACATCGGTGTTCCTTGTGACCTCTGCCATGTTGACAATTGGCACGGCGGTCTCGTGATGTCGGCCGACGATGCTCGCCTCCGCGCGGTGACCTCGCCATTTGTCGGTCAATCATGGGAGCGTTCCCACGGATGGCGGGCAACGCCGATTCCGGTCATTCCGGTCGCGCTCCGAATGGTATTGCCGGCGACATTTCCCGGTAACCCCGTACCGTGGCGGCTTCGCTACCTTCGGCATCGGCCGGCTGATGGCCGGGAATCGATCTGGAAGAGGGAGCATGCGCAGAAAACTGATCCGGCGGCTGCTCGCCGGGTTCACCGTGGGGATGGTGCTGGTGCCGCTCGCCCCGTCGTCCGGGTCCGCGTCCCCGACCGGGACCGGGATCGTGGAGTGGACGCCCTGCGAGCAGGACGCCAGCGCCCTGTGCGGCACCCTGGAGGTACCGGTCGACTGGGCCGATCCGGACGGGCCGACCATCGAGTTGGCGCTGGCCAAGCGGCCGGCGACCGACCCGGCGGCACGGCGTGGATCGCTGGTCGTGAATCCGGGCGGGCCGGGCGGTTCCGGCGTCGACTCGGCGCTGTGGGCCTATTACGGCGACGAACTGCGTCGTCATTTCGACATCGTCGGCTTCGATCCGCGCGGGGTGGGTCGCAGTGCGCCGATCATGTGTACGTTGGACAAAATCCTCGCGCTGCCGGTCGAGCCCATCAAGACCTCCAGCGCATTTGCCAGGATGTCCGCCGCCAACCGTGCGCTGGCCGACGACTGCCGGGCCAACAGCGGTCCGGTATTCGACCACGTCGACACGCTTCAGGTGATCCGGGATATTGACGCGATTCGCGCCGCGGTCGGTGACGCGCAGCTCAATTTCCTCGGAATGTCGTACGGCACGCTCATGGCGCAGCAGTACGCGGAACTGTATCCGACCCGGGTACGCGCCATCGTCGCCGACAGCGTGATGGACCACAGCCAGGACGCCCGGGGCTTCGCGGTCACCCAGGCGGCCGCCGGGCAGGACTCGTTCAACGAGTTCGTCGCCGGCTGCGCCCGGTTGCCGCAGTGCGCCCTCCACGGTCGCAACATCCGCCAGTTCTGGCAGCGACTGCTCGACCGCGCCGCTCGCGGTGAGCTGCCGGACCCGGACGACCACAGCTACAAGATCACGCAGCAGGATCTGGTCAACTTCGTGATGCGCAACCTGAACCACCAGCCGTACTGGCTCGAAATCGCCGCCGAGCTGGAGCGGGTGGATGCGGGACGGCCGTGGGGAACGTCGGCGGCGGCCCGGGAATCGGCCGAGGAACCGCCGACCGTGGTGCCCTTCGCGTACCAGGCGGTCCTCTGCCAGGACTGGAACCTGACAACCGCCACCGTCACGCAGTGGCGGTCCATCCTGGCCGATGCGCAACGCGCCGCACCGGACCTGCCGGACCTGCCGCGGGCGGCGGTCGGCGCGATCTGTCTGGGCTGGCCGACCCCGGCGGACAACCCGCAGCGACGGATCAACCCGACCAACGAGGCGAAGCTGCTGCTGACCAACTCGCTGCACGACCCGGCGACCGGTTACAACTGGGCGCTCGGTGCCGCCGACCAGTTCGGAGACCACGCCGAGCTGCTGACCTACGAGGGTTGGGGGCACATCGTGTACGGCCGGGTGGCCTGCGCGGACCAGGCGATCGAGGCGTACCTGATCGACCAGGTCGTGCCGGCGGAGGGCACGCGCTGCGCCGCGGCCCCGCCGCCCGGCACGACGTCCGTACGCGGCCGGACGTCGCGCCAGGACTCCGGCCCCGTCACGCAGCCGCTGGTGCCGCTGCGCGGTGACCCGGAGCTGCCGACCTGGCTGTTCTGACCGACGGGTCGGGCCGAGGGTCGTACCCCGGGGCTGACTCAGGCCCACCCGGTAATCCGTCGCACCTGACGGTTCTCCCACCAGAGCGTGAGCTGTTCCCGGCACCGGTACGCGGCCACCGCGCCGACCGCCACCACGATCACGGCGGTCCAGAGCCAGAACCGGCCGCCGACGCCGCGCGGCGGGTCGGCGACGCGGGTGTGGCCGGCCCGGATCACGTCGTCGGCGACGTCGATGGAGACCACCTGCCGGGGCGCGGTGAGCAGGGTGGTCGATGGCTGGCCGTCCGGTGGCAGCGACAGCACCTCGATGCTCCCGATGAGGCCGTACTCCGGGCGGTCGTCGTTGGGGAAGGGACGGGTGAAGTCCGGCGAGTCCGGTGGATGGGGAAGGTAGGACACCACCCACGGCACTCCCGTTGCCGTCCAACCCAGGAGCTGGATGCCGACCACGTCGTCGACGCCGGCCGTTCCCAACGCCCCGAGGTCCCGTCCGGTGGCCGGCTCGATCCGGTGCAGCGTCCACCTCGCCGCGTCGCGTCGTGTCGCGGTGAGCCACCGCCCGTCCGGCGTCCAGGCACCCTTGCCGGCCAGGTCGGTGTCGGGCGGGAGCGGGAAGGAGGCGATCACGCTGCCGTCCCGGTCGGCGACCGTCACCACGCGCCCGGTCTGCCAGGCGAGGCGGTCGCCGCCAGGGGCGAAGGCGACGACCACCCCGGGAACCGTGCCGAACGGCGCCTCGGTCAGTCGGACCGAATGGCCGTCCTCGATCCGAACCAGGCTGAGCAGCCGCCGGTGACCGCTGCGGTCGGGGCCCGTTGGCACGGTGTCGCGGACCACCAGCGATCTTCCGTCCGGTGACCACCCGGCCGGTTCCGTGTCGACCGTTCCCGGGACGCCGCTGCCCAGGTTCCGGGTCGCGCCGGTGACCAGATCGACGATCTCCGCCCGGGGGTCGCCGCGTTGGGGATTGTGCGCCAACCAGCGGCCCTCCGGGGAGAGCAGCACGTCCTTGCCGGCGGTCCGCTCCCAGCCGCTGCGGACGATCCGATAGGTGTCCGTGTCGCCGTCGACGACGGTGACGAGACTGCACTCGTCGTTGTAGGTCAGCCGTCCCGCCTCCCCGGTGAAGATCACCGAGGCCGGACCGGTCCGGGGCCGGTCCGTGGCGTGCAGGCTCCCGAGCGGTGGCAGGCCCAGCCGGTCCGGCAACGCCGCCGGCTCGGTGGGGCCGGCCACGTCCACCGGCGTGCGGGTCGCCGGGAGGGCGAGGCCGCCGAGCGCCGCCAGCAGGAACGCGGCGGCCGCCGCCGTGGCCCGGCGCCGCCGCGTCCGGCGCGCCGTCGCCAGCGCGCGCTGCTCCACCTGGTACGCGGGCACCTGCTCCGCCGCAGCGTGCAGCGTCTCCCGCAGCCGTGCGGTCATCGGGCGCTCCTCTCCGGTGCGAGGTCGACCAGTTCCGGAGCGACCGCGCGGAGCCGGCCCAACGCCGCGTGCCCGTGCCGCTTCACCGTCCCGATGGAGCAGCCCAGCGTGGCCGCCACCTGCGCCTCGGTCAGGTCTTCGTAGAAGCGCAGCACGATCACCGCCCGCTGCCGGGGGGTCAACCGGCGTAACGCGGCGGCCAGGGTCATCCGCAGGGCGGCGGCGTCGCTGGGATCCGGGTGGCTGCGGTGGGCCGGCCCCGGCTCGGCCTCCAGCCGTTCGGTGAACCGGCGTCGCCGCCACCAGGAGACCTGCTGGTGGTACATGACCCGGCGCACGTACGCCTCCGGATCGCCGTCGCGGATCCGCCGCCAGTGCCGGTACGTCCGGGCGAGTGCGCTCTGGAGGAGATCCTCGGCCAACTGGTGATCGCCGGTGAGCAGGTAGGCGGTCCGGGACAGCGCCGGAGAACGCTGCACCACGAACTCGTGGAACGTCTGGCCCATCGCCACCCCCTCGGCAGGAGTAAACGCCTCCTGACCGACGGATGGTTGAGGGGTCAGACCGGGAGCGGCAGTGCGCCGAGCGCGCGACCGGCCTCCCGGGCGGCCTGCAGGGCACCGGCGTGCATCTCCGCGGCCTGGTCGAGGAACGGATCCAGGGCGGGACTGACGCCGGCGAGGGTGAACTCGCGTTCGACGACGGTGAGGTCGGCACCCCAGCAGTCGGCGATGATCCGGCGCAGGTACGGCGTCGCGTGGTCCCAGCCCTCCCGGGGCGTGCCGCTGCCGTACGCCCCGCCGCGGACGGTGGCCAGCACGACCCGCTTGCCCTCCAGGAACGGCTGCCCGAACGCGCGCGGGTCGGTGCTGACCAGGTCGACGTACGTCTTGAAGTGCTGCGACACGCCGTAGTTGTAGAGCGGCACGGCGAACAGGATGGCGTCGGCGGCGAGCAACTCGTCCACCAGCGTCGCCGCCAGGGCGACGGCCTCGCGCTGCTCGGCGGTGCGCTCCTCGGCAGTGGTCATCCCGGCGGTGACAGCCGCCGCCCAGGCGGTCGCGGGCAGGGTGTCGACGCCGATGTGGCGGCGCTCGATCGTGTCACCGTCGTGCGCGGCAAGCCACTCCTCTTCGACGATGTCCGCGATCTCGCGGCTCGCGGAACCGTGGGTGCGGATGCTGGCGTCCAGCCGGAACAGGGTCACGACAACTCCATGGGTATGAGGTTCAAGCTTGAAGTTGACGATAGCCGGTCGAACTTCAAGCTTGAACTGAATGCGACATCCCTCACCTCGGCCGCAGGGGATGGCGGCTAGGCTGAGCGTCATGCCGGAGGAACCCCGGTGGCTGAACGAGTGCGAGCGCGAGGCCTGGCTCGCCCTGGCCAGCCTCATGTTCAAGCTGCCCGGCGCGCTCGACGCGCAACTGCTGCGCGACAACGACCTCACGCTCTTCGAGTACTTCGTGCTGAGCGGCCTGTCCATGACCCCCGGGCGTACCCTGCGGCTCAGCGACCTGGCCAGCCAGGTGAGCAGCTCACTGTCCCGGCTGTCGAACGTCGTCAAGCGCCTTGAGCGGCGGGGCCTGCTGCGTCGGGAGCCCGACCCGGAGAACCCCCGCTACAACCGGGCGACCCTGACCGAGGCGGGGTGGGATCTCGTGGTCGCCGCGGCGCCGGGACATGTCGGCGCGGTGCGGCGTTTCGTCATCGACGGGCTCACCGCCGAGCAGGTCACCGCCCTACGCGAGGTCGCCGGCCGGGTCACCCGACAGGTCGACGAGGAGTCACGCCGCCCCTGACCGCCCCCCCGCGCCTTCGCCGCCCGCCACCCGCCCCGCGATCTTGCACTTCGTGTCGCCCGAATGGGTCTTTCATCCCGGTATGGGGAGACCGAAAGTGCAAGATCGCGGGGGCTGGGTCAGGCGGGGGCTGTCTGGGGAGTGGGGGCGGTGTCGTGGGTGGTCATGGTGTGCTGGCGGTGGGGCTCCTCGCGGAGGATGGCGGCGTGCAGCCAGGTGTCCGGGATGGCGAAGCCGTCGACCAGCGTCCGCAGCTGTGGGCGCAGCTCCTTGAGCAGGCCGTTCACCACCGCGGTGATCGCCTTCGAGCGGGCCGGGGTGAGCCGGCCGTGCTCCAGCAGCCACCCCTTGTTGGTCTCGATGACGCTGAGCGCGTACAGGTCGCAGACGCGGGAGAGCAGCGACCGCACCGCCGGGTCCGCGATGTCCTCGATGCCGGCAACGAACGCCTCCAGGGTGACCCGGTCGATGTGCGCGGCGGCGGCGGTGAGGACGTGGTCCTGGACGTCGTTGAAGATGTCGAAGGGCCGGTCCTGCTTGCTGCTCGCCCCGTTGCGCAGGCGGCGGATCGCGCCTTCGAGAAGGTGCTTCTCGCGATCCTCGAAGATCTTGAGCTGCCAGCCGCGGTCGGTGACGGCGACCTCCTCGTCGCGGCCGGGTACGGCGCTGATCAGTCGCTGGATGAGTGCTCGTGCGGCGGTGCGTTCGAGCATCATCTCCCGCACCTGCTCGGCGACGAAGGAGGCGCGTCCCCAGCCGTCCAGTGAGCCGAACTCGTCCCGGTAGCCGGTGAGCAGCCCCTTGGCGACCAGTTGCAGCAGGACCGTGTTGTCACCCTCGAACGTGGTGAAGACGTCGGTGTCGGCCCGCAGCCCCGGCAGCCGGTTCTCGGCCAGGTAGCCGGCGCCACCGCAGGCCTCGCGGCACATCTGGATGGTGCGGGTGGCGTGCCAGGTCTGCGCGGCCTTGAGCCCGGCGGCGCGGGACTCCAGTTCCCGCTGCCGGTGCTCGTCGACCGGGCCGTCGCCGCCCTGCACCTCGTGCAACGCGGCGACCAGTTCGGCCTGGGCGAAGTGGAGCGCGTACGTGGTGGCCAGCGCGGGCAGCAGCTTCCGCTGGTGGGCCAGGTAGTCGTTGAGCAGCACCTCCCGGTCGTCGTCGGGGCGGCTGAACTGGCGGCGGATGTCGCCGTAGCGGACCGCGATGGTCAACGCCGACTTGGTGGCCGCCGACGCCGCGCCGCCCACACTGACCCGGCCGCGAACCAGCGTGCCGAGCATGGTGAAGAAACGCCGGGAGTCGTTCTCTATCGGGCTGGAGTACGTGCCGTCCTCGGCGACCTCGCCGTACCGGTCCAACAGCATGTCGCGCGGCACCGTCACGTGGTCGAAGCTGAGCCGCCCGTTGTCCACGCCGAGCAGGCCGGCCTTGGGCCCGGCGTCGCCGATTGTCACGCCGGGCAGCGGGTTGCCCTGCTCGTCGCGGATCGGCACCAACCACGCGTGTACGCCGTGCCGCCGGCCGTTGCTGACCAGTTGCGCGAAGACCACCGCCATGCGTCCGTCCCGGGCGGCGTTGCCGATGTAGTCCTTGCGGGCCGCCTCGTGCGGGGTGTGCAGGTCGAAGGTCTGCGTCTGCGGGTCGTACGTGCAGGTCGTGCGCAACTGCTGGACATCGGAGCCGTGCCCGGTCTCGGTCATCGCGAAGCAGCCCAGGATCGCGCCGGAGATGATGTCGCGGAGGTAGGCGTCGTGGTGGCGTCGAGTGCCCAGGGCGGCGACCGCGCCGCCGAACAGGCCCCACTGCACGCCGGCCTTGACCATCAGCGACAGGTCCACCTGCGCCAGCATCTCGGTGGCGATGATCGAGCCGCCCACGTCGGAGGCGCCGCCGTACTCGCTGGGAAAGCCCGAGGCGATACCCAGCTCGACGGGAAGTTCGCCGAGCAGCCGGCTGACCCGCTCCCGTGCCTGATCGCCGGTCTCGCCGTACACCGGGAGGAAACGCTCGTCGAGGTGCTTACGGTGCGCGTTGCGGACCTCGGCCCAGGGCCCGTCCAGCACCTCCTGCAGACGAGCGAGGTCGACGGGATCGGGTGCTTGACTGGGCATGAGCCACCTCGCAGGATGCTGGTTGGGTACAGCTCGTACCCGATCAAGGGTACCGAGCCGCTACAGTCATCCGGTGAGTAACGCGGGGGTGAGACGGGACACCGTCGCCGCACGCCGGGCCGGCGGCGTCCCGCAGGAGCGGGCCCGGCGGCGACAGGCGATCGTGGAAGCCGCGGCCCGCGCCATCGAGGAACACGGCACCGACCCGGGCCTGGGCACGGTCGCCGACCTGGCCGGGCTTCCCCGGCCGCACGTCTACCGCCACTTCACCGGCAAGGACGATCTCGACCAGGCGGTCGCGCGACACGCCGCACGCCTGCTCAGCGCCGGGATCCGCCCGAGCCTGTCGGCTCCGGGCGCGCCACCGGACGTGGTGCACAACATCATCGGCCGGGTGCTGAGCTGGGCGGTCGCCCACCCGAACCTCTACCGGTTCCGGGCCCGCCTCGGCACCGCGTACGCCGTCCCCGAACTCACCGAGGCCGCCGTCGCCAACCTGCGCGCCGCCGGCTACGAGGCGCACCTGCCCGCGTACGTGGTGGCCAGCGTCGTCGGCATGGTCGACGCCGGCATCATCTGGTGGTTCGACCACCGGGACGAGGTCGGACCGGAACAGCTCAACGACTGGCTCGCCACCCAGGTCTGGCGGGCCGTCGCCGAGGCGGTGCGCTGACGGTCACCCCGCGCCCCCCGGGCACCGGAGCCGCCGGTCGAGGGCCGGGGCGGCCCGGCGAGGTGCGGTGGCGGGATCAGTGGCGGATGCGGGTCGGGTGGGTGGCGCGCGCCCGGCCGTCGCCCTGGATGGCCGCCACGGCGGTGGAAACCGGCGGCGGGGCCGGCATCAGCGGCGCGTCGCGTCCGGTGCCGCGACGCCCGTCCCGGCTGGCCGCCTCCTCGTGGTAGTCCTGCTCCACGTTGACCGACCAGACGTCGTGCCGGGTGCCGTGGACGATGTTCTCGGCGGTCAGCATCGCCGTCAGCATCGAATGGTCCTGGTTGTTGTAGCGGTGCATGCCGTTGCGTCCGACCGGATGCACGTTGGGCACCTCACGGGCCAGCCACTCCCGGATCACGTCGATGTTGTGCTGGTAGCGCTCGTCGTAGACCGGGTACGCCTTCGGCATCCGCACCACGTAACCGGCCTCGACCACCCCGGGCCGGATCAGCCCCAGTGTCTCCAGCTCCCGGGTGGCGGAGGCGATCAGGTCGGCGTCGGGCGTACGCCAGGTCTCGTCGTCCACCGAGACGAAGTACTCCAGGCCGAGGCAGGTGCGGCCGTCCTTGACGAGGTAGGGCGACCAGGAGCCGAAGTTCTGGATGCGGCCGACCTGGACATCCGGGTCGTGGACGTAGATCCAGTTGTCGGGGAAGGAGAACTCCGAGGGGACCACCAGCGCCACGGTGAGGAAATCCCGGTAGCGCAGGTCCTCGGCGGCGGCCCGGACCTGGGGCGGCGGGGCGGGGCGCAGCGCCGCCACCAGCTCCGAGATGGGCATCGAGGAGATGACGTGATCGGCCGCCTCGGTGCGCCGCCCGCCGACCCCGTCGACGGTGACCAGCACGGCCCGCCGCCGCTGCGGGTCCCGGTGCACGGAGGTCACCCAGGTGCCGGTCTCCACCGTGCCGCCACGACGCCGTACCTCCTCGGCGCAGCGTTCCCACATCATGCCGGGCCCCAGCTTCGGGTACTGAAACTCCTCGATCAGGCTCGTCACGTCCTTGCGGTTGCGCTTCGGCAGCACCGCGTTGCGGACCGCCTTGGCCAGCGACAGGTTCTTGATCCGCTGGGCCGCCCAGTCCGCCTGTAGCTGGTCGGCCGGCATGCCCCAGACCTTCTCGGTGTACGTCTTGAAGAAGATCGAGTACAGCCGCCAGCCGAACCGGGCCGAGACCCACCCCTCGAAGTGCGACTGGTCCGTCGGCGGCCGCAGTCGTGCCCGCGCGTACGAGCCCATGCATCGCGCGGCCTCCCAGATCCCGAGGTTGCGCAGCGCGTTGCCGGCGTTGAGCGGGTAGTCGTAGAGCGCGCCCCGGTAGTAGATCCGGCTCATCCGGGGGCGGAGCAGGAAGTCCTCGTCGGGCAGGATCTCGTGCCAGAAGTCCTCGACCCGGGAGACCTTGGTGAAGAACCGGTGCCCGCCGATGTCGAAGCGCCAGCCGTCCCGCTCGACGGTCCGGCTGATGCCGCCGACCACCGCGTCGGCCTCGAACACCCGGACCGGGGCGCCGTGGCGGAGCAGTTCGTACGCCGCGGTCAGGCCCGCCGGACCTGCCCCGATCACCACCGTGCCATGCTCGTCGCCCATACCCCGTCGCCTCCGTCACCCTCGACCAGACGGGCCGCGTGTACCCGAAATGCCGGTAATGTCACCTGGCAGGATCGAGGGTGTGGGTCGGCGCCGTGGCGGGTAGGCGGCAGCCGCTCGCGGCGGGGGACACTCGGGGGACGGATGGTCGGCACGAGCCGGGTGGGCCGGCTGCTCGCGCGGGTACCCGCGCCCTGGCCGTATGTGCTCGCGGTGTTCCTCGGCACCAAGATCGTTCTCAGCCTGCTCGGTGTGCTCGCGCTCGCCGCCTTCGACGAGGTGCCCTGGGCACCGCCGCCGGACGAAGCCCAGATGCGCCAGCAGCAGCGGGACGTCTCACCACACCGATGGCTGTCGCTCTGGTTCGCCTGGGACTCGTTCCTCTACGACCACCTGGCCCGGCTGCCGCTCGACCAGCCGTGGCGGGACTTCGGCTTCCCCCTGCTGTATCCGTTCCTCGCCCGACCGCTGGCCCCGCTGCTCGGCGGCGACACCGCGCTGGCGCTGCTGGTCGTCGCCAACGTCGCCCTCCTCGGCGTGCTGTACTACGCCCATCAGCTCGGCCAGCGCCTGTTGGCCGCCGACCCCACCGTCGGCCGTGACGTCACCGCCGGCTCCGGTTCGATCGGCGACGACGACCGGGCGGGTCGGCGGGTGGTGCGCTATCTGGTGCTGCTACCCACCGCCTTCCTGTTCCACGCGGCGCTCACCGAGTCGCTCTTCCTCTGCCTGGCGCTGGCGAGCTTCTACTACGCCGAGAAGCGGCGGTGGCTGCTGGTCGGCGTGGTCGGCTTCTTCCTCGCGCTGAGCCGGTCGGCCGGGTTCTTCGTGGTCCTCCCGCTGGCCCTGGTGCTGCTCGGGCAGGGCGGTTACCGGTTCGGTCCGCGCGCCCTGTGGGGGTACCTGCGGACCGGCTGGCCGCTGCTGCTGGTGCCGGCCGGCTGGCTCACCTTCATGGCCTTCTGCCGGTGGCAGAGCGGGGACTGGTTCGCCTACAAGCACGCTCAGGAGCAGGGCTGGGGCATCCGCGTACAGAACCCGTTCGGCGTGCTCTGGCACGGCCTCACCGGCGCCGCACCGCGTGACGCCGTACGGGTCTGGCTCGCCGTCGTGGTCCTGGCCGTGCTCGTCGCCGGGGCCCGCCGGCTGGGCCCGCCCTACCTGGTGTACGGAGTCATGATGGTGCTCGTGCCGCTGTCCATGGGGCCGCCCGTCTACAAGAGCCTGCTGCGCTACCTGCTGGCCGTGTTCCCGGTGGCCCTGGTGCTGGCCCGCTGGGCGCGGCGGCCCCGGGTCGACGCCTGGTTGCCCGCCGCGCTCGCGCTGCTCCAGGGCGTCCTGTTCGTCGTCTGGCTGGCCTACTGGACGCACTTCATCATCTGAGCACCTCGGGCAGCGGCTTGGTGTGCAGGATGACCAGCTCGGCGACGGCCCGGGTGAGGGCGACGTAGAGCCGGTTCATGCCGCGCGGTTCGGCGGCGACGATGTCGGCGGGCTCCACCAGCACCACCCGGTCGTACTCCAGCCCCTTGACCTGGCTGACCGGGATCGCCCCCAGCGGCTCGGCGATCGCGTCGGCGGCGATGATCGCGCCGGACTCCCCGGCGATCGCCGCCGGCAGGTCGTCCACCTGGCGGATCGTGAGCGTCCCGCCCGGCCGGAAGGACCGGGTGGGTGCGATCCCGGGGGCCAGCGCCCGGGCGGCGAAGTCGGCGATGACCTGCGGCACCCGGTAGCCGGTGGGTAGGTCGAGCATCCTGACCTCGCGCTTGCCCAACTGCGCCACCAGCTCCGACCAGGACCCGGCGGCCAGCGGATGGGTCGCCTGACCGAGGTCGCCCACGATCGTCATCGAGGCGTGCGCGGCCCGACGGGCGATCATCCGGCATTCCATCGGTGACAGGTCCTGGGCCTCGTCGAGGATGACGTGCAGGTAGACGTCCTCGACGGGATCCTCGACCTCGGCCACCGGCAACGGCTGGGCCAGCTCCGGCACGTACCCCTCCTCGCCGTACGGGTCGAAGCCGTCCGCCCAGCCCACCACCTGGTGACCCTCGCGCAGGATGATCGCCGCGGCCCAGCGCTGCGCCGCCCAGACGTCGTTGCCGTCGAGGGACTGGCCGGAGCTGGCCATCGGAGTGGCCAGCCCGGGCGCGAAGAGCTGCCAGCCGTCACCGAGGCTCAGGCTGAGCACGAAGGTCTCGGCCAGGCGGGGGCCACTGCTCAACTCAGGCGGCTGCCAGGCGCGTTCGGTGGGCCGGGGGGTGACCGGCCGGCCCAGGATCTCGGCGAGCTCGTCGAGGAGCGGGACGTCGTCGACCGTCCACTGCCCGTGCTGGGCGGGCAGCACGTCCTGCGGGGTCAGCGTCGGCCACCAGGCGTTCAGGAAGGCGTCCGGGATCTCCCGTCCGCCGAGCAGCTCCGAGAGCACCTTCGCCGCCTCGGCGCGCGCGCCGTTGGGCTTGACGCCCCGCGCCTCGCACCGCCGTCGCACCTCAAGGCGGGCTTTCGCCAGGTCGTCGGAGTCGAGCCGGCCCAGGCGGTCCGGCGCGTTCGGCGGGGTGTCCCAGGCCAGTTCGGTCAGTACCCGGACCATCTTCAGGTCGCCCTTGGACCTGGCGACCTCGGCGCGGTCACGACGGGTCGCGACGACACCGTCGAACAACTCGCCGATCGCCCGCAGGTGGACGCTGTCCTCGCCGAGGCCGGGCAGCACCCGGCCGATGTACTCGGTGAAGACGGTCGACGGGCCGACCACCAGCACCCGGCCGTCGGCGAACTTCCCCCGGTCGGTGTAGAGCAGATAGGCGGCGCGGTGCAGGGCCACCTGGGTCTTGCCGGTCCCCGGACCTCCGGTGATGACGGTGACCCCGGATGCCGGTGCGCGGATCGCCTCGTCCTGCTCGCGCTGGATGGTGCTGACGATGTCCCGCATGTGCGGGCCGCGTTGCCGGGTGAGCGACGCGAGCAACGCGCCCTCGCCCACCACACCGTCGACGTCGCTGGTCGACAGCACCTCGTCGTCGACGCCGACGACCTTGGAACCCGCGCAGGTGATGACCCGACGGCGGAGCACGCCCAGTGGCTCACCGGGGGTGGCCCGGTAGAAGGGCGCGGCGGCCGGCGCACGCCAGTCCACCACCAGCGGCTCCCGGTCCTCGTCGCGTACGCCCAGTCGGCCGATGCGGTACGTGTCGCCGTCGTCGAAGTCCACCCGACCGAAGACGAGACCCTCCTCCTGACCGTTCAGATCGGAAAGTCTGGCGGCGGCTCTCAGGACCATCGCGTCGCGCTCGACCAGCCCGGTCAGCGGGCCGGACGAGGCTCGACCGTGGCCCTCGGACTCCAGCTCCCTGGCCTGCGTACGCATGACCGTCAGCCGCTCGTACACCTTGTCGACCACCTGCTGTTCGATGGCGATCTGCCGTGCTGTCTCGGACACACTGCTCCCTGGTCTGCCAGCGGCTGTTGCACGGGGACCGGTCGAGGATATGTACCGGCCGGGCCCACAAAATCGACATCCAGGGCGATTCGCACGACTTGACCGATAGCTATGATGAAGGTGGCCCCCGGGGGATCAGCCCTGGTCGCCCCGCCCGGTCTGCCGCTGAAACTGATCGATCAGTTTCGCCGCCTCGGCCTTGGTGAGGCCCTCCGGGACGGTCTCGCCCGCCTCGCGGGCCAGGGTCCGCAGATACGACTCCTGCGCCGCCGTCGTCGGCTCGTCTCCGGTCACCCACTCGTCCGGGTCCTTCACCACGGCCTGTGGATCGCGCTGCTCGGTCATCTCGGCACTCCTCTCTGTTCGAACAGGTGTGCCATACCCGGGTGAGTGGTCGTCCATTCCTCGCGGTCGCCGCGCCCCATCGGGGGTGTGGACCCTCGGTAATCCAGAACGGTTACAGGATCCGTTGGGAGATCGATTGCTACCGTTCCTCCGCCGACGCCTGAAGGGGGAGATCGGTGATGGCGCTTTCTCCGGCACCAGTCCTCCGACCGGGCGTCCGGCGGTGGCTGACGCCCCGCCGAACAGCCCTGATGCTGCTTCCGGTGCTGCTGGCCGCCGTGGCCGCCGCCGTGCACCACACGACCGGCATGTTCTGGGGCGACCTCGCGGTCTACCGGGCGGGAGCGGCGGCGGCTGCCCACGGCGACGGGCAGCTATACGAGGTCACCCACCGGGGCACCGACGGCATCGTGCTGGGCTTCACCTACCCGCCGTTCGCCGCGTTCCTGCTCCAACCGCTCGTCCACGTCGACGCCACGGTGGGCGTCGGAATCTGGCTGCTGGCCTCGGTGGTCGCGCTGTCGGCCGGGGTGGCGGTGGCGCTGCGCTCCGCCGGTGTGGACGCGACCGCCGGTGCGGTGCTGACCGGAACCGTCGCGATGCTCCCGGTGTTCCCGGTGGCCGGGCACCTCCAGGTCGGCCAGGTGGGCCTGTTCCTGATGCTGATCGTGGTGCTGGACCTGATGCGCGGCCCCGGCAGCCGGTGGCACGGTCTCGGCATCGGCGTCGCCGCCGGAGTGAAGCTGACTCCGCTCATCTTCGTGGCGTACCTGCTGTGTACCGGTCGGTGGCGGGCCGCGGGGGTGGCGCTGGCCGGGTTCGGCGCCACCATCGGGCTCGGCTTCGCCTGGCGGCCGGGGGATTCCGCCCGGTTCTGGGGCGGTGGCCTGCTCGACACCGCCCGGGTGACCGGAGACCCCCGCACCGTGCTGAACCAGTCGCTGCACGGCGCGCTGGCCCGGTTGGCCGACACCGCCGACGTACGTGCCGTCTGGCTGCCGGTGGCGGCGTTCACCGCGGTGGCCGGGATCGTGATCGCGGCGCGTTGCGCCCGCGCCGGTGAACCGCTGCTCGGCGTGCTGGCCTGCGCCACGACCGGACTGCTCGTGTCGCCGGTCTCCTGGCACCACCACTGGGTGTGGTGCGTGCCGGCGCTGGTGCTGCTGGTGGTACGCGGCCGCCGGGCGGGGCACCGGCTCGCGGTGCTGCTCGGCGTGGCGCTCTGGGCCGGGTTCGTGGCCAGCGCCGCGTGGACCGTCATCGGCCTGCGCGGTACGGACCTGCACTTCCAGGGCTGGGCACTGCTGCACACCAACATGTACGTGCTTGTCGGGCTGGCCGCGCTGGGCTGGCTGGCGCTGCGTCCGGGCGGATCGTCGGCCGGCACGCGGCCGGCCCCGCCCCGGCCCTCGGTCACCAGGGGCGAGCATCCGGACGGAAGGGACGGTGCAACCGTGGACCGCGCCGACAGCGTCGAGGGCAGGATCCGGTGAGGGTCTCGGTGATCGTGCCCAACTTCAACAAGGAACGGACACTGCACGCCTGCCTGTCGGCGGTGTACGCGCAGACCCCGCCCCCGTCCGAGGTGATCGTCGTGGACGACGCGAGCACCGACCGGTCACGGGAGATCGCGGAACGGTTTCCGTGCACCGTGCTGGCCTTCACCACCAACCGGGGCGTGTCGGCAGCCCGCAACGCCGGTGCCGCCCGGGCCACCGGTGACGTGTTGTTCTTCGTCGACTCGGACATCGCGCTGGCACCGGGCGCGCTGGCCGCCGCGGTACGCGTCCTGGAGACGTTTCCCGACTGCGGCGTGGTGCAGGGCATCTACGACCCGCGTCCGCTCTACGACGACGGACCGGTCGAGGCGTACAAGACGCTGTTCGAGCACTACTGGCGACGGCGGGCCACCGGCGTGACGACGAGCACCATGTTCGCGCTCACGGCCGTGCCGAGAACCGTGTTCGACCTGGTCGGTGGCTTCGACGAGCGGCTGCGGGACGCCGAGGACGTCGAGTTCGGCACCCGGTTGCCCCGGCGGTACGAGATCCGGGTCAGCGACGAGATCATCGGCCGGCACGACGACGTGGACCGGCTGTGGCCGTACCTGTCGGAGCTGTTCCGCCGGGCGGTGACGTACGCCGACGCGGTCGTGGCCGCCCGCTGGCAGCGACCGGTCGCCGGGGCGGACACCGGTGAACGGCAGCCGCCTCCGGTCGACGTCGGGTCGGTGGTCGGCCTGGCCGCGACCGGGCTGGCGGTGGGCACCGTGCCGCTGGTCGCCGTCGCACCCTGGCTGGGGCTGCTGCCGGCGGCCCTGTTCACCGCCGCCGTGGTGGCCGACCGCGAGCTGCTGGCGTTCGCCCTGCGTCACCGGGGGCCGTGGTTCCTGGTCTACGCCACGTGGCTGCGGTCGATGACCCATCTGACCGAGTTCGTCGGGATGGGACTGGGGGTGTCCGCCGCGCTGCTGCGACGGGCCCGCGCCGACCGGCGTCGCCCGGCGAGCCTGGTGTCACGCCGGTGAGCGGGCGCTGGTGGCGACTGGCCAACCACCTGTTCACCGCCGTGTTCGTGGTGGCCCTGACCATCGGTCTGGTGCTGTTCGTCCGGGCCCAGGACTGGACCCCGGTGGCCACGCTGGCCGGTCAACTCGATCCGCTGCGGGTGACCGGCGCGCTGGCCGGAGCGCTGCTGATCAACGCGGCCGGGCTGCTGCTGGGTCTGGCCTCGTGGCGGGCGCTCTTCGTCGACCTCGGGGCCGCCGTCGACCGGTGGACCGCGTACCGGCTGTTCTTCGTGGGCTTCCTGGCCAAGTTCGTGCCGGGCCGCTTCGTCGCCCTGCCGGTGCTGCTGCGGATGGGCAAGGAGATCGAGGTGGGCCCGGTCCGGCTGGCCGGGGTGTTCCTGCTCAGCTGGGCGGTGGTGGCGATGACCGGGATGACCGTCGCGCTCGCGGCGGGCCCGGCGCTGCTGTCGGGAGCCGCCGGCTGGCTGCTGGTGGCCACCGTGCCGCTGGTGGTGCTGGTGGCCCGTCCCGACCTGCTGAACCGAGGACTGGCGGCGGCGGCCCGGCTGCTGCGGCGACCACCGCCGCAGGTCACCGCCTCACCGGCCGGCGTACGTCGGGCGGTCACCGCGCAGTCGCTGTCCTGGCTGGTTTCCGGGCACCACCTGTGGCTGCTCGCGGTGGTCGCCGGAGCGCCGCCGGCCCGGTCGTACCTGATCTGCGTCGCCGGGTTCGCCGCCGCGACCGTGGCCGGCCTGTCGGTGATGGTCGCACCGGACGGCCTGGGAGTGCGTGAGGCGGTGCTCATGCTCGGGCTGCTCACCGTGCTGCCGGTGGCCGTGGCCACCCCGGTGGTGCTGGTCAGTCGGCTGGTCTGCGCGCTCAGCGAGGTGGCCGTCGGTGGGGGAGGGCTGCTGCTGGCCCAGTACATGCACCGACGTCGCCTCAGCCCGGTCGAGCGGGTCGCGCCCGTCGGCTGATCGTCATCCTGTCTGACCTGTCGGAGGAGATCATGGGGAAGGCGCCACTGCGGACGATGGCCCGGCTGGTCGGCGCGCCGGTGCGGGCGCTGCTGCGCCGCAGCCCCCGGCTGACCGCCGCGCTCTGGGACACCCAGTACGCGCTGGGGTTCTGGGGCTACCTGGACGAGACCGGCGGCGGTGAGGTGCCGATGTCGCTGATCGAGACGTGGGCGCCCCGCCCGACGATCCTCGACCTGGGCTGCGGCACCAGCGCGAACCTGCCGCTGGCCGAGGGGCGGCACCGGCACTACCACGGCGTGGACATCAGCCGGCGGGCGATCGAGGCGGCCCGGTCGCTCGACCGACCCGACGCGTCGTTCGAGGTGGCCGACATCCGCACCTACGACACCACCCAGCGGTACGACGCGATCCTGCTGCGCGAGGTCATCTACTACCTGTCCGTGGCCGAGGCGGCGCAGCTGCTGCGCCGGCTGCCGGGGCTGCTCACCGAGCGGGGACGGATCCTCGTGCAGATCTACGACGTGGCACGGTCGCGGCAGTTCGTGGAGGTGATCCGCGAGTGTTCGCTCGACGTGGCCACCCGGTTGCCCACGGGCTCCGACGGCGGTGCGGCGGGCGCCTTCTTCGTGCTGACCCCCGCCGCCGCCCCGAAGCCCTGAGCACCCCCGCTCAGACCGGGACCCGTCGCTCCCACCACGGCCGTACCGTCACGGGTTCGCTGCGCAGCAGCCGGCGATGCAGGTCCTGGAGCCGGTGTCCCGGTTCCACACCGAGCCGGTCGGCCAGAGTGGCCCGGGCGTCCTGGAACGCGGTGAGCGCCTCGGCCCGTCGGGAGGTCTGCCCGAGCGCGACGAGCAGCAGCTCCCAGAGCCGCTCCCGCATCGGATGCTCGACCAGCATCCAGCGCAGCTCGGCCACCACGTCCTCCACGTCACCCAGCAGCAGCCGCAGGCCGGTCACCTCCTCCAGCACGTCCTGCCGCAGCTCGGTCAACCGGATCCGTTCGGCCTCGGCCAGCGGGCCGGTCGCCTCGTGCAGCGCCTGACCGGACCAGTGCGCCAGGCCGCGCTGGAAGAGGTAGAGCGACTGCGGCAGGTCGGCCCGGGAGCGGGCGGCGCGGGCCGCGCGGACGTCCCGTTCGAAGCGGACGATGTCCACCGCCTCGGGCGGCACGTCCAGCGTGTACCCGGGACGGGTGGAACGCAGCACCCGGGCCAGGGCCGGGCGACGACCGGGCGGTTCCAGCACCCGGCGCAGCCGGCCGATGTAGGTGTGCACCATGTTTTCCACCGAGTCGGGCCGGCGGCCCACCCAGATGGCGTCGACGATCTGGGCGACGGACATCACCATGCCGCTGCGCATCGCCAGCACCGCCAGGACCTCGCGTTGTCGCGGAGTCCCGAGATACAGGCGGCTCTCCGCCCGGCGGGCCTGGATCGGGCCGAGCAGCGATATGGAAAGGTCATCATCCTGCGACATCAGAGTTTCTCCCCCACCCAATCGAGCCGGGCACCACGACCCGGCTCCGGCACTTGTGCGGTGTCGACGGCTCCGGCCGGGCGTGGGGCACCCGCTGCTTCGGGGGGCGGGCACTCACCGGCAGGTGAGTCGACGGGTTGACCGGCGCTGGTCGGTCATCCGCTCGGGAACGACGGTCGGGCATCCCCCACCTACCGGTGGTCCGCGACGGTGACGAAGCGGAGCCCCTGGCCGATCAGCCTCGGGATGACCTCGGCCAGGGCGGCGAGGGTTTGTGACCGGTCGCCGCCGCCGTCGTGGCAGAGGATGATCTGCCCGGGCCGGGTACGGGACAGGGTCCGGGTTATCCGGGTGACGCCCGGACTGCGCCAGTCGCTCGGGTTGACCGTCCAGTCGACCGGGGTGAGGCCGAGGTCGGCGGTGGTCCGCAGGACGGTGGGTGACCAGTTGCCGCCGGGCGCGCGGAACAGCCGAGGGCTGAACCCCGTGGCGTCCTCGATCTCCCGCTGGGTCCGGTCGATCTCCGCTTCCAGCATCGGGCGGGGCAGGGCGGCGAACGGTTGGGGATGTGTCGTGGAGTGGTTGCCGATCAGGTGACCGGCGGCCAGCACCCGCCGAGCCAGCTCGGGATGCTCGCGTACCCGGTCGCCGATGAGGAAGAACGTGGCGCGCACGCCGTGGGCGTCGAGCAGGTCGAGCATCGGCGGGGTCCACGTCGGGTGCGGTCCGTCGTCGATGGTCAGCGCGATGCCGTCGCCGGGCGTGCCGAACGCCGGCCAGCGGGGACCGCCCAGCGCGGGACGGCGGCGCAGCAGCTGTCGGCCCCGGTAGGCGAAGAGCAGGTAGTGCAGTGCCTGCGCGCAGAGGTGGGAGGAGAACCGGGTGACCGGTCCGCGGTCGGTGTTCATCGGGACGTTTTCGCGGCGGTCACCCGGGTCGGCCCGAAGTCGCGGTCGGTGAGGTGCCGCAGCCCGCCCGTCACGGCGCCGGCGACGACGGCCAGTTGGACCAGCAGGTGCACGGCGAAGAAGAATGCGGTGAAGGCGGGACCCCGCTGGCGCAGCACGAAGCGCAGCAGGCCGGGCTCGGCGACGGTGAACAGCGCGAAACACAGCAGCGCCGCCAGCGGCCAGCCGCCGGTGAGCGGCGTCAGCAGCAGGCCCGCCGGCACCAGCGTGGCGGTCAGCAGACCCGCCGGGCTGTTCGCCCGGATGCCGGCCGGGCCGCGTTCGGCCAGGGCCACCGGGATCAGCAGCTGCGAGCGGCGGAACTGCTTGCGCAGCAGCGCACCGAGCCGGCTGTCGTCGTCGTGCCGGCCGACGACCGTGTCGGTGAGGACGATGCCGTACCGGTCGCCCATCCGGTCGCCGAGCTCGACGTCCTCGGAGGCACGCAGGTTCTCGTCGAACAGGCCGACGTCGGTGAAGACCTCGCGCCGGATGAGACAGATCGCGAAGAGGGTGGTGCGTACGCGCCCGACGTGGCGTAGCCGCCAGTAGTGCCCGTGCAGCAGCCGGTACGCCTCGACCGGCCCGTCGTCGATCAGCGGTTCGAGCGCGTAGATGCCGTGTACGCAGGCGACATCGGGCTGTTCGCGCAGGATCGCGAGGGCGTTGTCCAGCGCGTCCGGCTCGGGCGCGCAGTCGGAGTCCAGGAAGAGGAGCAGCTCGCCGGTGCTGGCCCGAATGCCGCGGTTGCGGGCGGCGGCCGGCCCCGCGTTGCGATCGGTGACCAGTAACCGGCACGGAAAGCGGCGGGCGATGGCCCGGGTGTCGTCGGTGCTGGCGTCGTCGACCACGATGACCTCGGTCACCGGGTGGCGTTGCCGACGAACCGCCTCGAGACAGGCACCCAGGGTCTTCGAGCTGTTGTGGGTGGGGATGATGACCGAGACCGTCGGCGGCATGTTCAGCACCTTCGGGACGTAGGGTAATGCACTAAGGAAATTGACGAGGAAAAATTCTCTGTGCACGACCAAGTTATCGACCGTCCGGCCCTGCCGCAAGGGTTGCCTTGCGTAGTCAAGGTTGCATCCAGCCTCGGTCCAGGAAAGATCTCGGGGCAATGGATAGCGTCCCGACATGCCCAATCTGGTCAGCGTCGAGGAATGCGAACATCTCACCATTCGGGAGGTGCACGACCTCTATCGGCGGTACGTGAACGCGAGCCAGGTCAATCTGATGACCTCGTTCGGCTTCGGCCGGGAATTGGTCGAGCACGCCGAGGGTGCATACCTGACATTACGTGACGGTCGCCGGATCCTCGATCTGACCGGCGGGGTGGGGGTGCTCAACCACGGCCACAACCACCCGCGGATCGTCGAGGCCCGGCGTCGCTTCGCCGAGCGCCAGCGGATGGAGGTCCACAAGACGTACTTTTCGCCCTACCTTGCGGCGCTCGGTCACAACCTCGCGCAGCTGCTTCCCGGCGACCTCTCCATGTCCTTCCTGCCCAACTCGGGGGCGGAGGCGGTGGAGGGCGCGGTGAAGCTCGCGTACAAGTACCACGGCGGCCGGCGGCGGACGATCCTGCGCGCGGACTGCGGTTTCCACGGAAAGCTGCTCGGTTCCGGCGGCCTCACCGGACAACCGCACTTCGACTTTCCGACAATTCCGGGAATCGTTCCTTTCGCCTACGGCGATCTAAATTCCGTCCGGTCGGCCATTGACGACAATCCGGACGATGTCTATGCGCTCATCGTCGAGCCCTTCAGTGCCTCGACGATTCAGTGGTGTGACGAATCTTTCCTGCGCGGCGTGCGGGAACTGTGCGACCAGCACGACATCGTGTTGATCTTCGACGAGATCTACACCGGTTGGGGCAAGACGGGCAGCCTCTTCTACTTCATGCGCTACCCGGGCCTGATACCGGACGTGCTGACCACGAGCAAATCCTTCGGTGGCGGCAAGTCGTCCATTTCGGCCTTCGTCGCCCGGAAGCCGGTGTTCCGCAAGGCGTACGACAATCTCACCGACGCGCTGCTGCAGAGCACCAGCACCACGTACTACGGGATGGGGGAGGAGTGCGTCACGGCCATCGAGGCGATCAACGTGGCGGTGGAGGACGACTACCCGGCGCGCGCCCGTGAGTTGGAGCGGGTCCTCGAACCGGCGCTGACCCGGCTGGCGAAGGAGCACCCGGACGTCGTCGGCCGGGTGGCCGGTGCCGGAGCGCTGTGGGGCGTCCAGATCGAGGGCGGGCCCAAGGTCCTCGACCTGGTCTCCCGGCTCGCCCCGGGCGGCGTGGCGCGGGACCCCCGGTTCAAGGCGAAACTGGTGACCTCCGCCGTGGTCAACGCCCTCTACCGGGACCACGACATCTTCACGTACTACGCGCTCAACGGACGCAACCCGCTGATCATCGGGCCGTCCCTGGTCACCGACCCCGCCGACGCGCAACGTGCCGCCGATGCCCTCGCCGAGGTGCTCGACCAGGGGCTGACCCGGCTGGTCTCCCGGTTCGTCGCGCAGAAGGTGGGCTCGCTGTGGTGATCACGATTACCGGCGCCGCCGGCATGCTCGGGTCCCGCCTGGTCGACCGGCTCACCGCCGACGGCCACCAGGTACGCGGTGTCGACCTGCGGGACGAGGTCACCGTCACCGACGTCGGCGACATCCGTGACCCACGGCTGCTGGACCGCGCGCTGACCGACAGCACCGTCGTGATCCACTGCGCGGCGGCGCTGCCCAGCTATCCGCCCGACCAGATCCGGTCGGTCATCGTCGACGGCACCCGCAGCGTCTTCGCCGCCGCGCAGCGGGCCCGCGTCGCGCGGGTCGTGCACGTCTCGTCGACGGCCGTGTACGGACTGCCGCGGCAGGTGCCCACGCCCGAGGAGTACCCGCGTACCCCGGTGGACACGTACAGCGCGGCCAAGGCGGCGGCGGAGGAGATCGCCGAGGCACACCGCGCCGGTGGGCTGCCGGTGGCGGTGCTGCGGCCCAAGACCTTCCTCGGCCCGGGCCGGATGGGTCTGTTCGCGATGCTCTTCGAATGGGCCGAGGAGGGCCGCAACTTCCCGGTGCTGGGTCGCGGCGACGTCCGGATCCAGATGTTCGCCGTCGACGACCTGGTCGACGCGGTGGTCACCGTCCTCAACGCCCCGGACGAGGTCGCCAACGACACCTACAACCTGGGCGCCGACCGGTTCGGCACCCTCCGCGAGGACTTCCAGGCGGTCCTGGACGCCGCCGGTCACGGCCGTCGGGTCGTCTCCCTGCCGGCCCGGCCCGCGCTGGCGGCCCTCAGCCTGCTCGAACGCAGCCGGCTCTCCCCGGTGTACGGGCGGCTGCTGCACAAGCTGATGGCCGACTCGTACGTCAGCACGGACAAGGCCCGACGCCGGCTCGGCTTCCAACCCAAACTCTCCAACCAGGACGCCATTCTGCGCACCTACGAGTGGTGGCGGGCCGAACGGCACCGGGCCCGGCCGGCCCGGCAGGGGCGGACCAGCCGCGATCCCTGGCGGCAGGGCGCCCTGGCCGCCGCCAAGATCTTCTTCTGACAGGGGTGCCGTGATGACGTCCGTCGAGACCGTGGTGGAACCGGCCACCCCGGTGGTCACCCCGCGCGCCACCCGCCTGCCCGCGCCGCTGCGGCATCTGGTGGCCCTGGCCCGGCCCGGCCATGCCGTGAAGAACCTGCTCGCCGTTCCGCTGGCGCTGGCCGACACCCCGGCCTGGACGGCGGCGACGCTGTGGCGCTGTCTCTGGGCGGTCACCGCGTTCACCGTGGCGTCCTCCGTGATCTACGTGGTCAACGACATCGCCGACCGGCATCGGGACCGCGAGCACCCGGTCAAGCGGGCCCGGCCGGTCGCCGCCGGCCACGTCCCGGTCCCGGTGGCCTGGACGTACGCCGTCGTCCTCGCCGCGTCGCTGGCCGCGTTGATCGCCAGCGGACCGGCCATGACCTGGTGGCCGCTGCTCACCTATCTGGCGCTGAGCATCGCCTACAGCAGGTGGCTCAAGCACGTGCCGCTGCTGGACGTCTGCGTGGTCTCCGCCGGCTTCGTGCTGCGGGTGTTGCAGGGCTACGCGGCCACCGGCGCGGAGGTCTCCAGCCTGCTGCTGACCGCGGTGTTCAGCGGATGCCTGGTGCTCATCCTCGGCAAGCGGCGTCACGAACTGGCCGCGCTGGGCGCACCGCACCGACCCGCGCTGGACGGGTACAACCTGCTGCTCACCGATCACCTGCTCGGCCTCACCGCCTCGCTGGCCGGCACCACGTTCCTGCTCTATCTGCACATCGACGCGCCGGTGGACGCCTACCCGCCGGTCGCGTTGGCCATCGTCGTGCCGCTGGGCCTGCTCGCCGCGTTCCGGTACCTCCAGGCGGTCCTGGTCCTGCGCGGCGGCGGCGACCCGATCCGGATCCTGCTCCGGGACCGGACGATCGTCGTCTGCGCCGCGCTGGCCGGCGTCACGTTGGCCGTGGCCCAGATCACCGCCCGCTATCCCAACCTGCTGACCTGGATGGACAGTTGATGAAGCCTCCCCTGGTGTCGGTCGTCGTGCCGAACTACAACTACGCCCGCGCGCTGCACCTCTGCCTGGACTCGCTGCGCGCGCAGACCTACCCCCACCTGGAGATCATCGTGGTGGACGACTGCAGCACCGACGACTCGGTCGCGGTCGCCGAGTCGCACGGGGCCCGGGTGGTACGTACGCCGTACAACGGTGGGCCGGCGGCGGCGCGCAACCTGGGCGCGGCGGTCGCGACGGGGGAGATCCTGTTCTTCATCGACTCCGACGTGGCCGCCCGGCCCGACGCGGTGGCCAACGCGGTCGAACTGCTGACCGCCGACCCGACGATCGGGGCGGTCTGCGGCAACTACGACCCGGTCCCGCTGATCCGCGACAGCCTGCTGGAGGAGTACCGCTGCCTGCAACAGTCCTACTGGCTGATCGCCGACGAGGGCCAGATCATGACGCTCTACACCGCGCTGCTGGCCATTCCGGCCCGGGTGTTCACCGAGGTCGGGCCCTTCAACCCGGGGCTGCGCGAGACCGAGAACGCCGACTACGGGATGCGCCTCGCGCAGCGTTACCGGATCCTGCTCTCGCCGCGGGTGCGGGGCGTGCACGACCACGACCACGAACTCGGGGTGCTGGTGCGCAAGGTGTTCACCCGCACCGCACTGCACATCCCGCTGTACGCCCGTAAACCCGAGTTCCCCGGCGGGCTGCGCAGCGGGCCCCGCGCCTGGGTGAGCATCGCCGCCCCGCTGGCGGTGCTGACCGCCGTGCTGCCACTGCTGCTCGGCCCGGCGTTCTGGCTGGTGCCGGCCGCCGCGCTGGCCGCCTTCGTCGCCGGCGACCGGCCGATGTACCGGTTCGTCCGGCGCGAACGCGGCACCCTGTTTCTGGTCTACTTCATCGCGATGCACTTCTTCCTGAACCTGGTCATCGCCGTCGCCGCGGCGTGCGGCGTGGCCGCCTGGCTGACGTCGGCCCGGTTCCGTCGGCTCTACGACCGCCCGGAGGTCGCCACCCGATGAATGAGCTTCCGCTGGTCTCGGTGATCGTGCCGAACTACAACTACGCCGAGTCGCTGGACCTGTGTCTGCGGTCCATCCTCGATCAGACCTACCCGAACATCGAGCTGCTGATGGTCGACGACTGCAGCACCGACCAGTCCGTCGCGGTGGCGGAGGCCCTCGGCGTGAACGTGGTCAGCACCGGCGTCAACGGTGGCTGCGGCACCGCGCGCAACGTGGGCGTCGCGCACACCCGGGGCGACCTGATCTGCTACGTCGACTCCGACCTGGCGCTGGCGCCGGACGCGGTGGCCACCGCGGTGCGGCTGCTCAGCGAGGATCCGACGATCGGGGCGGTCTGCGGGATCCAGGACGCCGAACCGTTGCTCCACGACACCGTGGTCTCCCGCTACCGGGGCCTCCAGTACCACTACTGGTCGATCAGCTCGGAGGGGGACGTGTCGTTCCTCTTCCCGGCGATGTGTGTCATCCGCCGCAGCGTCCACGAGGAGATCGGGCCGTTCAACCCGGCCCTGCGGCAGACCGAGGAGGTGGACTACGGCTACCGGCTGACCCGCCGGCACCGGATGCTGCTCACCTCCGAGGTACGCGGCCGGCACGACCACGACCACGAACTGGTCGGGCTGCTGCGCAAGCTGTTCCACCGGGGGCGGCTGCGCATTCCGCTGTACGCGCGGGCCCGGCGGTTCGGCAAGGGCTTCGAGACCGCCTCCCGGGCGTGGGGCAGCCTCGCCGCCTTCGCCGCCCTGCCCGCGCTGGCCGTACCGCTGCTCCTGGGGCCCTGGGGGGCCGTCCTGCCGGCCGCCCTGCTCGCCGCCTCGCTGGCCTGCGACGCCGGGATGTACCGCTTCGTGCTGCGCCGTCGCGGGCTGCCCGCCCTGTTCGGCTTCGCCGCACTGCACTTCCTGGTCAACGTCACCATCGCCGCCGGAGTGGCGACCGGCGCGGCGCAGTGGCTGCTGTCGCGGCCGTTCCGGCAGCTCTACGACGCCTCGTTCCCGATCGACAGCGCCCCCCGGTGGGAGTCGGCGTGACGACCGCCGCGCCGGTGGCCACAGCCGACACCGAACCGGCCGCGTCAACCCGTGCGGCACCCCGGCACCGGCCGGCGGCGCTGCTGTTCGTCGCCGCGGCGCTCTGGCTCGCCTTCACCGCCGCGCACCTGGCGATCAGTGGGCGCTGGTGGCTGTGGCTCGCGGTGGACGCCGTGCCACCGCTGGCCTTCGTCGTGGTTCCCCTGGTCCTCGGCCTGGGCGCGGTGGCGCTGCGCCGACGGCGGCGCACGGTGGCGCTGCTCGCCGCCGCCGCGCTGCTGCTCGGCGCGGGTCAGTCCGGGATCAACGTCCGTCGGTGGCAGGGCGGCGACGGCGCCGCACCGGCCGACGCGGTACGGGTGTTCGTGTGGAACACCGACTACTGGGACGAGGGCGGCCAGACCGAGGCGTTGTACCGGGTGCTGCGGGACGCCGACGCCGACGTCTACCTGCTCCAGGAGTACTGGTACGCCCGGACCGCCTGGCCGACGGAGGCGACGCTGGAGCGGCTGCGGGCCGAGTTCCCCGGCTTCCACGTCGTGGCGGTGGGCGAACTGGTCACCGTGTCGCGCCTGCCGGTGCTGCGGCAGGCGCCGCTGGCCGCCGACGGCCTGCCACCGGAGGTCGCCGACGCCGGCGACGAGTGGCGCTACAAGACCCTGCGTACCGACCTGGACCTCGGCGGCGGTCGGGTGCTGTCGATGTACAACCTGCACCTGCCCGTGCAGCTTTCACCGGATCACAGTCCGTTCGACGGGGACTTCTACCGGGTGCTGCGGGAGCAGCGCGCCCAACGGGAACCGCAGTGGCGGGCGTTGGCCGCGGACGTCCGGGCCAACCCGCACCCGGTGCTGCTCGCGGGCGACCTGAACACCAGCCCGGCCATGGGCGACCTGCGCAAGCTGCCCGACGGCCTGCGCGACGCCAGCTACGCGATGCCGTCGCTGTACCCGGCGAGCTGGGCGGACAGCCCTGGCTGGCCGCAGTGGTGGCGGCTGGACTGGGCGTTCGTCTCCTCGGGCGTGCGGGTGCACTCCTACCGCTTCGGCGACGGGCAGGGGGTCTCCGACCACCGTCCGCAGGAACTCGTGCTCTCCCTGCCCGACCGTTGACCGGCTCGGCCGGCCGAGCCTGCGCCCGGGGGACCGGCGGCAGGTGCCGCTGGCCGACTACCGGGTGGCCGGGCCGGTCGGGCCCGCGCCCGTGACGTTCAGCGCGAGCGAGTAGACCGAGGTCGTGGCCGTCACGAACAGCAGGTTGCGCTTGCGGCCACCGAAGGTGAGGTTCGAGCAGATCTCGGGCAGCAGGAGTTTGCCGAGCAGCGTGCCCTCCTGATCGAAGCAGTGCAGGCCGTCGTGTGCGGCGACCCACAGCCGCCCCTCCTGGTCGAGTCGGATCCCGTCGAACGACCCGGCGTCGCAGTCGGCGAGCACCCCACGGTCACGCAGCGTCCAGTCGGGGCCCACGTCGAAGTGACGGAGATGCCGACGATGGGTGTCGACGACGAACAGACGACGCTCGTCCGCCGAGAACGCGAGACCGTTGGGCCGCACGAAGTCGTCGGCGACCCGCTCCACCCGACCGTCCGGAGAGCAGCGGTAGACGTGGCAGCCGTCCAGCTCCGGATCCGCCCGGTGCCCCTCGTAGTCACTGTCGATGCCGTAGCTCGGGTCGGTGAACCACAATGAGCCGTCGGCGGTCTCGACGACGTCGTTCGGACTGTTGAACCGCTTGCCCCGCCAACGGTCCGCCACCACGGTCAGCGACCCGTCGGGTTCGGTGCGGGTGACCCGACGATTGCCGTGCTCGCACGTCACGACGCGGCCGAGGCGGTCGATCGTCCGGCCGTTGGCGTAACCGGCGGGTGCCTGGAAGACGTCGCACCGGCCGGTGACCTCGTCCCACCGCAACACCCGGTCGTTCGGGATGTCACTGAACAGCAGGCAGCGCCACGCTGGAGAGTAGGCCGGGCCCTCCAGCCAACGCCCGCCGCCGAACAGACGCTGGACCACGTGGTCACCGCGGACCGCCCGGAACCGCTCGTCCAGCACGTCCCACCGGGTGGGTGTCCGGTCGGGGCGCGCGTGCTGCTCGGCTGCGATCGACATGCACCGAATGTACGGCGGTGTCCGACGCGCGGCCCACCAGGGTCGGCACCGTGGTGGCGACCCGGGGGACGCGGTCCGGCCCGGGTCGCCACCGTCGTGGTCAGCCGTTGTCGATCAGACTCGCGATCTCGTTGTAGATGAGGTGCGCCTTGGCGCCCTGGTTGGACGGACATCCGCCGAGGTGGTGCAGGGCGATCACCCGGTGGCTGCTGTTCAGCACCGGCGAACCCGAGTTCCCGCCGGAGGTGTCGCAGCTGTAGCTGATGTTCCAGGTGTTGTAGTTGGCGTTCCGCACGGTGCACCTCGGGCCGTTCTGGGCGTCCTCGAAGATCGACAGGCGCTTCGGGCTGCCGTCGCCGTGCCCCGGGATGTACATCTGCGTGCCGGTGGTGGTGGCGGACGTCGCCAGGTAGAGCGTGCCGTACCCCTGGATGGCGGCGAAGTTGTTCACCGAGAAGAGGGCGTAGTCCAACTGGTTGGAGCCACCGCTGCTCACCCGGTAGAGGGTGGCGCCACTCACCTTGGTACCGGGGCCGGGGTTCGCGCCGCCGCAGCTGGCGCACTGGTAGTTGAACTGCATCTCGCTGCCGCTGACCGCGGCCTGGGTGGAGAAGCAGTGCTTGTTGGTCAGCATGCGGTTGGTGTTGCCGACCCGCCAGGTGGTGCACATGCCGCCGCCGCTGATCAACAGCCGCGCCACGGCGTTGCTGCGGGCGTACTCGGTGGGGTGGCTGCTCTGGTAGCAGACCACGTCGCGGCGGGCGTCGGTGCTGCAGACCGACTGCGTGGAGAAGTTGTACTGGGTGATTTCCGTGCGGTCGTAGCCGCGCCAGAACCGGTCGATGGTCGCGGCGCTGCCTCGGAAGGAGCGGTTGCTGTGCAGCGTCACCACCGCCGTGTCACCCTCCACCGACATCGCCCAGAAGCCCGGCCGGCCGTCGGTGGTGTAGTCCGCGCCGGTGGCCCGGTTCAGGTTGCGGTCGTACCGGTAGCTCTCCCGGCCGTCGGGGCTCGACACGGTGACGTACTCGCCGGGGGCCAGCCGCAGCGAGCTGAAGTGCACCTTGACGTAGGTTGCGCCGGGGTGGCGGATGATCTGGGTCCGGCCGTTTCGGGCGTACGTCAGCGAGCCGTCGACGACGCGCAGCTCACCGACGGTCGTCACGCCTTCGGCCGAGAACTGGTCCGACTCGGGCGCCCGGTCCGAGTGCGGCGTGACCGGCTGCGCCGGGTACGCCTCGGCGGGTGCCGACAGCAGGTTCAGCCCGAGTGTGCAGGCGGCGAGGGTGACCGCCACCGTTCGCAGGCGTCGCAGGGCACGTTTCATCGTTGCTCCTCCCAGGAACCGGGACCTTAACGAGTCCTAAGTCTTCATACCGGAGTGAGATCGATATATGCAAGACAATCGATGAACGTCGTCGCGCACCGGATGTTGGGGCGGCGGCCACCGGGGGTACCTGTCGCGCATGTTCGACGGTTTCAGCGACGAGCGGATCGACGTGGGCGAGGTGCGGCTCCGCGTCCGGTACGCCGGGCACGGGCCCGCCGTCCTGCTCATCCACGGACACCCGCGTACCGGATCGACCTGGCACCGGGTCGCGCCGCAACTGGTGGCGCGCGGATACACCGTGGTCTGCCCCGACATGCGTGGCTACGGACGATCCGGCAAGGCACCGATTCGGCCGGACCACTCCCAGCAGTCCAAACGCGCGGTCGCGGCGGACCTGGTCCGACTGATGCGGACGCTGGGGCACGCGAGATTCGCCGCGGTCGGGCACGACCGCGGGTGCTACGTGGCGTTACGCCTGGCGCTGGACCATCCGGACGCCGTCAGCCGGCTGGTGGTCATCGACGGGGTACCCATCAGCGAGGCCCTCGCCCGGTGCGACGCCACCTTCGCCCGGAACTGGTACCACTGGTTCTTCTTCGCCCAGCCGGACAAGCCCGAGCGGGCCATCGGCGCCGATCCCGACGCCTGGTACGGCGACAAGGCGCGGCCGGACACCATGGGGGTCGAGAACCATCGGGAGTTCCGGGAGGCCATCCACGACCCGGCCACCGTCCGGGCGATGCTGGAGGACTACCGCGCCGGCCTCGGCGTCGACCGGGAACACGAGGAGGCGGACCGCCGGGCCGGTCGCACCGTCCGCTGCCCGACCCTGCTGCTCTGGTCGACCCGCGACGACCTGGAGGACCTGTACGGCGACCCGCTCGCCGTCTGGCGGTCCTGGGCCGGCGACCTACGCGGACAACCGATCGAGTCCGGGCACCACGTCGCCGAAGAGAACCCCGACGACCTCACCGCGGCGCTGTACGACTTCCTCCGTTGACCCCCGGTGACTACCTCACGTCAACGGTCAGCACGATCGTGACGAGGTCGCCGAGCTCGACGCCCTCGGCCCGCCGGACCTTGTCCTTGACCGGCACGAGGTAGCCGCCGTCTTTCGGGAACAGCGAGGTGGTCCAGGTGGTGTCACCGATCCGCGCGGCCACGGGGATCATTCCCCAGCCGTAGCTGACCTGACCGGCCACTTCGGCCAGCCGGCCGACCTGGTGATCCGGCACGGTGAGGAAGTGGTACGGAGCCGGGCCGCGCCAGAACCACACCTCACCGGTGAACTCCATCTCCATCGGGGGCGGCCTACCGTGCCGGGGCTCGGCGGGGCGACCCGGCCACGTAGCCGTGCGGGTACGGCAGCGGGCGGCGCAGGCTGGCGTGCAGGGCGGCGATGATGTGTTTCCGGCCCGCGCCGTGGTCGTTCGGGCCGTCACCGGTGGGCCAGAACAGCTTCGTGGCGATGACCAGGTCGTCGCGGGACCGGCCGGTCAACCAACGGCCGATGATTTCCTCGGACGCGCCGCCCGCGTACACGTCGGCGGTGTCGATGAAGTTGCCGCCCGCCTCGACGTACCGGTCGAGCAGGAGGCGCGAGGCCTGCTCGTCGGCCTCGTTGCCGAACGTCATCGAGCCCAGGCACAGCTCGCTCACCAACAACCCGCTCGCCCCCAGGTACCTGTGGTCCATTCACCCATTCTGGTTCTCGGCACCGGGCATCCGCAGCCCCGCCGAGGGCCCAGCCGCTGAGCAGGTACGTCGCGGGTTTGATGCAGGAGGATGGCGCGGGCCACCCCGACTTGTCACCCTGAGCACGTGCGACCCGCCACCTCACCTGGCCCCGAGACCGTCCGGCGGCCCCGCCGGACGTGCCCGAACGCGTCGGGCACCGCATCCCTCGATGTGAAGGAGCGCCATGAAACCGTCCCTCTGGTCCTTCGCGGCGGTGGTCGTCCTCGCGGCCCCGCTGGCCCTGACCGCTCCCGTACAGGCGGCCAACACCCTGACCATGCGCGGGGCGGACGTCTCCACGCTGCAACGCAGCCTCGACCTCGGCGCCCGCTACTACGACGCCTCCGGAACGCAGGCCGACCCGTACGACATCCTCGCCGCCAAGGGCGTCAACTACCTTCGGCTGCGGGTCTGGAACAACCCGGCCAGCGGCTACAACAACAAGGCGAAGGTGCTCCAGCAGGCCAGGGTGATCAAGGCCAAGGGTTTCAAACTGCTGATCGACTTCCACTACTCCGACACCTGGGCCGATCCGGGTCGGCAGGACCCGCCCGCGGCCTGGGCCGGCCACTCGCTGAACCAGTTGCAGGCCGATGTCTACAACTACACCTACGACGTGTGCACCGCGCTCAGGGCGCAGGGCACCACCCCGGACGCGGTGCAGATCGGCAACGAGATCAACGTGGGCATGCTGTGGCCGACCGGACGGGTCGTGAACGACAACTTCGCCCCGCTGGCTAGCCTGCTCAAGCAGGGCTACCAGGCCACCAAGGCGTGCAACGGCGGCACCCAGGTGTGGATCCACACGGCGAACGCGGACAGCAACGCCAACGCGCGCTGGTTCTACGACGGCATCAGGGCGCAGGGCGTCACCTGGGACGTCACCGCCCTGTCCTACTACTGCATGTGGCACGGCACGTTGGCCAACCTGTACAACGTGATCGCCGATGTGCGGGCGCGCTACGGCCGGCCGGTGGTGATCGCCGAGACGGCGTACCCGTTCACCACGGCCGACGCTGACCAGCAGCCGAACGTGATACCCGGTACCGCGCGCTGCGACAACATCCCGGCCACCTGGTCCGGGCAGGCGCAGCAGTTCAACTGGGTGCAGAACACCGCCCGTAACGCAGGCGCGGTCGGCGTCTTCTACTGGGAACCGACCTGGTACGCGATCCGCGGCAACGGCTGGGATCCGGCGGACATCAACGGAACCGGCAACGGCTGGGACAACATGGCCGTCTTCGACTGGTCCGGGCGGGTCAACCCGCATCTGTACTGGAATCCGTGATCGCCGCCCGGGCCCGGCGGTCGCCACCGGGCCCGGCGGATGGGCGGCATTCAACGCCCGTGCGCAGGCCGGACGGGAGTGGTGGCAAGCGCCGATTGATAGACCTCTGTCGTTTGACGTATGACGATGTTAGCGATAACTTCGCTGTCACGGGCGGGTCCTCGTGGCTGCCGGGAGCCCGAGGATTCGCCGTGGTCCCCGCGCCGGCCCGTCTCGATCGTGGGCACGTCGTGATGCTGGCTCGCGGCGCCGGTGACCGGATCTCCCCGCACCACACCACCGTGCTGACGCCACCACCTGACGCCGGCACATACGCCAGGGCATCCACGGACCGCGCGTGGGTGACCCCGATCGAAGGAGTGGACCATGAAGGCCATCGGTGAGGCTCGTCCCGCCTCTCCACGCAGCCGGGGTTGGCGGTCAGGTCTGGCCGCGGCGGCTGCCGCGGTCCTGGCGGCGGGCACGCTCGTCGCGGTGCATGTGACGCCGGCGCAAGCGGCGACAGTGGACACCAACGCCTGGTACGTCCTGGTGAACCGGAACAGCGGAAAGGCGTTGGACCTGTACGGTCTGGCCACCAACGACGGCGCGCGGATCAGCCAGTGGACCCGCAACAATGGCGCGAACCAGCAGTGGCAGTTCGTCGACTCCGGCGGTGGCTACTACCGGATCAAGTCCCGGCACTCGGGCAAGGTGCTCGACGTGCACAACTTCTCGACCGCCGACGGTGGCGCGATCGTGCAGTGGTCGGATCTCAACGGGACCAACCAGCAGTTCCGGCTGGCCGACTCCGATGGTGGTCATGTCCGACTGGTCAGCCGGCACAGCAACAAGGTGGTCGAGGTGCAGGGCGCTTCCACCGCCGACGGCGCGAACATCGTGCAGTACGCCGACTGGAACGGCGCCAACCAGCAGTGGCAGCTCGTCCGTGTCGACGGTGGCGGCACCAACCCGCCGCCGCCAACGGGCGGCAGCGGATGTGGCAAGGCCCCGGGGCTGTCCAGCGGCACGCACACGATCCAGAGCAACGGCCAGAACCGGCAGTTCATCCTGCGGGTGCCGGCCAACTACAACAACAACAATCCGTACCGGCTGATCTTCGCGTTCCACTGGCGCGGCGGCACCATGCAGGAGATCTCCTCGGGTGGCACCAGCGGGGCCGCCTGGTCTTACTACGGGCAGCAGGAGCAGTCGAACAACAGCGCGATCCTGGTCGCCCCACAAGGTTTCGGCAACGGCTGGGCGAACAACGGCGGTGAGGACGTCAGGTTCGTCGACGACATGATCAGCCGGATCGAGAGCGCGCTGTGCGTCAACCCGCGGCAGCGCTTCGCCCTGGGCTTCAGCTGGGGCGGCGGCATGAGCTATGCGCTGGCCTGTGCACGGGCCGATGTCTTCCGGGCCGTGGCGGTGATCGCCGGTGCGCAGATCAGCGGTTGTAGCGGCGGTACCCAGCCGATCGCGTACTTCGGGTTGCACGGCATCTCGGACAACGTCCTGAGCATCTCCCAGGGCCGGGCGCTGCGCGACACCTTCGTCCGGAACAACGGCTGCACCGCGCAGAGCCCGCGTGAGCCGGCGGCGGGCAGCCGTACCCACATCACCACCGCGTACTCCGGCTGCCGGGCCGGGTACCCGGTGCAGTGGGCGGCCTTCGACAACGGGCACATGCCGGGACCGGTGGACGGGACGTACGCCGAGAGCGGCATCACGACCTGGACCAAGGGTGAGATCTGGCGCTTCTTCGCCCAGTTCTCCTGACCGGGCCCAGGGCGACGACGGGTCCCGGCCTCCTGGCGCCGGTGTGCACACCAGCGTGAGCCAGGCAGCCGGGCCCGTCTGCCCGTCGTCGCTCAGGTCAGCGTTGCAGGCGGTCCGGCTTGCCCGAGCCGCTGCGCCGGACCAGCCAGGCCTCGGTGATGTGGGTGAACATGGCCTCGGCGGCACCCTCCGGGTCGTGGGCGGCGATCATCTCGTAGATGCGCCGGTGTCCACGGTTGGAGGCCACGCAGAGCGAGCGCTCGGTGCGGCCGGTGTACCGCGCCGTGTTCACGACCTGGCTCTCCAGCGCGCGCACGACGCCACGCGCGATGCGGTTCCCGGACGCCTGCATCACGGTGTCGTGGAAGGCCCGGTCGTGCTCGTGGTAGGCCAGGGTGTCGCCAACGAGCTCGTCCATCCGGTCGACCAGCGCGCGCAGGCGGTCCACGGTCTCCTGATCGGCGACCCGGGCGGCGACGTGGGCCATGTCGGACTCCAGCAGCCGCCGGGTCACCACCACGTCGTCGAGGATGGCGAGGCTGTCGTCCTCGGCGATGGTGGCCGCGAGGACGAGTTCGTCGAGCATGTCCCAGTTCGAGGCCGGGGTGACCATGGTGCCGGCGCCCTGGCGGACCTGCACCAGCCCCTTCTCCTGGAGGATCTTCACCGCTTCCCGGACGACTGTCCGGCTGACGGAGAAGGTCTCACACAGGACCGGTTCGGGCGGCAACGCCGTCCCGGACGGATGCACCCCGCGGACGATGCGCTCCACCAGTTCCGCGGTGACGGCCCTGGCGAGATTCGCGGGCCGGCGCGCCCATGCCGGGGCGGCCACCTTCTCCAGGGCCGTCTCCTGCGATGGCGTCATGTCCCCCTCCGATCGGCTCGCCGTGCCCCACGTCAGGCCAGTGTACGGGTGACTGTTGACGTCAGACGTCATACGAGTTACGTTCTCGGTCACGTTGGCTGCGGCGGGCCGTCAGCCACTCCCTTCAGAGGTGAACAACGATGAAACAACGAGCATTGTGGTCAGCCGTCCTCGTTGTGGGACTGGCGACGGCGGGCTGTGGAAGTGCCACCGGTACGAACTCCTCCTCCGGCGGTTCGGCGGACAAGCTGGTGGTGTGGGACTGGAAGTCCGGTGAGCCTTCCGCTGGACCTTACATCGAGAAGGCGAAGGCCGACTTCGCCGCGAAACACCCCGACGTGACGGTCGAGTTCGTCGCGCAGCCGTTCGACCAGTACTACACGCTGCTCGGCGCGGCAATCCAGTCCGGCAAGGGCCCGGACGTGATGCTGTTCAACGGCGGCGGCCAGATCCGCGACCGGGTCGACGCACTGGTGCCTCTCGACGAGTACGTGGCCGAGGACAAGCAGCGGCTCGCGGGTTGGGACGCCTTCACCAAGGACGGCAAGACCTACGCCGGTCCGGTGACGCTGCAGGGCCACCCCATCTACTACAACAAGGCGCTCTACGAGAAGGCCGGACTTGATCCGGAGAGTCCGGCCACGACCTGGGACAAGTTCCTCGCCGACTGCGCCGCCATCGGCAAGGCCGGCGCCAAGTGCTTCGCCCTCGGCAACAAGGAGGGTGCCGGAATTCAGTTCTGGATGTCGGCCCTGGGCTCCGGCATTCTGACCGCCCAGGAGTACGACGACTGGATCGCGGGCAAGCGTGACTGGACCTCGCCGAACGTGAAGCGGATCTTCCAGCTCTGGAAGGAGGCCGGCGACGCCGGTCTGAACAACGACGGGGCCAACTCGACCGCGATGTTCAACGACGCCTTCGCGCTCTTCCAGTCCGCCAAGGCCGCACACGTCATCGGCCTGATGTCCGACGTGGGGCACTGGAAGGACTTCAACGAGTTCCTGACGCCGGAGAAGCTCGGTGTGATGAGCGCTCCGGTCGTCACCGCCGGTACCACGCCGAGCCTGGCCTACGACGGCGGCATCGGGTACGGGGTGGCGAAGTGGACCAAGGATCCCAAGGTCGCGGCCGACCTGGTGCGATCGCTGACGTCGACCGTCGCGCTCAACGCCTTCTACGCCGAAGCCGGCGCGATCGCCGCGGACACCACCATCGACGTGTCGCAGGCTGGTCCGGCCGCCGCCACGATCGTCGCCGACCTCGAGAGCGGTAAGCCCGCGCTGCACGTGGCGCTCTCCTCGAAGACCCTGGATCTGATGGGACGGATCGCCCAGCAGCTGCTCAGCGGCTCGATCAGCGTCGACGAGGCGGTGAAGCAGCTGGCCGCTTCGGACCAGGCGGGCTGAGTTCGTGCCGATCGGAAACGCACAGCCGTCGGTCCGTCCGGCTCCGGCCGGACGGACCGACGCGCCCACCGGCGGTGGACCCGCCCGCCCGCGTGGCGTCCGTCGTCGGCGGGCCGGCTCGCGAGCCGAGCGCCTCGCCCCCTACGCACTCGTCGCTCCCGCCGTACTGATCATCGTGGTGCTGCGGCTGTACCCGCTGCTCCTCGGCGTCAACTTCTCCTTCACCGGCGACGGAGCGCGCAACGGTACGGCGGTGGGCGTCGACAACTACCTTGAGCTGTTCGAGGATCCGTTGTTCCGCACCGCGCTGGGCAACGTCGGGCTGCTGGTGCTGCTGCTCCCGGTGGCGGTGGCGATCCCTGGACTGCTCGCGACGTTCATCTATCTCCGGGTGCCCGGACACCGCCTCTACCGCAGCGTGTACTTCTTCCCCGCGGTGCTCTCGCCGGTCATCGTCGGCGCGATCTTCAACCTGCTGCTCGCCTTCGACGGACCCCTCAACGCCGTACTCGGCTGGGCCGGCATCGGGCCGGTGGACTGGCTCGGCAACCCGGACATCGCCATGCTCGTGGTGGTCGGCGTGCACATCTGGGCCACCTTCGGAATGGCCCTGGTGGTGTTCCTCGCCGGGTTCGCCACCCTGGACGCGGCGCTGCTGGACGCGGCCCGGGTGGACGGGGCGTCGCTGCCCCAGGTCATCCGGCACGTGATCGTCCCCGGGCTGTCCCGCACCATCCAGTTCGTCTTCGTCACCACGATGATCGGGATGCTGACCTCGATGTTCGGCCTCCTCTACGTGATGACCAGCGGCGGTCCGGAGGGCTCGACGTACCTGCCGGAGTACTACATCTGGATCCAGCAGGGCCAGATGAACCGCCCGGCCCTGGCGTCGGCCGCGTCGACGATCCTCTTCGTGATCATGCTCGTCGTGGGACTGCTCCAGATCAAACTGCTCAAGCGCGCGGCAAGGGAGGACTGATGTCCCGTCATCGTCCGGGCCGGTGGTTGATCGCCATTCCGATGTCGCTGCTCGCGCTGGCGACGATCTACCCCCTGCTCTTCACCGCCAACGTCGCGATGAAGACCCGGCGCGACTACATCCTCGACCGGTTCTCCCTGACCGATGCCCTGCGCTGGGACAACCTCAGCACGGCGTGGAACAGCGTCGGCATGGACCGCTACTTCGTCAACTCGCTGATCGTGGTGACGTCGTCGGTGCTGCTGTTACTGCTGCTCGGGTCAATGGCCGGCTTCGCCCTGAGCCAACTGCGGTTCCGCGGCTCGTCGGTGCTCTTCCTCGGCTGCCTCGCGGGGCTCTTCGTGCCGTTCCAAGTGATCATGGTGCCGCTGGCCAGGATCATGGCGGACACCGCTCTCATCGACACGTATCCCGGACTGGTCCTCGTCTACGTGGCCCAGTTCCTGCCCTTCACCGTCTTCCTGATGACGAGTTACTACCGGACCATCCCGTCAGAGGTCATCGACGCGGCCAGGATCGACGGCAACAGCGTCTACGGCGTGTACCGCCGGATCATGCTCCCCCTGGGCACCCCGGCCCTGCTGTCGGTCGGCATCCTCAACGCGCTGTTCTGCTGGAACGACGTGCTCATGTCGCTGGTGATGATGCCGTCGGCCGACCACCGCACGCTCATGGTCGGCGTGACCTCGCTGCGCGGGCAGTACTCCGACGACATTCCCACCTTCGCCTCCGGGGTGCTGATCGCCGCGGTACCGGTCCTGATGGTCTACCTCTTCCTCCAGCGCCAGATCGCCGACGGCGTCGCCGCCGGCTCCACGAAGGGCTGACATGCGGATCACCGGATATCGGACGCTCACCACGGTCCAGGAATGGGGGCGCCCCGTCGGCGACGCCAACGGCGTCTTCGCCGACGGGAAGGTCCCCGTGCCGATCGTCGTGGTGGACACCGACGAGGGCCTGTCGGGCGCCGGCATCGGCCCGCACGTCGAGATCGAGCGGATCTTCGAAGCCATCGACGGCGAGGATCCCCGCGCGGTGACCACGCTCTACGACCGGATGCTGCGACACACCTTCAAGGCCGGTCACGCGGGCCCGGTGTTCGGCACCATCGGAGCACTCGACACCGCGCTGTGGGACATCAAGGCGCAGGCGGCCGGCCAGCCGCTGTGGCGGCTGCTGGGCGGACGTGACCGCCGCGTGCCCGCGTACGCCTCCGGCCTGGACATCGCACTGACCGACGATGAACTCGTCGCGTCGTACACCCGGTACGCCGGGCACGGGCTGCGGGCGGCGAAGCTCAAGGGCGGCCTCGACATCGAGCAGGACCGGCACCGGCTGCTCCTGGTGCGGGAGGTTCTGGCCGAGGCCGGTCACGGACTGCGGCCCGGCCTGATGCTCGACGTCAACGAGGCGTGGACCCGCAAGCAGGCCGTGCGGCACGTGTGCGAACTGGAACGCGCCCTCGACCTCATCTGGATCGAGGAGCCGGTCCGGCGCTGGGACGCCGAAGGACTCGCGGCCGTCGGTCGGGGGGTACGCGCCTCCGTCGCCACCGGGGAGAATCTCACCGGTCTCGAACAGTACCGCCCGCTGATCGCCGCCGGGGCGGTCGACGTCGTCCAGACGGCCGCGGTCGGGGGAGTCACCCACTTCCTGCGGGTCGCCGCCCTGGCGCACGCGTACGACCTGCCGGTCAGCCCGATCGGGAACAGCCCTATCGGGCTGCTGCACGCCGCCACCTCGGTACCGAACCATCTGACCAGCGAGTTGCAGGATCTTCGGCCCCCGGTCGGTGTCTCCATCGACCTGCACGTCGAGGATGGCGCCTTCGTCCTCGGCGACTCGCCCGGGCTCGGCCTGCGGGTGGACGAACAGCGGATCCGGGCCGTGGACCGGCAACCGCAGGCACCGACGGTCGACGGCCCGAACGTGCGGCCGGAGCAGGCCGGGCGGCGTCTGCTGGCGGCCACCGACGGCGTCCTCCCCGCCGGTCGCTTCCCGCTGGCCCGGGCAGGTACGCCGACGCACAACAGCAACCAGGTGTCGCCGACGGGATGTCACTGAACACAGCCGACGGTGGTGGCCGGCGAACCCGACCGGCGTACCGGTCCGTCGAGACGGAGGATCGATGAAGGCAGTGGTCTACCGGGGGGCGCGCAACCTCGGAGTCGAGGAGCGTGAGCCGGCGGCACCCGGTCGCGGCGAGGTGGGGATCTCGGTGGCCTACACCGGAATCTGCGGCACCGACCTGCACATCTATCACGGTGACATGGACTCCCGGGTCGGTGCGGCCGCCATCATCGGGCACGAGATGTCGGGGCGGATCGCCGCCCTCGGCGCGGACGTGACGGGGTGGTCCGTCGGCCAGCCGGTCACGGTGCTGCCCACCAGGTGGTGCGGCCGGTGTGCCGCCTGCCGGCGCGGCAACTCGCACATCTGCCACGCCATGGACTTCCTCGGCATCGACTCGCCCGGAGCCATGCAGTCCTGCTGGAACGTGCCGGTCGAGCTGGTCCTGCCGCTGCCGGCGGAACTGCCGCTCGACCAGGGGGCGCTCGTCGAGCCGGTCGCCGTCGCCGTGCACGACGTCCGGCGCGCAGAGGTCACCGCCGACGATCACGTGGTCGTGGTCGGCGGTGGGCCGATCGGCGTGCTCATCGCCGTCGTCGCGCGGAGCCGAGGGGCACGGGTGCTGCTCGTCGAGCCGGATCCGGCTCGACGAGCCGTGGCGGGCGAGATCGGCATCGAGGCCGTGGACCCGACGGCGACCGACGTGCCGAGGCTGGTCGACGGTCGTACCGACGGGGCGGGCGCTGACGTCGCCTTCGAGGTCTCCGGGTCCGCGGCCGGCGTCGCCACCGCGGTCGAGGTACTGACCGCGCGGGGCCGGCTGGTGATGGTGGCGATCCATCCCCGGCCCCGGGAGGTCGACCTGCACCGGTTCTTCTGGCGCGAACTGGAACTGCTCGGCGCGCGCCTCTACCAGCGCGAGGACATGACGGAGGCGATCCGGTTGGTCGCCGGCGGCGCGATCCCGACCCGACAGTTGATCTCCCGGGTCGAGCCGCCCGAGGCGGCGACCGCGGCGTTCACCGCGCTGGAGGGTGGCGGTGTGATGAAGGTGTTGCTGGACTGGCGGGAGGGCGATCGGTGACGAGTCTGTTCGACCTGTCGGGGCGGACCGCCGTGGTGACCGGCGCCCGACGCGGCATCGGCCTGGCCATGGCCGAGGCTCTGGCGGTGGCCGGTGCCGACGTCGTGGGCGTCTCCGCGCATCTGGAGTCGCAGGCGAGCGAGGTGGAACGCCGGGTACGGGCCGCCGGTCGGCGGTTCACCGCGCTGCGCGCCGATCTCGCCGATCGGGCGGCGGTGCGCCGGCTGGCCCGTGACCTGATCGCACTCGGGCCGATCGACATCCTGGTCAACAACGGCGGCACGATCGCCCGCGCCCCGGCCGTGGATCACTCGGACGAGATCTGGGACCATGTGATCGAGGTGAACCTGAACAGCCAGTTCGTGCTCAGCCGGGAGATCGGTCGGACGATGGTCGACCGCGGCCGAGGGAAGATCATCTTCACCGCCTCCCTGCTCAGCTTCCAGGGGGGCATCACGGTCCCCGGGTACGCCGCCTCGAAGTCGGGCGTGGCCGGTCTGACCCGAGCACTGGCGAACGAGTGGGCGGCCCACGGAGTGAATGTGAACGCCATCGCCCCGGGCTACATCGCCACCGACAACACCCGCGCGCTACGCGATGACCCCGATCGTGACCAGGCCATTCTCGCCCGGATCCCGGCCGGCAGGTGGGGCGTCGCCGACGACCTCGGTGGCGCGACGGTGTTTCTCGCGTCGGCCGCCTCCGACTACGTCAACGGGGTCGTGCTGCCCGTCGACGGTGGATGGTTGGGCCGATGACGGCCACGTCGCCCGGACCGGCCGGGATCGTCGACGCCCACCACCATCTCTGGGTGCGGGCGCGGCACCCGCAGCCGTGGATCGACCCGGTGACCATGGCGGCCATCGACGCGGACTTCGAACTCGTCGACCTCGCCCCGCTGGCCCGGGAGACCGGCGTCACCGCCACCGTCGTGGTGCAGTCCATCGCCTCGGCCGCGGAGACGGTGGACCTGTTGCGCATCGCGGCCGAGGATCCGCTGGCCAACGGCGTCGTCGGCTGGGTGGATCTGACGGCCGACGATGTCGCCGGTCGTCTCGACCGCCTGCGCGCGGCGCGTGGTGGACACCGCCTCGTCGGCATCCGCCATCTCGTGCAGAGCGAGACCGACCCGGCGTACCTGGACCGTCCGGACGTCCGCCGCGGCATCGCCGCGATCGGTGCCGCCGGTCTCGTCTTCGACCTGCTGGTCCGCCAACATCAGCTGCCCATGGCCGCGCGGCTGGTGCGCGACCTGCCGGAGGTACGGTTCGTTCTCGACCATCTCGGCAAGCCGGCGCTGGGCACGGCGGAGTTCGACCACTGGAGGCGGGACCTGCGGGCACTGGCCGGCGCCCCCAACGTGGCGGCGAAGGTCTCCGGGCTGACCACCGAGGTGCCCCGGTCGCCCTGGACGGTGCAGGACCTCCGACCCGCCGTCGACCATGCGTTCGACGTCTTCGGGCCGGAGCGGCTGATGTTCGGCTCGGACTGGCCGGTGTGCCTGCTCGCCACGTCGTACCCGCGCTGGATCGAGGCGGTGGCGGAGTTGCTGGGGGATCTCGACGAGACCGAGCGCGCGGCGGTCTGGGCGCGTACCGCGCGGCGCTGGTACCGGCTGGGGGCGGCGTGAGGGCCCGTACGCTGCCCCGCCGTTCGTCGGTCCGCCTCACCGAGCTGGGACTCGGCGCGGCCCAGGGCGGCAACCTGTACCGGTCGACCACCGACGAGGAGTTCGCCAGCGCGGTCGACACCGCCTGGGCGGCGGGCGTGCGGTACTACGACACCGCGCCGCACTACGGCCTGGGGCTGTCCGAGCGACGCCTCGGCGTCGCGCTGCGGCACCGACCACGCGACCAGTACGTGGTGTCGACGAAGGTGGGGCGACTGCTGGTGCCCTCACCACAGGACGCGCACCTGCGGGACCCCGAAGGGTTCGACGTGCCCGCGAGCCATCGCCGGGTGTGGGACTTCAGCCGCGATGGGGTACGCCGCTCGGTCGAGGCCAGCCTCGACCGGACCGGCCTCGACCACCTCGACGTCGTCTACCTGCACGACCCCGACGACCATTGGGAGCAGGCCGCCGGAGAAGCGGTGCCCGCCCTGGTCGAGCTGCGCGACCAGGGCGTCGTCGGCGCGATCGGAGCCGGCATGAACCAGTCGGCGATGCTGGCGCGGTTCGTCGAGGAGACCGACGTGGACGTGGTGATGTGCGCCGGCCGGTACACCCTGCTCGAACAGGGGGCGGCCGGCGATCTGCTGCCGCTCGCGCAGCGTCGAGGGGTGGGGGTGGTGATCGCAGGCGTCTACAACTCGGGACTGCTGGCGCGGGAGCACCCGCCGGCCGACGCGTTCTACAACTATCAGCAGGCGCCGCCGGAACTGATCGACCGGGCGCGGCGGATCGCGCAGCTCTGTGCGTCGTACGGCGTCACCCTGCCGCAGGCGGCACTCGCCTTCGTCCGCCGGCATCCGGCCGTGGTCTCGACGGTGGTCGGGGTCCGAAACCGCGCCCAGATGACGGAGACCGTACGCCGCTCGGCCGCGGTCGTCCCCGACGAACTCTGGGAGTCGCTGGTCACCGCCGGACTGCTCGCCCCGCCGGAAGGGTAGGTGGCGTTTCAGCGGCCCTGACCGTCTCGTCGGGACGCCGCCCGGGTGCCACCCGCTCCGCGCCGTACGGTCCCGGTCGGGACCGGCTCCGTTGGCACGGAGGCCGGTCCCGACCGGAGGCGTCACCGACGAGCCGGACGGGTGCGATCGTCAGGCCAGGGTGAACCGCCACTGCTGGTTGGTGCCGTTGTGGCAGGTCCACTGCACCAGGCGCGCCCCGTCGCTGGTGGCGGCGCTGTTGACATCGAGACAGAGACCGCTCAGCACGCTCTTCACCGTGTAGACCCCGCTCGTCCCGGTGGACGTGGCGGTGAACTTCTGCTGATTGCTGTTGTTGCAGGTGGCCTGCTGGAGGAAGGCGCCGGCGCTGGTGGAACCGCCGGTGATCTCCGCACACTTACCACTGTGGACGGCCCGGAGGTAGACGGCGCCGCCACCGGCGTCGACCGCCTGCCACTTCTGGTTGTTGCCACCGGTGGCCGCCCACTGGTGGATCTGGGCGCCGTCGGCGGTCGAGACCCCGTTGACGTCCATCAGCTTGCCGCTGTGCTGCGCGGTGAGCGTCCACGTCCGGCCGGCTATGCCGCCGGTGTCGCCGCCGACGCCCACGCCGGCACCGCCGAAGGTGTACGAGTCGAGGTCGAACCAGTTGTTGGCGGTGCCCTTGAATACCAGGTAGAGGGTGTGGGTGCCGGCGAGGGCGGTGACGTTCACCGGCGGTGTGGACTGGTAGTTGTCCCAGCCGCCGGTGCTCGGCACCGGCGTGGTGGCCAGCAGGGTGCCGGTCGGTGAGCCGGCCCGCAGCTCGATGGATCCGCCGCCGGAGGGCGACGACAGCCGGTAGCTCACGGTGTTGATGCCGGAGAGGCTCATCGGGGTGAACGCCAACCAGTCGTTGTTGGAGATGTCTCCGACGCGTTTGCCGCTCTGCGCGCCGGCCTGGTCGATGACCCGGGTGCCGGACTGGCTGCTGTAGTACTCGGCCTGCTTGTGCTTGGGCTGGAGGATCACCTGCGCGCGGCCGGTGAGCGGGGCCGCGCCGCCGGCTCCACCGTTGTCGGTGTAGCGGGCGTTGAGCACGTAGAACAGGTTGGCCCCGTCCGGGTGCCCGCCGAGCAGATCGGTGGGGATGGTTCCCGAACAGCCGGCGTAGTCCGTGGTTTCGTGCGCGTGGTCGTCGTGCCCGAGCGCGGGATTGAGGAAGACCCTGGTGCAGTCGATCGGAGCGCCGCCGGGGTCGGAGACGTTGATCTGGTAGGAGACCCGGTCGCCGAAGGTGAGCATGCCGCCGTTGGGTGGGACGGTGATGGTGACCACCGGAGCGGTGTTTCCGACGGTGATCTGCACGTTGGCGAAGGCGGTCTTGCCGGTGCTGTCGGTGACCCTCAACTGGGCGGTGTAGTTGCCGTTGCTGGTGTAGACCTTCGACGGGTTGGCGGCCGTCGAGGTGGTGCCGTCGCCGAAGGTCCACTGGTAGCTGATCGTGTCGCCCGGGTCGGGGTCCATCGATCCGGCGCTGGAGAACTGCACGGTCAGCGGCGCGTTTCCGCTGGTGGGTGTGCCGGTGGCCCGGGCGATGGGTGACCTGCCCCCTTGGACGTAGTCGATCCGGTAGAGACCAGAGTCGCTGTTGCCGCCACCGAAGTTGGTGCCCCACTCCAGCAGGTAGAGCGATCCGTCCGGGCCGAATTCGAGGTCCATGGGCTTGTTGAACCTGGTGCTGGGCAGGAAGGGGTTGGTACGGGTCACCGCCGTGGCCGAGTCGAAGTGCACCTCCTTGAGGTAGCTGCGCGACCACTCGTAGAAGAAGTGCACCCCGTCGTAGTACGGCGGGAACTTCGTCGCGGACGGGTTGGCGGCGTTGTAGCGGTACACCGGCCCGCCCATCGGCCCGGAGCCGCCGGAGCCCAGTTCGGGGAAGTTGGGCGAGTTGCCGTAGCCGTACCACAGGTTGGGCGCGACCACGGGGCGCAGGCTGGTCAGCCCGGTGTTGTTGGGCGAGTTGTTGACCGGTGCGGCGCAGTTGAACTTGGCGCCGACCACGCCGGTGTCCGGGTTGTACGGCGCGTAGGGCTGGTTGTCCCCGTGGCAGAACGGCCAGCCGTAGTTGCCCGGTGCCTTGATGACGTTGAGTTCGACGAGACCCTCGGGACCCCGGTTGGTCGTCGGCGGGTTCCGGTCGGGCCCGTAGTCGGCCAGGTAGACCCAGCCGTTGGCCGGGTCGATGGAGAAGCGGAACGGGTTGCGGAAGCCCATCGCGTAGATTTCCGGCCGGGTCTGCGCCGTCCCCTGCGGGTAGAGGTTGCCCGTCGGGATGGTGTAGCCGCCGCCGGCGGAGGGCCGGATGCGCAGCAGCTTGCCGCGCAGGTCGTTGGTGTTGCCGGCGGTACGGGCCGCGTCCAGCATGTGCTTGCCGGGCCGCCAGTCCAACGGGGCGTAGCCCTGCCAGTTGGGGTCGAGATTCGGTGCGACGTCGTCACCGGTGCCGATGTAGAGGTTGCCGTCCGGACCGAATTCGAGGTAGCCGCCGGTGTGGCCGGGTTCCGGGTACGTCCGGTCGCGGTACGCCGGGATGTCGATGACGGTGACCTGGCTGGACATGTTCAACGTGTCGCCGGTCAGCGTGAAGCGGGAGACCCGGTTGATGTCGGTGGAGCTGCTGGCCGGCGAATGGTACAGGTAGACGTATCCGTTGCTGGCGAAGTTCGGGTCCAGCGCCAGTCCGGTCAGGCCGTCCTCGCCGCCGGTGTAGACGCTGAGCGTGCCGGCGGTGACCGTGCTGTTGGTGCTCGGCTTGAAGATCTTGACCTGACCGCCCCGCTGGACGTAGAGCACGCGGCCGTCCGGCGCCACGGCGAGCGCCATCGGGTCGACGGTGTTGGTGTCGAGGGCGCGCTTGTCGAAGTTGCCCCAGACGGTGCCGCCGCAGTCGCCGGGCTGGTTGCCCGCCGCCCACTTCACGCCGCCGAGGACGTGGTTGCGGAAGTGGGTCTCGCTGTAGGAGGCCGCCGCGTGGCCCATGGCCGTGGCCCAGACCCGACCGCCGCCGGTGTTCCGGCACCAGGAGATCGGGTGGTCCGGGCCCATCGCCCGGGGGCCGGGGTTGTACGTGCGCTCGTCGGCGGTCACCAGCACGTGCACCTCACCGCGCGGGTTCTTGTCGAAGTTGTACCACTCCTCGCTGCGGTTCCAGCGGTCCGGCAGGCTCGCCGTCGACGGATGCTTCTTGTCGGCGACGATGGCGGTGCCGGGCAGGACGCCGGGGGAGTGCTCCGGCATGTGTGCGCCGGCGTTGATGGTCTGGTCCCACCACGGGTATTCGGCCTCGATCCCCATGTCGGTGGCGTTGTGGATGGCCACGATGCCCTTGCCGCTGGCGAGGAAGCCCTCGACCGCCTGGCGCTGTGCGGCCGAGGTCCACACCATGCCGGACGTCTGGAACATGATCAGAACGTCGAAGGTGGCGAGGTTCGCGGGGGTGAAGACGGCCGAGTCCTCACTGTGCACCAGTTCGAAGTTGTCGGCCGCGGCCTGCTGCTGGAACATCGAGACCCCGGCGGGGATCGAGTCGTGCCGATATCCGGTGGTCTTGGTGAACAGCAGGGCCCGGAAGGCCGGAGCCGCTGCTGCCGGCTGCACCAGCGCGAGCGCCAGTAACAGACCTGTGATCAGTCCGATGATGGGTGTCTTGCGACGCATGCCGTCTCCTCGTCGGGGCGGAGCAACAGGGGGTGCGACCACGGACCGGTCACCTCCCCGCGGCACGTCGAGTGGTGCCCGGCTGGCGCGACGGACGTACGTGCGCGGTCGCTCGTCGCGTGGACCGTCGTACCGGTGTGGCTCCGCTCGGAGGTAACGCAGAGTCACATAGGGGTGGGTTCAGATCCCGTGGTGGCAAGGAGCCGAGAGAGTGCTGATATGGACATATCAAAATGTTAACGACAACATCGACGGGATCATCATCGGCGCATGCGATCCCGGTGAACCTCGGCCCGGCGTCGTTGCCGGCCGTCAGTCCGGTCGAAAACCCGGGAAGATCGGGGATTGCGCACCTATCCCCGAGCATCTATCTTCATACGTGTGATGTTTCGGTCGTGTCAAGCGAAAGTTTGAGCACGAGAACAGGAAGCATCGCTTCCGGTAACGAAAGCCCGGTGTCGGGTCGGTCGTAAGTGGATTCCGAGGTTCCGTTGTTGATTACTCTTCGTAAGGATCTTTGACGATGTCGGAACGACGGCCGGTGTCGCCGTTGCTCGCCCTGCGGGGCATCAGCAAATCCTTTCTCGGGGTGCGCGTCCTCGACGATGTCGACCTCGACGTCGCCCCGGGCGAGGTGCACGCCGTCGTCGGTGAGAACGGTGCCGGAAAGTCGACCCTCATGAAGATCGTCTCGGGCGGGTACGCCCCGGACGGCGGCACGGTCGAGTTCGCCGGGCAACCACGCGTGTTCGGCGGCCCCCGTGACGCCCAGCGCGTCGGCATCGGGATCATCCACCAGGAGTTCAACCTCTTGCCGGAGCGCACCGTCGCGGAGAACGTGTACCTGGGCCACGAGCCGAAGCGGCGCGGCCTGGTCGACCGAGGGCAGATGCTCAGCCGTACCAGGGAGTTGCTGGCCTCCATCGGGGAGACGGCACTGCCCGCGGACGCCCTGGTGGGCCGCCTCGGGGTCGCCCAGCAGCAGGTGGTGGAGATCGCCAAGGCGCTCGCCCTCGACGCGCGACTGCTCATCATGGATGAGCCCACCGCCGCGCTGGCCGACCACGAGGTCGAACTCCTCTACGGCCTGGTGCGGCGGCTTCAGCAGCAGGGCATCGGCCTGCTGTACGTCTCGCACCGGCTGACCGAGGTCTTCGATCTGTCCGACCGGATCACGGTTCTCAAGGACGGGCGTCGGGTGCGGACGATGCGCACCGCCGACGCCACGGCGGAGGAACTGGTACGACACATGGTCGGTCGCGAGCTGTCCAGCTACTACCCGGACCGGGCCGGCCCGGGGGACGTGGGTGCGGTCCGACTCGCCGTCCGGGGTGGCGGGAACCGGAAGCTGCGCGACATCGACCTGGAGTTGCGCGCGGGGGAGGTGCTCGGCGTCGGCGGCCTCCAGGGCTCCGGACGGTCCGCACTGGCCCGCGCGCTGTTCGGGGTGGAGCCGTTCACCACCGGGACGGTCACGCTCGACGGCACGCCCGTCCGGTTGCGCTCCCCACGCGCGGCGATGCGGGCCGGCATCGCGTACGTCACCGAGGACCGCAAGGGTGAGGGCATCGTCGCCCGACAGTCGGTGCTCGACAACGCCCTGCTCGCGAGCCGGGCGGTCGTCCCGGCCCGCTCGGGTCGCACCGCCCGTACGGTGCGCGTGCGTGAGCTGCTCGCCGCCGTCGAGGTGCGGGCCGCCGGTGACGACCAGGAGATCCGCTTCCTGTCCGGTGGCAACCAGCAGAAGGTGGTGCTGGCCAGATGGCTCGCGCTCGACCCGCTGATCCTGCTCTTCGACGAGCCCACCCGTGGCATCGACGTGGGCGCGAAGTCGGCGATCCACGATCTCGTCCGCCGTCTGGCCCGCCAGGGTGCGGCCGTGCTGATGATCTCGTCCGAGCTGCCGGAACTGCTCGGCATGAGTGACCGGACGCTCGTCATGCGTGACGGCCGCATCGCGGGGGAGCTGCCCGCCGGCGCCGCCGAGGAGGACGTCCTCGCCCTCGCGGTCGGGACGGTACGGGAGACGGCGGCATGAGCGAGCGAACCAGTGGGTTCAGCCCGATGAGTGTTCTGTCGTCGCGCCCGGCCCGACGGCCCGTGCCGGGTGTGTTCGTGGCGCTGGCCCTCACGCTGCTGGTCGGTTGGTTGGTCGTCATGATCGACGGCGGCCAGTTGTTCAACCAGTCGACGACGGTGAGCCTGCTGCACGTCGCCGCCGGGCTCGGGCTCGTCGCCGTCGGCCAGACCCTGGTCATCCTCGGTGGTTCGCTCGACCTCTCGGTGGCGTACGTGGTGAGCCTGAGCACCCTCGTCGCGGCCGAGACGATGAACGGCCGCGACGGATCGCTGCTGCCCGCGGTCGGCCTGGCGCTCATCGTCAGTGCCGGTGTCGGGCTGCTCAACGGGTTGCTCGTCACCCGGCTGGGCATCAACGCCTTCATCGCCACCCTCGGTGTCGGCCTGCTGCTCAAGGGGTACCTCGACAACGGCTACGACGGTCCGGCCGGCAGCACCTCGCCCGCGCTCGTGCAGACCCTCGGCTACCAGCGCGTCGGTCCCGTCCCACTGTCCTTTCTGCTGTTCGTGGCCGTGACCGCGGCGTGCTGGTTCGCGCTCACGCGGACCCGGTTCGGTCATCACCTGGTCGCCGTCGGCGGTGATCCTGAGGTGGCCAGGCTCTCCGGTGTCCGCAACGGTCGGGTCCTGGTCGTCGCCCACGTGCTCTGCTCGCTCTGCGCCGGGCTCGCCGGGATCTATCTGGCCAGTCGGCTCGGCTCGGGCGCCCCCCGGGTGGGCACCGAAGGGCTCTACGACCTGGAGTCGATCGCCGCCGTGGTCATCGGTGGCACCGCCCTGGCCGGCGGCCGTGGCGGCGTGATCGGCACCCTCGGTGGTGTCCTCCTGCTCGCCAGCATCGACGCGATCTTCAACCAGCTCGAGGTGGACGCCTTCTTCAAGCAGGTGATCCGGGGGGTCGTCATCATCGCCGCCGTGGCGGTCTACGCCCGCCGGACCATGCGGAAGGCGGTCGCCTGACCATGCCGCTCCTCCAGCGCCGTCCGCTGCCGGCACAGCCTGTCCGGCCACGGCCTGTCCGGCTACGCCCCGGTGGCCTCCTGCCCCTGCTCGCGATACTCGCGGTGCTGCTGGTGCTGGTCACCGTCCGACAGCCCGACTTCCTCGCCCCGGCGTCCCTGATGTCGTTCCTCGGCCGCTCGGCGCCACTCATCCTGCTCGCCGCCGGCCAGTACTTCGTGATCGTCTCCGGCGAGTTCGACCTGTCCGTCGGCTCGCTGGTCACCGCGCAGGTCGTGGTCGCCGCGCGGCTCATCGACAGCGATCCGTCGCGGACCTGGCCGGTGGTGCTGGTGCTGCTCGCCGGCGGTGTGCTGGTCGGGCTGGTGAACGGGCTGATCACGACACGACTGCGGGTGCCCTCGTTCATCACCACCCTCGGCATGTTCCTGATCCTGGTGGGGGCGGTCTACCTGTGGTCCAACGGCGCGCCGAAGGGTGGGCTCTCCGAGGAGTTCCGCCGGTTCGGCCGGCGTGCGTTCGAGGACGTGCCGGTGCTCGGCCGCCTCTCGTACGCCCTGGTGATCCTGCTGATCCTCGCGACGCTCGCCGTGCTGTTGATGCGGTCCGACTTCGGCCGGGTCCTGGTCGCGGTCGGGGACAACCCGCGTACGGCCGAGCTGAGCGGCGCCCGGGTGCGCCGTACCCGGACCATCGCCTTCATGCTCAGCGGCCTCGCCGCCGCGATCGCGGCCATCCTGATCGGCGGCTACAGCGGCGTCTCCTTCCAGGCCGGCGCCGGCCTGGAGTTCGGGGCCATCACCGCGGTCGTTCTCGGCGGTGTCGCCCTGGGCGGCGGGCGTGGCTCCGTCGTCGGCGCGATGCTCGGCGCGCTGACCCTCGAACTGCTCTTCACGCTCATGAACTTCTACGGCGTCTCCGGCGCCCTCAGACCGACCGTCCAGGGCGCCATCATCCTGTTCGCCGTGGCGGTCTCGACCCGGCGTTCCACGTCGAGATAAGGGGATACTGATGAAACGAAGCATGGCGGCACTGACCGCACTCACCCTGCTGGCGCTCGTCGGCTGTGCCACCGACGAACCCGCGGCCACGCCCTCGGACGCCTCCTCCGCGCCGCCCGCCGGAGCCGGCACCGGCGAGCAGTCGAAGTTCTTCGTCCAGGCCGACTACGACACGGAACTCGCGCTGCTCGACGCCGCACCGACCGGACCGGCCGACAAGCCGTGGGAACAGGTGCTCAACCCGACGATGGTGGACACCGCCACGTTCAAGAAGGACGGTCCCTACAAGATCTGCTTCTCGAACGCGGCGCTGAACAACCCGTGGCGACAGGTCGGCTTCAAGACCATGCAGGCCGAGGTCGAGGCACAGGGGAACCGGATCAAGGAGTTCGTCCACGTCGACGCCGAAGGCAAGGACCAGAAGCAGATCGCCGACATCAACGACCTGCTCGGCAAGAGCTGTGACGCACTCATCGTCTCGCCGAACACCACCGCCACGCTCACCCCGGCCGTGGAGGCGGCCTGCAAGGCCGGCCTGCCGGTCATCGTCTTCGACCGCGGCGTCGACACCGACTGCCCGGTGACGTTCATCAACCCGATCGGCGGGTACGGGTTCGGTCACGTCGGCGCCGAGTTCGTCAGCCAGCGGATGAAGCCCGGCGGCAAGGTCCTCGCCCTGCGCATCCTGCCCGGCGTCGACGTGCTGGAGACCCGGTGGTCGGCCGCGAAGGTCGCGTTCGACAAGGCGCAGGTCGACGTCGTCGGGGTCGAGTTCACCGATGGCGACCCGGCCAAGACCAAGAAGATCGTCAACGACTACATCCAGCGGCACGGCACCATCGACGGCGTCTGGATGGACGCCGGCGCGGTCGCCGTCGCGGCGGTCGAGGCGTTCCAGGACGCCGGCCAGCCGGTGCCGCCGATCAACGGTGAGGACCAGCTCGACTTCCTCAAGATGTGGAAGGACGAGGGGCTGACCGCGATCGCGCCGACGTACCCGACCTACCAGTGGCGTACGCCGATCATCGCGGCCTTGCGGATCCTCGACGGCCAGCAGGTGTCCGACCCGTGGAAGCTGCCCCAGCCGACGATCACCCAGGAGAACCTGGACAGCTACCTCGACGCGGACATGCCGCCCCTGCACTACGCGATGTGCGGGTGCACCGACCTGCCGGGCTACCCGCAGCGCTGGAGGTAGGGTCCGGTGCGTGCCGTCGGTGTCAATCCCTGGGTCTGGGCCTCGCCGGTCGACGACGCGGCCCTGACCGCGCTGATCCCGCGGATCGCGTTGCTCGGCTTCGACGCGGTCGAACTGCCGATCGAGCAGCCGGGTGACTGGGATCCGTACCGGGTCCGGGACCTGCTGGCCGTACACGGGTTGGCCGCGGCCGGCGTCTGTGCGGTCACCCCGCCCGGGCGGGAACTCGTCGATGCCGCCCCCGCCGTGGTCGAGGAGACGGTGGCGTACCTGGACAACTGCGTGGAGAGCGCGGCGATCATCGGCGCGCCCTGCGTCGGCGGTCCGGTCTACGCGTCGGTGGGCCGGACCTGGCGGATGACGCCGGCCGAGCGCGCCGCCTGTTACGCGGACTTCCGTCGGGCGCTGGTGCCGCTCGCCGACCGGGCCGGCGAGCGGGGCGTGTCGATCGGTGTGGAGGCGCTCAACCGCTACGAGACGAGCGTGGTCAACACGCTCGAACAGGCCGTGGAGATGATCGACGGCCTGCCGTCGAACGTCGGCATCATGATCGACACGTACCACATGAACATCGAGGAGGCGAACCCGTACGCCGCCCTCGCGGTGGCCGGTCCACACATCAAGCACGTGCAGGTCAGCGGCACCAACCGGGGAGCGCCCGGGGCGGATCACCTGGACTGGCCCCGGTTCCTCGCCGCGCTGGCGGCGACCGGCTACTGGGGTGCGATCTGCATCGAGTCGTTCACCCCGGACAACGAGACGATCGCGACCGCCGCCTCCATCTGGCGTCCGCTCGCACCGTCACCGGACCGGCTCGCACGGGACGGGTTGACCTACCTCCGGAGCATCCTCGGCTGAGCTGCGCCGGGTTCACGGCGGTCCACCGGCCGGCCGACGAACTCGGTCGATCCTTGCGCAGACATCATTCGTATGATGAGCTTCGGTCCACATCGCACCACACCAGCCCCAGGTAAGGAGACCCCCGTGTCCGTACCTCCACCCCCCGCCGCACCCAGACGGGTGCTGGCCGTGGCCGCGGCGGTGGCACTGACCGCCGCGGCCACGGTGGCCGCCGTGGCGACGACCGCCGCCCCCGCTCTCGCCGCGACCACCACGCTCCACGCCTCCCCGTCCGGTGGCGGCAGTGCCTGCACCGCCGCTCAGCCCTGCTCGTTGGCCGGTGCGCAGTCCGCTGTGCGCTCGATGAACAGCTCGATGTCCGGCGACATCGTCGTGCAACTGGCCGACGGCGTGTACCGGCTCTCGTCACCCCTGCGGTTCGCCGCTGCCGACTCCGGCACGAACGGCTACCGGGTGATCTGGCAGGCGGCACCGTCGGCCCGTCCCGTGATCAGCGGCGCGCGGGCGGTCACCGGTTGGTCGCTTGTGGACGCCGGACGCAACATCTGGCGCGCCAACGTCGGCGCCGGGACCGACACCCGACAGCTATACGTCAACGGAGCGCTCGCCACCCGGGCCCGCACCCAGGTCAACCGGGCGGACTTCACCGCGGACAGCACCGGCATGAGATTCACCAGCGGCGCGTTGACCTACCTCAACAACCTGGCCAACCAGAGTCGCATCCAGATGGAGAGCGTCAACTCGTTCACCGACCGGTACGTGTCGGTGCAGAGCATCAGCGGCAACCTGATCCGGATGCAGCAGCCGGGCTGGAGCAACAACAACTTCGGGTACGACACCTTCACCAGCCCGCACCGGCCCGGACCGCTCTACCTGACCAACGCCTACGAGTTCCTGGACGCGCCGGGGGAGTGGTACCTCGACCCGGGCACCGGCGCACTGTCCTACATTCCGCTCGCCGGCCAGAACATGAACAGCGTCAGCGTGGAACTGCCCACGCAACAGTCGCTGGTCAACCTCGGCGGGACCTACGCCGCACCGGCGCACCACATCGCGTTCACCGGGATCACCTTCACCGGGACGACCTGGCTGGGAGCCAGCAGCAACCAGGGCTACGTGGACCAGCAGACCGGCGCGTACATCCACGGCAACTGGAACTGGCCGAGCTTCTCCTCCTGCCACAACGGCTGTCCGCAGTTCGAGGCCACGCGCCCGAACTGGCAGCAGATGCCCGCCGCCGTGCAGATCTCGGCCGCCAACAACATCACCTTCAGCGATTCCCAGTTCGTCAACCTGGGTCAGACGGCCATCGGGATCGGCAACGACGCCAACGCCCACGCCAGCGGCGTCGGTCTCGGCGCCAGCAACATCACCATCACCCGCTCGCAGATCGCCCGCAACGCGGCCGGCGGCATCGTGGTCGGTGGCGTACGCGCCGACGCCCACCACCCGAGTGACCAGCGCATGGTGAACCGGGACATCACCATCAGCAACAACCGCCTGCACGACCTGGGGATCGAGTACCGGGGCATCGTCTCGGTGCTCACCACCTACGTCACCAACGCCACCATCTCGTACAACGAGGTCTACAACATGCCGTACACCGGCATGTCCATCGGATACGGCTGGGGTTCCAACGACGCCGGTGGCAGCGAGCACTACGCCGGCCGTGGCCTGTACAACTACCAGCCGCGCTACACCACGGCCACCACCGCATCCAACAACCGGCTGATCGGCAACTACGTGCACGACGTGATGCAGCAGATGAACGACGGCGGCTGCATCTACACGCTGTCGGCCAACCCGGGCGCGTTGATCGCCGACAACTACTGCCTGCGGACCAACGGCCACTTCGGGCTCTACTTCGACGAGGGCTCGCGCTGGTTCACCGCCCGCAACAACGTGTTCTCGTCGACCGGCACGTGGGCCACCGCGAACTACTGGTACGCCGAGAACATGGGCAACTTCACCGTCACCAACAACTGGTCGACCAACGGCAGCACCAACGTGACCAACGGCGACCGGGGCAACGTCGTGTCCGGCAACGTGACGGTGACCAACGGCAACTGGCCCTCGGGCGCACAGGCCGTGATGGCCGCCGCCGGCCCGCAGAGCGGCAGCGGCCAGCAGAACGTCCAGATCGTCGGCGCGCAGTCCGGCCGGTGCGTGGACGTCGACGGTGCGAGCACGGCCAACGGCGCCCAGGTGAAGCTCTGGGACTGTCACGGTGGGACGAACCAGCGCTGGACCTACACCGCCGGCAGGCAACTGACGGTGTACGGCAACAAGTGCCTCGACGCCTCCGGCCAGGGCACCAGTAACGGCACCCTGGCGATCATCTGGGACTGCAACGGCCAGACCAACCAGCAGTGGAACGTGAACCCCAACGGCACCATCACGGGCGCTCAGTCCGGGCTGTGCCTCGACGCCAGTGGGTACGGCACCACCAACGGCACCGTGATCCACCTCTGGGCCTGCCACGGCGGCACCAACCAGCAGTGGAGCCTGCGCAACTGACAGCCTCGGTGGGTGGGGCCGGCGAGCCGACCCCACCCACCCCCGTCAGCGGTCGCGCTACGGTGCCGCCTGACGTCGAAGGTGTTCGGCGAAGGCGGACTGGCTGCCCAGCATCAGCATGATCGCGTTGCGGTAGGCGACCGACCCCCACAGGTGCAGTTCCTCGTCGTCGATGTCGCCGAAGATTCCGGCGAGCGCCCTGCGTTCGCGGCGGTCGAGGACCTTCTGCGGTCGGCTGAGCAGATCACCCTCCCGGCGCAGGGCGTCGAGGTAGGTGGCGACGGCCGAGGTGTACCCGGTGCCGCCGAGTTCCTCCAGCATGCCGAACTCGAAGATGTGCAGCGCCGCCTCCGACTCCCAGTCCTGGGGGCGCTGGACCTGGCGGATCAGCATCGTGTGCCGGGCCTCGAACAGCAGCAGGATCCCGCGGCCGAGCCGGCTCATCGGGCGGCGGCTCGACGGCAGCCGGAGCGTGCGTACCGGTTGTCCGGTGGCGACGTCCACGGCACCGGCGTAGCTGGGCATCCGCTCGCGGCCCGGCACCGGATCGGGCACCAGGCACACCTGTTCGGCGTACGTCAGGGAGGTCTGGCCGGAGAGCGACCGCACCGTCGCCGCGTACAGCTCCGCGAAGGGACGGTCGTCGGCCGGCGCGCCTGGTCGGAGCGAGTAGACCACGCCCGGCACACCGGCCGCGGGCACGCCCAGCACCGCGGTACTGCGCAGGAAACCCCAGGTCGTCTCGGCGTACCGGCTGCGGCGGGCCACCTCGGCCGCGGTGTCGCGCCAGTCACGGGCGAGCCGCAGCCGCTCCCGGAGGTCGACAGCGCCGGTCATCTCGACCAGCGCCCGGAGCGGTGCGGCCGCAGGATCGACGTCGAGCGGATCGGTGACCACGGAGGGACCGATCGCCGCGTGCTCCGCGCAGTCCGCGTCGCTGTGCGGGTTCCCGGGCGCACCGTGACAGTCGCCCAGCCAGGTGACGTCACGACCGCCGGACTGCCGGGCGAACGCCGGCGCCGGCAGCATCCCGGCGCGCAGCACCGTCTTGTACTGCACCCGGGACCGGGCGGTCCGCAGCATGTCGAGCGGCAGGACCGGGGCCAGTGCCAGGACCGTTTCGATGATCACGCAGTGCGGGCAGGCGGTCCCCTCCGGGTCGACGACGCGGTACTCGCGCAGATGGTCGAGACCGGGCTGCTCCCACTGCACACCGATGCCGCCGCCCTCGCGCAGCATCAGGTAGAGGTGGGTGGTGGCCTCCCGTTCCCGGGTGACGGCCACCATCTCGTCGAGGAACCGCCGCCGGCTGATCTGCTCCACCGGGCCAATGTATCGAGCGATGTCACGGCCTCCGTTCAACGCTGGTTCGGGAAGACCAGGGCCGTCAGATCCGTCGTGCCCTGCCGCAGGGTCGCCGTTCCAGTGCCACTCTCGATCAACGCTCTCCGGCAGCCGTCGGCCTCCACGTAGACGAATCCGCTGGGCAGGTGCAGCACCGCGAATCGGGTGGCCGGTGTGCCGCAGTCGGCGGCCAGGCCGGACGCGACGAGTTCCCGCCTGATCGCCACCCATCGCCCGACGTCGAGCGCCCCGCCCGACTCGAACTCCCCGACCGGCTTGCCGCCGCCCTGTTCGTGTCCGGGTACGCGGTAGAGGCAGATGCGCACCTTCGCACCGTCGTCGGGCAGGGTGTCCGGTGCGCCGGTCCGGCCCCCACCGGACTCGCCGGTCACCCACACCATGTCCGCCCACTGCTGGCCGCACCCGGTGGCCACGGCTTCGTCCGACTCCAGTTCCCGCAGCACTCGCGTGGTGACCGTCTCGGTCGGCAACGTGTCGTACGCGGTGCGAAACTCCGGGCGCGGCTTCGCGCAGCCGTCGACTGGAATGCCGGGACGGACCCACCGCCCCTGCGCGTCGAGCAGCGCCAGCCATGGTACGAACGGCAACTCCAGCGTGCAGGCCTCCTGGGTCGACGGCTGGTCCGGCAAGCGCAGCGCCGCCACCAGTGCCGACACCTCGTCCGTGCGCTTCTCGACGGCAACCAGGTCAGAGCCGCCGCCGGGTCTCTGCTGCGGGCCGACCAGGCAGACGACCGCCGCCACCGGCTCGAACCCGGTGGGCAGCAGTGGCAGCGACAACCCGTCATGGCTGCCGGTGAACTCCAACTTCCGCCCCGACGTGGCGGCGGCGCACGAGTCCCATCGGAGGTGGACGGTTGGTGGCCCGGGGGATCGTTCTCGTCCCGGGGACTCGTGTCCGGGAGGCACGGCGCTGGCACAGCCGGCCGTCGTCAACGCGAGTGCGATGAGCAGAGCCCTGACCCGGCTGGCCATGACCACCCCTTTCGTCGTCGCCGCCCTTCACACAGGTGCGACGACGCCGCCTGGCGAAGCGTTCCCCTGAGCCATCTTCCAGCCGGGAGCCCCGCTGAAGCCGCCCGACACGGCTGCTGCGGTTGCCGGAAACCTGTCACCGCGAGACCGCCGACCCCCAGGAGCCGCGTACCTAATCCGGTTCCGGCGTCCGGTGCGGACGGCTATCCTCCGCCCTGACATCGGTCGATGGACAGGAGTTGAGAATGCGCCTCGACATGGTCACGGCCCCCGCTCCGGCGCGAGAGTTCACCGTGCGCTGACCCTGCGGCCCACCGTCGGTCCGCCGACGGTGACGGTGCTCCTCGCTACGGAGCGGCCCCCTTGTGGCCGTTTTCCATTCCAGCTCGAGGAGCGATTTTGCGTGCCCTGGTATCCGCGCGTCTCGGCGCGGACTTCGCCAAACTCTGGACCGCCTCGGCGGTGTCCAACATCGGTGACGGCATCACCATGGCGGCCGGCCCGCTGCTGGTCGCGTCCATCACCGACGATCCGGCGCTGATCGCCGGTGCCGTTTTCGTCCAGCAGCTGCCCTGGCTGCTGTTCGCCCTGCTCAGTGGTGCCTACGTCGACCGCCTCGACCGGCGTCGACTGGTGGTGACGGTGAACCTGGTGCGCGCCGTGGCGCTTGCCACGCTGGCCGTCACCATCGCCTCCGGAACCGTCACGGTGGCTGTCTTCTACGCCGTGCTCTTTCTCCTCGGTACGGGGGAGACGTTGGCCGACACCGCCATGGGTGCGTTGCTGCCGTCGGTGGTCGCCCTGGACCGGCTGCCGAGCGCCAACGCACGGTTGTACGCGACCTTCACCATCGGCAACCAGTTCGTGGCCAAGCCGCTGGGCGCCTGGTTGTTCGTCATCTCGGCGGCGGTGCCGTTCGGACTCAACGCGCTGACGTTCGCCGTCGCCGCGGCGCTGCTGGCGGGCATCCGACCTGCTCCGGCTCCGGAGTCCGCCGAGCGTACGTCGGTGGCCCGCTCGATCGCCGAGGGTGTGCGGTGGCTGTGGCGGCACCGGCTGCTGCGGACCCTGGCCCTGAGCATGGGCGCGGGCAACGTCGCCTTCTGCGCCGCGTTCGCGGTGTTCGTGCTCTACTGCCGGCACCGACTGGGCATCTCCGAGGTCGGCTACGGTCTCCTGCTCACCGCTTTCGCGGTCGGTGGGTTGGCCGGCACCGGGGTGGCGACCCGACTCGTCCGGATGTTCGGTCACCCCGTGGTGCTGCGGGCCGGGCTGGTCATCGAGGTCGCCACGCACCTGGTCCTGGCGGTCACGACGGAGGTCTGGGTCGTGGTGGTCGTCCTGGTCGTCTTCAGCGCGCACGGCATGGTCTGGGGAGTCACCGTCGCGTCGCTACGGCAACGACTCGTGCCGTCGCGGCTGCTCGGCCGGGTCGGCAGCGCCTACGCGGTGCTCGATCTGGGCGGAGCGGCGGTCGGCTCCCTCCTCGGTGGCCTGTTCGTCAGTGCCTGGGGCATCACGACACCGTTCTGGATCGGCGCGGCGACGATGGCCACCGTCGCCCTCGGTGCCTGGCGACCGCTGGCGCACACTGCGGACCGGCGGGAGGCGCTCGAAGGGGGGTGATTACCGTAACATCGGGCTGTTCTTCCCTGGGCGGTGCGGAGGAGACCGCATGGACGAGGTGACCCTCCGGGCTCTGCGGCTGCTGGAGGAGGCGCAGGCCGGTGGCGCCGACCAGGTGCTGGCGGTCGCCGAGGCGGCGCTCCGCGAACCGACCGGGGAGATCCGCGACGGGCCGCCGGCGATGCATTTCGCGCGCGTCGTGGCGTTGACCCGGCTGGGTGACCTGCGCGCGGCGATCGCCGCCGCCGACCTGATGTTGGCCGCCGCGGAGCGGGAGGGCAGCGCCGGTTGGCGCTCGTGCGCGCTGTCGCTGCGCGCCGACCGGCGGCTGCGCCTCGGCGACCAGGACATCGCCGAGTACGACATCGAGACCGTCCTGCGGGATCTCGTCAGCGCGGAAACGGCCCTGCTGGCCGGCGAAGCCGATCCGGTGATCGAGGGCAACGCCCGCACCGGGTTGGCGATCGGCTACGCCAAGCTGCGTCTCTACGAACTGGCCGCACCGCAGTTCCAGGCGGCGTACGAGACGACCTGCCGACCCGGCTACCCGGACAACGGCAACCGGGCGATGTGGCTGTGCAACCTGGCGGAGCTCAACCTCATGTGGGCCCTGGAGCTGTACCAGGTCGGTCAGGTCGTGGAGGCGGAGAAGCACACCACGGTGGCCGAGGAGCACGCGGTACGGGCGGTGACGGAAGCCTCCGGGCCCAAGGCGGACGTGTGGCGGCTCTCCGCGTCGCTGTTCGCGGCGTGTGCCCGCGCCGACCGTCAGGACCCGGCCGGTGCGGCGGCGGACATCCCCCGGTTCCTCGCCCTGTTGCAGGACCACGGCATCGAACAGCGGCACCAGGAGCAACTGCTGTGCCGCCCCTTCCACGCCGTGGCACTCAGCCGATCCGGACGCCCCGAAGAGGCGTTACGCGTCATCGAGGAGGCGGTGACCGGCCTGTCGCCCGACACCGACTGGCTGATCTCGGCGGCGCTGCACCGTACGCACGCGGTGCTGCTGGCCGGGAACGGGGCGCGCGACGCGGTGCCGGGCCTCACCTACGGCGACGCGCTGGCGGAGCTGTTGTGGCGACAGCGGCACCGCTGGCTGCACGCGGCGGTGACGATGCAGTCGTACGACGTCCTGCGGTGGCAGCACGAGCGGGCCGAGCGGGCCGCGCGGATCGACCCGCTCACCGGGGTGGCCAACCGGCGCGGTCTCGACAACTTCCTGGAGAACCTGGCCACTCGTACGGCCGCCGCGCCCGATCCGGTGGCAGTGTTGATCGTGGACGTGGACCAGTTCAAGCACATCAACGACTCGTTGGGGCACGCCACCGGCGACCAGGTGCTGCGCGCGGTCGCGCAGGTGCTCGCGGCCAGCGTACGCAGGGATGACTTCGTGGCCCGGCTGGGCGGTGACGAGTTCGTCGCGATCCTGCCGGGGGCCGATCTCGACGCCGCGGAACAGGTCGCCAAGCGGACGGTCGACGCGGTCGCCGGGATGACGGCGTGGCAGGTGCGGGCCAGCGTCGGAGTGGCCAGCGGTTCCGCGTACGCACTCGGGGAGACCCTGACGGACGCGGACCGTGCGATGTACGCGGCGAAGCGGGCGGGCGGGAACCGGGTGAGCAACCACCACCGGGCCTCCTGATCGGACGGACGGCGCGGTGCTCCGGCGACGGGGTCGTACCGGCCGGCAGGTCCGGCAGGATCGGCATGTGGACATCGAACCGATCGACGCCGCCCCGACACGCCGATTCAGCCGCGCCATGCTTCGGCAACGCTGGGAGGATCTGGTCTTCCTGCACTGGCCGGTGGAGCCGGAGCTGGTGGTACCGCTGCTCCCCGCCGGCACCCGCCCCGACACCCTCGACGGGCTGACCTACGTCGGGCTGATCGGCTTCCGCATGGTCGGGCTGGGCCTCGGAATCGGGCCGGGAGTGCCGTACTTCGGCAGCTTCTGGGAGACCAACGTCCGGTTGTACTCCGTCGACGATGTCGGCCGACGGGCCGTGGTGTTCCGTTCGCTCGACGCGTCCCGGCTGGTGCCGGTGCTGGTCGCCCGGGCGACCCTGCGGTTGCCGTACATGTGGTCGGCGATGGGGCTGGAACGCGACGGCGACCGACTCAGCTACCGCTGCCGGCGTCGCTGGCCCGGCCCGGCCGGCGCGGCGAGCCGGATCGAGGTCCGGGTCGGTGCGCCGATCGCCGAGCCGACCCCGCTGGACCACTTCGTCACCGCGCGCTGGGGCCTGCACACCCGGGCATACGGGCGTACCCGCCACCTGCCGAACTGGCACCCCCGCTGGCCGCTGCACCGGGCGGAGCTGCTGGCCCTCGACGACGAGCTGGTGACCGCCGCCGGGCTGCCGCCGCCGCAGGGACCGCCGACCAGCGTGCTCTACTCACCGGGGCTGCCGGTCGTGTTCGGCACGCCGGTCTAGCTTCAGCCGATCGGGGACGCCTCGCCGCGGAGGTATCTGGTGAGCAGGTCGTAGGCGTAGGAATCCAGATCCCACTGGTCGATGATGCGCACCGTGTGATCGATGCGGGCGGGTTGATGGCGAGCGGGCTCAGCAGGTTGACGATGTTTGTCGGTGAGTCGGTACGTGGTGACCTACAACGGACTGACCAGGTAGGTCGGAACCGATCACGGACTACTGCTCTCGCCGGCGAAGCTCTTGCTCAGTTCCGGGGCAGGAACTACGGTTCGGGCTCGTTCGCGGCCAGCGGGCGTGGGCAGCTGGCAGCCGTCCACGCCCGCTGGCCATTTGGGCGGGTCCGCTCGCTCAGAGGTAACTGAACAGCGGGGGGAAGAGCAGGACCACGATCCAGGCCCATCCGGCGTACACCGGCAGGTAGCGGGTCTGCCAGCGTTCCAGGGCCGCGAACGGGGTGCGCCGACGGACGAATCCCAGCAGCAGCCACGCCGACCAGGCGAGGTTGGCCAGCAGGATGACGTTCTCGCCGAGGGCCGCGGCCTTGTTCGGGGTGGTGCCGTACTCGGTGATGCGTTCGGTGATCTCCCTTAGCACCAGCACGTCGATGACCAGCGCGCTGATCACGAGGGCGAGCTGCAACTTGTCGAACAGTCCGGGCGGGGCCAGCGGGTCGCGGGCCGAGATCGAGTAGAGCAGCAGTCCCAGCACCACGACCAGCAGCAGGTCGAACAGGATCAGAGCCTCCCGCTCGACGTTGATGCCGGCGGTGGTCCAGACGAGCGCGACCAGGAAGGCCAGCAGCGCGGCGGTGAACAGCGGCGTGAACAGGCGGGTGAGCACCGGGGCGATGTTCTCCACGACGCTCTGCTTGGCCTCGACGAGCCAGCCCGCCACGACCACCGCGGCCACCGCGCCGCACGGCAGGAGCCACTGCGAGATGAAGCCCTCCGGATCGATGCCGATGGCCTGGAAGGTCCCGACCGTGAAGGCGGTCAGCACGCCGCCACCGAGGGCGATGAGCACGAAGTAGACGAAGCATTCGCCGGTGAAGCGGATGAAGTCCATGCGTCGGCGCGACGAGCGCAGATCATCGGCGACGTACGCCAGGCCCACCACGAACCACAGGGCGATGGGCAGGTGGATGGTCGTCAGCACCAGCGACTGGGAGTCGTCGGCGAGGGGATAGATGTTTGCGGCCACCGCGCCGAGCGCGAACAACGCCACCATCACCCCGATCAGCGCCGCCCCGGCCCGGCGACGCCAGGCCAGATAGGCGGCCAACCAGGGCAGCGCGAACAGCGAGGCGTTGGCTGCGTAGAACGCGCCGTCCCGGTCGAGGCTGAGCCCGAACAACTCCGGCAGCTTGATCGACACCGCCGCGCCGACGGCGCAGATGATCATCGCGATCAGGTCGCGTCGCGACCGGGTGTCGGTCTCGGGGTCGTCGGTACCGCCGGTCAGCACCAGCTGTTTCCATAGCCGCTCCGAATGCTCCCGGGCGAACTCGCGGGACAGCTCGTCCAGGCCGCCGAGCCGCTTGACCGCGACCAGGAACGCCTCGTCGGGTCGCAGGCCGGCGGCGAGGAGTTCGTCGACCGAGCCGCGGAGGTGGTCCTCCAGCTCCTCGGTGTCGGATCGCTGCAACTCGGGGCGGCGTCGCACGTAGTGACGCCACTGGGCGAACTGGGCCTCCAGCTCCTCCTGGCCGGGCGACGTCGTCGTCACGTCCGGGCCGTCGGACGCGGTGGTGCCTTCCTGGCCCGGCGACGCCGTGGTGCCGTCCGGACCACCGGGCGCGGTCATGCCAGACCGCCGAGCGGGATCGCCGTCGAACGCCGGACGTCGCCGGGGTCGACCCAGATCGACTTGAGCGCGTTCACCACGGTGTCCCACTGGCGCCGCTGCTCGGCGAGTTCGGCCAGGCCGCTGGCGGTGATGCGGTAGTACTTGCGGCGCCGCTCCCCGGGGACCGACTGCCAGCTCGACTCCACGTGCCCGAGTCGTTCGAGCCGGTGCAGCAGGGGGTAGAGCAGCCCCTCGGTCCAGTCCAGTTCGCCGTCGGACAGCTCGTTGATCCGTCTGAGGATCGCGTACCCGTAGCTCTCCCCGTCGGCCAGGATGCCCAGCACCATCGGTGTCGCCGAGGCGGCGACGAGATCCTTGGTGACCTTCATGAGGTCCTCCCACCATCAATACCTAGAACTATTAGGCATAGTAGTTCTAGGTATTGCGGCGGCGCAAGGAGACGCCCGCCGGCATCGCCGGCGGGCGCGGGACCTGTCGTCAGGGAGTGTCGTTCGGGCGGACGGGCCGCTCAGCGGCCGCCGCCGCGCCCGCCGGGCCGGGCCCGGGCGGAGAACGCCGCCGCGCCGCCCCGTGCCGAGGCGGCCGGAGCCGACCGCGTCGATGCGGCCGCGCCACCACGCGCCGAGGCGTTTCCACCGGCCCGCGCGGAGACGTTCCCGCCGCCACGTGCCGAGGTGGCCGCGTCGGACCGCGCGGAGGCGGTTGCGGTGGGCTTGCCCCGGCGTCGGCCCCTCCCGGCGGGTACGGGTGACACCTCGCGTCGGCGGGTTGCCGCCGGCTGGGCGGCCGGCTGCGCCGTCAACGTCCGTTCCCCCGGAGCGAGTTCGCGCAGCAGCGCGTCGCCCGGACGCAGCCGCGTGGTGGTCGCCGCGATGCCCGCCTTGCGGGTCAGTTCCCGCACCTCGGGCGCCTGCGTGTCGGTCATCAGCGTGACGACGGTCCCGGAGGCCCCGGCCCGGGCGGTACGCCCCGAGCGGTGCAGGTAGGCCTTGTGCTCCACCGGCGGATCGGCGTGGACGACGAGGGCCACGTCGTCGACGTGGATGCCCCGGGCCGCGATGTCGGTGGCCACCAGCGTCCGCGCCGAACCGTCGGAGAACGCCTTGAGATTTCTGCTGCGCGCGCCCTGGGCCAGGTTGCCGTGCAGCTCGACGGCGTCGACGCCGGCCGCGACGAGCCGGCGGGTGAGCGTCTTCGCGCCCCGCTTGGTGCGGGTGAACACCACCGTCCGACCCGGCGCGGCGGTCAGGTCGACCAGCACGGCGAACCGGTCCTCGGCGTGCACGTGCAGTACGTGGTGCGTCATCGCGGAGACCGGCGACAGGGTCGAGTCGACGCTGTGCACCACCGGGTCGCTGAGGAAGCGCCGCACCAGCACGTCGACGCCGGCGTCCAGGGTGGCGGAGAAGAGCAGTCGTTGCCCGCCGCGCGGGGTCAGCTCCAGCAGTCGGCGTACGGTCGGCAGGAACCCCAGATCGGCCATGTGGTCGGCCTCGTCGAGCACGCTGATCTCGACGGCGTCCAGGTGGGCGTGTCCGGACTGGACGTGGTCGGCGAGCCTACCCGGGCAGGCGACCAGGACGTCCACCCCGGCGCGCAGCCCGGCGATCTGCGGCTTGGCGGCCACGCCGCCGAAGACGGTCATCGTGCGCAACGACAGCGCCCGTGCCAGCGGCGCCATCACCTCGTCGATCTGGGTGGCCAACTCCCGGGTGGGCGCGAGGATGAGCGCCCGGGGGCGTCCGGGCCGGCGCGGTGCGGCGGTGGCGGCCAGGCGGGTGAGCACCGCCAGGACGAAGGCGTACGTCTTGCCCGAACCGGTGCGGCCCCGACCGAGCACGTCCCGCCCGGCCAGCGCGTCGGGCAGGGTGGCGGCCTGGATCGGGAACGGCCGGTCCACCCCGGTCGCGGCGAGCACGCGGGTGAGCGCCTCGGGCACGCCGAGGTCGGCGAAGGTCGGAAGGGTGGCCGGGTTGGTCTGTTGCTGCGGGCGGCGTGCCGCCATGAAGGCTCCGAACGTCGAAGGGGACGTCCCGCACGGCGCTGACGCTGCCGGCTGCGGCCTGACGCGTCGAAGGCGCGTGGCCCGGGACATCGAATCGGACCCACGGTCACGTGGGTCGCGTAGCCAGCCTACCTGATGGCGGTGCGCCGGGTGTCGTGGTGAGGTTCAGGAGGGCGCCACGACCCGCCACCGGCTCTGGCCACCCATCCACGCCCCGGCCAGGATCTCCGCCGACTTGCGGCCCGGGCACGGGTAGATCTTCGAGCGCCCGGTGCCGCCGCCGGCCCGGGCCTCGACCTCCCACGACTCACCGTCGGTGCGGATGTAGACGTCGCGACGCCCGCGGGGGGTGTGGTCGCCGTTCCACCAGTGACGCTCAACTCTCACCCGTTGACCGTATAGCACCAGGTCCGGGAGGGGAAAGGTAGATGATCTTGCTAGAGGGGGCCACCACGGAGGGTGGTCGGGGCCTCACTCTGACGTGGTCGGATTCGTGCCCGTTCGGCGTGAGTCGGGCCATCCGTGGTTGTCGGCGAAGGCGGAGTTGGTGGGTCTCGACAAAATCTGTTGTCCGGAGGTGGCAGTTCCCACGTCTTCCTTACCCGCTGGTAGCCACGAAGGTTGGTTGAGCGGGACCCCTGTCCGAGGAGCGTCCCCCTTCTGCCAGGACGAATCCTACGGAGGCCTGCTCGGTGTTCAGCCGCATCGCCATCGTCAACCGGGGAGAGGCCGCCATGCGGCTGATCCACGCTGTTCGCGAGCTCAACGCCGAGACCGATGCCCCACCGATCGAGACCGTCGCGCTCTACACCGAGGCGGAGCGGGCGGCCACCTTCGTGCGGGAGGCGGACGACAGCTACTGCCTCGGGCCCGCGTCGGCGCGCCCGTACCTGGACCACCGGGTCCTCGAACGGGCGCTGCACGAGACCGGTGCCGACGCGGCCTGGGTGGGTTGGGGCTTCGTCGCCGAGGATCCCGCCTTCGCCGAACTCTGCGAGAAGAACGGCGTCACCTTCATCGGCCCCAGTCCGGAGGCGATGCGCAAGCTCGGCGACAAGATCGGCGCGAAGCTGATCGCCGAGGAGGTCGGCGTGCCGGTCGCTCCGTGGAGCCGCGGTGCGGTGGAGAGCCTGGCGGCGGCGCAGCGCGCGGCGGCCGAGATCGGCTACCCGCTGATGCTGAAGGCGACCGCGGGCGGCGGCGGCCGGGGCATCCGGGTGGTGCGCAGCGACGCCGAACTCGCCGAGGCGTACGAGCGCACGAGCCTGGAGGCCCAGCGTGCGTTCGGCAGCGGCGTGGTCTTCCTGGAGCGGCTGGTCACCGGCGCGCGGCACGTCGAGGTGCAGGTGATCGCCGACGGCCAGGGCACCGCGTGGGCGCTGGGCGTGCGGGACTGCTCGGTGCAGCGGCGCAACCAGAAGGTGATCGAGGAGTCGGCCTCGCCGGTGCTCTCCGCCGAGCAGACGCGCGAGCTGAAGGAGGCGGCCGAGCGGCTCGCGCTGGCCGTGGACTACCGGGGTGCGGGCACCGTCGAGTTTCTCTACCACCCCGGCGAGCGGCTGTTCGCCTTCCTGGAGGTCAACACCCGGCTGCAGGTGGAGCACCCGATCACCGAGGCCACCACCGATTTCGACCTGGTCAAGGCCCAGATCCACGTGGCCGCCGGCGGTCGGCTCGGTGACCGGATCCCGACCGAGGCGGGGCACGCCGTCGAGGCCCGGCTCAACGCCGAGGACCCCGACCGGGACTTCGCGCCCTCACCCGGCCGGATCGTGCGGCTGGTGCTGCCCAGTGGCCCCGGGGTGCGGGTGGACACCGGGGTCAGCGAGGGCGACGTCATCCCCGCCGACTTCGACTCGATGATCGCGAAGATCATCGCGTACGGCCGCAGCCGCGACGAGGCACTGAGCCGGCTGCGGCGGGCGGTCGCCGAGACCACGGTGATCATCGAGGGCGGTGCGAGCAACAAGAGCTTCCTGCTGGACCTGCTGGATCAGCCCGAGGTGATCGACGCCAGCGCCGACACGGGTTGGATCGACCGGGTCCGCGCGGAGGGCCGCCTGGTGTCGACCCGGCATTCCGGTGTCGCGTTGGCCGCCGCCGCCATCGAGGCGTACGAGGACGGGGCGCACGTCGAGCGGCAACGCCTGCTGTCCACGGCGCACGGCGGCCGTCCTCAGGTCCAGCACGCCACCGGCCGACCGATCGACCTGAAGCTGCGCGGTGCGACCTACCGGGTGACCGTCGCACAGATCGGGCCGCACCGTTTCCGCGTCGGCATCGGTGAGACGTCCACGGTGGACGTCGAACTGGAGCGCTTCGACGAGCACAGCGGGAGGATCCTGGTCAACGGCCGCCGGTTCCGGCTGGTCACCGACACCCACGGACCCATCCACCTGGTCGAGGTGGACGGCATCACGCACCGGATCAGCCGGGACGAGGGCGGCGTGCTGCGCTCGCTGTCACCCGCGCTGGTCGTCGCGACCCCGCTCGCCGTGGGTGACGAGGTCGAGGCCGGCGCGCCGGTGCTGGTCCTGGAGAGCATGAAGATGGAGACGGTGCTGCGCGCCCCGTTCGCGGCGAAGGTGCGTGAGTGCCTGGTCTCCGTCGGTAGCCAGGTGGAGACCGGTGCGGCGCTGCTGCGTCTGGAACCGCTCGGTGACGGAGCAGCGAGCGAGACCGCCGAGGCCACGACCGTCGACCTGGAGCTGCCGCCCGAGCCGGTCGGCCTGTCCGCCGGGGACCGGGTGGCGCGCGGCATCGCCGAACTACGCAGCCTGCTGCTCGGCTACGACCTCGACCCCCGCGACGAGCGCCGGGCTCTCACCGGGTACCTGGCCGCCCGGGCCGAGTTGCCCCACCGCCCGCTGGAGGAGGAGGTCGAGCTGCTCCAGGTCTTCGCCGACCTGTCCGAGCTCAGCCGCAACCGTCCGGCCGGCGAGGAGACCAAGGCCGACACCCGGGTGCACAGCCCGCGCGAGTACTTCCACACCTATCTCCAGTGTCTCGACGTCGACCGGGCCGCACTGCCGGAGACGTTCCGTCAGCGACTCGCCCGGGTACTCGCCCACTACGGCGTCGACGACTTCGAACGCACGCCGGAGCTGGAGGAGGCGGTCTTCCGGATCTTCCTCGCGCAACAGCGGGCGGCGGTCGACGTGAAGGTGATCGTCACCTTCCTCCAGCGGTGGCTGACCGAGCCCCCGCCCGGCGACAGCCTGCGCGAGCTGGTCGGCCAGGCGTTGGAGCACCTGATCTTCGCCACCCAGCGCCGCTTTCCGGTGGTCGGCGACCTCGCCCGTAGCGTGGTGTTCCGCTGGGCGGCGCAGCCGATGCTGCGGCGCAAGCGGGCCGAGGTGTACGCGGAGGTCCGCAGCAATCTGCGCTACCTCGACCGAGATCCGGGCGCGGCCGACCGCGCCGAGCGGATCGCGAAGATGGTCGCCTCGCCCGAGCCGTTGGTGCGGCTGCTCGCCCAGCGCATCGGCCGGTCGGACGTCGACCACGGTCCGATGCTCGAGGTGCTCAGCCGCCGCTACTACGGCAACCGTGGCACCACCGACGCCCGGGCGGTCGAGGTGGCGGGGCAGTCGTTCTTCACCGCCGGATACGACCGCGACGGGGAACGCTTCCGCCTGGTCGCCGCCGCCACGGACTTCGCCGGGCTGCCGGAGACCCTGACCAGGGTCGCCGGGCTGGCCGCACCCGGCGGCGGCGCCGGTCCGACGGCACCGCGCCGCGACCCGGAGTCATCGGTCGCCGACGTGTACCTGACCTGGGCCGAGCAGCCCGATGTGGAGGCGATGGCCGCGACCCTGAGGGAGGTCCTCGACCGGGCCGGCCTGTTGGACGTGCTCCAGCGGGTGACGATCTCGGTGGCCGGACGCAACGGCGCCGAGATGCACCACCACTTCACCTTCCGGCCCGGTCTCGGTGAGGACCGGGTGATCCGGGGTCTGCACCCGCTGATCGCGCAGCGCCTGCAACTGCCCCGGCTGCGTAACTTCGACCTGACCCGGCTGCCCTCCGCCGACGAGGAGGTCTACCTCGTCCACTGCGTCGCGCCGGACAATCCGACCGACGAGCGGCTGGCCGCGATGGCGCAGGTACGCGACCTCACCCCGCTGCGCGACACCGACGGCCGGATCCTCGCCCTGCCGGCGGTGGAGGGCGCGCTCGACGCCTGCCTCGACGCGATCCGCAAGGTCCAGGCGCAGCGCCCGGCGAAGAAGCGGTTCGACACCAACCGCATCACCATCTTCGTCTGGCCACCGAACGACCTGAGCATCGAGGAACTGAACACCGTCGCCCAGCGGGTGCTGCCGATCACGGCGGACGCCGGGCTGGAGGAGGTGCTGTTCCTCGGCCGTCAGCGTGACGAGGCCACCGGTGAGCTGGTCGACATCGCGGTGCAGGTCTCCTACGACGAGGGCATGCGGATCTCGGTCACCGAACCGACGGCGGAGCTGATCCAGCCGCTCGACGACTACCGGCAGAAGGTGCTGTCGGCCCGCCGGCGCGGCACCACCTACCCGTACGAGCTGACCGAGATGCTGGCCGGCCGCAACGGCAGTTTCGTCGAGTACGACCTGGCCGACTCCGGTGAGCTGGCTCCGGTGCAGCGGCCCAAGGGGCACAACCGGGCGGGCATCGTCGTCGGGGTGGCGAGCACGCCGACCGAGCGCTACCCGGAGGGTGTCACCCGGGTGGTGCTGCTCGGCGACCCGACCCGGGCGCTGGGCGCGCTCGCCGAGCCGGAGTGTGCCAGGGTGATCGCCGCGCTCGACCTGGCCGAGCGGATGCGCGTACCGGTCGACTGGTTCGCGCTGTCGGCGGGTGCGCGGATCTCCATGAGTTCCGGCACCGAGAACATGGACTGGGTGGCCGCCGCGCTCAAGCGGATCGTCGAGTTCACCCAGGCCGGCGGTGAGATCAACATCGTCGTCGCGGGGATCACCGTGGGAGCGCAGCCGTACTGGAACGCCGAGGCTACGATGCTCATGCACACCAGGGGCATCCTGGTGATGACGCCGGATTCGGCGATGGTGCTGACCGGCAAGCAGTCGCTGGACTTCTCCGGCGGGGTGTCCGCCGAGGACAACTTCGGCATCGGCGGCTACGACCGGGTGATGGGCCCCAACGGTCAGGCCCAGTACTGGGCGCCGGACCTGCGCGGTGCCCACCAGGTCCTGATGGCGTACCACGACCACGCCTACGTGGCACCGGGCGAAAGCCGGCCACGGCGGGCGGTCACCACCGACCCGGTCGACCGTGACATCTCCGACTACCCGCACGCGGTGCCGGACAGCGACTTCACCACCGTCGGCGAGATCTTCTCCCGGGAGCGCAACCCCGACCGCAAGAAGGCCTTCGACATCCGTACGCTGATGCGGGCCCTGGCCGACCAGGACCACGCGATCCTGGAACGCTGGGCGGGCATGGCCGACGCCGAGACGGCTGTCGTGCAGGACGTGCACCTCGGCGGCATTCCGGTGTGCCTGCTCGGCATCGAGTCCCGCTCGGTGCCCCGGCGTGGCTTCCCGCCCACCGACGGGCCGGACACCTACACCGCCGGCACCCTGTTCCCACGGTCGTCCAAGAAGGCCGCCCGGGCGATCAACGCGGCCAGCGGAAACCGGCCGTTGGTGGTGCTGGCGAACCTCTCCGGCTTCGACGGCTCGCCGGAGTCGATGCGGCAGTTGCAGCTGGAGTACGGCGCGGAGATCGGCCGGGCGATCGTCAACTTCGACGGACCGATCGTCTTCTGCGTGATCTCGCGATACCACGGAGGAGCGTTCGTGGTCTTCTCCAAGGCACTCAACCCGAACATGACCGTCCTCGCCGTGGAGGGCTCGTTCGCCTCCGTCATCGGCGGAGCGCCGGCCGCGGCCGTGGTGTTCGCCGGTGACGTCAACTCGCGTACGGCGAAGGATCCGCGCGTGGTCGAGCTGGAGGCCCGCGTCGCGGCGGCGACCGGCGGGGAGCGGGCGGCACTGGTGACCCAGCTGATGGACCTGCGAGCGTCGGTGCGGGCGGAGAAGCTGGCGGAGGTGGCCGCCGAGTTCGACGGGGTGCACAGCATCCAGCGGGCGGTCGAGGTCGGCTCGGTGGACGCCATCATCCGCCCCGAGGAGCTGCGTCCGCAGCTCATCGCCGCCGTCGAGCGTGGTCTGGAGAAGGCGACCACGCCGTCCTGACCGGTCGGGGACGCCGGCGGCGGGATACCGTCCCGCCGCCGGCGTGCCACCATGGGGCGTGCCCGAGGACCGCAACCCCCCGATCGCGTTCGAGACCACCTGCACCGTCGCGGCCCCGCCGGAGTTGGTGTACGCGCACCTGGCCGATCCGCGCAGCTACATCGGACTGTCACCGCTGATCGTGGCGGTCGACGACGTGCGCCACGGTCACGACGCCGAGGGCCGCGCGGTCGCCGACTACCTCGCCGTCGAGCGGTTCCGGCTGGTCGGCCCGTTGCGGTGGGACAACCGCATCCGGGTACGCATGGTGTCGACGCCGCCGCGCGGCCCGCTTGTCAGCGAGGTGCGCAGCCCGGGCTGGGTGTCCCTGCGCGCGGTGGTCGAGCTGACTCCGGTACCGAAGGGCACCCGGGTCGACGAACGGGTCACCGCCCACGCACCGGCACCCCTCGGGCGCTTCGTGGCCGGTCAGGCTCGACAGGTCGCGGCGTACCGTGCGGCCGAGTTGACCCGCCGTATGGCGACGTAGCGCACCCGGCCTGACCGTCGGCGCGCCCCCGAACCCTGATGGGTTCGGGGGCGGCGCGTCACCAGGCCCAGACCGTCGGCTCAGCGAGCTGGGCGCTGTCGGCGGCGAGGTGCGGGGTGGCTGCGAAGAGCAACGGCTGGTCCGCACTGTCGAGGACCTTCACCTTGGCGACCTTGCGATGGTCGACCTTGAAAATCCCGATTCCGTCGGTGAGTGCTCCGTCCGTCAGCGTCGATCCCCGCGCGTCGACAAGTTCGGCGCGGGCCGCCGACTTCGGCCCGGCCACCAGCACACCGGTGGTCTCGCCCGGCAGCGGCACGGTGACGAGGTTGACGCTGCCGAGGCCCGTCCGGTGGTTGGGCGGAACCGCTGAGTCCGTTCGGGCAAGCGCGCGGGCGTCGGCCTTGAGCAGTGCGGCACAGCCACCATCGGCCGAGCAGGACCTGACCAGGACGGCTTCCGGCGCGTCGGGCACCCAGGCGGGCAACCGACCGGTCCAGAGCACCTGGGGCACCGAGCCGGCGAGTCCCTCGCCGTCGAGCATGTTGCGCAGGTCGCGGACGGCGGAGGCGCTGAGGTCGGGCCGCAGAGCCGAGGAGATCGGCACGTTCGTGTGGCGCACGACGCCCTGGACCGCCGGGCCGGCGTACCGCACGGTTCCGTCGCAGGTGAACCGCCACCGTCCGGCCGCCTCACCCACCTGCACCACAAAACCGTCGGTGTTCACCCGCTGCCAAGACCTGACGACGGATCCGTCCGGCTGGAGCTGACCGGCGTTGGAGACCTCTGCGCGGCAACCGGCCGGCACCAGGCCGACCGTGAGATCGGCGACGTGTTCGCCGTCAACAGGGGAGTACCGTCCGAAGAAGAGGTAGGGGGTCAACTCGTGCGGCTCGTCCGGCGTCCCGGTCTGGTCGATCAGCTCCGGCACGGACGCCCCCGCCGGGCCGCTGCCGTGGCGAATCAGTGCGTGCGTGTCGTCCAGGTAGGCCACCACCACCACGCGGGCGCCGGGCGCGTCGTGGGCGAGCAGCACCCGCACGTCCTCCAACGCCGGATCGACCAGGAGTTCGGCGCGGGCGGCCCGGTACTCCCGTTCGATGGTGGCGATAAGCGCCGCGTCACCGGCCAGACTGCCGCGGGTGGGCGAGTCGAGCAGCCGCCGCACCATCGGATCGTCGATCGGACTCGCCGGTTGGTACGTCGCAGCGGCCGGCGACGCATCGTCGGTCGTCAGCAGGTTCACCGCACCGAGCGGGGGTAGCGTCAGCGCCGCCAGCACCAGGGCGGCCCCGCCCGCCGCCGCCATCCGGTGCTGCCGGCGTCGTCGCACGCGACGGAGCAACCGCTGGTACGGGTCGGGTCGTGGCACCACCGGTTCGGCGAGCCGGGCCAGTGCCTGCCTGATCTCATCGGCCATCGCTCGGGTCTCTCCTTCTCGTGACGGCCGGCACCGCAGCCAGTGATCCTCTAACGTCGGGTTCCGGGGCCGTTCGTTCCGGCGTCATCGACCGGGGCGGGGATGCCGGCAGCACCGCACGTAGCCGGGCGAGTGCCCGCGAGGCCTGGCTCTTCACCGTGCCGACCGAGCAACCGAGCGCGGCGGCGATCTGAGCCTCGGTGAGGTCCTCCCAGTAGCGCAGCACCAGCACCGCGCGCATGCGGGGAGGCAGGGCGTGCAGGGCGGCGAGCACCTCGTCGCGGACCACGACATCGTGGGCCATGTCCCGGCCGGGCTCGCTCTGTGGTCGCCAGGAACCGGTGACACCGGCGAGGAACTCGCGGGAACCCAACCGCCGCCAGAGCCTGGTCCTCTCGTTGACCATGATCTGGCGGACGTACGCCATCGGTTCGTCCACCTGACGCCACCGGCGCATGGTGCGCATCAACGCGATCTGCACCAGGTCCTCGGCCGCGTGCCGCGAACCGGTCAGCAGGTACGCGGTCCGGACCAGGTCCGTGTACCGGATCTCGACGAACTCGCGGAAGCCGTCATCCGTCACCTGCACCCTCCAGCCCTGTCTGGGCATCGTTCATGACAGGAAGACCCCGGGTCGCCGGGAAAGGTTGTGCGGCGGCGACGAAGGAGTGGGATTTTGCACTGGCAGTGCATCTTGTGTCGACGGCTCCTGCTGCCTAGCGTCACAGCATGGCTGCATCGTGGACGTTCGTCGTGGCCCGGGACGACCTGAGCCGCACCACCCGCGTGGACAACGTGTTGCCGGAGCTGTCCGGTGGGGAGGCGCTGCTACGCGTGGACCGGGTCGGGTTGACCGCCAACAACGTCACCTACGCGGTGCTCGGCGACGCGATGCGCTACTGGGAGTTCTTCCCGCCCGAGCGTCACGGGCTGGACGGGCGGTGGGGGCTGCCGCCGCTGTGGGGCTTCGCCGAGGTGGTCGCCTCGACCGTCGCCGAGGTCGAGGTGGGGCGGCGGGTGTACGGCTACCTCCCGCCGGCGGGCCACCTGGTGGTGCGCCCCTCCCGGGTGGACGTCGCCGGGTTCCGCGACGCGAGCCCGCACCGCGCCGATCTCCCCTCGCCGTACAACGCCTACCGGTCGACCGACGGCGACCCGGTTCACCGGGCCGATCACGAGGACCTGCTGGTCCTGTTCCGGCCGCTGTTCTTCACCTCCTTCATGCTGGCCGACCAGGTTCTCGACAACGGCTGCTACGGCGCGGAGTCGCTGGTGATCTCGTCGGCGTCCAGCAAGACCGCGTACGCCGCCGCCGCCGAGCTGCGCGGGCACGGTCCGCGGCTGGTCGGGCTCACCTCGCCGGCCAACCTCGGGTTCACCCGTTCGCTCGGCTGTTACGACGACGTGCTGCCGTACGACGGGATCACCGCCCTCGACCTGGTGCCGACCGCCTATCTCGACCTCTCCGGCGGGCCCGCGACCCGGGCGGCCCTGCGCCGGCACCTCGGCGAGCGGCTGGTCCGCGACATCGCGGTCGGCCTGACCAACCAGATTCCGAACGCCGACGCCGCCGGGGAGGTGTTCTTCGCCCCGGTGCAGATGCGCAAGCGCCGCCTCGACTGGGGCCGCGACGGGCTGGACCGGCGGTTCGCCGAGGCGTGGCGGCGCTTCACCGAGGTGGCGCGGGACTGGGTCGACGTCCAGGTCGATACCGGCCCGGCCGCTCTGGAGCAGGCCTGGCTCGACGTCCTCGCGGGCCGTACACCACCGCGGGTGGGGCGGGTCGTCCAGTTCTGAGCGCGGGGAGCGGGTACCCCGGCCACACGGACGATTGTGAGTGCGTTACCGGGTGGTAACGATGTCGTGTCATGGACTCCGCCCTGACCCTGATCGGACTACCCGTCGCCCTCGGCATCATCATGCTCGGTCTGGGTCTCGGCCTGACCATCGATGACTTCCGCCGGGTGGCCAACCACCCGAAGGCCGCCGTCATCGCGCTGGTGTGCCAGGTGCTGCTGCTGCCGGCGCTCTGCTTCGGCCTCGTCCTCGCCTTCGACCTGCCGCCGGAACTGGGTGTCGGGATGATGCTGCTGGCCGCGTCGCCGGGCGGAACCACAGCCAACCTCTACAGCCACCTCTTCGGCGGCCACGTGGCCCTGAACATCACCCTGACCGCCATCAACTCCGTGCTGGCCGTGTTCACCCTGCCGATCGTGGTCAACCTGTCGGCGGCGTACTTCCTCGGCGACGCGAGGAGCATCGGGCTCCAGTTCGACAAGGTGCTCCAGGTGTTCGCCATCGTGCTGGTGCCGGTCGCCGTCGGCATGCTGATCCGGGCCCGGGCGCCCCGGTTCGCCGAGCGGCTGAATCGTCCGGTCCGGATCCTGTCCGTGGTGGTGCTGGTGGCGGTGATCGCCGGTGCCGTGCTCGGTGAGCGGGAGAACCTCGCCGACTACTTCGTCTCGGTGGGGCTGGCCGTGCTGGCGTTCAACCTGCTGAGTCTTGCCATCGGGTACGGGGTGCCCCGGTTGGCCGGTGTCGAACGCAGCGCCGCCAAGGCGGCCGGGTTCGAGATCGGCATCCACAACAGCACCCTGGCCATCACCATTGCGCTAAGCCCGGCGCTGCTCAACAGCGCCCAGATGGCGATTCCCGGTGCCGTCTACGGCATCGTCATGTTCTTCACCGCCGCGGCCTTCGGCTATCTGGTCAATCGGGTCGGTGCCCGGTCGGCCGTCGCCCGGGACGAGGCTGCCACGACCTGACAGCGAGGCGGCGTACGGCCCGCCGCGGCGGGAGCCGGTTGATCGGTAGGAACCTTCGTTCCCTTGCTGTGCAACGATCGTTGAGCGTCATGCCGACCGGCTCCGCCGGCCTGCCCGTGCACCGGTCACTGCGGGCGGACGGAACGGCGCCACACCTCGTACCCCTTGGAGAGCACGATGTCCCTCTCTCCGGCTCGGGTTCTCGCCGCGCTGAACGCGGTGCGACCGCCCGACCAGCCGTCTCCCGTGATGGACAAGGCGGTGGTCATCGGCGGCAGCATCGCCGGAATGCTGGCCGCCCGGGTGTTGTCCGACCACGCGGAGTGCGTCGTGGTCATCGACCGCGACGACCTGCACGCGACCGGTGGGCGACCGGGCGTGCCTCAGGGCACCCAACTGCACGCGCTGCTGCCCGGCGGCTTCCTCCAGCTTGAACAGATGTTCCCCGGGTTCCGGGAGCAGGCCCTGGCGCAGGGCGCGGTCGAGGCCCCGCCCGCGGCGCGGCGGAACTACCTGGACGGCCGGCTGAAGGTCGTCGTACCGGACGACGCCGACAGCCTGGCCGGTAGTCGGCCCCTGCTGGAGTCGTTGATCCGTCAGCAGGTGCTCCGGCTGCCCAACGTCAAGACCATCACCGCCCGGGCCACCGGGCTGGTGTTCGACGGTCCGGTGACCAGCGGCGTCCGGTGTGACGTCGGCGGTTCCCCCGGTGTCGAGAACGCCGACCTGGTGGTGGACGCCATGGGCCGGTCCAGCCGGCTGTCCGACTGGCTGGCGGCGTCCGGTTGGGAACGCCCGGCCCTGCGGCGGATGACGGTGAACCTCAACTACGCGACCGCCCTGTTCCGGCGGCACGAGGCGAACCCGGAGCACACGGTGGTGCTGGCGCTGCACAGCCCGGCACTGTCCGCGGACGTCGCCGGTGCCGCGTACTTCGCGATCGAGGACGGCCGGTGGATGGCCATGATGGCCGGTTACGGGGAGAACCGCCCGGGCCGTACCGCCGAGGACTTCGTCCGACGGCTGCGGGAGCAGTTCCCGCCCGAGTTCGCCGTGGTCGCCGACAGCGAGATCCTCGGTGACGTGCAGACCTACCGGCACGCCGACAGCCGGCGGCGGGACTTCCACGCGCTGACCCGGCTGCCGGGCGGGCTGGTCAGCGTCGGTGACGCGGTGGCCTCGTTCAACCCGGTGTACGGGCAGGGGATCACGGCGGCCGCGCTGCACGCGGCCTGCCTGTCGAGCTATCTGCGACCCGGCCCGGACCTGCGCCTACCGGCCCGCCGCTTCTTCGCCCTGCAGAAGGTCGTGGTGGACGCGGCCTGGTCGATCTCGACCTCGGCCGACCTCGCGTTGCCACACGTCGACGGCCCCTACCCGCGCGGCCACCGCCTCTCCAGCTGGGTGGGCCGGCAGATCATCGCGGCGACCATCACCGACGTGACCACGGCACGTCGGTTCAACGAGGTCGTCTCGATGCGGAAGCACCCGGGTTCGCTGTCCACACCAAAGGTGATCCTCGGCGCCCTGCGCGCCAACCGCCGGGCCCGCTGACCCGCCCTGCGGCGCCGACGGGCACGTCGCCCCGCGTACGCTGCCGATGTCCGCGCGGGGGCGAGAGGGAAAGAGGATCCGGGTGGCCTACGTCTTCCTCCTGCTCGCCATCGCCGCGGAGGTCACCGGCACCAGCCTGCTCAAGGCGACGCAGGGCTTCACCCGGCTCTGGCCGACGCTGGGGCTGGCGGTGGCCTACCTGAGCGCGTTCGCCCTGCTCGCCCAGGCGGTCAAGGGGATACCGGTCGGTGTCGCGTACGCCATGTGGTCGGGCCTCGGCACCGCCGCCATCGTCGCCGTCGGCGCGGCCTACCTGGGTGAGCCGCTGACCCTCACCAAGGTCTGCGGTGTCGGCCTGGTCATCGCCGGCGTCGTCCTGCTCAACCTCAACACCTCACACTGACCCAACCCCGAGACCCCCGCGATCTTGCACTTCTTGTCCCCGCAGAAGGGGTGAAAGGCGCATCTCGGCGACCGAAAGTGCAAGATCGCGGGGGTGGGGCCGGCGGAAATGTTGCACTTATGGCAATGTGCGCATATGTTGTGAGGGAGGTGGGGAGAGGGGAGTGTGGGGTGGGTGGGGGGCACGATCATGGGCGGCAGGCCGCGCGCGCGGGGGAGAGGCATCGCGGGCGGCTGTGGGCAGCGTTCGTCCTGCTGGCGGTCTTCATGCTGGTGGAGGCCGTCGGCGCCTGGGTGACCGGCTCCCTGGCCCTGCTGTCGGACGCCGGGCACATGTTCACCGACGTGCTGGGCATCGGCATGGCGCTCGCCGCGATCACCGCCGCGAGCCGGGCCTCCCGGGACGGGCAGCGCACCTTCGGGCTGTACCGGATGGAGGTGCTGGCGGCACTGGCCAACGCGGTGCTGCTCTCCGGAGTGGCCCTCTACGTGCTGGTGGAGGCGCTGCGGCGGCTCCACGAACCGCCGGAGGTGCTGGTCGGCCCGATGCTGGCGGTGGCCGTGGCCGGGCTGGTCGCCAACGTGGTGGCCTTTCTGCTGCTGCGTTCCGGGGCGGCCGAGAGCCTCAACGTGCGCGGCGCGTACCTGGAGGTCCTCGGCGACCTGTTCGCCTCCGTCGGGGTGCTCGTCGCGGCGGGGGTGATCGCGCTGACCGACTGGTGGTACGCGGATCCGATCGTCGCGGTCGCGGTGGGCCTGTTCATCCTGCCCCGCACCTACCGCCTCGCCCGCGCCGCCCTGCGGGTCCTGGTGCAGGTCGCGCCGCCGCACGTGGACGTGGCCGAGGTGCGCGACGGGCTGCTCGGGTTGAGCGGGGTCGCCGACGTGCACGACCTGCACGTGTGGACGCTGACCTCGGGCATGGAGGTGGCCTCGGCCCACCTCACCCTGGACACCGGTGCCGACCTGGCCCGGGTGCTGGCCGCCGCCCGCGAGCTGCTGCACGACCGCTTCGGTGTGGAGCACGCCACCCTGCAGGTCGAGCCCCGGGACGCCGAAGGCGTCTGCGGCGGCGCCCAGTGGTGAGTCCGGCCGCTACCCGACGGGATGGGCGATCACGTCGGTCAGGGCGAGCGCGCCGGGCAGCCGGGTGTCCTGCCGCTGGAACTGCACCACCACCGGCACCGACGAGGTCAGCACGACACCGTACGGTCGGGCCAGGCGGATCGCCGCCGGATCGACGAGATCGTTGAGGCGTACGTGGCGGATCCGCCGCTCCGGCACCCGGAAGGGGTACGGGCCGACCGGTTCCTGGTCGGTGTAGTAGACGGTCAGCTCCACCTCTGCCGCGCGGTCGCCGGTGTTCAGGACGCAGACCTGGTCGAAGCTGGTGAACTCCGGTTCCTCGCCGTGGCTGGGAAAGGGGATGCGCCCGCCGGGAACCACCCAGGTCGTCGCGCCGATCGGGTCCATCACGCCTCCTCCAGCAGCTGGGTGAGATCCGGGGTGAGCAGGACGCCGTCCGGGTCGAGCCGGCGGCGGACCGCGGCGAAGGTGTTCCAGTCCGGGTACAGCTCGCGCAGCTCCTTCGCGGTCAGCGAGTGCTTCTTGCCCCAGTGCGGGCGACCACCGAAGTCCCGGAAGATCGCCTCCATGTCGGCGAAGTACTCCTCGTGCGGCAGCCCGACGTTGTGCAGGCAGGCGATGGTGGTCGTGGCCCGGCCGTTGGCGTTGCTGAGGTGGATGTCGTCGGCGGCGATGGTGCGTACCAGCAGCCGCCAGGCGACTGCCACCCGGTGCCGGTCCAGGATGCGTCGGCGTACCTCGGCGAAGCACTCGTCGAACGCCTCGCTGGGCAGCATGTACTCGATCTCCTCGAACCGCAGGTCGCGGTCCTGCGGCAGCTTGTGGTGCAGCGGCCCGGTCTCGAGCTCCCGGATCGGGCCGGTCCAGCTCGGCTCGGGCGGGTCGTCGCGCTCGTCGAGCGCCCGTACCTGGGTGAGGTCGCTGCGCGGGTACCAGTAGAAGTCGAGGTTGCGGTGCCGCTGCTGCAACTCCTCGCGGTGCTCCAACGTCCAGTCCAGCGGCGCGCACCAGGTACGCCGGACCACCTCGAAGTGCGGTTGCACGTCCAGCGTGAGGCGGGTGACGACGCCCAGCGCCCCGAGCGAGAGCCGGGCCGCCGGCAGCAGGTCGGCGTTGTGGTCCGCCGAGATATCCAGCACCTCACCGGTGCCGGTGACCAGGCGTACCCCCGCCACCTGCGTGGACAGGTTGCCGAACCGGGGACCGGTGCCGTGGGTGCCGGTGGCGGTGGCGCCGGCGATCGTCTGGTAGTCGACGTCGCCCAGGTTCTCCATCGCCAACCCGGCGTCGAACAGACCCTCGCCGAGATCCTCCAGCCTGGTGCCGGCACCGACCGTGGCACGCCCCCGGTCGGCGTCGTGTGACAGCACCCCGGCCAGCCGGTCGACGCTGACCAGGAACCCGTCGGTACGCACCAGCGGGCTCGACGAGTGACCGGAACCGACCGGCCGCAGCGTGGTGCCCGCTTCGCGGGCCCGGCGTACGAGTTCCACCACCTCGGACTCGTCGGCCGGTTCCAGGATTCCCCTCGGGGTGAACCGGATGCTGCCGGACCAGTTGCGCCACTCCCGGGTCACCCGGTCACCCCTCCCAGCTCGGTGACCCCCGGTGCTACCCGGACCGCTGGCCGGATAAACAAGATCGTTCACCTGTCGGTCGGGGTGGTGGGGCCGTCCAGGGCGTCGAGCAGCCGGCGCCGGCGCAACCAGACCACCACGACACTCAACGCCAGGCCGGTGAGCGCCACCGCCCAGCGCACGCCGATCAGGTCGGCCAGCCAGCTCTGCACCAGCGCACCGAGCGGATAGGCGCCGGCGAACGCCATCCAGTACAGCGAGGCCACCCGGCCCCGCAGGGCGTCGGGTGACAACACCTGCACGGTCACGTTGGCCGTGGAGAGCACCGCCAGATAGCTGGTGCCCAGCACGATCACCGCGGCCAGACCGAGCCCGAGCGTCGGGGCCGCGGCCAGCGCGAACGTCGCGAGACCGTGCACGGCCAGCGCCACACCGGCCACTCGGGACCGTCGTCGGCCGCCGCCGTACACGCTGAGCAGCACCGCGCCGAGGACGGCCCCGATGCCCAGGCCGGAGGCGAGCAGACCGGCGCCGCCGGTTCCCGCGTCGTAGACGTCGGTGGCGAAGACGGCGGCGAGCTGCACGATCGGGGTGCCGACGAAGGAGACGCAACCGGCCAGCAGGACCGCCACCAGCAGCCCGGGGACGCGGCGGGTGTACCGCACACCGCCACGCAGCCGGGCGAGCATCGGTTCCGCCGGCGCGGGTTCGGCGGGCGTACGCGGTCGGATCGTGGCGAGCGCGACCAGCATCACCACGTTGGTCCCGGCCGCCACCAGGAACGCCGCGGTGCTTCCGGACCGGACCAGCACCGCCGTGGCCAGCACCGGGCCCAGCGCCCGGGCGACGTTGGCCTGCATCGCGTTGAGCGCAACCGCGTTGAGCAACTGCCGGGGTGGCACGAGCTGGGGAATGAGGCTCTGCCAGGCCGGGGTCTGCACCCCGTTGGCCGCCCCGGCGACGGCGACCAGGGCCAGCAACGCCAGCGGTGCCGTCGCACCGTTCCGGCTGAGCAGCGCCAGCAGCAGGGCGACGAGCAGTGCGACCAGTTGGGTCGCGGCCAGCACGGCCCGTCGCGGGTAGCGGTCGGCCAGTAGCCCACCGACCGGCGAGCCGAGCATCGCCGGCACGAACTGCGCGAAAGCGCCGAGACCTGCCCAGACGGCCTGACCGGTCGCCTGGTAGAGCAGCAACGGCACGGTCAGGTTGAGCATCCAGGTGGCGGTGCTGGCGCAGATGGCGCCGGCCAGGAACGCCCGGAACGGCGGGCAGCCGAGCGCCGCCACCGCCCCGGTCCAGCGGACCCGGCGGGGCGGCGTCGGCACACCGCCGCCCGGCGGGACCAGCACCGCCCGCTCTCGGCGTGACGGTGCGGTCCCAGCCGGACGTCGACCCTGCTGCCCCTCCCTGCGCACGTCGTTCCGGTACCCGGTCCACGACGCTCAAACGCCGCGCGGCGCGTCAGGGCGCGGGTACGACCTCCTGACCGAGCGGCCAGATCGCGGCCGGGACGAGCTTGAAGTTGGCCACCCCGAACGGGATCCCGATGATGGTCAGGCAGAGGCTGACGCCGGCGACGATGTGGGACAGGGCCAGCCACCAACCGGCCAGCAGCACCCAGAGGACGTTGGCGATCCCCGAGGCGACGCCCACCCCCGGCTTCGGCACCAGCGTCCGGCCGAAGGGCCACAGTGAGTACGACGCCAGGCGCAGCGACGCGACGCCGAACGGGATGGTGACGACGAGCACGAAGCAGATCAGCGCGGCGATGCCGTACCCGATCGCCAGCACCAGCCCGCCGCCGAAGATGAGCCAGAGCACGTTCAGCACGAATCGGATCATGAACCCATGATGACCGCCGCGCGCCACCGGCCGCCGGTGGGCGGCCGGTGGCGCGGCTGGGTCAGCCGGTCACTCCGGTGACGTTGCTGCCGGACCTGGTGACGCGGTAGGTGACCCGCGCACCGCTCCAGAAGTGGAAGGTGAGGGTGACCGGAGCACCGTCGCGTACCTCGCCGAAGAAGGTCGAGGTCAGGTTGATCCGGTTACCGGCGTAGTCGGGGGCGAAGGCCACGTCGAATTCCTTGAACGACGTCCAGTCGTGTGGTCCGGCGTTGCTGCCGTCGGCGTACCTCGCCTCCATGGTGGCGAGCTGGTCGCCGCGGAACTGGGTCGGGATGGCGAAGGAGGCGGTCGACCCGGTGGCGTTGGACAGCACCGGCGGGTCGTAGGTGATCACGTCGATCCGCCAGGGCACGCCGGCCGAGAAGCGGGCCTGGAGGCTGGCGTTCACTCCGTACGCCCGGTTGCCGACCAGCCGGGTCAGCGCGCTCGCGGTGATGGTGAGCTGGTTGCCGGAGACCGTGTAGTCGGTGCCCTGCACCAGGTTGGTGCTGCCCTGGCGCAGCCCGGAGAAGGTGGTGCCGTTGAGGTTGAGGGTCAGCGACTTCGCGGTGATCGAGCCGGTACGCGGCACGTACACCTGGTCGGAGGAGGCGGTGCCGGAGCGGGTCGTCCAGCTCGACCTGATCTGGGCGAACAGCTCCGGGTCCTGCCACCGGAAGGCGACCCGGTCGAAGTGCTGGCCGTTGTCCCAGAGCTGGGTGGTGATCCGCTTGGTCCGGGCGTAGTGGCCGAGGAACTCGAAGAACTTCAGCTTCTCGCCCTGCTGGATGGTGCCGGTGTGCCGGTCGAAGCCGAGCAGCCCGTACTCGCCGATGACGACCGGGATGCCGCGGGCGACGAAGGCGTTGTGGACCCGGTCGAAGGAGTCGGTCAGATCCTGCTGGGTGGTGGCGTCGAAACGGGTGCCACCGGCGACGTTCACGCTGAACGGCCAGTAGCCGTAGAAGTGCACGGTGGCGATGAGGTTGCGGTCGTTCAGCTGGGTGAACGTCTGCACCAGCTCGTTGACGCGGGCCTGCTCGGAGGAGGTGTGCAGGGTCGGCAGGACCAGCATCCGGGTGGCGTTGTTACCGCCGGAGGCACGCACGATCCGGTGGAAGTTGACGTTCAGTTCGTGCAGCAGCTGCGCGTTCTGGGCGTCACCGGAGCTGTTGGCGAACTGCGGCTCGTTGACGCTCTCGAAGTGCAGTCTCGGCGAGTGGTCCCGGAACGCGGCGGCGATCTGGGTCCAGAGCGCGTTGTAGCGGTTGAGGACCGTGGTGCGGTTCGTCGGCATCTCGTGGATCCACTGCCACGAGTCGTGGTGGAGGTTGATCATCACGTAGAAGCCGTCGTCCAGGGCCCAGCCGACGACCTCCTTGATGCGGTTCAGCCAGGCCGCGTCGATGGTGTAGGACGGCGCGGGTCCGTGCCGGTTGCTCCAGGTGATCGGAATCCGGATGCTGTTGAAGCCCTGTGCCCGGATGGCGTCCAGCTGCGCCTGGGTGACGCGTGGGTTGCCCCAGGCGGTCTCGTCGGCACCGACGGCGTCGAAGGTGTTGCCGAGGTTCCACCCGGGCTGCATGGCGGCCACGTACGCCATCGGGTCACCGGCCGGCGGCGGGCTCGTCGGTGGCGGGCTGCTCGGCGGCGGTGTGCTCGGCGGTGGGGTGGTGGTCGGCGGTGGGGTGGTGCCACCGACGCTGCCGGTGCAGGTGACACCGTTGAGGGCGAACGTGGTCGGGGCCGTGTTGCTGCCGGACCACGAGCCGTTGAAGCCGAACGACACGGTCTGGTTGGTGCCCAACGCCGCGTTGTAGCTCACGTTGGTGGCGGTGACGTCGTTGCCGGACGAGGTGATTGTGGCGTTCCAGGCCTGGGTGACCCGCTGCCCGGAGGGGAACGTCCAGGTCAGCCGCCAGCCGTTGAGCGGGTCGCCGAGGTTGGTCACGTCGACGTTGGCGGTGAACCCGCCGGACCACTGGCTGGGGGCGGAGTAGACCACCCGGCATCCGGCCGCCGCGTGGGCGGTGCCGGCGTTGATCAGGCCGACGCCGGCCAGCAGCGCGGCGACGCCGCTGGCCACCAGGCCGAATCGCCAACGTGTCCTGCGTAGTGTGCCCTTCAGCCCAGCCATGACGCTCCTCGTGTGGTGATGGTGTCGACGAAGGTGGCTGGCCGGGCGTCGCCGGGCCACCGGAAACATCCGGCCGGCTCGCACCATAAGTTGGGATCATCAACTTTGTCAATCGACGTGGCGCGATATGAAGCCTTCCCGCCCAGGTCGGGGCGGGGTGCCTGAAGCGAGACCGGTCGGCTCGACGTACCAGGGGAGTCGGAGTAGGGCCGACGGCGTCGCGCGGACCGGCGGCCGACGACCCGCCGTCCGAGGACGAGAGGCAGCGGTGCCCGGCGAATGAGCGCGGCCCGGCGGGGTAATCGGCGACGTGGCGGCGGGCGAGGAAGACGTGGGCTGGGCGCGTCGTGCCGCCCGCCGGGTCGAGGCCAGGGTCGCCGGCACGGTCCGCGGCATCAGCCGGCGGGTCGGCTGGCGGGAGCGACGCCGCAGCGTGGAGCTGTACGCCATCCTCGGCGTGCAGGCCGGAGTGGCCGCCGCGCTCGCCTGGACGGTGGCGCACAACCTGCTGCACCATCCGTCACCGGTCTTCGCGCCCACCGCCGCCGTCGGCACCATCGCCGCCGCCATCGGCCGCCGGACCCGCCGTACCGTCGAGCTGCTGCTCGGCGTGCTGGCCGGGATCGTGGTCGGCGACGCCCTGATCGCGTTCATCGGCACCGGCCCGTGGCAGACCGGCACCGTGGTCACGTTGGCCATCCTGCTCGCGCTCACCCTGAGTCGGGGCGGTCAGGTGGTCACCCAGGCCGGCGGTACCGCGGTGCTGATCGCCACTCTCGCGCCGGTCCAGCGCGGACTGGAGGTGCCTCGGATCATCGACGCGGTCATCGGCGGGGTGACCGCCATCGTGGTGGTGGCCGTGCTGCCGGCCAACCCGGTACGCATCATCCAGCGGGCCGCCCGCCCGCTCTTCGCCGCCCTGATCGAGCACCTGCACAACGCCGCAGACGGGATGTCCCGCGGTGACGCCGAGCTGGTGGCCCGGGCCCGGGACGGACTGGGTGGCCTGGACGCCCAGCTCGCCCTGCTCAACGACGCCGTCTCCGGCGCACACGAGGCGGTGGCGGTCTCACCGGCCCGCTGGCACCGGCGGGCCGAGTTCGAGCACTACCAACGCGGTACGCGCTATCTCGACATGGCCGTCCGCGCCGGCCAGGAGATGCTGCGCCGGGCGGCCACCGCGGTCCGCGACGGCGAACCGATCCCGGCCGGGCTGGCGGCCGCAGTGCACTACTTCGGCGACGGCCTGGCGTTGTTGCAGGTCGAGGCCGAGAGCGGGCATCACACGAGGAGGTCCGAGCAGTTGATCCTCAAGGCGGTCGAACGGGCCGCCGAGGCGTACGAGGAGGGGGTCGGTTTCTCCGGCAGCGTGGTGGTCGCCCAGATCCGTACGGTCGCCACCGACCTGCTGCGCAGCCTCGGCTGCCATGACGACGAAGCCAGCCTGGTGGTCCGGCGACGATTCGAGCAGCAACGCGAAATGGCTGACCGGCCAGCCGCCGAGCGGGGGAGGGATTGACCGTCACAGGCCGGCTCAGAGCCGCCCGGCGACCGTCCGGGCCAGCTCGGTCAGCCGCTTCCGGTACGCGGCCGGGTCGTCCAGCCGGACCAGCCGGATGGCCACCCAGACCCCGGCGGCGTGGATGAAGACCGCGCCCTCCTCCAGGTACGCCTCGTCGCCGATTCCGGAGAGCGTCTCGAACTCGTGGTCCAGTTGGCGGTCGACGTCGAGAATCTTCTTGGCCCCGTCGCCCACGTAGACCTCCACCTGCGCCAGCGGGCCCGACACCGGCCCGGTGTACGAGCAGGTCTCGCGGACCGGTACCGCGTCCTCCATGGGGGTGCCCGCCAGCTCCTCGGCGTCGGCCTTGGTGACCAGGGCACAGGGATCGACCTGCGGCGCCTCGGTCGACGGCTCGGTTGCCCCGGTCACCTCGCCGGACGACACCGGCTCCGCCGCCTGGCTCGGTGGTGGTGCGGCGGCCGGTTCGGTGCCGCCGCCACAGGCGGCGAGAGCGGCGACGACGACGGCCGTCGCGGCGAGTTTCAGGTACCTCACGTCGTCTCCTCGTGGCCGGATCGGCGGTCAGACCGCCCCGGGGCACCGGTCGGGCCGGCGGCTGGGAAGTCGACGCTACGACCGCACCGGCGCGCAGGAATCCGGCGTTTCCCTAGGCTTTGGCCGGAACGGCCACCGTGCCTGCGGTCTCCACCGCCGGCCAGCGGTCCGCCCCGCCGACCCGCGCCAGCGCGGCGCCCAGTTCCGCCCGGCGGGAGATGCCCAGCTTGCGGTAGACCCGGGACAGGTTCGTCTCGACCGTCTTCGGGCTGACGAACAGCTCGTCGGCGATCGCCCGGCTGGTCCGGCCCTGCGCGGCGAGCCGGGCGACCCGCTCCTCGGTCGCCGTGAGGTGCGACGGCGCGGGCGGGCGTCCGCCGAGTCGGGCGGCTTCGGCCCGGGCCCGCGCGGCGAAGACCGTGGCGCCGATCGTGTCGAACTCGACCGCCGCGGCGGCCAGTGCCTCCCGGGCCGGACGCTTGCGGCGTGACCGACGGTGCACCACGCCCTCCACCAGCAGGCACCGGGCCCGGTCCAGCGGCAGGACCTCGGGTGGCACCGCGGCGCGGGCGGCGGCCAGATCCGCCAGGGCGGCCGACGGGTCGACGCCACCGGCGCTCTCCAGCAGGGCCCGGCTGCGCGCCAGGCCCAGCAGTGTCCAGGGACGGGGTAGCCGCCGGTGACGCTCCGCCAGCCGGTCCATCGCGTTGCGGGCCGTGGCCAGATCGCCCGCCCCCACGCAGGCCTCGACCCAGTCGGTCTCGAAGCGCTGGGCCAGCGGCTCGGCCAGCCCCATCCGGTCGACCGTCGCGGCGAGTCGGCCGTACCCGTCGGTGGCGTCGCCCATCCGCCCGGCGCAGAGCGCCACGAACGCGCCCAGTTGCAGGTGGATGCGCCGACACCAGTCGTCGTCGAGCCGCTCACCCAGTCGGAGCCCTTCCTCCGCCACCCGCTGTGCCACGTCGAGTCGGCCACGCAACGCATCGAGCAGACCGGCCAGCCAGATCTCCGCGGTCGCCTCGGTACCCAGCAACTCACCGAGTTCGCGGGCCGCTGCGATGTGCCGCTCGGCGGCCGGCCACCGTCCCGCGAGCAGTTCGGTTTCGCCGAGGTGTTTGAGCAGCTCATACTGCGAGGGCTCATCCCCTCGCGCCGCCGCCACCTCCAGCATTGTGCCCAGTCGGGCCCGCGCCCGGGCCGGATCGTCGATCGACTTCCACCAGATCGCCGGGATCGTGCCGGCCACCCACGACGGCTCCGGCCCCTCCATCTCAAGCGCGCGGTCGAGCAACTCGGTACGGGGCGGTTCGCCGGCGCGTACCTCGTTGAAGAACAGATGCAGCAGCGCCGCGGCCAGGAGCGTGCGGTCCCCACCGGGGCCGGCGAGCAGGGCGATGGCCGCCTCGGCGTGCGTTCGCGCCGGGTCGGGGAGGTCGACGAAGAGCGCCAGGTGGGCGTGGATCCGCCCGGCCAGTGGGGAACCCGGTGGGGTGGCCGCCAGCGCCCGGCCGGCCGCCTCGACCGCGGTGCCGCCCGACTCGTCGGCGCTCCACGCGACCACGGCGCGCAGCAGCAGGGCCTCCGCGCGGACGTCGCCGTCGAACCCGGAGGCCACCGCCTCGGCGGCGGCGCGTGCCCCGGGATGGTCCCCGCCGTCGAACCGGCAGCGGGCCGCCGCGAGCATCCGCCGGCCGCGGCTGGTCTCGTCGTCGGCCGGAGTGAGCCGCGCGGCCGACTCGTACAGGTTCGCGGCGGCCTCCGGGGCACCCCGCGCGTGCTGCCGTGCGGCGGCTGCGGCGAGGGCGTCCGCGACCACGGAATCCGGCGTGGTGGTGCACAGCGCCAGGTGTCGGACGCGTTCGTCCGGGTCCGCCACCGCCTCGGCCAGCCGGCGATGCAGGCCGCGCCGGACGCCGGGCGGGATGCCGGCGCGGACCGCCGCGGCGTAGACCGGATGGCAGAACTCCACGCGCAGCGCACGGACCACGAGCAGGCCGGCCTCCTCGGCGGCGTCGAACGCGGTGGCGGCGATTCCCGCCGCGGCCAGGTCCCGCAGCAGCGGCACACCGAGCAGGGCCGAGAGCCGTACGGCGTCCCGACACCGGCTCGGCAACCGGTCGAGCACCTCGCCGAGGAGCTGGTGCATGGACGAGGCCACCGGCAGGTCCTGAGCCGGCTCCGGCGGCTGCGGCAGCCGCTGCACCGCGCGGGCCACCTCGATGGCGACGAGCGGGTTGCCGTCGGCCTCCCGGGCGATCCTGGCGAGCAGCGGGCGACTCAGCGTCGTACCGACCCGCTCCCGCAGGAGGTGGTGCAGGGCACCCACCCCCAGCGGAGCCAACGGCAGCCGGGTCAGCCGTCCGGGGCCGGAGTCGAGCCCGAGCGGCGCGACCCGGATCGTCGGCGCGCTACCGATGCGGCAGCTGACCAGGGTGGACATCCCGGGACCGAGCCGGCGCAGGGCGAACCGCAGCGCCCGTTCGCTCGGCCGGTCCAGCCACGGCGCGTCGTCCACGGCGACCAGCACCGGCCGGTCGGCGGCGAGCGCCGCCTCCAGCAACGAGCGGGTGGCCGCACCGACGACCCGCTCGTCGACGGTCTCGTCGCTGTCGCGAATGAGCAGCACCACCTCGGCCGCGACGCGCTGCGGGCGGGGCAGCTCCACCACCAGATCCGCCAGCGGGCGGAGCAGGTCGGCGAGAGCGGCGAAGGGCAGGTCGGTCTCGCACTCGGTCGGCGCGCAGCTGAGCACCGACCAGCCGGCCTGTGTCGCCTCGGTGACGAGTTCCCGCAGCAGTGCGGTCTTGCCGATGCCGGCCGGGCCCTCCAGCAGCACCGACCCCGGCTCGCGCAGTGCGCGCCAGGCCTGATCGAACACCCCGTCCCGGCCGACGAGCGTACGCCGCATGGTGCGATTCTGGCATCGACTGCGTTGTGGTGGCCATCGTGCGGACGGTGACCCGCCGGCGACGGCCGGTCAGGCGTGCAGGGTGCGACTGGGCGGGATCCCGTAGGTGGCGTGGTAGCGCGCGGTGAACCGGCTGTGGCTGAGGAACCCCCATCGCGACGCGATCGCCGAAACGGTCTCCTGCCGCGGGTCGGCCTGCATCAGGTCGCGATGAGCGCGGTCGAGCCGCACCCGGCGTAGGTGCGCCATCGGGGTGGTGTCGAGGTGCCGGCGGAACGCCAGTTGCAGGGTACGCAGCGAAACCTGGGCGGCGGCGGCGATGTCGGCGGCCCCGATGTCGCGGTCGGCGTACTCCTCGATGAAGGCCGTCGCCCGGCGCAGCGTCGTGGTGGTCGCGGCGCGCCGCTCGGTGGCGGTCGACCAGTTCGCGGCGGTGTTGGGGAAGACCGCCAGGGCCGAGGCCGCCAACATCCGGGCCGCGTTGGCGATGACCAGGGGCTGGCGGTACGCGTACGGGTTGCCCAGCACGACATGGTTCAGGTAGCTCGTCGTGTGCCGCCACAGCCGGGCCAGGGCCGGCGAGGTGGGAGTCAGCCCGGTGAACTCGACCGTCCCCGCCCGCTCGGAGGGGGTGCCGCCGGTGACCCGGTTCAGCAGGGCGGGATTGAGCAGGCACATGGTGAGCGTGCCCGGCAGCCAGTGCATCGAGCAGGGCAGTCCGGGAAGCGCTGCCAGGAAGACATCGCCCGGCCCGAACCGTTCGTTCACACCGGCGCAGCTACGGTCCACGTACCCACTGACGACTTCGCAGACGACGAGGAAGCGCGATGCTTTGACATCGATATCAAGCCGGGTTGACTGGTCCAGCGTCTCCAACCAGAACGAGCCCGCGTCCATCCGGTGATGTCGGAGCCGGTAGCGGACGTGGTCGGCCGCGCGGACGACGACCCTGGTGCGGTAGGCGGTTGCCAGGAAGTCGCGGATCGTCTCCGGGTCGCGACTGTCGAAGCTCTGGGCGGTCGGAACCTTCGTCTTCAAAACGTCTCCATCAACCTGGACGGAGGGCGCGTCGGTACGCCGGGAGGGACCCGACGCCGGACAGGGTGGATCCGGTGAGCGATAAGACATGCAGAGCCAGAATTCCCACCGATGGTATCCACAAAGGAAGGACTCCCATGAAGTTTTCACGGCGTATCCGTCGCGCTCAGGGGAGGTCACTCGTTGCCGATGTCATGGGAGTTTCGTTTTCGGGCTAATTGGTCCGGTCCGCCGTGCGCGCATCGGGCTAGCCGGCGACCGTCCGTGTCCGTGATCATGCGAAGGGTGTCGAAACGAGAGGTAGCTGATCGACAAACGGATGAAGGGGTGGGGTGTTGGAGATCAAGAATCCGACTGACATCGTCCGACTGGCGACGGCTGAGGCACTCCGGCGGATCGCCGGGGAGGCGCTCCTGACCGGCCTCATGGGATCCCGGATGTCCGCCTTCGGCGGCGGTCTACGGGACGTGCTGCACGGCGCTCTGGTGGCGCAGCGGGTGGCGGCACCGACTCGACTGATCGCGCTCTGCCGTGCCTCATCCCTCGGGCCCGACGCCTTCGACCTGCTCGGTCACCACGTGCTGGGTGCGCTGGTCGACTATCGCCCGGGGACGGATGCGCTGGTCCGAGTGGGCGGTGCGCTCGGACTGGCGCGTCGGGAACTCTTCACCGATCCGCGTCCGGCCACGGATGAGCCGCTGCGGGCCCCGGCCCGGGTGGGCCGTCGCAACAACGCCGCCATCCGTTACCGCTCGACCAAGCCGCCGGAGCATCTGCCCTCGCCGCCGAGCTGGACCTGCACCGGCTGCGGGCAGGAGTGGCCGTGCGCGGTCAAACAGAGCCAACTGCTCGCGGAGTTCGGCGGAGCGCGCGCCGCGCTCGCGGTCTACCTGGGCTCCTGCCTGCTCGCCGCCGCCCGGGACCTGCCCGGCCTGCCGCTGGCGCGGGCACGTAACCGCTTCCTCGGCTGGCTGCCACGTCGGCCGTTCTGAGAGCGCCGGGCGCGCGGACGATTCCGCGACGGATACCCGGGACGCACGGCACGACCCGGCCACGACGACGGAGCCCGCCCACCGACTCGACCGGTGGGCGGGCTGAGTTAGGGCACAGGGACTTCGACACAGGCCCTAGTTCGCGGCGGGCTCGGGTGCCCGATCGGCTCCGGTCGAGGTGGCTGCCCCCGGTTCGGTCTGGTCGGACTGCTGGTTGGCCGCCTGACCGGCGAACCAGTCGATGCCGCCCGGCCCGCCGGCCGCCACCGCCGCCGCCGCGCGGGCCACCGGGTCCACCAGCGGCCGTGCGCCCTGCTCCGGTTGCGGGTGACCCGGCCGGCCGGCGTCGACGCCGTTGCGGTCCCGGGCGGTCTGATCGGCACCGTCGGCGAGCGCCCGCTCCGCCTCCGGTCCGGGCCGGTCGGTGTCCACCTCTGCTTCGGCGGCACCCTCGGCCTCGCCGCCGGTTCCCGCGGCGGTGTCCCCGCCGGTCCGGGCGACTCCGGCGCGGGAGCCCACCACCGGGTACTCGGCGGTCTCGCCGCCTCCCGCCGCGGCGGCCATCACCGCCGCGGCCGCCAGGTCGGCGACCCGCTTGGCCTCCCGCTGCACCCGCGCCCGCGTCTCCTTGGCGTGCCGCTCGGCGGCCTCGGCCGCCCGGCGCGCCTCGTCCAGCCGCTGGCCCTCCGCCACGAGTTCGCGGCTGGTCTCCTCCAGCATCTGCCGCAGGCGGTTCAGCTCGGTCTCGGTGGCGTCCTTGGTGCGGCGGGCCTCGTCAAGCTGCTGCTCGGCGTCGTCCAACTCCTCGTGCAGCTGGGCCAGCGCCTGGCGCTGCTCTCCGACCTCCAGCTGGACGGCGTGCAGCTGCTCCTCCGCCGCCGCGGCCTGCTCGTCGCTGAGCTTGCGCACCTCGGCCGCCTGCTCGTCGGCGCGCTTGCGGATCTCAGCGGAGTACTGCTGGGCGTCCGCGATCATCGAGCTGACCCGCTGCTCCGCGGCGGCCCGCTGGGCGGCCAGCTCACGCTCGGTGGCAGCCCGCTGCTCGGCCAGGTCCTCCTCGGCCGCGGCGCGTCGCTCCGCCAGTTCCTCCTCGACGGTGGCCCGCCACTGGGCCAGTTCCTGCTGGCTCTTCGACCGTGCCGCCTGGATCTCCTGGTGGATCTGGGTGCGCGCCGAGGTGGTCAGCGCCTCCGCGGCCGACCGGGCCTGTTCGACCTGCTGGCGGCACTGCTCGCCGATCCGCTGGGCCTCCTGCTGGGCGCGTTCCTGCGCGGCCTCCCCCTCGGCGCGCAACTTGTCGGCCCGCTCGCGGGTCTCGGCCAGTTCCGCGTCGGCCGCCGCCCGCAGCTCCTCGTACGTCTTCTCGTGCTCCGCCCGCCGGCCGGCCAGCTCCTCCTCGAGGTCGGCCAGCGCCTTGACGGTGCGCTCCCGCGCGTTGGCGAGCGTCTTCTCCGCCTCCGCCTGGAGTTTGGTGGCGCGCTGGGTGTGCGTCTCGATGATCGCCGCGGCCTGCTTCTCGGCCAGGTCCAGGATCTGGCCGACCATCGGTCCCACGTCCTGGAAGGTGGCCTTGTCCACTTGCGCCGGTCGCTGCCGTAGCTCGGCCATCTCGACCTGGAGCGCCTGGAGCTTGCCGGTCAGCTCCCGCACGTGCGCCGTGGCCCGGTCCCGCTCCGCCGAAACCGCGGCGAGCCGGCCGTCCACCTGCTCGACGTAGCGTTCGACCTGCCGTTTGTCGAATCCGCGCAGGGCGACCTCGAAGTTCGGCCGCGAGGCCAGGTCGTCGCGGACTGCGAACGGCTCCTCGCCGATGGACATGCCCCATCCTCCGTAGGATCGAAGAGCGCCACGCCGGTGGGCCGGCGGCGGATGACGCGCAACGTTACCGCTGCTCCGACTGCTCTGTCCTCCCACCCCGGTACGGTTTTCCGGCCGCCTCGGATGAAGTAGATCGACTCCTGTCCACCGGTGACGGCGACGTCGTCGAGCTGCGCGAAGACGAACAGCCCCTCGTCTTGACAGTCACTTAGGTTAGGTTAACCTAACCACATGTCGACCGGACTGGCGTCGCGCGACGCCGAGCAGAGCCTACGCGGTGTTGATCTCTGCCTGGGCTATCACGGCACCTCCGTGGTGCACGACGCCGCGATCACCCTGCGTCCGGGTGCGGTGACGGCCCTCGTCGGCCCCAACGGAAGCGGCAAGTCCACTCTGCTACGAGCCCTGGCCCGGCTGCATCCGCTGGGCAGCGGCAGCGTGCTCTTCGCCGACGGCATCGCGGCGGCCGGTCTGCCCGCCAAGGAGTACGCCCGCCGGGTCACCCTGCTCGCCCAGAGCCGACCGATCCCCAACGGCGTCACCGTCCGCGACGTCGTCGGCTACGGGCGCCACCCCTACCGGGGCCGGTGGCGCGCGGAAGACCCGGAGGGTCCGGCCGCCATCGCCCGCGCGATGGAGGTCACCGGCGTCAGCGCGATGGCCGGCCGGCCGGTGGACGAACTCTCCGGTGGTGAGCTGCAGCGGGTCTGGCTGGCCACCTGCCTGGCCCAGCACACCCCGGTGCTGCTGCTCGACGAGCCCACCACCTTTCTCGACCTGCGATACCAGGTCGAGATCCTCGATCTGATGCGAGACCTCGCCGACGACCACGGCGTCGCCGTCGGCGTCGTGCTGCACGACCTCAACCAGGCCGCCGCGGTGGCCGACGAGGTGGTGCTGCTGCACGGCGGCCGGGTCCGGGCCGCCGGCACCCCGGCCGAGGTCTTCACCGAACACGACCTGACCGAGACCTACGGCATCCGGATCGAGGTCAGCACCGATCCGCTCAGCGGGCTGGTGACGACCCGCCCCGTCGGCCGACACCTGGCCCGAGTCCCGGTCTGAGCACAGACCGGGTCACGACACCCACCCGAGAAAGAACATCATGTCCCGTACCCGTGTAACCGCCCTGGTGGCCGCCGCCACCGCGGTGCTGCTGGCCGCCTGCGGCACCACCGAGAACACCACCGAGCCCGCCGCCACCGCTTCCGCGGCCGGTGGCCCGGTCACCGTCACCGACAGCCGGGGCAAGGAGGTCAAGCTCGACGCCCCCGCGACCAAGGTGGTCGGCCTCGAATGGGGCGAGGTCGAGATGCTGGTCAGTCTCGGCGTCATGCCGGTCGGCGTCGCCGACCCCAAGGGGTACGCGACCTGGGTGAGCGCCGCCAAGCTCGACGCGGACGTCAAGGACGTCGGGACGCGGGGTGAACCGAGCATCGACTCCATCGTGGCCCTGCAGCCCGACCTGGTGGTGATGGAGGACGACCGCGGCGCCAACGTGATCACCCAGTTGGAGAAGTACGTCCCGGTCATCGTCACCAAGGGCAGCGACGCCTCGGACAACCTCGGCCGGATGCGCTCCGACCTGAACATGATCGCCACCGCGGTCGGCCGGACCGCCGAGGCGGAGAAGCTGCTCGCCGACTTCGACGCCGCCATCGCCGACGGCAAGAAGAAGATCGCCGACGCCGGTGCCGCCGGCAAGCCGTTCGCCATCGCCGACGGTTGGAAGGAAGGCAGCACGGTCAGCATCCGGATGTTCGGCGAGGGCGCACTGGTCTCCCAGATCGGCATCGCACTCGGCCTCACCAACGCCTGGACCGGCAAGACCGACGAGGCGTGGGGCCTGGGCCAGACCGACGTCGAGGGCCTGACCGTGCTCTCCAGCCCGGACCTGCACTTCTTCTACAACGCCTCGGACGGTGCCGACGTCTTCGCCGACGGCTTGAACAGCAACGCGATCTGGAAGTCGTTGCCCTTCGTCAAGCAGGGCAACCTGCACCGGATGCCCGACGGAGTCTGGACCTTCGGTGGGCCGCTCTCCGGCAAGCAGTACATCGACCAGCTCGTCAACACCTACGCGGTGTGACCATGCTGTCCGCGCCCTCGCGTCCGGAGTCGGCTGTCCAGCCGGCTCCGGCCGGGCGCCCCTCGGCCTCCCGCGTCGTCGGGGTATTCGTCGTCGCCACCGCGCTGCTGCTGGTGGTCGTGGCGGTGCACCTCACCCAGGGCACCTCCGCCGTCGGTGCGTTCGACCTGCTCCGCCTGCTGACCGGTGGGGACGACGAGACCGCCCGGGTGCTCGTCGCCTCCCGGGTGCCCCGGCTGCTCGCCGGGCTGACCATCGGTGTCGCCCTGGGCTTCGCCGGCGCGGCCCTGCAGTCGATCGCCCGCAACCCGCTCGCCTCCCCGGACACCCTCGCCGTCAACGCCGGCGCACATCTGGCCATCGTCTCGGTCGCCGCGTTCGGCATCGCGTTGCCCGCGCTGCCCGCCGGCGGCCTGGCCTTCTGCGGCGGCCTCGCCGCCGCGGGCCTGGTGATGGCGATGTCGGCCGGCGGGCAGGCCGGCACCACCCGCCTCATCCTCGCCGGGTCGGCCACCGCGCTCGCGCTCAGCTCGGTGACCATGCTGCTGCTCCTGCTCTTCGAGCAGGCCACCATCGGCCTGTTCGCCTGGGGCAACGGTTCGCTGGTGCAGAGCGACCTCGGGGCGCTCACCCAGCTCGCCCCCGTGATCGTGGCGGCCGCCGCGGTACTGATGTTGCTCGGCCACCGCCTCGACATCCTCGCCCTCGGCGACGACACCGCCACCGTGCTCGGCATCGACGTACGCCGGACCCGGCTGCTCGTCACCGTGCTCGCGGTGCTGCTCTCCGCCGCGGCGGTCACCCTCACCGGCCCGGTCGGCTTCGTCGGGCTCTGCGCACCGGTGATCGTCCGGCTGCTCGGCCCGCTGGTACCCGGAGTGCACCGGCACCGGATCCTGCTGCCGCTGTCCGGCATCGCCGGCGTCGTCATCGTCCTCGGCTCCGACGTGCTGCTGCGGGCCCTGATGGGCGGCCAGGCCGGCGTGGACATCCCCACCGGCGTGGTGACCACCCTGTTCGGAGCCGGGATCCTGATCTGGCTGGCCCGTCGGCACCGCGACGCCGGCCCGACCCGCCGCCCGCCCGGTGGTCACGCCGCCGTGCGCTCCACGAGTTTCCACCGCACCGTGGTGGCCGTCGCCGCCACGGTCACCGCCGGAGCCGTGCTGCTCGGCATGCTCGCCGGGGACACCTGGCTGCTGCTCGGCGACGTGGTCAACTGGATCAACGGCAGCACCGGGCCGGCGTACACCTTCGTGCTGGACCAGCGGTGGCCGCGCGTCGCCGCGGCGATGCTGGCCGGCGCGGCCCTGGCGGTCGCCGGTACCACCGTGCAGGCGGTCTGCCGCAACCCGCTGGCCGAACCCGGGATCCTCGGCATCACCGCCGGCGCCGGGCTCGGCGCGGTCTCGCTGCTCACCTTCGTGCCGCTGGCGGGTGTCTGGGCCGTCTCCGGTGTGGCCGGGCTCGGCGCGATGCTCGCGTTCGCCCTGGTGTACGGCGCGGCCTGGCGCGGCGGGCTCAGTTCCGACCGGCTGGTCCTGATCGGCTTCGGTGCCTGGCAGGGCGGCATGGCGATGATCACGTTCATGATCGTCGCCTTCGACCCCTGGAACACCGGCAAGGCCCTCACCTGGCTCTCCGGCTCCACCTACGGGCGGACCGCGACGCAGGTGCTGCCGGTGGCGATCGCCCTGCTGGTGCTCACCCCGGCCGTGGTGGCGGCCCGGCGTGAGCTGGACCTGATGGCGCTCGACGACGACACCCCACGGGTGCTCGGCGTCCGGCTGGAACGCACCCGACTGGTCGCCCTCGGCGCGGCGGCACTGCTCACCTCGACGGCGGTCTCCGCCGTCGGCGTGATCGGCTTCGTCGGCCTGGTCGCCCCGCACGCGGCCCGGGCCCTCGTGGGCGGCCGGCACACCCGGGTGCTTCCGGTCGCCGCGCTGCTCGGCGCGGCGCTGGTCAGTCTCGCCGACACCCTCGGCCGCACCGTGATCGCCCCGGCTCAGATCCCCGCCGGGCTGGTCACCGCCATGATCGGCACGCCCTACTTCGTCTGGTTGCTGTGGCGTTCCCGCGCCGCGGCCGCCCCCACCCGGTAAGCGCACCCCCGACCCGGAGAGGCACCATGACCAACACCCTGCCCGTCGCGCCCTGGCGGTTCTTCACCGTCGAGGTCCGCGCGGTACGTCGGCTCAGCCCGTCCTTCGTCCGGGTCACCTTCACCGGCGCGGACCTGGACCGCTTCGCGGACAACGGCTACGACCAGCGAATCAAGCTGGCGTTGCCGCTGCCCGACCAGGTCGGGGTGCACCTGCCGCAGGGACCGGACTGGTACGCGCGCTGGCGGGCCCTGCCGGACCAGGAGCGCAACCCGATCCGGACCTACACGGTGCGCGCCGTCCGGCCGTACCTGAGCGAGGTCGACGTCGACCTGGTGCTGCACGGCGACGGCGGGCCGGCCACCCGGTGGGCCCGCCGGGTCCGCCCCGGCGACGAGATCGCCATCATGGGTCCGGACTCCGCGTACGGCGGTGACCACGGCGGGGTCGAGTTCCGGCCCCCGTCGACCGGGTGCCTGCTGCTGGCCGGGGACGAGACGGCGGTACCCGCGATCAGCGCCATCTGCGAGCGGCTACCGCTGGACGCACGCGGCCGGGTGCTGCTGGAGGTGCCGACGGCCGACGACGCGTTGCCGCTGATCACGCCGCCCGGTGTCGAGGTGACCTGGCTGCCCCGGGGCGGCGGCGCGCACGGCAGCCGGCTGGTCGCCGCGGTGGCCGTCGCCTCGGGCGAACTGCTGGCCGACGTCGCCGGTGCGCCGGCTCCGCAGCCGGTCGACGAGGTGGACGTGGACCGCGAGATCCTCTGGGAGGTGCCGGACGCGCCTGCGACGGCCCCGCTCTACGCCTGGTTGGCGGGGGAGGCCGGGGTCATCCGTACCCTCCGCCGACACCTGGTCACCGAGCGCGGCCTGGACCGACGCGCGGTCGCCTTCATGGGCTACTGGCGCCACGGCCGCCCCGACCCCTCCTGACCCCACCCCACCCCCCGCGATCTTGCACTTTCTGCCCCCGCATAAGCCACGAGAGGCGCATGTCGGCGACCGGAAGTGCAAGATCGCGGGAGTTGGTGGTCAGGGGAGGGGGTGGGAGATGTTGCGGGCGTGGTCGGTGAGGGCGGCGGCTACGACCGTCGCCTCCAGCGGCAGCACCTCCAGGCAACGGCGTACGGCGGTGGCCATCAACGCGTTCGGCACCCGCATGGACAGCGTGCAGTGCGGCACCCACCGGCCCGGCCGGTAGTGCTCCACCAGCGTCACCCCGGCCGCGGTGAGCCGGTCGTGCACCAGCCGGTGGTGGGCCAGCAGTTCGGCGCTGGGGACCGGACCGAGCCACAGCACCCGACCGACGAACTGGCCGGCATGCTGGAACGACAACCGCAACGGCGCCGCCACCGTGGTGCCGGCCAGCGCCGCGGTGACCTGCTCCGGGTCGAAGCGCGGCGCGACCGCGAGCGAGACGTGCGGCCGGTGCCGTTGCTCCAGCAGGGACCGCAGGCTCTGCACCCCCTCGGCCTCCAGGGCGTCCCACAGCACCCGGATCCTGCGGGTGGCGGCGGTGTCCAGGTACAGCTCCAGCGCGGCGACCACGCGATCACTGTAGAGACAGGCGTACGGGCGACCACTCACGGCACGATGACGGCCCGGCCTTCCAGCGTCCCGTCCTGCATCATCCGGTACGCACGCATCGCGTCGTCCAGGCTGAACGTGGTCGTCTTCGGCCGTACCAGTCCGCGCACACCCAGGTCGAGCACCTCGATCAGCTCCGGACGGCTGCCCCAGTAGGTGGTCTGGATGCTGACCTCGTACGGCACGGAGAAGAAGCCGACCGACAGCGTGCCGCCGCCGAGGCCCACGATGCTCAGGTCACCCACGGTCCGGGCGGCGGCGACGCCCAGCTTCAGCGTGGCGTCGGCGCCGACGAAGTCGAGCACGACATCGGCGCCCCGGCCGCCGGTGGCCGTGCGGATCTCCTCGGCGGTGCCTTCACCCGAGCGCATCGTCAGGTCGGCGCCACATTCCTCGGCGAGCCGCAACGCCTCGTCCCGGGTGTCCACGGCGATGATCCGGGCGGCGGTGGTGGCCCTGAGGATCTGCACGCCGACGTGCCCGAGCCCGCCGACACCGATCACCACCGCGGTGCTGCCGGGCGGCAGCTTCGGCCAGGACCGGCGGATCGCGTGGTACGGGGTGAGGCCCGCGTCGGTCAGCGGTGCGGCGTCGACCGGATCGAGTCCCTCGGGCAGCGGGAGCACGTGTCGGGCGTCCGGCACCAACTCGTACTCGGCCATCCCGCCGTCCAGGCCCAGGCCACCGCCACCGCCCGGCACCGGAGCCGCGGCCGGGTTCTCGCAGTAGTTGTCGACACCGACCCGGCAGCGGGCGCAGCGGCCGCAGCCCCAGGGGCCGTAGACCGCCACCGGCTGGCCCACCTCGAGCCCGGTCACGCCGGATCCGAGCCGGTGCACCCAGCCCGCGTTCTCGTGACCGAGGGTGAACGGTGGATTCCAGGGCAGGCCGCCGGCCTCGAAGTCGTGCATGAGGTGCAGATCGGAGTGGCAGGCGCCGGCGGCACCGATCCGCACCACCACCTGACCCGGGCCGGGGGTCGGCTCGTCGACCTCGACCAGCTCCGGTTCCGTCTTCCATGCGGGCAGCCGCAGTGCGCGCATCCCTGTCTCCCGTCGTCGGTGGCCTGCGACGGGCTCCCCGGCAGACGCCGTCCCAAACCGCCGCGTCCGGCCGGGCGGCGGGTCAGCCCGGCGGTGCGGGCAGGCGGCGCAGTGCGGCGTGGGCCATCAGGTGAAAGGCCTGGGCCTCGCTGGAGGTGCCCGGTGCGGTGAAGTCCGGCGCGCCACTGACCCCGGTGACCAGGCCACGGGCGTCGACCCGCCGGTCGGCGGCGGCCAGCAGTTCCCGCGCCGGTGCCGCGTACCCGGACGGCAGCCAGCCGTCGGCGACGCCGGTCAGCATCGCGTAGGCCAGCATCTGTGCCACGTTCGCCTCCCGGAAGGTGGCCGGATCGTCCAGCACGTCCGCGAAGAGCCCGTCCGCGCCCCGGTGCACCAGACAGGCGTCGATCACCTCGCGGGCGTGGTCGGCGAGTTCGTCCCGAACCCCGGGCGGCCAGTCGGCACAGAGCCGCAGCGCCCGGCTGATCCCGGCGACCACCCACCCGTTGCCGGTACCCCAGTGCTGCGGGTGCGTCAGCCGCCCTCGATCGGCGTCCCAACGGGCGGCGTAGAGCCCGGTACGCCGGTCGTGCAGCCGGGTACGGTGCCCGCGCAGTTGCCCGGCGGCGAGCCGAGGCTGCCCGGCCAGGGCCAGCGCCGGCACCACCATGTACACCGTGTCGGCCCAGATCTCCCGGCTGCCGAGCAGGTGGAAAAGCGTCCCGTCGGGATCCCGGGGTGCCTCGACGAGCAGCCAACGCAGCTGTGCCGCCAACGCTTCGGCGTAGCGCGGGTCGCCGGTGACGGTCGCGGCGTACCGCACCGCCTCGACACACGCCGCGCCGTTGACCGCGCCGCTCTCCTCGCCAGCATCCCCCAACCGGCCGTCGCGGTGCTGCCGGGTCACCGCCGCGTCGGCCAGCAGCACCGCCAGGTCGTCGCGTCCCAGGTCGAGGGCGGCGTGGGCGGCGACGCCCTGCTCCCAGGACTGACGTTGCATGGCCAGCAGCGCCATGAGCACCCGGTCCGTGCGGCCGGCATCGTGTTCCGGGCGTCTCACGCCACGGTCCCGCTCGGCTCGGCGACCTCGGCTGCCGCCCCGTCGGGCGCTGCCGCGGTGGCAGGCCCGGGCCGGGTAGGTCCGGCCGGGCCCGGCCGGGCCACGGTCGCCGGGGCGGGCCGTGCCGGTGCGGGCGCCGGCCGGAGCCGGGCGAGCGTCCGGTCGGCACCGACGAACAGCAGGCCGAGCAGCCAGAACACCAGGGCGAGGCCGGCGGCGACGATCGCCACCCCGGCGTAGCCGAGTTCGGTGGCGTCCAGGAACGGATACGGGTAGCGGTCCACCACCAGCCCACGTACCAGTGCGAACGCCAGGTAGCCCAGCGGGAAGGCGAGCCACCACAGGGCGTGCCGCAGCCGCAGCCGGCCCCGCCGGCCGAGCAGTGCCCAGTCGGCGACCGCGAGCAGCGGCACGACGCTGTGCAGGAACTGGTTGCCCAGCGCCTCACCGAGAGCCCGGTCGGGCTGCGGCATGGCGAACGGGCTGGCCGGGTTCGCCAGCACCAGGTGGTAGACCACCGCGGTGATGGTGACGTAGAGGGCGACCGCGCCGCAGAGCGCGGGTGGGGGCTCGCGCCGGCCGCGACCGACCCGCCAGGCCGAAACTCCGGCGACCAGCCCGACAGCGACGTTGCTCTGGATGGTGAAGTACGGCAGCAGGCCGGTCACCGTGGCCGGCCCGAGCGCGGTGAGCACCACACCGGACAGCACGCTGATCACGATCGCCAGGCGGAGCGTCACCGCCGGAAGTCGACGCCGCAGAGTCATTGCGGCACGTTACCAACCGGTAGGCGGGGTCGACAGCGCCCAGCGGTTGCCGATCCGACCGTGCGGCGGTCCACTGAACTACATGGGTGTCATTAAGGTGGGCACGTCCTCGTGGGCCGACCGGACGCTGGTCCGCTCCGGCTGGTACCCCCGCCAGGCCAACACGCCGGCCGGCCGGCTGGGCCACTACGCCGACCGGTTCGGGCTGGTCGAGGTGGACACGTCGTACTACGCGATACCAGCGCCGGAGACGGCGCAGGGCTGGGTCGACGCCACGCCCGACGGATTCACCTTCAACGTCAAGGCGTTCAGCCTCTTCACCGGCCACCCGACACCGGTCGCCACCCTGCCCGCGGACCTTCGCCCGGCCGGTGGCCCGGCCCGGATCCGCCGGCGCGACCTGCCACCTTCGGCGTACGACGAGCTGTGGAGCCGGTTCCGGGCGGCGCTGGCGCCGATCGCGGCGGCCGACCGGCTCGGTGCGGTGCTGCTGCAGTTTCCCCCGTGGCTGGCCCGGGGCGAGGCGGCCCGCCGACGCATCGCGGAACTGGCGTCGCGTTGCCGGCCGTGGCGGGTCGCCGTCGAGCTACGGCACGCCTCCTGGTTCGACGGGACCGCGGCGTTGGAGACGCTCAGCTTCCTCCGCGAGCGCGAACTGACCTTCTGCTGCGTGGACATGCCGCAGGGGCATCCGGACTCGGTGCCGCCGATCCCGGTCGCCACCGCCGACCTGGCGATGATCCGGTTCCACGGCCACAGCAGCGCCTGGACCAGCGGCGACAAGGAGGACCGCTTCCGTTACGCCTACGGCGACGAGGAGCTGCGCCGCTGGTCCGAGCTGCTGGTGGAGCTCGCCGGGCAGGCCGACGAGCTGCACGTGCTGTTCAACAACTGCTGCGCCGGTCAGGCCCAGCGGGACGCGGAGCGGCTGGCCGGCCTGCTCGGCATCCCCGCCCGTCGAGCCGTACCGTCCTGACCGGACGCTGCGGTGGCGTTCACCCGTGCCAGGTTCCCTCCGGACGCATCCCGGTGGCCTCCTCCAGCGCGTTGTCCGGCAGGTCCCCGCCGGCCTCGTCGTCGGGGAAGCTGCGCCGCGACGGCGCCGGGTCCGGCGGAGCGCCGGGACCGGCCGCCGGCGTCGGGTTCGGCTCCACCGAGCCGAACCCGTGCCGCCCGGCCGGCCGGTCCGTCACATCACCGGCACCGGCGCCCGCCGCGCGCCGTTCGCCGCGCCGTCCCTCGGGCACCGCGCTCTCCTCGCTGCCCTCGTTCATTGGCGAGTGCTCGCCGGCGCCCCACGGCGGGTCCGCGTCGAAACCGTCCGTCGTCCCCCAGGGCGCGACACCCTCGGGCCCCCGCTCCTGCCTGTCCCTGTCCGTCATGGCGACCTCGCTGATCGGTGCGCGGTCGCCGGTCCCTTCCGGCGCCCGGCACGTGGGTGCGCTGGCGGTCGTTGGTCCTCCCGCCGTCAGCGGCCGGACATCGTCATCTGCCGGATGGCCCTGGCCGCCGCCATCCCACCGGCACCCTTGCCCATCGTCTTCGAGGCCTGCGTCAGACGGCCCGCCCGGCCGAGCATGCCGCGTAGGACCTGTCCGGGCTTCTGCTGCTCGCCCATGTAGGCGGTGACCACGATCAGGGCACCGGTCAGCGCCGGAATCGCCCACTGCAACATCTTCAACTGGCGTTGGCAGGACGCCACATTGGCCGGCGTCTGCTGGTTCGGTTCGGTGACCCCCTCGACCGACGGCCGGCCGGCCTTGGCCAGCCGCATGCCGAGCAGCCGGCTGTACCCGGTCACCGCGAGAGCGCTGACCGTCAGCGCGGTCTTCACCGTGCTGGCCCGGCCGACCCCGGCCTGGGCGGCCATTCGCGGGCTCTCCGTCACCAGCTCACCGACCGCGCCGGCGAGGTGAGCGCCGATGGCCGCCGCGTTGACCGGTGTCCACCGGTTCCAACCGGTCGAGGCCACCGGAAGTCGTTGGGTCGAGTCGCCGATCCGGGCCGCGGCACCGTTGACGCCGAAGGCACCCATCAGGGAGCCACCGAACCAGGCCGCCAGGCCGAGGTCGTGCATCGAGCGTAGTGCGGTGTGCGTGTCAGACATCTGGTCCCCTTCCACCGTGTCGGGCGCACCGGCTTACCCACGTCTGGCCGGGCTAATCGTCGCGATCGACAGTCTTGCCGCAGGCCGGGGCAACTACCCGCGCCGCCCGGGAAGCGACCGCTGAGCAGACCCGTCCTCGGGTATGTCCGACCCTGATCCATTGACCGGCCGCACTACGCTCGCCGCATGTCGTACCCGGCACCGGAAACGGGCTCGGACCGCAGGCTGGTGTGGGCCCCCGACGAGGTGATCGCCCGCATCGAGCAGGAGGTCCAGCCGCGGGAGAGCCTGCCGAGCAGGGTGGCGATGGCGGCGACAACCGCTTTCGTTCTCACCTGGCCACCGGCCTTCGTCGTGTTCGCAGTCACCACCATCGTCGCGCCGCCTTTCACCGACCATGCCAGTGTCTGGCGGGTCGCCGTCTGGGCGCTGCAGTTCGCCGGGCTGATCGCGATCCTGGCGGCGGTCGGCGCGGTGCGGCGCGCCGCGCCGCGCGAAGCGGACCCGTCGAAGCGGGTGATCGCGCTGCGCATCGCGGGTCATGCGCTGCTGACCAGCTCATGCGCAGGGCTGGTGCTGGCCAACGCCGGGCTCTCCTCCGGCGGGATCGTCACCCTGACGGCTGTGCTCGTGGTGGTGCTGCACCTGCTGCCGATGGGCATCGCAAGGCTGCTGTTCCGGATGCGCCGACGCCGTCAGGCCGGCTCACCGACCTGACGGACCGTCGGGGAGACCTCGGGCGGTCAGCGTACGGGCAGGGTGGTGGCGAAGTCGGCCACCCGAGCGGCCAGCGGCCCGGCGGCGCGTACCCAGGTGAAGTGGTCCAGGGCGGACTGGCCCGGCGCTGCGTACCGCTCCCGGGCGACGGGGGCCCCGGTGAGCTTGGCGCAGAGCCGGTCCAGCGTGGGGTGCGGGGTGTACTGGTCACCGTCGACGCTGATCGCCAGCACCGGGGTGCGGATCCGGCGCACCGCCGCCTCGGCGTCCACCCCGTCCAGTTCGGGGAAGCGTCCGGTGCGGGCGGTGTGCGCCCAGTCGCGGATCACTCCGCGCGCCTGGCGACCGCCGAAGCCCCACCCGGGCCACACCCCGAGCAGCCGGGCGGTGGCGGCGATGCCCTGGGTGTACGGCAGCACCCCGTACCGGCGCGGGCCGGCGAAGTCACGCCAGTAGGGGATGCCGACGGCGATGAGGGCCAGCCCGTCCACCTCGTGTTCGCCGTGCAGGGCCAGGTGCAGCACGGCGGCCTGGCCGCCGAGGGAGTGCCCCAGCAGCAGGGTGCGTCGGCCGTCCAGCCGGGGCTTGAGCGCCGCCCGTACCGCGCCGATGTCGGCGGCCAGCTCCGCGTAGCCGTACCGGCAGGCCCGGCTCGGCCGGGGAGTGCTCTCGCCGGTGCCGCGCAGGTCGGCCACGACCACGGCCAGTCCGGCGGCGCGCAGCGCGGCGGCGAACGGCCGGTAGTAACGGGCCCGGACCCCCATCGCCGGTGCGATCAGCACCACCGGGGCGTCGGTCACGCCGTCGGGCTCCGGGTAGACCTGGACGCCGAGACGGGCGCCGTCGACCTGGACGAACTCCTGCTGGTACTCCACCGTCGCGCTCACGACAACAGGTTACCGGCGGGTAGGTAGCGGGTGGGGGGCGGCCTGCGGCGGCTGGCCGCAGCGGCGTGTGCCCCGGGAACCTCACGGGGTTCCCGGGGCACATCAGGGCCGGTGCGGTCAGGAGACGGTGACCGCCCCGTTCGACGCGCGTACGCAGGCAACCGAGCGGGCGCCGGTGGTGGCCGCGCCGGAGAGGCACTGGCCCAGCACCTGGTGCCCGGCGGCGTTCGGGTGCCACGACTCCTGGCACGTCTGGAAGTAGGTCACGCAGGTGTTGGCGATCCGCTGGATGGCGATCTTGTCCTTGCCGGAGAGGCTGGTCACGAAGGTGCCGTTGGGCGGGTTGTCCATCAACCGGATCGGAGTGGCCAGCGTTCCGGTCGGGCTGTTCGCGTTCTCGCAGAGCCGGGCGCCGTCGAAGGCCCGTTGCACGTTGAGGTAGACCAGGTCGGTGCCGGGGAACTCGGCGGCCAGGGTGTCCCGGGCGGAGCGCACGATAGTCCCGAGGCCCTGGGAGAACCGGTGACCGGGAGCGAGGCTCGCCCGGTGGATCGGGCAGCCGGCCGCGTACCGCTCGGCGCCCAGCGCGCGGAACTTGTCCCGGGTGTCGTCGCGGCTGTCCTCGGTGTGGTAGGTCGGGGCCAGGTCCAGCGGCAGCGGGTTGGTGTAGTCCTGCAACACCACCCGGTGCTGACCGTCGGCGTCCACCTCGCGCAGGGTGGTGAGGATCTGGCGAACCGCCGCGGTGGTCTCCGCCGTGGCGGCGGTGAGCTGGGCGGCGGTGGCCAGGTCGGCGTCGGAGCACGGCTTCTGCTCCACCGGCCCGCCCAGGTACGCCCAGAACTCCCACCAGCCGGTCCAGGCGTCGGCGATGAACCGGTTGGCGCACTTCTCGGCGACCCCGCCGAAGGTGAATGAGCTGTTGTTCGAGCCGAGCCCGATCAGCACCAGGTCGATGTCGTGGGTCTGGGCGACCGCGCGGAGCTGGTCGAGTTGGGCGGCGACCTGCCGGCCGTTCGTCCGCGCCGACGAGGCGGCGGCGATGTCGTGCGGCTGGCCGCCGGAGCAGGCCAGGTTGAACCGGTCCTGGATGCCGGGCAGCGTCGCCTGGTGCAGCGAGGCGTTGGCCGATCGGTGGCAGAAGAAGGCGTTGTTGTTGGGGGCTGTCCACCCCGGGAAGCTCCGCGCGACACCGGTCGCGTCGACCACCGGCTGGTAGGCCCCGGCGCCCTCGCCGCTGATGAAGCTGTCGCCCAGGGCGACGGCGGCCGTGGGGGGTGCGGCCGAGGCGGCGGGGGCCGCGACCGCGGTGGAGAGGGTGGCTGCGGCGACGGCCAGGGCCATCGCGGCGGCGGTACGACGCAACGCGGACATCGGCATCCCCATCCGTTCATGGAAATATGAAAGATTCTCTAGTGCGGTGATGAGATCACGCACGTGTGACGGACGTCAACAGTGGGAAACATGTGTGACAGGCGGGCCCCCGGGGGCCGCAGATGCTCCGGTGGCAGGCGATCGGACCCGCTCCGCACGTCGACCCGTCGGGGCATAAGGCGGGGGACCGGGGCGTTGACCGCAGCAGGTCCGCCAGCAGCGGCCCTCGGCGTGCCGGGCGGGTGTCCGCACAGGTTGTCGGGGCGTGCGGCTACGCTCGCTGCGGCGTGCCCGTGCCGGACCGACCGCCGACGGCGCGGGGCAGCACATCGCCGAGACCGGGGAGTACGACCAGTTGACCGCAGAGCCTGACACCCTGTACGGGGCCGACGACCTCACGCACCTTGAGGGGCTGGACGCCGTCCGCAAGCGACCCGGCATGTACATCGGCTCCACCGACAGCCGTGGCGTGGGTCACCTCGTCAACGAGATCCTCGACAACTCCACCGACGAGGGAGTCGCCGGGCACGCCAAGAAGATCGAGGTCACCCTGCACGCGGACGGTTCCGTGCAGGTCGACGACGACGGTCGGGGCATCCCCACCGACGTGCACGCCCGCTCCGGCATCTCCGGCGTCGAACTCGTGCTCACCCGGCTGCACGCCGGCGGCAAGTTCGGCGGTTCCGGCTACAAGACCTCCGGCGGCCTGCACGGCGTCGGCGCCTCGGCGGTCAACGCGCTGTCGCGCCGATTCGACGTGACGGTGCGCCGCAGCGGCAAGGTCCACGCCATGTCGTTCCGGCACGGCGTACCGGGCATCTTCGACGGTGACGGCCCGGACGCGCCGTTCACCCCCGGCCCCGGCCTCCAGGTCGTCGGCGCGGTCAAGCGCGGCCAGCGCACCGGCACCTCGATCCGCTACTGGTACGACCCCCGCTACTTCGAGACGGGCGCGACGCTCGACCACGACGCCGTCCGGGCCAAGCTGCGGCACACCGCCTTCCTGGTCCCCGGCGTCAGCTACACGCTGCACGACCGCACCGCGGAACAGCCCACCGAGGAGCGTTTCCACTACCCCAACGGCCTCACCGACATGGTGGAGTTCCTCGCCCCGGCCGGCGACCGGCCCGTCTCCGGCACCCTGCTGGTCACCGGCGAGGGGACGTACCGGGAGAACGCCGCCGACGCCAACGGCGTCATGCAGTCCAACGTGCAGCGCCGGGCCGAGGTGGAGATCGCCTTCCGCTGGGGCACCGGCTACGAACGCACCGTCGAGTGCTTCACCAACACCATCCGCAACGCCCACGGCGGCACCCACCGCAAGGGCTTCGAGCGGGCGCTGGCGCGTACCCTCGCCGACGCCGTGCGCAACACCCGTGGCCTGCTCAAGGCCAAGGAGGACGCGCCCACCCTCGACGACGTCCTGGAGGGCATGACCGCGGTGGTGCACGTCCGGGTGCCCGAACCGCAGTTCACCTCCCAGACCAAGGACGAACTCTCCACCGCCGGCATCACCAAGGTCGTGCAGGGCCTGGTCGAGCAGCACGTCAAGTCCTGGTTGGACGACCGCCGGACGAAGACCGAGGCGCGCACCGTCCTCCAGAAGATCGTGGACGCGGCGCGGGTACGGCTCACCCAGAAGCAGCAGAAGGACGCCGCCCGCCGCAAGACCGCCCTCGAAGGCGCGGCCATGCCCGCCAAACTCGTCGACTGCCGCGCGTCAGGCATCGACAGGAGTGAGCTGTTCATCGTCGAGGGGGACAGCGCCCTCGGGACAGGCCGACTTGCCCGATCTGCCGAATATCAGGCGCTTCTTCCGATTCGCGGCAAGATCCTGAACGTGCAGAAGGCCAACCTTCAGCAGGTGCTCGACAACGCCGAGTGCGCGGCGATCGTGCAGGTGCTCGGTGCCGGCTCCGGGCGCACCTTCGACCTGTCGGCGCTGCGTTACGGCCGGGTGCTCATCATGGCCGACGCCGACGTCGACGGCGCCCACATCCGGACGTTGCTCATCACCCTCTTCGCCCGGTACATGCGACCGCTGATCGAGGCGGGCCGGCTCTACGCCGCCATGCCGCCGCTGCACAAGATCACCACCAAGGGTCGCAACCCGGAGACTGTCTACACCTACACGCAGGCGGAGATGGAGTCGACGGTGCGCCGGTTCGAGAAGGCCGGCAAGCAGATCGTCACCCCGGTGCCGCGGTTCAAGGGGCTCGGCGAGATGGACGCCGACGAGTTGTGGGAGACCACCATGAATCCGGCCACCCGTGCGGTACGCCGGATCACCCTGGACGACGTCGAGGCCGCCGAGCGGATCCTCGAACTGCTGATGGGGGAGAAGGTCGAGCCGCGCCGCAACTGGCTGATCGACTCCGCCGACCGGGTCGACCGTGACGCCATCGACGCCTGACCATCGGGTCTCTCGGAAGGAAAGCTGAGCCATGGCACGCCGCAAGGAGACGAAGGTCGACCACTCCGCGTTCGACCGGGCCGGCGCGCGGATCATCGACAACCCGCTGACCACCGAGGTGTCCGACTCCTACCTGGAGTACGCCTTCTCGGTCATCCACTCCCGGGCGCTGCCGGACGCGCGCGACGGCCTCAAGCCGGTGCACCGACGCATCCTCTGGTCGATGTACGAGCAGGGCCACCGCCCGGACCGGGCACACGTGAAGTCCGCCCGGATCGTCGGGGACGCAATGGGTAAGTACCATCCGCACGGCGACACCGCGATCTACGACGCGATGGTTCGGATGGCTCAGGCGTTTTCGCTGAACGTGCCGCTCATCGATGGGCATGGAAACTTCGGATCTCCGGACGATGGCCCGGCAGCGGCGCGTTACACCGAGGCTCGGATGTCGCGGGAGGCGATGCTGCTCGTCGGTGAGCTGGGCGAGGACACCGTCGACGTCGAGCCCAACTACGACGGCTCGCTGACCCAGCCCACCGTGCTGCCGGCCGCCTTCCCGAATCTGCTGGTCAACGGGGCCGCCGGGATCGCGGTCGGGATGGCGACCAACATGATTCCGCACAACCTGGGCGAGGTCGTGTCGGCCGCCCGGTGGTTGATCCGGCACCCGAACGCCACCCTCGACAAGCTGATGGAGTTCGTGCCCGGTCCCGACCTGCCCACCGGCGGACTGCTGCTCGGCCTCGACGAGGTGCGCCGGGCGTACGAGACGGGCCGTGGCGTGGTGCGGATGCGCGGCAAGGTGGAGATCGGGCCGCTGGAGGGCAGCCGGGGCCGGCAGGCCATCACCGTGGTCGAGTTGCCGTACGGCGTGGGCGCGGAGAAGGTCATTGCGGCCATCACCAACGAGGTGACCAAGACCAAGCGGCTGACCGGGATCGCCGACGTCAAGGACCTCACCGACCGGGAGAGCGGCACCCGGCTGGTCATCGAGTGCAAGGTCGGCGTCAATCCGCAGGCCCTGCTCGCCGACCTCTACCGGCTGACCCCGCTGGAGCAGTCCTTCGGCGTGAACAACCTGGTGCTGGTCGACGGGCAGCCGCGCACCCTCGGGCTCAAGGAACTGCTGGAGGTGTTCCTGGCCCACCGCTACGAGGTGGTCACCCGGCGCAGCGCGTACCGCAAGCGTAAGCGGGAGGAGCGGCTGCACCTGGTCGACGGTCTGCTCATCGCCCTGCTCGACATCGACAAGGTGGTGAAGCTGATCCGGGGCAGCGAGGACGCCCAGGCGGCCCGGAGCGGCCTGATGCGCCAGTTCAAGCTCTCCGAGATCCAGGCGAACTACATCCTGGACACTCCGCTGCGCCGGCTGACCAAGTACGACCGGTTGGAGCTGGAGGCCGAGCAGCAGAAGTTGCGGGCCGAGATCGCCGAGCTGTCGACCATCCTCGACGACGAGAACGTGCTGAAGAAGGTCGTCTCCGACGAGTTGGCCGCCGTGGTCAAGCAGTTCGCCGTGCCCCGGCGGACGACGCTGGTCGACGGCGACCTCAAGGAGGTGCTGGCCGCGTCGGTGCCCGCCGGTCCGTTGGAGGTGGCCGACGACCCGTGCCAGGTGATCCTGTCGGCGACCGGGCTGGTCGCCCGCACGGCTGCCGAGTCGGAGGAGGCCGCCGAGGGGCGTCGCCGGCACGGGCGGGTCAAGCACGACGCGGTACGCGCCGTGGTGCACTCCACGGCCCGGGGTCGGGTGCTGCTGGTGACCAGCGCGGGCCGGGCGTTCAAGGTGGACGTGCTGCCGCTGCCGGTGTTGCCGGAGCAGGCCGGCACGGTGTCGTTGCGCGGTGGGATGTCGGCCGCCGAGCTGGTGCCGCTGGAGCCGGGGGAGACGGTTGTCGGCCTGGCACCGCTGGGTGCCGCCGCCGAGGGGTCGCCGGGCCTGGCGCTCGGTACCCGGTCGGGGGTGGTGAAGGTGTGTGCCCCGGACTGGCCGGTGCGGTCGGACGAGTTCGAGGTGATCGGGCTACGCGACGGCGACGAGGTGGTCGGCGCGACCTGGCTGACCGACGGCGCCGAGACCCTCGCCTTCCTGACCAGTGCGGCCTCGTTGCTGCGGTTCCCCGCCGGGACGGTTCGCCCGCAGGGGCTCAAGGGCGGCGGGATGGCCGGCATCGCCCTGCCGGCCGGGGCTCGGGTGGTGTTCTTCGGCGCGGTCCGTACCGACGATCCGGAGCACGGTGAGCCGATGGTGGTGACCTCGACCGGGGCGACGGTGAAGATGACGCCGCTGTCCGCGTACCCGGCGAAGGGGCGGGCGACCGGCGGGGTGCGTGCCCATCGGTTCCTCAAGGGTGAGACCGACGTGGTGGTCGGTTGGGTCGGTCCCCGGCCGGTGGGGTCGACGGCGAACGGTGAGGCGGTGGAGCTGCCGGCGGCTGATCCGCGCCGCGACGGTTCCGGCTTCGCCGTCATGCTCGGTCCGGCCGTGGTGGGCCACCAGATCGACCGAAAGTAGGTAGCGGCTCCGCGACTGTGGCCGTGCCGGACACCAGTCCGGCACGGCCTTCATTCATCGACGTCTGTCATTGACGTATGACGTATTACGACGATACGTTGGGCCTTGCTCGCTGGTGGCCCGACGTGTCGACACCACCATCCACAACGTCGGTGCCTGCGACAACGCGCGTCCTTTCCGATCGTGCGTGGTCCTAGTCGAAGGAGTGGATCAATGATTGGTGAGGTTCGTCCCGCCTCTCCTCCCGGGCGTCGACGACGGTCGGTCGTGGCCGCTGTCGGCGCGGCGGTCCTGGCGGCCGGCAGCCTGGTCGCGGTCAACGCGGCACCTGCGGCGGCGGCGACGGTGGACACCAACGCCTGGTACGTGCTGGTCAACCGCAACAGCGGCAAGGCGCTGGACGTGTACGGTCTGGCCACCAACGACGGCGCGCGGATCAGCCAGTGGACCCGCAACAACGGTGCCAACCAGCAGTGGCAGTTCGTGGACTCCGGCGGCGGTTTCTACCGGCTGAGGTCGCGGCATTCCGGCAAGGTCCTGGACGTGTCGAACGCGTCGACCGCCGACGGTGCCGCGATCGTGCAGTGGTCCGACCACAACGGCACGAACCAGCAGTTCCGGTTGGCCGACTCCGACGGTGGCCACGTCCGGCTGATCAACCGGAACAGCAACAAGGCGGTGGACGTGCAGGTGCCTCGACCTCGGACGGGGCGAACGTCATCCAGTATGCCGACGGCAACGGCGCCAACCAGCAGTGGCAGCTGCTCCCCGTCGGCGGTGGCGGTCCCACGCCACCACCGACCGGTGAGCCGGGGGCCGGGTGCGGCAGGACTCCGACGCTGGGCAACGGCACGCACACGATCCAGAGCGGCGGCAAGAGTCGCAGCTTCATCCTGCGGATCCCCGCCAACTACAACAGCAACACCCGCTACCGGTTGATGTTCGCGTTCCACTGGTTGGGTGGCACCTCGGGCGACGTCGCGTACGGCGGAGCCGACGGGGCCGCCTGGGCCTACTACGGCCAGCAGGAGCAGTCGAACAACAGCGCGATCCTGGTCGCGCCCCAAGGCATCGGCAACGGCTGGGCCAACTCCGGCGGCGAGGACGTGACCTTCGTCGACGACATGATCCGCCGGATCGAGAGTGACCTCTGCGTCAACACCGCGCAGCGCTTCGCCCTCGGGTTCAGCTACGGCGGGGCGATGAGCTATGCCCTCGCCTGTGCCCGGGCGAACGTCTTCCGGGCCGTCGCGGTCTACGGCGCTCCCCGGGAACTGAGCGGCTGCAGCGGCGGAACCCAGCCGGTCGCGTACTTCGGCATTCACGGCATCTCCGACAACATCACCAGCGGGCGGTCGCTGCGCGACCGGTTCGTCCGCAACAACGGCTGCACGCCGCAGAACCCGCCCGAGCCGGCCGCGGGCAGCCGGACGCACATCACCACCGTCTACTCGGGATGCCGGGCCGGCTATCCGGTGCAGTGGGGCGCGTTCGACGGCGGTCACACCCCCGGTCCGGTCGACGGCGGCGGCGACAGCGGCGCCCGTACCTGGACCAAGGGCGAGGTCTGGCGCTTCTTCGCGCAGTTCTAGTCCGCGTTTCATGCCTGGGCCGGGCCCGTCCCCGTCGATCCGGCGGGGGCGGGCCGCCCTGTTGCCCACACACCGGGCGGGCCGTGCTCAGGCGACGCCGGAGGGGCGGAACTGGACGCTGACCCGGGGGCCGACCGGGCGGGCGGTCTTGGGTATGGCGTGTTCCCAGGTGCGCTGGCAGGAGCCGCCCATCACCACCAGGTCGCCGTGCCCGAGCGGGAAGCGCAGGCTGGTGCCACCGCCGCGCGGGCGGAGCAGCAGGTGTCGGGGCGAGCCGAAGGAGACGATGGCGACCATGGTGTCGGTGTGGGCGGAGCGGCCCTGCGTGTCGCCGTGCCAGGCGACGCTGTCGCGGCCGTCGCGGTAGAGGCACATGCCGGCGGTGACGAACGGTTCGCCCAGCTCGTCGGCGTAGTGGCGGGTCAACGCCGTGCGCGCGGCGGTCAGCACCGGATGCGGCAGTGGCCGGCCGGCGCCGTACCAGCAGAGCAGGCGGGGCACGTCGACCTCGGCGTCGTACATCGTCCGTCGCTCGGCCCGCCACGGCACCTCCCGCAGCAGCACGTCGAGCACCTGGTCCGAGCCCTGCACCCAGCCGGGCAGGTGGTCGACCCAGGCGCCTCGGCTGAGCGGGTGCCGGCGCGGCTGCCCGGCCAACGGGCCGAGGGCGGGCTCGGCGTCGGTGACCTCCAGCATCGACGGCTGGTACGCGGTCTGCGACATCCTCCCACCCTAACAGCATGTTTAGTACATCTGTGCGACCGTCCTCGCTGCTGGCGACGGCGGGCGCCGCAGTGTGGCCGACCTTGCGCCGTCGCTCGCACTGTTCTATAACAGAGGATAACAGTTATAGAACAGAGGTGGTCGACATGAACGCTCTCGCGGTGCGCGACTCGACAACCGCGCCGGTGGCCGGCCGGTTCGGGCGCCACGGTGGCCGGTTCGTACCCGAGCCGCTGATACCCGCGTGCGAGGAGGTCGAGGCGGCCTTCGCCGAGGCGTGGGCGGATCCGGGCTTCCGGGGCGGCCTGGCCCGGCTGCTGGCGATGTACGCGGGACGGCCGACACCGCTGAGCCCGGCGGTGCGGTTGTCGGCCGAACTCGGCGTGACGGTGCTGCTCAAGCGGGAGGATCTCGCGCACACCGGCTCCCACAAGATCAACAATGTGCTGGGGCAGGCGTTGCTGGCCCGCCGGATGGGCAAGCGACGACTGATCGCCGAGACCGGCGCGGGGATGCACGGCGTCGCCACCGCCACCGCCGGCGCCCTGCTGGGCCTGCCGGTGACCGTCTTCATGGGCGAGCGTGACGTCGAGCGGCAGGCGCACAACGTCTTCCGGATGCGGCTGCTCGGTGCCGAGGTCGTCCCGGTGCGGTCCGGCAGCCGAACGCTCAAGGACGCCACCAGTGAGGCGATGCGTCACTGGGTGGGCGTGACCGACGACGCCTACTACTGCGTGGGCTCGGTGATCGGGCCGCACCCGTACCCGTGGATGGTCCGCGAGCTACAGGCGGTCATCGGGGAGGAGGCGCGACACCAGTGCGCCGGGCAGCTGTCGACCGGCACACCGGACCACGTCGTCGCCTGTGTCGGCGGTGGCTCCAACGCCGCCGGCACCTTCGCCGGGTTCGTCGACACGCCCGCCCGGCTCGTGGGGGTCGAGGCGGCGGGCGGGGCGGGTGCCGCCCTGGGCGAGATCGGCGTTCTGCACGGATTCCAGTCGCTGTTCCTCCAGGACGAGGAGGGCCAGATCCGCGAGGCCCGGTCGGTCGCCGCGGGCCTGGACTACCCGGGCGTCGGGCCGGAGCACGCCCACCTGCGCGACCTCGGCCGCGCCGAGTACGTCACGGCCACCGACGAGGAGGCGCTGGCGGCGGCGGTACGACTGGCCCGGGCCGAGGGCATCGTCCCGGCCATCGAGTCGGCGCACGCGCTCGCCTGGGTGATCCGTGCCGCCGGGACCGCCGAACTGCCGGCGGGCAGCAGTGTGCTCGTCACGCTCTCCGGGCGCGGCGACAAGGACATCGCGACACTCATGACGTACCTGGCCGCTGAGGAGACGGAATGACCACGTTGGAGACCCGGCTGCGGCTGCGACGGGACCGTGGGCGCAAGCTGCTCATGCCGTACCTCACCGGCGGCGTGACCCCGGACTGGACCGACCACCTGCGCGCCCTGGCCGATGCCGGGGCGGACGCCATCGAGGTCGGCATCCCCTTCTCCGACCCCACCCTCGACGGCGTCACCATCCAGGAGGCCTCCGACACCGCGCTCGCCCGTGGCGCCACCACCGGTGGCGTACTCGCCGACCTGTCGAGGAGCCGGATCGACGTGCCGGTCGTCGTCAGCACGTACGCCAATCTCGTGGTGCGACGCGGCGCGGGCCGGTTCTGTCGGAGTCTCGCCGAGGCCGGCGTCCGCGGTCTGATCGTGCCGGACCTGCCGCTGGAGGAGGTCGCCTCGACCGGTGCGGCGGCGAGTGCCGCGAACGTCGATCTCGCGTTGCTGGCGTCACCCGCCACGCCACCGCGGCGGCTCCGGGAGGTCGCCGAACGGAGCCGGGGCTTCATCTACGCGGTCTCCCTGATGGGCACCACGGGCGAACGGGAGCAGCTCGCCGCCTCGGCCGCCGGCCTGGCGCGGCGCCTGCGGGGCGTCACCGACCGGCCCGTATTCTTGGGGTTCGGCATCTCGACGCCGGCGCAGGCAGCCGAGGCGGCGCGGGACGCCGACGGCGTGATCGTCGGCGCCGCGCTGATGCGGCGCCTGCTCGACGGTGCCGATCCGGCGGCGATCGGTGGGTTCGTCGGGTCGCTGCGCGCGGCGCTGGACGGCGTGCCGGCGCAGACCGGAGGTTAGGAGGCGGGGCGGCGCATGGCTACCGGGCAGGACGCGCCCGTGGCGCGGTACCGCACCATCGCCGCGGACCTCGCCGCCAGGATCCGCGCCGGAGAGTACCCGCCGGGTGCGGCACTTCCGTCGCAGCGCGACCTCAGCGCCGCCTACGGTGTCACGCTGATGACGCTCCGCCAGGCGTTGCGGCAGTTGAGCGACGAGGGGCTCATCGACCAGCAGCCCGGCCGCGGCACCTTCGTGTCCCCACCGCATCTGGCGTACCGGCTCGGCTCGCTGCGTAGCTTCGCCGACGACCTGCGGGACCAGGGCCACGAGGTGCGAACCACCGTGGTCGGCCGCGCGGTGCGCCGTCTGCCCGCGCGGGTCGCCGCGACGCTGCGCGCCCCCACGACGGAATCCGGGCTGCGGCTGGAGCGGGTCCGCGCGTTCGCCGGTCGCCGTGCGGTGCACCAGGTCTCGTGGGTACGCGCGTCGCACGCCGACGGGCTGCGCGCGGTGGACTTCACCGTGACCTCGCTGTACGAGGCGCTCGCGGCCGGCGGCGTCTCGGTGACCCGGGCGACCGAGACGATCCGGCCCGGCCTTCTCGACGCCGCACTGGCCCTGCACCTCGACGACGCGCCGGGCGCCGCCGTGCTGGTCAGCGACCGGACCACCTACACGGTGGACGGCACCGCCATCGTCGCCGACCGGGCGACGATTCTCGGCAGCATGATGGAGATCAACACCGACCGTGCTGCGCGGGGCCTGTCACTGCACTGGGGAGCGTCCCGCGCCGACGTGTCGTAGCGCGTCCAGCACCGCGTCGACCACCCGCTCCCGCCCGCGCCCGTCCACCGCGGCCCAGGCGCGGGCGGACAGGGACGCCCGTCCTGCCCCGTCGGCCAGCAGCCCCGCCAGGGTGTGCGCGGCAGCTCGGGCCGCCTCCGCCTCGCCGGCCAACGCGGACAGCTCACCGAGCCCGGCGGCCAGGCCGGCCGCCACCACCCGGTGGTACGACTCGCGCTGGTTGTCCACCACACAGACCAGCGCCGACGGTGCGCCGAGGCAGCACAGTTCCCAGGTGGAGGTGCCGGCCGCGCTGACCACCAGATCCGCCGCGGCGATCAGGGCGGGCAGCGTACCGGTGGGTGGCACCGGGAGCAGCGTCTGCCCCGGTCCCGGCGTCAACCGGGCCATCCGGGCGGCCACCTCGGGCCGGCCGACGACGACGGTGAGTTCCATCGGCCGGCCGGTGGAGAGCAGCACCTCGGTCAGCACCGGGGCCGCGTCGGCCGCGTCGGTGCCGCCGAAGAAGGCCAGCACCGAGGGGGGATCGACCGCCGCCGCCGGGCGGGGGGCCACCGGCCGGGCGGCCAGGACACCCTCGCGCAGCAGGGCGTACCCGCTCCCGGCGAGCAGCCGGCCGGCCGGCACCGCCAGGTCGGTGGCGAAGTTCTGGTCGAGGTAGAGGTCGGCGTCCTGCCCCCGGGTGTCCCCGTCGACGATGGCCAGCGTCAGCACCCCGGCGGCACGCAGCGCGCCCGCTCCGGCCGGATCCAGCTCGTACGAGTCGAGGACCAGCACGTCGAGGTGGTGCCGGCGGGCCGTGGCGACCAGCTCGTCCGGGGTCTCCGGACCGGGGTGCAGCGGGATGCCCCGGGCGGTCAGCTGGTCGGCCGCCCAGCCGACGCCGTCGACGGTGCCGAAGACCTCGACGGTGGCACCCCGGGCCTGGAACTCCTCGCCGAGGGCGAGACAACGGACCAGGTGACCGACGCCGCGCAGCGGCCCGGCGTCACAGCGCAGCCCGACCCGTAGCGTGCTCAGCGCTCCTCCAACCGCTTCTGCCGCACGTCGGCGTTGAGCGCGCGCAGCTCCGGCTGGCCGTCCAGCCAGTCGGCGAGCTTGGCCAGCGGCACGCTGACGTCGCCGAAGTGGTCGGCCACCGCGCGGACCAGCTCCCAGTCGCGGTCGGTGTCGAGGGTGAGTCGCAGCTGCGAGCGATCGGGCGTGAGGGTCACGCCGAGCACCCGGAACAGCTCCGGATGCGCGTACGCGTACGAGGTGACGTGCACCCGGTGGTGCTCGGTGGCCAGCCGGTCGACGGTGCGCAGCGCCGCCGCCCGGATGATCTCCACGTCCAGACCCCGGGGCAGGGTGCGGGCGATCGACGTGCTGGCGTAGTCCAGCCCCGGCACGGCGCGGTACACCGAGGCGACCAGCGTGACGATCTCCGGGTCCAGCAGCGGACAGTCGGCGGTGAACCGCATGACCGCGTCGGCGGGATGGGCGTCGAGGGCACCGACGAAGCGGGTCAGTACGTCGTCGACCGGACCCCGGTGCCAGGCGACGCCGAGCCGGTCACACTCGGCGACCACCGCGTCGTCGCTGGCGTCGGTGCTGGTCGCCACCACCAGGTCGGCGAGCACGCCGCTGTCCTGGGCGGCCCGGACCACCCGGCCGAGGACGCTGCGTCCGGCCAGTGGACGCAGCACCTTGCCGGGCAGCCGGGACGAGCCCATCCGCGCCTGCACGACGCCGACGATGCGGTCGGTCACGGCTGTCCTCCCTGCTCGACGTCAGTCGGTCGCTTCGGGGCGATGGCGGTGCGGGCGCGGCGTTTGGCGGCTCGGGCGCCGCGCTTGGCCATCCGGGCCGGGGTGAGGGCCAGCCGTCCCACCTTGTAGCTCAGCGAACCGCTCAGCAGGTTGATCTTCGCTTCGGCTCGGCGCAGGGCGCGTTCCCGCGAGGTGAGCAGGTTCTCGGTCCAGCTGAGCAGTGCGGCCAGCCGGCTGTTCTCCTCCCGCTGCCGCAGCCACGCCTCGCGCAGCTGCTGGTAGCTGCGCGGACCCGGCGGAGGGTCGGTCGGGGTGACCGCCTGGGGCTCGGTGTCCAGGTCGACCCGGCCGGCGGCGTCCAGCCCGCGTAGCGCGGCGGAGACCGCGGCCTCCGTCTCCACGGCGGCGTCGACGACAGCCCGGTCGAAGTCCCGTCCGGCGACGCCGCCGAGCACCACGGCCAGCCCCGCCACGTCCAGCGTGGACGTCCACGGGTGGGCGTACCCGCCGGTGAGCAGTTCGGCGGCGAAGCGCCACAGGGTCCGGGCCAGCACCACGTCGACCGGCAACGGTGCGGCGGCCCGCCAGCTCGGGTCGAGCACCGCCCAGCGGTCCCCGTCGACGACCAGGTTGTCCGCCCCGGCCAGGGCCACCGCCCCGGCGAGCCGCCCCTGCTCGGCCTGGCCGGCCAGCCAGTCTGCGTATCCGCCGAGCAGGCTGCGCAGCAGCGCGGTGTCGCGGCGCAGGCAGCCGTCCAGCAGCAGGCTGCGCAGCAGTCGCCCGTCGGGCACCGGGCCGTCGAGGGCGTCCGGGTCGCGGTAGGCCGCCTCCCGGCTGGCGTACGGCGCGGGAGCGGTTCCGCCGCGACCACCGCCGTCGGGCCGGCGCCAGCACCAGCCCTCTGGCCCGTCCAGCACCTCGACCACGGAACCGGCCGACGCGCCGCCCACCAGCGCCACCGGCAGCCCGTCGGTCGCGACGGTGCCGGTCGGCTCGTCGGTCGCGTCGGGCCGGGCCGGGCGGTGGGCGAGGACCAGCCAGGACGGGGCGAGGTCGGCGGCCCGGCCGGCGTGCAGGGCGTCCACGGCCAGCCGGGCCGGATCGGCGAGGACGAACCGGCCGGCGTAACCCTCGGTGCAGGCGGCGTGCAGCACCGCGTCGAACAGCCCGCTGGTGGTGCGCCCGGCCAACTGGTCGACGGCGAGCAGCGCGGTGGTCAGGTCGGGACGCGGGTACCCGGCGTAGCAGGCGCCGGCCCGCAGTCCGGCTGCGGTCAGGCGCCGACGTGCCTGCTCCAGGCTGGCGGGCCGGGCGGCGTCGAGCACCCCGCCGACGCTCCACTCGGCGTCGTCGCGGCCGGCGTACCAGCTCTCGGCGGCGACCAGGCGGTGCACGCCGAGCGGGTTGTCCAGGCGCAGCAGCAGGTGGCCGCCGGGACGTACGGCCGCCGCGAGGCGGGCCAGGAGCCCGTCCCAGCCGAGCCGGTGACCCTCGACCGACTCGATCGCGTCCAGTCCGGCACCGGCGATCACCAGGTCGTACTCCTCGCCCGCCGGCAGTCCGTGCGGGCCGGCGACCAGCACCCGGTCCACCCGGCCGGCGACCAGCGCCGCGTCCGGATAGCCGCGCAGCAGGCAGGTGAGCCGGGCGTGGGCCAGCGCGTCGAGCAGCGCCGGGCTGTGCGCGCCGGCCAGCAGCACCCGCGCGCCGGCCGGCACCAGGCGGGCGGCCAGCGTCGCGAGGGGAGCGTCGCCGACCTCGTCCGGCCGGTCGGACCAGGCGAGCATCTCGCCGCCGGGCAGCGTCACCGGCGACGCCGTCTCGGTTCTCACGTCGTCTCCTCCTGCGGGTACGCCCAGCCCAGCAGCTCCCGTAGCGCGGCGGGCGGGTGGCGGTGGTCGGTGCCCAGCTCGGCGTGGGCGATCTCGACGGCGGTCGGCAGGTGCACCTGTTCGCCGTGCAGCTCCGGCCACTGCCGGCGGATGCGGGCGGTACCGCCGAAGGTCGGGTCCTCGTCGGCCAACACCATCGGGTCGCCGTACACGGCCGGCTCGCAGCCGGCCGCGATGCCGTAGAAGATGGCACTGGTCAGCCGGTTGGACGCGACCCGGGCGTGCCGGCGCAGCTCGGCGAGCTGGCGGTCCAGGAACTGCGGATCGGTGTCCTTCCACCAGTGGCCGCGGTAGCCGTGGCAGATGACCCGGAAGCCGGCGTTCTCGTAGAGCCGGCGTACCCGTCGCATCCGGTGCTCGTGCCAGTAGAGGCAGACGGTGACCGGACCGGGTTCGGTGTCCCTGATCCGGGCGATCAGTTCCCTGTGGTCGCCCTTGACGTGCTGGCCCTCCCAGCCGTGGAACGGGTACCAGATGGTGCCTTCCCGGACCGGCTGCGGTTCCTCCTCCGGCCGCATCGACAGCAGGTAGACGAAGGGTGCGCCGATCACCGTCACGTTGCGCCGCCCGACCGACCAGGCCCGCCGCCGGGTCTGCTCGGACCAGAGCAGACTCGGCGTGCGCTCGGCGTACGGGTGGCCGGGGGCCAGGCCGTCGCCGATGTTCCAGCCGTGCTGGACGTACCCGTTGATCCGGGGTGGGTGTCCGTCACCGAGCCCGGCGTAGCGGGCCAGTACGTGGGCGTGGCCGTAGAAGTGGTTTGCGTGGTGCATCGGCGTCCCCTCAGGCGGCGGAGCGTACCGAGGCGCCGCGCAGGGCCGCGGCCAGCGCGTCGATGACCCGGTCCTGGTCGGCGTCGCGCAGTCCAGGATAGAGCGGCAGCGACAGCTGCTGGCCGTAGAAGCCCTCCGCCACCGGACAGCTGCCGCGCCGGTAGCCGAGGTCGGCGAAGGCCGGGTGCCAGTGCGCGGGGATGTAGTTGACCTGGACCCCGATGCCGGCCGCACGCATCCGCTCGTAGATCTCGCGGCGGCGGCCGTCGAGCACCCGGATCGGGTACAGGTGCCAGGCCGGTGCGGCCCAGCCCCGCCTGCCGGGAAGGAGTACGCCGGGCAGGTCGGCCAGGGCCGCGTCGTAGCGGGCCACCAGTTCGGCGCGGCGGGCGAGGAAGGCACCGAGCCGGCGCAACTGGCTACGGCCCAGCGCGCACAGCACGTCCGGCAGCCGGTAGTTCAGGCCGAACTCGTGCACCTCCTGGTGCCAGCCACCCTCGTCCGGCCACCGCAGCTCGTCGTGTTCCCGGACCAGCCCGATGTTGCGGAACCGGCGAGCCCGCTTGAGCAGCTCGGCATCGGTGGTGGCGACCGCGCCGCCCTCGGCGGTGGTCAGGTTCTTGGTGGGGAAGAAGGAGAACGTGGTCAGGTCGGCCAGCGACCCCACCGGTCGGCCCCGGTAGGTGGCGCCGATCGAGTGCGCCGCGTCGGCGAGCAGCAGCGCGTCGGTGCCGTCGAGCGCGGCGCGCAGCGCGTCGTAGTCGGCCGGGTGGCCGGCGTAGTCCACCGCGGCGACGACCTTCGTCCGTCCGGTGGTCGCCGCGGCCACCGCCGCCGGATCGAGGGTGAAGGTCTCCTGCTCGACGTCGGCGAAGACGACCCGGGCGCCGAGGGCGACCGCGCTGCTGGCGGTGGCGACGAACGTCATCGGTGGCACGATCACCTCGTCACCCGGACCGACGCCGGCCGCCGCGTACGCCACGTGCAGCGCGGCGGTGCCGTTGGAGACCGTCGCCACCCCGGCCCCGCCGGCCCAGGCGGAGATGTCCGCCTCGAAGGCGGCGACCTCCGGACCGGTGGTGAGCCAGTCGCTGCGCAGGGCGGCGACCACGGCGGCCACGTCGTCGTCGGTCACCGACTGGCGTCCGTACGGGAGGAAGTCAGCGGTCATGCGGTGATGCCGAGCATGTCACGCAGCTGCGGCACGGTGAGCCACTCGTCGTTGGAGTCGGACTGGTACGCGAACCCGTCCGGCACCGGCTCGCAGCCGACCGGTGGCTGGTAGCCCCAGGTGGCGATGGTCGGCTGCACGATGAACCGGTCCTTGGCGATCAACGTCCGGCGGCTGTCGTCCGGGGCGATCATCTCCTCGTGCAGCTTCTCGCCGGGGCGGATGCCGATCTCGTGGGTGGTGGCGTCCGGTGCGACCGCCTCGACCAGGTCGAGGATGCGCATGCTGGGGATGCGCGGCACGAACAGTTCACCGCCCTGCATCTGGTCGAACGAGTCGATGACGAACTGCACGGCCTGGTCCAGGGTGATCCAGAAGCGGGTCATCCGCTTGTCCGTGATCGGCAGGCTTTTGCCCTCGGCGGCGAGCCGACGGAACAGCGGCACCACCGAGCCGCGGCTGCCGACCACGTTGCCGTAGCGCACCACCGAGAAGCGGGTCGGGTGCTGCGCCGCGTAGTGGTTGGCGGAGATGAACAACTTGTCGCCGACCAGCTTCGTCGCGCCGTACAGGTTGATCGGGCTGGACGCCTTGTCGGTCGAGAGGGCCACCACCTTCTTCACCCCGGCCTCGATCGCGGCGTCGACGACGTGCTGCGAACCGGTGATGTTGGTGGCGATGAACTCCGACGGGTTGTACTCCGCGGTGTCGACCTGCTTGAGGGCGGCGGCGTGCACCACGTGGTCGACGCCGTGCATGGCCCGGATCAGCCGGTGCCGGTCCCGGATGTCGCCGATGAACCAGCGCAGTCGGGGATCGTCACCGAGCTGCTGGCGCAGCTCGTACTGCTTGAGCTCGTCACGGGAGAAGACCACCACCCGGGCCGGATCGGTCTCGGCGAGGAGGTGCCGCAGGAAGGTCCTGCCGAAGGAACCCGTTCCCCCGGTGACGAGGATGGACGATCCGTTCAGCTCGCTCAACTGGTGCTCCCGTGTTCGTCGGTTGTGCGGTCGGCCTGGGGCCGGCCGGGTGGGAACGCTAGACCGGGAGGGTTAACGGGCACATGCCCTGCGGTTAACCAGGCGCCGTGTGGCGGTGAATGGCGGGCACCCGGTTGGCGAACACTCGCCGTCGTCGCGGCGTGCCCGCCGATCCGCCCCGACCAGGCGGCTAAGGTCCCGACCTGACCGGGTCCCGGGTGCCTCCGTACGGCGGCCGCCTGCCCGGCCGCGTCGTGGGAGGGACGATGACCATCGAGGCCGAGGCGGCCCGGACCGAGGATGCGCGCGGGTCGGCGGACCCGCCCGGGTCCGCGTCGACGAAGCGGCGACGGTGGCTGCTGCCCCTGCTGCTGGTGTGCGGCTGGTTGCTGGGAACGGCTTGGCGGATCTGGTTGGCCCGGCACGCCGCCATGCCGTTCGCGCACACCGACGAGGACAGCTACCTGAACACCGCCCGCGCCCTGGCGGGCGGTCCGGGCGGTTTCAGCACCGAGAACGAGACGCTGCGCCGGATCGGCTACCCGCTGCTGATCGCGCCGGCCTTCCTGTTCGACCGGGACTTCGTCGACACCTACCTGCTGGTGCGGGTGATCAACTCGGCCGTGAACGCGACGGTCCTGCCGCTGGCGTACCTGCTGGGTCGTCGGCTGCTGGGGCTGCGGCCCGGCGTGGCCCTGGCGGCGGCGGTCGCCGCGGCGACGTTGCCGGCGGTGGTCTTCCACTCCACGGTGGCGATGACCGACGCGGTGCTCGGCCCGCTGCTGCTGGCCTGGCTGCTGGCCGTGCACCGGCTGGCCGAGCGGCCCGGCCCGGCCGCCGCGGCGGTGGGCGGTGCCCTGGCGGGCGGGTGTCACCTGGTGCACTCGCGCGGGGTGGTGATCGTGGCCGGGTACGCCGCGCTGGTGCTGGCGCTGGTCGTCCGCCGCCGGCTGGCACCGGCCGCGATGCTGGCGGCGACGCTGCCCGTGCTGGCCGCGGTCGTGGCCAACGAGACCGGGGTACGGCTGCTCGGCGAGACGGTGCGCCTGCTCGGCGAACCGGCCAGCGGCAACGCCGGGCGGGCCGTCACCTCCGGTGAGGGGTTGTCGCAGGTGCTGGCGTCGGTCGGCACGCAGCTGTGGTACCTGATGGTGGTCACCTTCGGGCTGGCCGGGCTGGCCGGCGCCGAGGCGGTGACCCGGCTGCGCCGCCGGGGCGACGCGGCCGCTGGGTGGACCCTCGGTGTGGCGCTGCTGACCACCGTCGGCGTCGCCGTTGGCGCGGAGGCCGTCCTCGCCGGTGTCCCGGACCGGGTACCCGACGCCATCTACGCCCGGTACGTGCAGATGTTCGCCCCGTTCTGGCTGCTGGTCGGCGTCGGGGTGCTGGTCGGCGCGGCGCATCGGCCGGTGCTGCGCCGGGCCGCCGCCACGGTGCTGCTGCTGGCCGCCGGCGGGGCCCTGATCCACGTTCGGCTGGCGGACGCGGCGGACCGGGGCGCACGGTTGCGCTGGGGCGGGTTCAGCGCGCCGGACCTGATGGCGCTGACCGGCGGGTGGCGAGAGATGCGGCCGCTGGTCGGGTCGGCGATCGGGATCGCCGGTTGCCTGCTGCTCGTGCTCGCGACCCGGCGTCGACGCGCGCGCACGACCCTGCTGGCCATGGTGCTCGCGGCCCTGGTCGTGGTCAACGTGGCGACCATGCAGCTGATCACGCAGCGGCTGATCCGTCCGCTGGCCGTGGCCGGCACACCCGTGCCCGGCGCGACGGACCTGGGAATCCGGCCGCCGGAGCGGGTCGCCGCCTCCACCGGAGTGCCCTACCAGCTCCGGTTCAACCTCAGTCACCAGGTCACCTGGACCGAGGTGCCGTGGTTCAGGGACCGCCCGCCGGCAGCCGCGGAGGTGGTCTTCGCGCGCTGGGCGCCCGGCGAACCCGGCGACTGGGACGGCACCCGGTACGGCTTCGTCCGCCTCGGCGGCGACCCCGAGCGGAACTGGGCCGCCTGGCGTCGCCGGTGACAACGGCATGTCCCCGCGCCGAAAACCTCACGTGAACAATGCGTGGACAGAATAGGAAGAATCAGCGAACGCGACGGTTGGCGCGCTCCAGAGAAATGGGGATGACGGTGATTTCCCGGCCGTCGTGCGTCTCCTGACGACCCGGCCCTTCGACGAAACGGAGGCGGCGGTTCATCTGGCGCACCACCGTGTTGTGGGCCAGCACCTCACCGTCGAGCCGGTCCAGGTTCAGCACGTCGAAGGCGTGGTCGACCGCCTCCCGCATCACCTCCAGCCAGGCGGGCAGCGTCTCGCCCCGTTCGGCCAGGCCGTCAGCGTCCAGATAGAAGCCCCACGCCCCGCTGCGCGGGTCGGACAACCGCAGGTCGAAGAAGGTGACCGCGCCGCTGGGTACGCCGTCGCGCAGGTAGGTCAGCACCCGACGGCCGGGGTCCTGACGCACCGCGGACCACCACCGCCGGTGCTCCTCGGGGGTGATGACATGACTGGTCTTGCTGACCTGTCGGTTGATTTCCTGATTACGCCAGGACAACATCAGGTTAACGTCGTCCTCGGTGGCGTCACGCAGCACGTAGCGCTCCCTTTCCGCTCCGTTTCCATGGTCACCGGGCACCCTAATCACGATTCACCTGGCTGTACACTCCGCCGCATGAAGGAATTGAGTCGGGCGCAGATTCGCGACCTCATGGGCGAGGTTCTCAAGAACCAGGGCAAGGCGTTGCCCGCCGACGACGCCGCCGATCTGCGGGAGGTCGGCTTCCGGTCGCTGGACTTCTCCGAACTGGCCCTGCGCGTCGAGGACGCCACGGGGGAGGAGCTGAACTTCGACGCTCCCGGGCTGCGCCGGATCGCCACCGTCGGCGACGTGCTGGACTTCCTCGTCGAACTGCAACGGCAGTGAGCGTAGAGACCGCCTCGCAGGCCCCCGCCGGCCTCCCGGGGGTGGAGAACCGCGTCATCGTCGACGGTGCCGCGCTGACCTGGCGCGATCTGCCGGAGCTGTCGCTACCGGCGCCCGTCGCCGCGCTGGCCCACTCGGCCCGGTACGCCCTCGCCGCCGCCCGGCACCACGCCGTGCACGGCACCGAGTTGCTGCTCAGCACGGCCGGCCGGGTCGACGCGGCGATGCGCGAGGAACTGCGGGACGCCGGGTTCGCGGTGCGTGAGCTGGACGGCGAGACGCCCGCTGGGTTCGCGGCTCCGGGGCGGGCCGCCGAGTCGGGCCGGTTGTGGCTGCTGACGTCCGGCTCGACGGGCCGGCCCAAGCGGGTGGGGCACACGCTCGCATCGCTGACCACCGTCCGGGGGCAGCAGCCTGCCCGGACCTGGCTCTGCCCGTACGCCCCGGGCACGTACGCCTGGTGGCAGGTGGTGACCCTGTCGCTGACCCAGCCGGGGCAGGATCTGGTGGTGGTCGAGCCGGAGCAGCTCGACGACTGGCCCGCGCTGGCCGCCGAGCACGGTGTGGACGCCGCCTCCGGCACACCGACCTTCTGGCGGCGGGCCCTGCACCGTGATCCGGACGGGCTGGCCCGGGTGCCGCTGCGTCAGCTCACCCTCGGTGGCGAGCCGGTCGACCAGACGATCCTGGACCGGCTGCGGGAGCTGTTTCCGGCCGCCCGCATCTCCTGGATCTACGCCTCCTCGGAGGTCGGCGCGGCCATCGTGGTGCACGACGGGCGGGCCGGGTTCCCGGTGGAGTGGCTGGACCGTTCGGTACCCGGCCGTCCCACGATCGGGGTGCGCGACGGAGAACTGGTGATCACCTCGCCGTATCACGGTGCCGGGCTGGACGGTCCGGTCCGCACCGGCGACCGGGCGCAACTGGCCGGCGACCGCGTGCTGATCACCGGCCGGCTCGACGCCGACGAGATCAACGTCGGCGGCAGCAAGGTCTCCGCCGGGGTGGTCCGCGACGTGCTGACCGCTCACCCGCAGGTGGCCTGGGCCCGGGTCACCGGTCGGCGGGCCCCGCTGCTCGGCCACATGGTCGTCGCCGAGGTGGTAGCGACCCGGACCGCCGCCGGGGCGACCGACCCTCCGCCGGACGAGGCGACGCTGGTGCGTTGGTGCGCCGAGCGGCTGCCCGAGTACGCGGTCCCGCGCCGGATCCGCGTGCTGACCGAGATACCCGTCAAGGAGACCCTGAAGAGCGATGTCTGATCCCACCACCCCCGCCAACCCCGTGCCGCCCTGCTCCGTGGTGCTCGTCTCCGGCGGATCCCGGGGCCTCGGTCTGGCCATCGTCACCGACCTGCTCGAATCGGGCCTGAAGGTGGCCGCCTTCGCCCGTACCGTCACCCCCGAGCTGGCCAAGCTCGCCGACGCCCACCCGGACCGGTCGCACGTCGGCTCGGTCGACGTCACCGACCTCGCCGCCGCACAGGCGTTCGTCCGCGAGGCCGAGGAGCGGCTCGGCCCGATCGACGGGGTGGTGAACAACGCGGCCGTCGGGCAGGACAGCCTGCACGTGCACACCGCCACCGCCGACATCGCCCGGATCATCGAGACCAACCTGACGGCACCGTTGCAGCTCACCCGGCTGGCGGTGCGACGGATGCTGGCCCAGGGGCGGCGCGGGCGGATCGTCAACATCACCTCGATCTGCGCGCAGCGCGGCTTCCCCGGCCTGGTCGCGTACTCCGCCACCAAGGGTGGAATGGACGCGGCCACCCGTTCGCTGGCCCGGGAGCTGGGCGGGCGGGTGCTGGTCAACGCCGTCGCGCCGGGCTTCTTCGCCTCGGAGATGTCGGCGGTGCTCGGCCAGACCCAGCTGGACCAGATCGTGCGCCGCACGCCGACCGGTCAGCTGACCGAGCCGGAGGAGGTGGTGCCGGTGGTGCGGCTGCTGCTGCGCGACCAGACGAACATCAACGGTCAGGTCATCGTGGTCGACGGTGCCGCCTCGATCTGAGCCATCCCACCGGTCGTCCCGCGCCGATCAGGGCGCGGGACGGCGGGTGCCCGCCCTGCTCGCCACCGCGCCCCGGCACCTGCGGGTGGCGTCGGTGGCCGGGTCGGGCGACGCCGTCACCCGCAGCCATCTCGACGACGGACGCTGCGTCGGCTGGTACGCCCCGCCGGTGCCGGGCTGGCAGGTCGCGATCGACGCCGAGCGGGCCGGCGCTGCGCTACCCGCCGCGCTGGTCCGCCGCTTCGGTGCCACGGACTTCTGGGCCCGGTGGACCCGCGTCGAGTGTTTGGCCAAGCTCGCCGACGTCCCGGTGGCGACCTGGTGGCACCGGCACGGCCTGGAGGTGCCGCCCGGCACCGTGTGGCTGTGGCGCACCCTGCCGCTGGCCGACCTGGTCGTCACCGTCGCCTTCGCCCCGGCCGACCGGGAACCGCGCACCTGCACCGGTGTCGTGGTCTCCGACGCCGGCTGAGACCGCACCGTCAGGGAAGCTGCGAGCGCTCCGGCGTCTGCTGACGGGCGCTGGTGCTCCGCAGGCTCCAGGCGATCGACACCGCGATCGTGGCCACGATGAACCCCAGGGTCACGGGAATGGGCAGCTTGCCGACCGGGGTCTCGGACAGGATGAGTTTGACCCCGGCGAAGGCCAGCAGGACGGCCAGGCCGTAGTGCAGGTGCACGAAACGGCGGAGCAGCCCGGCGAGGCAGAAGTACAGGCTGCGTAGCCCGAGGATCGCGAAGGCGTTCGCGGTCCAGACGATGAACGTGCTGGTGGTGATGGCCAGGATCGCCGCCACCGAGTCGATCGCGAAGATCAGGTCGGTGGCCTCGACCGCGACCAGGACGACGAACAGCAGGGTCGCCACCCGCCTGCCGTCGACCCGGGTGAAGAACCGGTCGCCGTGGTAGGCGGGGTCGGTCGGGAGGACACGGCGTACCAGGCGCACCACGAGGTTGCGGTCCGGCGCGGCCTCGGCACCGTGCTGGAAGGCCATTTTGTAGGCGGTGTAGACGAGGAACGCACCGAACAGGTACGCGGTCCAGAAGAACGTCTCGAGCAGTCCCACGCCGAGGAAGATGAACACCAGCCGGAACACCAGCGCGCCGATGACGCCCCAGAACAGGACCTTGTGCTGGTACGCGGCCGGGACCGCGAAGTACGAGAAGATCAGCGCGAAGACGAAGACGTTGTCGATGGAGAGCGCCTTCTCCATCAGGTAACCGGCGAAGTAGGTGCCGGCCACGTCGCCGCCCTGCCAGACCCAGAGGATCACGCCGAACAGCAGGCCGGCGGCGATCCAGATGCCGGACCAGGTGGCGGCCTCACGGAAGCCGATGACGTGGTTGTCGCGGTGCAGGAACAGGTCGATGGCCAGCATGACGCCGATCGCCAGCATCAGCACGGCCCAGACCCACCAGGAGACGGACACCGGGAACGACCTCTCGTCCGGCCGGAGCCCTCGGGCCCGGCGTTGCTGGACGAAGGTCTCCCCGGCCACCGGGCGCGGTGACCGCGTCACCGGGGCCCGGATGGCCGGGCCCGTACTGTCGGCGACGCGCGTTGCGTCGGGTACTCCCCCTCGAACTGCGTACCAGTATTCGCGAAGCACGCTTCGCTAGTCAAGCGTGCCGTGTCGGGTTCGCACCAGTCGCCGAACCGACTGCACCGACGCATCGGGTCCGTCCCGCACCCACCATGGCCTTACGGGAGAAAGCTTCACTCCCAACTCGTGCGTCGCGGGGACTGAATTGAGCGGAGATCTCGATGCTGGAGGAGCAGTCGTACATCTGGTCACTGGCCACAGAAATGCAGTTCTACATCCTGGATCTCATGTCCGCCGATTCGTTGAGGAGTTTGGCTCAGAGCTCCGACGAGGGCAGCGCGGAACTGGTCCGCGGTTATCTGCTCTCCAAGAAGATCGGCGACGTGTACACCAGAAGCGTGGTTGACACGGAAACCCTGTCGACCGACAGACTGGTCGACGGGCTCGCCAACGGCGAGTACTGGCGGATTGGTGATCCTCAGGACTACCTGGACGCTCTGCGCAGGACCGTTCCGAAACTGTCGTCCGAACCGTCGGGTGGCGGATCGATGCAGGCACAGTTCATCAGCTCCTGCACCAGCTCCGACCCCGCCAAGGAGGACGCGACAAACCGCCGCACCGCGCTCGGGCAGTTCGTGCAGGAGTGCCTCGCCGCCAACTGTCTGGTGTCCACGTCGACCGGCGAGCCGGTCAACCTCGGGGGCCTCGAACTGTCAGCGGTGACGTACCTGTGGGCTACGGGACAGATCGGCCTTCGGTAGCGCGGCGGCCAGAAGTGTCCACGGGCAGTGCCGGATCGCCGCCGGAGCTCGCCGCCGTTCCTGGACACCGCACTACTGATCGTCGGGACGGTTCACCCCGATGGGGGGTCCCCCGCGGGTCACCCCGAGCACCGACCAACCGCGCAGCGCCGCGAGGAACGGCAGGGAGCGGGACAGCACCTCGGCGGCCAACCCGTCGCCGCCCGGCGGTTGGTCGAACCGGGGTCCCAGCTCGTCGATCAAGCGGCCGTGCAACCGCCGCAGGACCTCGTCGGTGCTCGCCTCATCCGTGCAGTCGCCCGCCGCCGGCTTGCTGCTCGCGGACAACAGGTGCCGGCCCAGGTAGCGACTGGCGATGGTGTCCTGGAGCCGCAGCAGGGCGTACGCCAGCTCCTCCGCCCGGGGCCCGAGAGCCCGCCAGGGCGCGCACCGGGCGGCCAGCAGCGCCGCGACCGTCGCCGCCGCCATCTGCTCCAGGGCCGGCTCGATGTCGTAGTCCCGGCGTCGGGGTCGGTAGGTGAGGGCGACCAGCGGATACCGACGAACGGTGTCGTCGACCTCCCGCAGGCTCTCCGCCCAGGCGGCGCAGCGCTGCCGGGCCTCCTCGACCCCCTCGTCGGTCAGGCTCCGCGCGATCAGACCCACCCCGTCGGTGCCGCGCATCTGGTCGTGGATGGTCAACGCGAACCGGTTGCGGACCGTCAGCCCGGTGATCAGCTCGATCAGGTAGGTGGCCAGCGCGGCGAAGAAGCCGAACCCGAGCGCGGCGGAGGCCACGGCGAACAGCTTCTGCGCCCCCGTGTCCGGGGTGATGTCACCGAAGCCGAGCACGGTCAGCAGCCCGGTGGCGTAGTAGAGGGCGTCGACGAAACCGGCTGGCCCGTACCCGACGACCCGGTGATAACCGTCCAGGTGTGGCCAGACGACGAGCGCGACCCCGAGCACCAGCGGCCCGAGCCAGGCGAGGAAGGTGCCGGTGACCAGGACTGGTCCCGCCCAGACCAGCGGTGTCCGGCGGGGCGAGCGCCGCCGGCCGGCGGTCAGCGACGACGCGCGCCAGACCAGTCGCCTTACCGTACGGGCGATCGGTCCTTCGGCGTCCGGGTGCAGCACGGTGAGCCAGACGTCGACCACCACCACCGCGATCAGCGCCAGGCCCGCCACCACCGCCACCAAGGTCATACGCAGAGGTATACCCCTCCGGCGGGGACCGACGCGACGCGTCCGGTCAGATCAGGTCCCAGCTCAACGCGGTGCCGCGGGGCACGTCGGTGGTGAACCGGCGGCCCAGCACCCGGTCGATCTCCACCGGGGCCAGTCCGCCGGCCGGGCGGATCGAGCGGACATTGTGCACGGTCACCTCGTCGCCGGCACGCACGTCCGCCACCACGTACAGGGAGCGCCGGAAGCGCAGGCCCTCCTGTTCGGCCGGGGTCGGCCCGACGGCGGTGCCACCCAGCGCCGCGTACGCCCGCTCCGACTCGACCACCAGGGCCGCCAACTCGGCCGGGTTGAGCGAGAAGTCGGAGTCCACGCCGCCGTCGGCGCGGTCCAGGGTGACGTGCTTCTCGATGAAACAGGCGCCGAGCGCCACCGAGGCGACCGGCACGCCGATGCCCGGCGTGTGGTCGGACAGACCCACCGGCACACCGAACGCGTCGGCCAGCACCGGGATGCGGCGCAGGTTGCTGTCGGCGGGCGGTGCCGGATAGGAGGCGGTGCAGGCCAGCAGGACGATCCCGCCCGCGCCGCCGTCCCGGGCGGTGCGCACCGCGGCGTCGATCTCGGCCAGCGTGGCCATCCCGGTCGAGATCACCATCGGCTTGCCGGTGGCCGCGACCAGTCGGATCAGCGGCAGGTCGACCAGCTCCGACGAAGCGATCTTGTACGCGGGAGCGTCCAGCCCCTCCAACAGCTCCACAGCCGAGGCGTCGAACGGGGAGGAGAAGACGGTCAGGCCCAGGGAGCGGGCCCGTTCGAAGATGGGTCGGTGCCACTCGTACGGCGTGTGTGCCCGCTCGTAGAGCCGGTAGAGGTTCTGCCCGCCCCACAGCTCGTGCCCGCCGGAGATGCGGAAGGCGGGTGCGTCCACGTCGATGGTGATGGTGTCCGGCCGGTAGGTCTGGAGCTTCAACGCGTGCGCGCCGCTGGCCGCCACCGCGTCCACGATGGCCAGTGCGCGGGTCAGGTCTCCGTTGTGGTTGCCGGACATCTCGGCCACCACGAAGGGGCGCTCCCCGGCGCCGACCAGGTGCGACCCGATCTTGAACGTCATTCCGATCCGTTTCCGTGCGTGCTTACCAACGAGCGATCCCGTGTCGGGCTCTCCGGTGCCGGGTCGGTCCCGCCCGTGGGATCCCCGGCGGCGCTGCCGCGCAGTCGGCCGGCGAGCCGGTGGGCCCGACGCAGTGCGGCATAGGCCAGGTAGCTGTCCCGGCCGACCAGACGGTGTTTGAGCCCCGCCACTCCGCCCGGCCGGGGGTAGCCGCCGCCGGGCAGGTACCGGCGGTAGTGCGCGGCCACCCGGCGGAAGAAGTCCCGACGCAGGTGCGGATGCAACCGGTCGTCGTTGCCGACCACCACCAGGAAGTGGTTCACCATGAGGTCGAACAACTCGGTGTGCCAGCGCCCGTCCGGATGCCGTTGGCGCAGCCAGGCGAAGAGGCGGTCGTACTGCGCGAAGGCGTCGAAGTGCCGGCCGCTGCGCGTCGAGGTGATCGCTCCCTGACGGCCCTGGCGGTACAGGTAGCAGACCCGGTCCAGCACACTGATGCGTTCCGCCCCGATCAGCAGCGGATGGCTGAACGGGATGTCCTCGTACCAGCCGGGGTGGAACCGCAGCCCCAGCTCGGCCATGAACTCCCGGCGCACCACCTTGTTCCAGGCGGTGTGCTGCACCCGCAGCAGTTGTGGCCGGTCGGCCAGCCGCACCACACCAGGGGTGCCGCGCAGCAACCGGCTGCTGGCGTCGACCTCCTCGCGCCCGCACTCGTGCACCCGAAGGTGGTCGAGCATCATCACGTCGGGCCGGTCCGCGCGCAGCCGCTGCAACACCGCCGGGATCGTCCCGGCGGGCAGGCGATCGTCGCTGTCGACGAACCAGACGTATCGGCCGGTGGCCACGTCCAGGCCCGCGTTGCGAGCCGGCCCGAGACCGACGTTGCGGTCCAGATGCAGTACGCGCAGCCCCGGGTGCCCGGCCGCGTACCCGCGCAGCAGCTCGCCGCAGCGGTCCGGCGAGGCGTCGTCGACCGCGACCACCTCCACCTGCGCCGCCTCGTCCGTCGGGATGTCGGCGTGGATGGAGTCCAGGCACTCCCGCAGGTACGCCTCGACGCCGTACACGGGCACGACGATGCTCAGCAGCGGCGGCATCGGCTGGGTGACCACCCGGAAACCTTCGAACACCGGGGTTGACGGACCGGGAACCTGATGTGGCCGGACGCGGTGGAGTTTTTGAACAGCCGATGAGTGCCGGGTTAACGGCGGAAGGCCCGGTTCCTGACGTCATGGCGACGGTGTAGCGCTCGGCCGTGGGTGCCCGGACGGTGGCGGTCCGGGCACCCACGTCACCCGTGATTGCGACTCAGTAGTTGATGAAGCCGTAGAGCGCCAGGTGGTTCGACTTGGTGCTGGAGACCGTGTGACCGATGCTCGAAGGCCGGACGTCACCCCGGATGAAGAGATAGTCGATCTTGCTGGAGTCCTTCGTCGGCTTCGTGCCGTAACCGGTCATGCCGAAGCCGCTCAGGGTGTTGGCAGCGATGCCCGTGCGGTTCGCGTCGATGCCGACGATGCGGATCGTCGAGGCGTTCATCAGGCTGGTCGCGTCGGCACCGATGTGGATGCCGCTGCCGGCGATGCCGGTGTTGCCGGCTCCGGCGCAGGCGTTCTGCCGGTTCTCCTGCGGCAGGTGCATGGTGGCCGCGAAGACCGTGGTGCCGCTGGCCTTGATGGTGAACCGGGCGGCGATGGCGCTGGTCCGCTTCCACTTGTACTGGTAGGTGGTGCCGTCGTCGTTGCTCGGCGGCTTGTAGAGGGTGCACCCCGCGCCGTTGTTGTAGGCCGTGCCCGGCTTGAGCCAGCCGGCGCTCCAGTACTTCGAGATGTCGCCCGACGCGAGACTCAGGGTCCGGGTGTTCCAGATGATGGCGTTGGTCTGCTTCTTCTTGAGGTCACCCAGGGACTGGTCACTGCACTTGTGGGTGCCGCCCCACGGCTCCGGGTCGGACCACACCACGATCGCCCCGTACGTGCCGGCCGGGTAGCCGAACTTGGCCGCGAGCTGGTTGGCGTACGCCTCGGCCTGACCGGTGCCGCGTAGCTGCTGCACGATGAGGATGTCGGGCGCGACCACCCCGGAGGTGCCCGTCTGCCCGTTGTCGTCGACGAGGATCGAGGTGAGGTGATCCGGCCCGGAGATCCTGGTGCACGTCCCGTCGGCGTTGTTCGTCACCAGGTTCTCGATGTTGTTGTTGTAGACCCGCAGGACCCCGGCCGCGGCGGCGGCCGACTCGTCCTCCGTCTTGCCGGCCGCGGCAGCGGCGGTGCCCGGGACCGCGAGCAGCGCCAGGGTGAGAGCGACGGCAGCGGGACGTGATCGATGCTTCAGACGCAAGGGGTACTCCTCCGGCGGCGACACGGCGACATCCGTGCACAGGGTCAGCGGGCGCTCACTCTACATTGATCTTGATGGTTCGACTGCCCCCGTCGACTGAATCGGACAATGCCGCGTGAGGTGGGTGGCGGCCTGCCGACGTGGTTGATCGCGCGCTGGCCACGGGTAGGGTGCCCGGCGGGCGGCACCGACCGGGTACCTCCAGGCGATCGGATCCGGCTGCCGCCCGACGGCGGGGAGGAGATGGACGTGCGTGTGACGTTGCCGAGAACCGGGAGGCGGGCATGACGAGCACCGCCCTCGCGGCCCCAGCGACCGCCCGGCGCGGGCGTACGGACGCCGACCGGCTGCCGTCGCTGACCGGGCTGCGGTGGATCGCCGCGATGCTGGTCTTCGGTTTCCACGCCGGCACGATGCGGATCATCGCCGACCCCGGCCCCCAGGCGGTGGTCGGCGAGATCTTCACCCTGGGCCTGTCCGGAGTGCAGTTCTTCTTCATCCTCAGCGGTTTCGTGCTGGTCTGGTCCGCGCGGCCCGGTGACTCCCGGCGCCGCTTCTGGCGTCGCAGGTTCGCCAAGATCTACCCCAACCACCTGGTGATGTGGGCGCTGGCGATCCTGGCGATGCTCTGGTTCGCCGACCCGATCAACCCGGTGGCGGCACTGGAGAACCTCCTCCTGGTGCAGGCCTGGGATCCCCGGCCGGGCCACTTCTACAGCGTCAACAACGTGAGCTGGTCGCTCTCCTGTGAGCTGTTCTTCTACCTGTGCCTGCCGCTGGTGCTGCCGGCGGTGCGACGGGCCCGGCCGTGGATGCTGTGGACCGTGGTCATCGCGGTACCGCTGCTGATCCTGGCCCTGTGGCCCGGGCAGACGCTGGTGCCGGAGCAGAGCCGTTGGTGGTTCACCCAGGTGTTTCCGCTGGTCCGGTCGCTGGAGTTCTGGATGGGCGTGGCCGCCGCCGAACTCATGCTGCGGGGCCGCTGGCGCGGCCCTCGGCTCCCCCTGGCCAGCGTGATCTTCGTCCTGACCTGGGTGGCGGCCTCCCAGTGGATCCGGGCCGAACTCTGGGCGGCGCTGCTGTCGGCGGCGTACGTCCTGGTGATCGCCGCGGCGGCCGACGCCGACGTGCACGGGCGGCGCTCGCCGCTGCGGTCCCGGACGATGGTCTGGCTCGGCGAGGTGTCCTTCGCCTTCTACCTGGTGCACGTGTTCGTGATCATGACGATTCTGCGGTTGACCGGCGACTGGGGGACCGGCCTGCCCGGTTGGTGGGGCCCCCTCGCCGTGATCGGGTTCCTCCTGCTCACCCTGGGGTTGGCCGCGTTGCTGCACCGGTACGTGGAACAGCCGATGATGCGCCGCCTGGCGCCGCCCCGAGCGGCGCGACCGGCGGTGGCGGGCGGCGTGGCGGGATCCGCGGCGGGTGGTGAACCCGCCGCGGAACGCCTGCCCCGACAGCGGACGGCGCGCGGCGACACGAACCCTGCCGAGGGCGCCGACCAGACTCGGACCGTCCATCGGGGACGGTGACTCGGGAAGCGACCTGACCTGCGGAAACCGGCGCGGGCGGCGACGCGCCGGGCGACACGACACGCCCGGTGACGGTGCGTCCGGGTGCTCGTCGCGGTAGCGTGGCGAGGTGCTTCCCGTCGCGCCGACCCGTCCTCTGTGGTGGTTGGCGCGCTGGGCCGTGCGGCTGCTGACCGGGTTCGCGGTCGCTGCCGCCTTCACGCTTGGCGCGTGGACGCTGCCGGCCCACGCGGTCCCCGCCGAGAAGCTCGCCGCCACCGCACCCACCCCGTCGGTCGAGGTCGCCGTACCATCGGCGTCCGGCGGCGGCGACCCGGCCGTCGCCCTCGATCTGGTCGGCGTCGCGACGGCGACCGTGCCGGGCGTCGGTGGCCCCGCCGACCTGGCCGGTGGGTCCACGACCCTGCCGGTGATCCCCGGCCCGCCGGAGCTGACGGTGCTCGGCACCGCCCCCGCGGAGGTCGGGTCGGCCCCGGCGTCCGCCGGCTCGGACGCTCGCGCGCCCCGCGCCCCGCCGTCCGCCTGAATACCGGCGACCTTCCGTCGTTTCCGCACCCCGGTGCCGCGTCCGCGCCAGGCACCTGCCAGCCCGTCGCCGTCCGCTGCGGCTTCGGGTCTCGCCATGACGATCCGCTGCCGGTACGGCCACCGGCGCCGTGCCGATGTTCTCGAGGTGCCGACATGGAGAAGACCGTTCTCTACCAGTTCCTGATCGAGGTGCCACGCGCCGCCGCCATCTGGTCGGTCCTGCTCGTGCTCGCGCTGGGCGTACTCACCGTCCTGGTCGCGCGCCCGGAGCCGACCGGGCCGGCGGAAAGACCCGGCCAGGATGAGGAGCGCGCCGCGATCGAGGCGGCCGACCGGCGGCGGTACGCCGGTGAGGTGGCGGTCGCGGCGGCTGGCGCCGCGCAGAACGCCGACCGGCGGCGTACGGCCTGGCGGGCCGCCCAGGCGGAACTGGACCGCGCCTGGGCCGCGTACGACGAAGCGGAGTCCGCCGCCCGGCGGCTGGCCGGCGTCACCGGGCTGCCGACCCCGCGTACCCCCCGAACTCCGGCCGAGTACGCGGCCCGGGAGCGGTGGCTGCACCGCGCCGCGATGGCGGCCCACTGGCGTGGGGATCTGACCGCCCGCCAACTCTGCGACGTCCTGGCCCGCCGGTCCGGCTGGGACCCCCGCCGGCATCCGGCCGAGCAGGAGGTGATCCTGGCCCGGGTGGTCCGCGACAACCGCCTGGCGGCCTACCGGGCGGCCGCTGAGCGGGAGCGTGAGCTGTGGCGGGCCGCGGAACTGGCCACCGAGGCGGCCCGTACCCTCTCCGCCGAGGCGTACGCGGCTGCCGAACGGCTCCGACCGGTCCGGTTGCCGGCCCCGGATCGGGCCACCGCCGAACGGCCCGCCGCGGTCCTGCGGTGGCGACCGGCCCGGCTGGGCTGAAAATTCCGTGAGGCGGGTCACACGAGGTCCGAATTCGGTCACTGTTCGTAGTTGAGCCTATTGTCGCAGCAATCTCCGTCGGCATTGTCCCGGAGTCGTCCGGTTCCCGCCCGAAGATGCCCGAAACGCCGTCGATCCCATTGAGCGACGCCAGTCGACGAATACCCGAAAATAGCCGCGCTGGATCATGTTTAAGCAGTTCAAGCGGGGTTGGAAACGACGTGACTGACCAGTAGTGTCAGCCCGTCCGATGCGGTAACCGATCGCAAGAGGCGACGCCGCATCGACCCGCTCAATCGTGATTTCACGAACCGGGGACCCACTGCACCACTGGGGTGAATCCGCGAGCCTCGGCCCGCGGTAGGGCGATCTTCCCGCCCGAATCCGTCAGCTAACCCGGTCGGCGGTGTCGGAAGGAGTCCCAACCCTCGTGCAGTCCGATGTGATCCCCCCGCTTTCCCCTCGCCTCCACGGCACCGCGGTGCCCGCACTCGCCGGCCCGATCGCCGCGAGCTGACCCGGTCATCGCCACCGCCCGGGTTCACCGGGCGTACCCCTGAACGGCCTTCCCGCTCGCCCGGGCGGTCCTCGGCGTCCCCATGCCGACCTGACCGCCGGAGCCGGTGCGCCGTCATCCCCTCAGCCCGTGGAGGAATCCGTGAAGCACACCCTTTCCCGCCGGCTCCGGCGGCTCGCCACCGAACGCCCGTACCAGATCGTGGCCGGTTCCGCCGTCGCGCTCGTGCTGGCCACCGGCACCGGTGCCGCGCTCGCCGGCACCGGCAACACCCCGGCCACCGAGCCCACCACGACCGCCGCCGAACTGCGCGGCGACACCGCGGCATCGCGCGGCCAGGACCGGGTCGAGGACGCTCCGTCGACCACCGCGCCGAGCAGTGCCGCACCGAGCAGCGCCGCACCGAGCAGCGCGGCACCGGCCAGTACCACCGCCGCGCCGTCGCCGAAGGCCACCTCGGCCACCCCGGACCCCGACCTGACCAGCAAGAAGGCCGCGCCCAAGCCGCCCGCGTCGAAGGTCCTCAAGTACGCGCACCAGGCCCAGACGACCGGCTACTACTGCGGCCCCGCCGCCGTGCGCAACGCGCTCAGCGCCGCCGGCATCGAGCGCAACCAGGACGCCCTGGCCACCCAGCTCGGCACCACCTTCGCCGGCACCAACTCGGCCGAGGACACCACCCGCGTCCTCAACGCCACCGTCAAGGGCAGCCCGTACAAGACCACGATGATCCGTGGCGGCGCGGCCACCCCGGCGCAGATGGATCAGCTCCAGGCCGACGTCGTCGCCGCCGTCACCGCCGGAAGGGGCGTCGTGGTGAACATCGCCGGCAGCGCCACCGACACCAACGGTCGCTGGCACTCCTTCCCCGGCGGCCACTACATCGCCGTGGTCGGCTACGAGGACTCCGGCCGGATGGTGAAGATCGCCGACTCGGCCGACGCCTCGTACCCGTCGTACTGGATGAGCACCATCGACCTGGCCAACTGGGCCGCCACCCGCGGCTACTCGGCCTGATCGCACCGGTCCCGATGCACGCGGAAGCCCTCGGCCCGCTGGTCGAGGGCTTCCGTTTCGGGTACGTCAGGCGTGCGGGCCGTGCTGCTTCGCCAGCGCGACGAACCTCGCCCAGGAATCCGGGGTGAAGGAGAGCGTGCCGCCGTCGCGGTTCTTGGTGTCGCGGACCAGCACCACGCCGGGCAGGTTGTCGGCGACCTCCACGCAGTCGTTGCCACTGGAGCCGCTGCGGATGGACTTGCGCCAGGTCGCGCCGTTCAGATCCGTGGCTTCACAACATCCTTCATCAGCTCGATCGACTGGCGGCCGGACAGCGCCTCGTTGCGCACCATCTCCCACCGGGACAGCAGGGTACTCAGGTCGTCGTCCTTGTCGACGAGGACGCCGCCGAGCGGGGTGTCCCGGTTACCCACCCAGCCGTCGTCCGCGCTTCGCGCCAGGATGAAGGGGCCGGTCAGTCCGGCATGCATGCCGACGCCCGCCGGCACGAGATGCACGCTGATGTTGGGCCGTCGAGCCAGGTCGACGAGGTGGTGCACCTGCTCGACCAGCGCGTCCTTCAGATCCTCGTCGACCCGCCGCAGCACCGCCTCGTCGATCACCGCGACGAGTTGGGGCGGTCGTCCTGCTCCAGGATGGCCTGCCGGACCAGCCGGTTGGCGAGCCGCCGATCCACCTCCGCCTCGGTCAGGGCGGCGTCGGTCCGGATCACCGCGCGGGCGTAGCGCTCGGTCTGAAGCAGGCCCGGCACCAGCGTCGGCTGGTAGCAGCGCAGCTGCCGGGCATGGCGCTCGGCCTCCAGGTAGGGCCGGAACCACGACGGCTGGCGCAGCACCTCGGCGGTCCGCAGCAGCTCCTCGAACATGCCGCCGGTCTCCAGGACCTCGTCCGCCCGTTTCGCGTACGGCCGGTCGAGCGGCCCGGTGCCCACCTCCACAGCGGACACCAGGGACGCCGAGTAGTTCGTCCGCCGACCGAACTCCTCCTGGTTCATGCCGCCCCCGATAGCCGGCCACAGCGCCCCGCAACACGAGATCTTGGACAGTTGCCGCTCCGCCGGAACGGCAACCGTCCAAGATCTCGGCATATGAACGGGGCGGCGGCTCGGCGAGTCGGCGGGGTGGTGGGTGACGGTGCGACGATCACGGGTGAGATCGACTTCCACGTCTGACACTTGTGCGAGGGGACATCATGGGGGAGCGGGAACCGTACGCGGGGCTGGCCACGACCTTCGACACCGCGGCGGAGCTGTACGAGCGGGCCCGTCCGCGCTACCCGACGCGGTTGTTCGCCGACCTGGCGGCGACGACGGGCCTGGCGACCGGAGCGGCCCGGGTGCTGGAGATCGGCACGGGCACCGGCCAGGCCACCCGCGACCTGCTGGCGCAGGGCTGGCACGTGGTCACCCTGGAACCGGGCCGGGAACTCGCCGCGGTGGCGCGGCGCATGCTCGACGGCCTCGGTGACGTGCGCGTCGTGGAGTCGCCCTTCGAACGGTGGGAGCCGGCCGACCACGCACCCTTCGACCTCGTGTTCGCCGCGACGTCGTGGCACTGGCTGGACCCGGGGGTCGCCTACCGGCGGGCCGCCGAGCTGCTACGCCCCGGCGGCCACCTGGCGATCGTCGCCACCGAGCACGTGTCACCACCGGACGGCGACGACTTCTTCCGGCAGGTGGAGCGGATCTACGACGAGGTCGGCATGGGCGACGGCCAGGGCGGCCCGAAACCACCCGAGGCGATCGCGGCGCCCGACGTGGCGGCGATGGAGGGCAGCGGGTTCTTCGGCCGACCGACCGTGCACCGCTACGTCTGGGGCCAGGACTACACCGCCGACGAATACCTGACCCTGCTGTCCACCTACTCCGGACACATCGCCGCCTCGCCCTGGCAGCGGCAGACACTGTTCACCGGGATCCGGGAGATGATCGCCGCCCGGCCGACCGCGACGGTGCGCAAGCACTACCTGAACACCCTCCAGATCGCCGCCCGCGCCGAGTGACCGCTGGCGGCCGGCGGGCGGTCCGGCTGACGCCGGGCGGCTCCGCCGCTCTGGGACCATGAGGGCGTGCTGATCTACAAGATCCTGTTGCCCGACGAGTGGTCCGAGTTCCAGGCCGCCGGCAGGTTCGACGGCTCGCCGTTCGACCGGGAGAGCGGGTTCATCCACTGCTCGTCACGGACGCAGCTGCCCGGTACCGCCGCACGGGTCTTCGGCGACCAGCCATCGCTGGTCGTCGTCGCGCTCGACGCCTCGCTGCTCGGCGACGTGCGGTGGGAGGACGCGCCGAACGGCGGACCGTTTCCGCACGTCTACGGAGCCCTGCCGGTCGAAGCCGTCACCGGGGTCCACCACGTCGCCGGCGCGGTCCGGGTCGACGACGATGTTCCCGCCGCCCAGGCCGGCGGCGATTCGGGTGGGTAAAGCGCTGGTCGGGTCCGGGGTGTGTGATCGATGATTGCGACCATGGCCACGATCCGGCGAGCCGAGAGGTCCACCCCGGACGTGCTCGACGGCGACCTGGGTGGCAACGCCGCCTCGATCCGGGCGACGGCCCGGGCCCTGGCGAAGGTCGAGTCCGCCACGGCGGTGTTACTCGTCGAGGGCATCAGCGACGAGATCGCCCTGGAGACGGCGGCAGCGGCCCGAGGCCGCGACCTCAAGGCGGACCGGGTGGTGATCGTACCGATGGGCGGGGCGCACGCGATCGGTCGCTTCCTGACCAGGTTGCGTCCTGTCGAGGCCCGGCTGGCCGGTCTCTGCGACCTGCGCGAGGAGGAGATCTTCCGGCGCGCGTTGCGGGCGACCGGCGTCGGTGCACCCGCCACGCGTCACGAGATGGAGCGGCTCGGGTTCCACGTCTGCGTCGAGGACCTGGAGGATGAGCTGATCCGCGCGGTGGGCACCGCCGGGGTCGAGGCGCTCTTCGAGGAGCACGGCGACCTCCGGTCGTTCCGGTCGTTCCAGACCCAACCCGCCTGGCGGGGGCAGCAGCTCGACGCGCAACTGTGGCGGTTCCTGCGCAGCAGTTCGCGCCGCAACCTGCGCTACGCACGTCTGCTCGTCGAGGCCGCCGTCGCGCGGGACGCCCTGCCGCGCCCGCTCGACGCCCTGCTCACCGCCGTCTGACCCGTCCGGCACGCACCACCCGGCCGGCAGCGCACCCGGCCGGGGGCGCGTCCAGCCGGCGCGGTACGCCGACCGTCCGGGGTCCTCGGCGGTCAGGTGGCGGGGGAGAGGGGTGCGTCGGTGGCGGCCCGGGGCGCGGGTGCGGTCCAGGCCGGGTCCAGTTCCCGTCGGGCAGCGGCCAGGAAGGCCTCGGCGTACGAGTCGGCGGGGAAGTCGCCCAGGTAGCGGCGGCGGGTGGCCCGGCGGGCCTCGCCGAGCGGGTCGGTGACGAGCAGCCGGGTCAGCACGTCGTCCAGGTCGGCCATGTCCCGGCGCAGCACGTAGCCGGTGGCGGCCAGCGGGAAGCGTTCGACGAACCGGTCACCGTCGGTACCCATGTCGGTCACCGCGTACGGCTTGCCCGAGTAGAGCCAGTCGGAGACCACCCCGGACACGTCGGAGACCAGCGCGTCCGCGCGGTTGACCGAGTCGGTCAGGCTGAGCCGGCTCGCCGCGGGACCGAAGAGGTGCTGTCGGCCGGTGCGGGTGCGGTCGGCGGCGAGCAGGTCGTGCAGCCGGGCCAGTTGCCGTGCCGAGGCCGGGTTCTGCGCGGTGTACGGGTGGGCCCGCAGGATGACGGTGGCTCCCCGGTCCAGCAGACGGCGCAGCAGTGTCTCCGCCACCGGCAGCGAACAGTAGTCGGCGTCGGCGTGATGCCCGGTCCAGGTCGGGGTGTAGAGCACCGTCGGGTTCGTCCGGCCCAGGGTTGGCCGCGGGTGCACCTCGATCCCCTCGACCTGGGGACGACCGACCACCACGAACTTCTCGGCGGGGATGTCGATCCCGGCCCGGGCGTACCGCTCGATGGCCGCCTCACCGGCGACGAAGATCCGGTCGAAGATCGCCGAGACGGGGTTGGCGCTGGGGGCCTTGTCGCTGTCGCCGTGATGCAACTGCACGTGGGTGAGCTGGGTGAACCTGATGCAGTGGCTGTTCTTCGCGCCGTGGTTGACGTAGAACGCCACCCGCAGGCTCGGCACCAGCGCCTCGTCCATGGTGCGGGTGGTGGGGCAGTAGACCACCGGCGCGGTGGTGGCCGCCGCGACCGGGGCCAGGAATTCCGGCTCCCGAACCATCACCACGAAGGGCCGGCCGATCCGTTCCAGGTACGGCAGCCACATGGTGACCTGGTACTCGGAGCCCGGAGGGGCGGAGAAGTGCAGGACGAACTCGGGCTGGTGCCGGCGCAGCGCCCGGGCGACCGCCGATCCCCCCGGCGACGGCCGGAACCGCCGCCGGGCCAGGTGAAGGGCGACCGCGCCGGCGGCGACGCCCACCAGCAGGGCCACCGCCAGGGCCACCGCCGTGGGCAGGCTCGCCAGGGCGGCCAGGGCCAGCACGGCGAGCAGGGCCGCCACGACGTCACCCAGACCCGCCGCTACCTGCGGCACCCAGGCGCGTACCGGCAGGTTGGCGGCGCGGATCTCCAGATCCGCGGCCTGACGCAACGGGCCGGTGACCAGCACCAGGCCCAGCAGCACCAGGGCGGTCGCGGCCAGCGCCGGGTCGAAGCCGGCGTCGAGCTGCCGGGCGTAGCCGACCACTACCCCGGCCGCGATCAGCGCGGTCTCCGCGACGTTGTCGGCACCGGGTCGGACCCGGCGCTCCCAGACCGTGGCGGCGAGCGCCGCCACGGCCAGGCACAGCCCCCAGGAGGTCGCGCCGGTGAGGGCGACCACCAGGAACGCCAGGACCGCTCCACCGGTGGCCAGGCCCCGTGCGGTCAACTTGCGGACCAGCTCACCACGCATCTCGGTGTCGCTTTCGCGGTCGGGTGGGTCGGATGGTCAGCCGACGGGAGCGGCGCTGGCCGACCGGTCGGGCTGGGTGGGTACGGCGACGGCGACGGGCGCCTCACCCGGCGGCCGACGCACATCGATCACCTGACCGGTGAGATCCGAGATCAGCACGTCCAGCGACGACTGAGCGACGGTCTCGGCGGCGAGCAGGGTGTGCTCCGGTTCGGCACCGAAGGCCTTCGTACGCATCGGCGTGGCGGTCCGCTCCGGGTTGATGACGTTGACCCGTACGCCGAACTCCGCCCACTCGTCCGCGAGCGCCTGGGTGAGGTTGACCAGGGCGGCCTTGGTGGCCGAGTAGAGCGCGTAGTCGGCCCGGCCGCGGGTGTACGAGCTGGAGGTGTAGAGCAGTAGCTGGCCCTTGGTCTGCTGGAGGTAGGGCAGGGCCTGGCGGGCCACGGTGACCGGGCCGACGAAGTTGACCTGGAGCACCCGGTCGATGGTGTCCTGGTCCATCTCGGCCAGCGCGCCCTTCTCCAGGATCCCGGCGGTCACCACCACGTGGTCGATCCGGCCGGTGGCCTCGAAGGCGGTCTTCAGCGCGGCCTCGACGTCCTCCGGGCGCTCCACGTGGGTGCCGGTGCTGGAACGGCTGAACGGGAAGACCTGGGCGCCGTAGCGGCGGGCCAGCTCCGTCAGGTCGTGGCCGATGCCGTAGCTGCCGCCGAAGACGACGATCGTACGGCCGGAGACCTCCTCGCTGTAGGCGCGGTGGTCGGTCAGCCGGGGCACCTTGGCGGCGGCCAGCTGGAACAGCTTGTCGGCCAGGTGCACGTCGACCGGGTGCGTGACCTTGATGTTCTCGTCCGAGCCGTCGATCACCTTGATCGGCGTCTCGGGGAGGTAACGCAGCACCACACCGCAGTCGTCGGTGGCGGCGAAGTTGGGGTCGCCCGCGGCCCGGCGGTACGCCTCGCGGATGGTGCCGGAGCGGAACGCCTGCGGGGTCTGGCCCCGGCGCAGGGTGGCCCGCACCGGGATGTCGGTGATGCAGTCGTTCTCGTCGACCTGGACGATCGTGTCGGCCGACGGGATGGCCACGTCGACGGCCGAGTACGTCCACAGGGCGTTCACGCACTCCCGTACGATCCGGCCGCTGAGCAGCGGACGCACCGCGTCGTGGAAGAGGATGTTGCAGTCACCCTCGCCGACCGCGTCCAGGGCGACGCGGGTGGTGTCGTTGCGGGTGTCGCCGCCCTCGATCACCTTGGTGACCTTGCGGAAGCCGGCCTTCTCGACGATCCGCTGCGCCTCGGCGACGTGTCCGGTCGCCATCAGCACGATGATCTCGTCGATCTCCGGTGCGGCCTCGAAGACGGCCAGCGTGTGCTCGATGATCGGCTTACCGGCGATCTTCAGCAACTGCTTGGGGATGCCGAGGCCCAGCCGGGTGCCGGTGCCACCGGCCAGCACCACCGCCACCGTCCGTGAGGGTCGCCACGGGGCCCGGGTTTCTGGCGTACTGCCCGGGTCGGTGGTCTGGTCCTGCGTCATTGCCGGTCCTCGCTCTCGGGGGTGCATGACTGTGGTGGGTTAGGTGAACGGAGGGTTCCGCCGACACGGCGACGGAGTGAACCATAACGCGCGGGCCGCGTCGCCCCAACGGGACAACGCGGCCCAGGGCGCGGCACGTTCACCCAGACTCTACTTCCCGTTCGTAAATGCCTCGTAGGCCGCCAGCACCTCGGCAGTCGGGCCGTCCATCCGGATCTCGCCGGATTCCAGCCAGATGGTCCGCTCGCACGTGTCCCGTACGGAGGAGAGCTGGTGGCTGACCAGGAACACCGTGCCCGCGCTCTCCCGCAGCTCCCGTACCCGCTGCTCGCTGCGCCTGCGGAACTTCTTGTCGCCGGTGGCGAGCGCCTCGTCGATCAGCAGCACGTCGTGCTGCTTCGCCGCGGCGATCGAGAAGCGCAGTCGGGCCGACATGCCGGAGGAGTAGGTACGCATCGGCAGCGAGGCGAAGTCGCCGCGCTGGTTGATCCCGGAGAACTCGATGATCTCCGGGAGCTTGCGCCGCACCTCGTCGGGGGGCATGCCCATGGCCAGGCAGCCGAGCATGACGTTGCGCTCACCGGGCAGGTCGTTGAGCAGCGCGGCGTTCACCCCGAGCAGCGAGGGCTGCCCCTGGGTGTAGATCGCGCCGCGCTCCACCGGCAGCAGCCCGGCGATGGCCCGCAGCAGGGTCGACTTGCCGGAGCCGTTGGTGCCGATCAACCCGATCGCCTCGCCGCGGTACGCGGTGAAGCTGACCCCACGCACCGCGTGCACCTCGCGGACGTTCGGGGCGGAGGTGCGGGTGACCATCCGCTTGAAGGCGGCCACCGGGCTGGTGTTGCCGGCGGCACCCTTGTACACCCGGTAGACGATGTGCGCGTCGTCCACCACCACGGTGGGGATCCGCTCCTGGATCCGGGGCAGGGTCACCGTCACATCATTGGACATCTCAAGGTGATCAACCACGGCCGTACTCCTGTTCGCCGCGCCAGAAGTAGAGGTAGCCCCCGACTCCCGCCACGACCGCCCAGCCGAGCGCGATCAGCCAGGTCAGCGGCAGTGAGTCGTTGAGCAGGTGGGTCTCCTCCAGTAGGGAGATCCGGGCCAGCTCGATGTAGACCAGCATCGGGTTGAACTGCACCACCGCGGTGGCCCAGCCCGGCAAACTCTCGGCGAACAGGTTGACGCTGTAGAGCACTCCGGAGCCGTACATCCAGGTGCGCAGGATGAAGGGCATGACCTGCTTCAGGTCGGTGGCCCTGGCGCCCAGTCGGGCCACCGCCATGGTCAACCCGGCCGTGAAGATCATCTGGAGCAGTACCGTCGGCACCAGCATCAGCCACATCAGGGTGATCGGCTCACCGGTGGCGACCACGATTCCGAGCAGCACCACCATCGAGCCGAGCAGCTGCTGGAACTGGGTGGTGGTGATGGCCAGCGGCAGGCTGGCCCGGGGGAAGTGCAGGGCGCGGATCAGGCCGAGGTTGCCGCTGATCGCCTGGGTGCCCTGCTGCACGCTGGTCTGGGTGAAGTTGAAGATGAACAGCCCGGTGGTCAGGTAGGCGATGAAGTTGTCCATCCCCCGGTCCTGTTTGAGCACGATACCGAAGATCAGGTAGTAGACCGCCGCGTTGGTCAGCGGGGTGAGCACCTGCCACAGTTGCCCGAGTCGCGCGTTGCTGAACGAGGCGGTCAGCTTGGCGTGGGCGTATGCGGAGATGAAGTGTCGGTAACGCCACAGTTGGCCGCTGTAGCGGCCCAACGAGGGCCGCTCGCCGGCCACCCGGAGCCCGTGTCGGGCAGCCAGCTGAGCTGGGGGGAGGCCGGAGTCGGGATCGGCCAGCAGGTTGGCCATGGGGTTGGGCGCTCCGATCTGTCGTGCCGGCGTTATGTCTCGCGACGAGAGAATCTAGCGTGCCGGTGCGGGAGCGCCGCCCCCGTCGCTGGCTGGACAGTAGTCCGAAATACGTCGGGACGCAACCGTAGCGTCGTTGCGCTACGCTGTTCCCCGTGACAGTCGAGAAGAGTCCCAGGTGACGGCCGGGAAGAGACGCACACCAGCCGGTGCGGCGGTGCTCCGTGGAGAGATCACCACGGCCATCCGTCGTGCCCTCATGCAGGAACTCGCCGCGGTCGGCTACGGCCGGCTCTCCATCGAGGCGGTGGCCCGGCGGGCCGGGGTCAGCAAGACCGCGATCTACCGCCGGTGGAACTCGAAGCTCGACCTCGTGCTGGAGGTGGTGGCCGACGCCGCCAGCGGTCGGCTGCCCGCGCTGGACACCGGCAGCCTGCGAAGTGACCTGTCGCTGCTGTTCCAGGTGGTGACCCACGCGCTGCGGCACCCGCTGGCCGCGCAGATCATCCCCGACCTGTTGGCCGAGGCGGCCCGCAACCCGACGATCGACGAGACCCTCCAGCGCGTGCTGCGCGCCCGTCAGCAGGAGGTCGTCGGCCAGTTGATCACGCGTGCGGTACGGCGCGGTGAACTTCCCGCCGACACCGAACCGGACACGGCGGTCGACCTGATCGTCGGGCCGCTGTACTGGCGGATCGCCATCGCCCGCACCCCCGTCACCGACAGCTACCTGGAAACCCTGGTCGAGTCGGTGGCCCTCGGGCTGGGTGCGCAGGACGCGGTGCCACGGCAACGCTCGGCGTCCGGCCCTGGCTGAGCCCGGGTTGAGCGCCGGCCGCCCGGGGTACGGCTGATCGGACCGGCCGCCGCCCCGCGCGTCGGCTCGACTTGGCGACCCCGGCAGGACTACTACTCTCGGTGTGGATCGTGCCGCAGGAGCGCCGTAGCGCGTACGAAGCGCGCAGCCCAGCCGCACCCGCCCGTACGACGACAAGGACGCCCGTGTCGATGACCGACCAGACCGTCGCCGTCGCCGCTGCCGAGCCGGCGCCGGCCGATGAGGCGACCGTCCCCGCACCCGCCCGCCCCGGCCGGGCGCGGCTGGTGGCGGGCCGTATCCGGGCGGGCTTCGCCGCGATACCCGCCGTACTGACCGACGGTGCCGTACTGGCCTTCGCGCTCTGGACTCTGCTCTACCACGCCGCGCTGCCGTTGGGGCTCGCCCCGTCCCTGACGCTGCGGATCTGGCTGGTGGCCGGGCCGGCGCTGGCTCTGCTCGCCGTCCTGGTCCGGCTCGCCCTGTGGTGGCGTCGACGCCACCGCGCCGCCCGGCCGCCCGGTCCGGCCGACGGCGCTCCCGCTGCCACCGGCACGCCGGACGGAGACATGGACGTCGGCTCCGGCGAAAGCGGCGCGGCGACGCACCGGGAGACCGACGTCGCGACAGCCCTCTCCGACGACGCACCGGCGGCGGACCCCGACGTCGTCCCGACCGACCGCGAGGGTGTCCCGGCGGACCCCGAGGCCACCTCGACGGACCGCGAGGCCGTCCCGACCGACCGCGAGGCCGCCCTGGCGGACCCCGAGAACGTCCCGGCGGACCGCGAGGCCGTCCCGGCGTCGGGAGGGGGAAAGGACCGGGCGACCGTCGCCGTCGGGGCCCGGGCGGAGGACGCGGCGGGTGTTGCCCCGGCGCTCGCGCACGAGGCGGGCCGTGCCGGCCGAATGCCCGTCGCGCAGCGCTGGTTGACCGCGCTGGTCCTGCTGGTCGGCACCGGCGCGGCGATCGCCGCCGGGGTCGCGGGCACGCCGGCCGGCGCCGGCCTGTCCTGGTGGGTACCGGCCTCCGCGGGAGCCGTGGCGGCCGTCGGCGCGGTGCTGCTGACCTGGCGGACGTGGCGAACCACCCCGGCAACCAGGCCGCCCGCACCCGCGCCGACGGCCTGGCAGTCGGCGTACGCGCTGTTGATCGCCGGCGGGGCCGCCGTCGCCTCGCTCTACCTGGCCCGTAGTACCCCGGACGACATCTACTACGTGGGACGTTCGGTGTGGGTCGCGGAGCGGGACAATGTTCCGCTCAACGACTTCCTGTTCAGCGAGAACGTCCTGCCGGCGATGGCGTCCCAGCCACCGATCGCCAGCATCGAGGTGCTGGCCGGCGCGATCGCCCGTTTCTTCGGCCTGCCGGCCGCCTCGGCGACCTGGTACGTGCTGCTGCCGATCATGGCCGTGCTCGCCGTGCTGGCCCTGTGGCGGCTGGTGCAGCGCTGGGCACCTCGACGCCCGGTGCTCGCCTTCACCGTGGCCATCGCCTTCCTCGCCCTGGTCTGCGGCCCGGACGCCGCCCTGGGCACCTTCCATCTGCCCCGGCTCTACCAGGGCAAGGGCATGTTCGTCTCCGCGGTCGTGCCGTTGATGTGGCTCTACCTGACCCGATGGTTCGACGACCGCTCCCGGCGCGGGTTGGTGCTGATCGTCGCGTTGTCGATCGCCGCGACCGGGCTCACCACCACGGCCGCGATCATCCTGCCGTTGCTGGTGGGCGGGGCGGCCCTGATGATGCTGCTGGTGGGCCGCTGGAAGTCGGCGCTGGCCGCCGGTGTGGCCGCGTTGGCGTACCCGGTCGGGGCGGTGGTCATCACCCAGCTGATCCTCGGCTCGGCGACCGAGGCCGCCGCGGACGTCAACTTCTACGACGCCGCGCACACCTACCGGCGGACGTTCGAGATCGGCATCGTCGGGGTGATCGGCGGCCTCGCGCTGTGGTGCGGGCCGCTGCTGGCCCGCCGCCGCACCCCGGGACTGCTGGCGGCCGGCGGCGCGCTCACGCTGAGCGTGCTGCTGGTACCCGGGGTCCTGGAATGGCTCAGCGCGGTCACCGGCATCTCGGTCGTGCTGTGGCGGGTCTCGTGGCTGCTCGCCCTGCCGGCGCTGATCGGCCTGCTGTGCACCGTCTGGTTGCCGACCCGCCTGCGTACCGTGCGGGCGCTGGTCGGTGTGGTGCTGGCCGGGGCGATGGTGACCTCGTTCGCCGTCTACGCGGTGCCGATGTGGGACGAGCGCAGCGCGGTGCTGGTGCACGACGAGCCCACCTGGAAGATCCGGACGGAACGGCAGGCCATCGCGCAGTTCATCGTCGACCTCGACCGGCCGGACGGTCTGGTGCTCGCACCGGCGAGCATCATGCGGACCATTCCGCTGATGACCACCGAGGCGCGGGTGGTCCTGCCCCGCGACTTCTTCCTCGTCGAGTACGACATCAACTCGCAGTTCTCGCAGGACCGACTGCTGCTGACCCGGTTCGCCAACGGCGGTCCGGCTGCCGAGCGGCCCGCCCGGGACGACGTCGTGGCCGCGTTGGAGCGACTGGACGTCGGCACGATCTGCGTCTACAGCCAGAACCGTTTCGCCCAGCGAACCGGCGAGCGGTTCGGCTACACCCGGTTCGCCGAGCGCCCGGCCGACCCTCCCGTCCACCCCAACGCGGTCACCTGTCTGCGTCGCGAGTAGACCGGCACCCGGACGTCACCGCGTCGATGTCCCGCGTTAAGGTCGCAGCTGCGCTGGAGCCGAGCGGCCGCCGGCCGTCGATCTCGCTAGGGAGCTGTCCCGTGTTCGGCACGTTGACTGGGCGCGTCGGTGTGGCCGCGCGCGGGGCCCTGCTGGTGGGGGCGTACCTGCTCCTGCTCGCCACCGGCGCGCTCGGCTGGGTCGCCGGGTTCGCGGTCGTCGCCCTGGCGGCGGTGCTCGGCGAGTTCGCGGTGCAGCGATGGTCACCGGCCACCGCGACGCTGATGGAGAAGGCCGGTCTCGGCCTCGGCTACCGGCAGTTGGGCCGTGACGTGGCGGTCGTGCTCCTGACCGTCGCCGAGGTGCGACCGGCCGGCGGCGAACTCACCCTGCTGCTCCTGCTGCCCGCCACGGTGTGGCTGATCGCCGTCTTCGCCGGAGCGTTCCACCGGATCATCGACCGGCGCAACCCGGGCGGATCGATGGTGCGCAACATCGACCTTGGTCGGCTCGGCGCCGGGCCGGGACTGCCACGGTGGGCTGCCGCCCTCGCCGGCGACCGGCTGCCCTGGGTGAACGTGCTGCTCGTGCCGGCGGCGGTGGCCGCGGCGGTCGCCGGTACTGCGGCGCCACTCCTCGTGGCCGGCGGGATCGCCGTCGGGCTGGCCGGGGTGCTCGGCGGCGTCGTCGCGTGGACCTGGCTGCGGGGCAGGGGCGCCGGGCACGGTGCCCGGCTGTCGGCGGTCCAGCGGTGGCTCGACAGCCACCGCCCGGAGGTCGCGCTGTACTTCGCGGGTCCGGGCAAGGACATCTACCAGGCGAACATGTGGCTCGCCCCGATCGAGGCGCTGGGCCGGCGGACGGTGGTCTTCCTGCGCAACCCGGAGGCCCTGGCCGAGTTGGCCGAGACGCGGCTGCCGGTGGTCTGCGTCCCGCCCGGTGCGGACTTCATGAACCTCGGCAAGGCCAGCGTCCGGGTGGCGCTGTATCCCGCCAACGCCGGGGAGAACATCCACATGCTGCGGGAGCCCGGCGTGCGGCACGTGTTCGTCGGGCACGGCGACAGCGACAAGGCGGCCAGCGTCAACCCGTTCTGCAAGGTCTACGACGAGGTCTGGGTGGCCGGCCCGGCCGGCCGGGAGCGGCTCGCCCGCGCCGGGACGGGCGTCCGCGACGAGGATGTGGTGGAGATCGGCCGGCCACAACTGGCCGGCGTGCGCGCCCTCGATCGGCGGCCCACCGGCCGTCCCTTCACCGTGCTCTACGCACCAACCTGGGAGGGCTGGCTTGCCGACGATCCCTATCACAGCTCGGTCCTGCTGATGGGTGAACGGATCGTCGCCGGGTTGCTGGCGATCCGGCCGGAGGTCCGGCTGATCTACAAGCCGCATCCGCTCACCGGGAGCCGTTCCGGGCGGGCCCGAGCGGCACACGAGCGGATCGTGCAGCGCATCCGCAGCGCCGGTGGGGAGGTCGACGCGACGACGCTGGACGGACCGGCGCACCGGGTCGTCACCGGGCGGGTGCCCGCGCTGTTCGACTGCTTCGACCAGACCGACCTGCTGGTCAGCGACGTGTCCAGCGTCGTGTCCGACTTCGTGCAGAGCCAGCGACCGTACGTGGTGGCCAATCCCGCCGGGCTGCCCGAGGACGAGTTCCGGCGCTCCTTCCCGACCTCTCGCGCGGCGTACCTGCTGGCCGCCGACTGTGCGGAGCTGGAGAAGATCGTGGCGCTGACCCGGGCGGGCGACGACCCGATGACCGAGGCCCGCCGGGAGTTGAAGACCTACCTGCTCGGTCCGGCCGAGGCCGACCCGATGGACCGGTTCGCCGAGGAGGTCGGGCGGCTCTGCCGCTGACGGGTACGCGCCCTCGTCCCGGGCGGCGTCGGCGTCGCACCGGGGAACCGGCGGAGTTTTGTCCGGTACCGGCCCGGTCCGTCGCCCCGGCGGGCATGCTCGAAGGGCAGGCCGCCGCCGAGGGGGATGGGCATGGAGAGCTACCACGAGGACTGGACCGACAGCCAGCGCGCGCTCTACGACGAGTGCTACCGCGCCGGTGCCGACTGGGCCGACGACCCCGACACGCCGTCCGAGGACGTGCAGCACGTGATCAACCTTGCGGAGGCCGACGACGACACCCTCGCCGACGCTGAGATCGACTTCGCGCCGCTGATCGACGCCGTCACCGAGGCCTCCGGCGAGGTCGTCGCCACCGTGCCGGCCAGCCACGAGGACCCCGGGTTCAAGGGGTTCGTCGACGGGGTGCGCGACAGCACCTCCGAGGAGACCTTCGGGCTCTGAGGGACGGACCGACCGCCCCGGGCCTGTCCACCCGGCCGCTCGTCTGCCACCATCTAGCGCACACGATGAGTGGACCGAACGGGGGAGGCCGGGTGCGCATCCTGCTGGTCGAGGACGACCGTCGGGTGGCCGCCGCGCTGTCGTCGGCGCTGACCCGACGGGGGTACGAGGTGGAGCACGCCGCCACCGTCGCCGCCGCGCTCTCCGCCGCCCCCTGCGACCTGGTGCTGCTCGACCTCACCCTGCCGGACGGGGACGGCACCGACCTGTGCCGACAGCTGCGGCGGCGCAGCAACCAGCTCGGCATCATCGCGGTGACCGCCCGTGGCGAGGAACGTGACCGGGTGCTCGGCCTGCGGCTGGGCGCGGACGACTACGTGGTCAAGCCCTTCTCGATGGTGGAGCTTCAGGCCCGGATCGAGGCGGTGCTGCGACGGGCTTCGCACGCCGCGCCGGAACGCAGCCTGATCGAGGTCGGGCCGGTGCACATCGACGTGGCCGCCCGTACGGTCAACGTGGCCGGGCGGCCGGTGGCGCTGACCCGCAAGGAGTTCGACGTCCTGCTCTCGCTGGCCCGGCAACCCGGTGTCGCGGTGCCACGCGACCGGATCCTGCTCGACGCCTGGGGCACCACCTTCACCGACCGGCACACGGTCGAGGTGCATGTCGGCTCGCTGCGCGGCAAACTCGGCGACGCGCGCCTGGTGGAGACCGTCCGCGGCGTCGGTTACCGGCTCCGGGGCGAGTGAGGGGCCCGGGGTGCGACGCCGGCTGGTGATCAGCTATCTGCTGCTGATGGTGCTGGTGGTGGTGGCGCTGGGCACGCCGTTGGCGGTGACGCTGACCACCCGGGAGACCGACCGGGTACGGGCCGACCGGCTCGCCGATGCCACGCGCTTCGCGTCGCTGGCCGGGCCCGCGTTGCGTGACGGCACGGCCGGGCCGCTCGACCACGAGTTGAGCAGCTACGACGAGCTGTACGGCATCGGTGCCGCGGTGGTGGACCGGGACCGGCGGGTGGTGGTGGCCTCGGCGCACTGGCGGCCGGCCGCGGGCACCCGCGAGGCGTTGGACGTCGCGTTGTCCGGGCAGCAGGCCAGCGGACCCGACTCGGTCTGGCCGTGGGTGGACGGGCCGATCGTGGTGGCCGTGCCGATCAACGACGGCGGTGAGGTCCTCGGGGCGGTGGTCACCGCCACCCCGGCCGACGGGGTCCGGCGTACCGTCGCCACCTGGTGGTTGCTGGTCGCGGCGCTGGGTCTGCTCGCCGTGCTGGCCTGCGTGCTCACCGCGTTCGGGCTGGCCGGCTGGGTGCTGCGTCCGGTCACCGAGCTGGACGCGGTCACCCACGAGATCGCCGAGGGCGACCGTGGTGCCCGGGTGCAGCACCGGCAGGGGCCACCGGAGCTGCGTCGCCTGGCGACGAGCTTCAACCACATGGCCGACGTGGTCTCCGACGTGATGGACCGACAGCGCGCGTTCGTCGCGCACGCCAGTCATCAGCTGCGCAACCCGTTGACCGCGCTGCGGCTGCGGGTGGAGGAGTTGGGGTTGAGCGTCACCGACGAGCAGGGGCGGGCGGAGCACCGGCTGGCGTTGGAGGAGACCGACCGGCTGGCGCTGCTCCTCGACGCGCTGCTCACCCTCGCCCGGGCGGAACGGCGCGAGAACCAGCGGGTCACCGTCGACGCGACGGCGGCGGCCGCGTCCCGGGTCGCGGCCTGGGAGCCACTGGCCCGGCACCGGTCGGTCACCCTGCGTCTGGCGGCCGATCCGGGGCCGGTGTACGCCAGTACCGTGCCGACCGCCATCGACCAGGCGCTCGACGCGTTGATCGACAACGCGGTGAAGTTCAGCGGGGCGGGCGGCGAGGTGACGGTGACGGTCGCGGCCCGCGACGGTGGCACCACCCTGGAGGTACGCGACACCGGCCCGGGGATGACCCGCAGCCAGCTCGGTCGGGCCACCGAACGGTTCTGGCGGGCCCCGGAGGTGCAGAACGTCGACGGCGCCGGGCTGGGCCTGACCATCGCCGCCGTGCTGGTCGACGCCTCCGACGGCCGGCTCACCATGCACCCGAACTCGCCACGCGGCCTGGTCGCCGCGCTGTGGTTCCCGCAGCCGGCGGAACCGGCCGATTCCGCCGGGCCGGGCGCGGCGGACGGTCCGGCGTCGCCCGTCGACCCGGCCTCGTCCGCGCCGGTGGTGGCCTGAGCAGCAGCAGTTCGCACCCGACGACCGAGGTTTGCTGTCATCCGTAGTATGAGTGCTATATTCCACCGCACAGATCATACGGAGGGAGTGGTCGATGGCAGTCAGTGCCGGGGCGGACACCCCGACCAGCACCACGTCGCCGCCCGAGCGGGGCGTCACCCTGGACGTGCACGACCTGCGCATGCGGTACGGCACCACCGACGTGCTCACCGGCGTGTCGTTCACCGCACGTCAGGGTGAGGTGCTGGCCCTGCTCGGCCCGAACGGTGCCGGCAAGACGACCACGATCGAGATCCTGGAGGGCTTCCGGATGCGCTCCGGCGGCCGGGTCACCGTGCTGGGGACCGACCCGGCGCGCGGTGACGAGCGATGGCGGGCCCGACTCGGCGTGGTCCTGCAGTCCTGGCGCGACCACAGCCGATGGCGGGTGCGGGAGCTGCTGGAGCATCTCGGTTCCTTCTACGCGCCGTACTCCACCGGGCGGATCAGCCGGCCGTGGGACATCGACGAGCTGATCCAGGTGGTCGGCCTCACCGAGCACGCGCACAAGAAGGTCGGTCAGCTCTCCGGCGGCCAACGTCGCCGGGTCGACGTGGCGATCGGCATCGTCGGCCGGCCCGAGGTGCTCTTCCTCGACGAGCCGACCGCCGGGTTCGATCCCGCTGCCCGCCGCGAGTTCCACGACCTGGTGCACCGGCTCACCGACATCGACGACACCACCATCCTGCTCACCACCCACGATCTGGACGAGGCGGAGAAGCTGGCCGACCGGATCCTCATCCTGGCCGGGGGGCGGATCATCGCCAGCGGCTCCGCCGACGAACTGTCCCGCCGCATCTCCGCCGACGCCGAGGTGCGGTGGAGCCGGGGCGGAACCCGTTTCGTGCACTCCACCAGCGACGCGACCGGGTTCGTCCGCGAGCTGTTCACCCGGCACGGCGAGGAGATCGCCGACCTTGAGGTACGCCGGGCGAGCCTGGAAGACACCTACATGACGTTGGTACGCGATCACGAGTCCGGGCGCGCCGAGAGCGCGACCCGCGCGTTCGAGGAGGTCGGCCGATGACTCCGACGGTCCGCCCGCTGGTCGTGGCCGCCCGGGCCGGTCTGTCCCGGGGCCGCATCGAGCTACGGCAGAGCTTCACCCACTCGGAGACCCTCTGGGGCTACCTCTTCCCGACCGTCGTCCTGCTGGTGGTGATGTTCTTCCTGCGCGGCGCCACCGTGCCGGGCACCGAGTTCTCCCTCGGCGCGCAGACCCTGCCCAGCACGCTCGGCATGACCGTGGCGTTCGGCGGGCTGGTCAACATGGCGTCGATCCTCACGGTGGAGCGGGAGGACGGCACCCTGTTACGGGCCAAGGCCACCCCGAACGGCATGTTCGGCTACCTCATCAGCAAGATCACTCTGGTGTCCGGGATGACGCTGGTCAGCGTCGTCCTGCTGCTCGTGCCGGGCCTGTTCCTCTTCGACGCGCTCGCACTCGACAGCGCCGGAGCCTGGCTGACCCTGGCGTGGGTGATGGTGATCGGGATGGTGGCGACCATGCCGGTCGGCGCGGTCCTCGGCTCGTTGCTCTCCAATCCCCGGAACATGGGGCTGATCATGCTCCCGATGATGGGACTCATCGCCACGTCGGGCATCTTCTACCCGATCACGGCGCTGCCCGGCTGGTTGCAGGCGGTCGCGCAGATCTTCCCGATCTACTGGCTCGGCCTCGGCATGCGGTCGGCGCTGCTGCCGGAGGCCATGGCCGCCGTCGAGATCGGCGATTCGTGGCGGCATCTGGAGACGCTGCTGGTGCTCGGCGGCTGGGCGGTCGCCGGGCTGATCCTGGCGCCGATGGTGCTGCGCCGGATGGCTCGTCGCGAGTCCGGGTCGAGCGTGGCGGCCCGTCGCGAGAAGGCCATGCAGCGGGTGACGTGAGGAAGGGCCGTCGATGAGTGAGGTCGTCTACAACCGCATCGCCATGCTCCGGGCCGAGCGGGGCATCTCCCGCCGCCAGTTGGCCGAGGCGTTGGGCGTCCACTACCAGACGATCGGCTACCTGGAGCGCGGCGAGTTCAGCCCGAGCCTGCACCTGGCGCTGCGCATCGCCCGGCACTTCGAGGTGCCGGTGGAGGTGGTCTTCTCCGCCGAACCGTTCCCCCGGCTGGGCGACGCCCCGCCCGCCGCGCGGTCCGCCTGACCCGTCGGGTCAGGGCTTGCTGGCCCGGTAGTAGTCGACGGCGCCCGGATGCAGGGGCAACGGCGAGGTGGCGATGGCCGAGCGGGGGCTCATCCGGCCGGCCGCCGGGTGCGCGGCGGCCAGTTCGGAGCGGCGCTCCATCAGCAGCCGGGTCACCTCGCGGACCAGCGACTCCGGCAGGTTGGCCCGCACCACCAGGTAGTTCGGGTTGGCCACGGTGGTGACCGGGTCGACGCCGTACACCGAGCGGGGGATGTCCCGCGGCACGTACACCTCGGGGTTGCCGCGGCGCAGCGGTGCGGTCCACTCGCCCAGGTCGACGATGCGGGTCGGGGTGTCCTGGGCGAACTGGGCGACGGCGCGGACCGGGAGGCCACCGGAGAAGAAGAAGGCGTCGATGCGGCCGTCCCGCAGCGCGGCCACCGAGTCGTCCAGACCGAGCCGTTCCTGCCGCACCTGCACGCCGCCCAGGCCGGCCACGTCGAGCAGCCGGTCCACAGTGATCTTGGTCCCGGAGCCGGGCGCGCCGACCGACACCCGCCGCCCGCGCAGGTCGGTCAGGGTCCGCACCGGGCCGTCGGCGGTGGTGACCAGGTGCAGCAGGTCGTCGTAGACCCGGGCGACCGCCACCACCTGTGGGTCCGGACCCGGATCCGCGGGCAGCACGTCGGCCTGGGTGAACCCCAGCTCCGCCGCCCCGCTGTTGAGCAGTTGCACGTTCTCCGCCGAGGCCGCGGTGACCAGCACCTCCGCCCGCACCTCAGGCAGTTCCCGGTTGAGGATGGCCGCCAGCGACTCGCCGAAGGCGTGGTACACGGCCGTCGGGCTGCCGGTGGCGATGCGGATGACCACCGGCTCACCCTGATCGTCGCGGCAGCCGCCGAGGCCGGGCAGGGCCAGCAGCACGGCCAGCGCGAGCGCCGCGCGGGCGCCGCGCCACCGGGATCGGGCAGGGTACCGGGAACGGCTCACGGGCAGCACTGTGCGCCGCCGGACCCCCGCGGCGCAAGCCCGGGGTCGGCGAAGCGTCGTGCGGCCGGGTGTCGGCCGGCGGTCAGGCCACCGGGCGCTGCACCGCCTCCTCCGCCGCGTGCCGCAGGATCCGGTCCCGGTCGGGGCCGTGCGCCACGCTGACCAGGAAGCACCCGGTGCTCGGACGCAGCAGCGCCGGCACGTCGAGCAGGGCGGCGCCGCGCACCAGCACCGCACCGAGTTCCCGGTCGGTGATCCGCACCCCGAGGATGTGCCGACGGACGTGCCGGCCGCCCGCCAGCAGCGCGGCCCGCCAGGCGGCGGCGGCCAGCCGGGTGCGCCACAACCGCCGCGCCGTCGAGGCACCCGGCACCGGACCGCCGAGCAGTTCCCGCCGGCCGCGACGCCAGCCGTTCTCCACCACCGCCGCGTACGCCGGCCGGTGCTCGCGCGGGACGTGCAGCCGGTGCAGCTCGTAGCGGCGGCGCAGCCCACCGACGGTCAGTTCGTGCCGGACCGGGATGTCGAGGCGATCGAGCAACTGCCGCGTCCGTCGCGCCGCCTCCTCCCGGTTGAACTCGATCATCGCCGGCCGGACGGTCTGCTGCCCGGGCTGCCGGTGCCCGGGCGTCGCCGGAGGCGGCATGCAGCGCAGCAGGCAGGCCGTCTCGAAGGCGTCGGCCAGGGTCGTCCAGTCCAGCGGTGGCAGGGTCGAGGCCGGCCGGGTCGGCGACGGCACGGCGGACGTCGTCGCGGCCGGTGACGGACGGGACCGGTCGAGCAGGACGGGTTCGGCAACCACCGCAAGGCCTCCTCGTCGCGTCGGGTCCCTTTACGGTGACGGGCGACACCGGACGGTGGTACCGATCCGGTCGAGGCTTGAGGAAATCTTGCGGCTGGTTACAACTCGGAAACCACGAGGTCGACCTGGCGCGGACGGCCGGGCGCGGTGGCCTGCTCGCACACCGTGTACTTCAGGTCCCGCAGCGCGGTCACCAGCGCCTCGGCGGTACGCGGGCGGGCACCGGCGAGCAGCAGGTCACGGACCAGGCGGCCCTTGGTGGCCTTGTTGAAGTGGCTGACCACCGACCGCACCGGCACCCCGTCGACCTCCCGCTCGTGCAGCACCCGCACGGTCAGGGTGCGCTCGGCCAGCTCGCCGCGCGGCGTCCAGGCCGCGGCGTACGCCCCCGAGCGCAGGTCCAGCACCGGGCCGCGTCCGGCCGCCGCGGTCAGCGCGGGGCCCAGCTCCCGGCGCCACAGCGCCGGCAGGGCACCGGTGCCGGGCAGTCGGGCACCGATCGGGCAGCGGTACGGCGGAATCCGGTCGGTCAGCCGTACCGCCCCCCACAGACCGGAGCTGACCAGCACCTGCCGACCCGCCGCCCGCTGCGCCGCCGCCGGCAGGGTGGCCAGGTCGAGCGCCTCGTAGAGCACGCCGGTGTAGATCCGGCCGGCGGGCGCGGTGGCGGCCTGCCGGAGTCGGGCGTTGCGCCGCAGCTCGCCCTGTTGTCCGGTGCCGAGGCCGAGCGCGGTCAGCGCCGCCTCCGCAGGCCCGGCGCTCAGGGCGACCAGCGCGGACAGCACCTGCTCCCGCACCGGGTTGAGTTCCGGCAGGGAGAGCCTGTCCAGGTTCAGCCGGCGGCCCGAGCCGGCCTCGGCCTTGCCCTCCGAGGGCGGCAGCAGGATGAGCATGGGTGACTCTAACGCCAGGGCCGCAGCGGCTCCGGCGGGTGGTACACCCGGAAACCGCCGACCTCAGCGAGCAACGCCGCGTCGGCCCGGTCGCCGAGCAGCTCCCGCAACCGCCGGTCCGCCGGGGCGTCCGCCGCCAGCACGTACCCGGGCCGCTGCGCCCGGGCCAGCCGCCACCAGTACGCCGGGTACCGGTTCTGCCCCGGGTGCAGATTGCCGTCGAGGACCCCGCAGACCACCTCCTCGGCGGTGTTGAAGACCAGCCGGTTGCACGTCCAGTACTCGCCGTACACCTCGCGCAGGCCGGCCGCACGCACGGTGTCGGCCAGCTCCCGGGCGTGCCGTTCCTCGGTGCGCCCCGGCGCGGCGCCGCCGGTGGCGAAGAGCACGGTCACCACCAGCGACGTGGCCGCCAGCGCAGCCAGCACGGCGGTGGCCGCCGCGCCGAGCACCCGGCCGGCCGCGCCGAGGGCGCCCCGCCAGCCGGCCACCGCCGCCACCCACAGCGGCCAGAGCACGGCCGGTAGCGACAGTTGCAGCACCGACAGGTAACGGGCGTTGCCCAGCGGATCCGTCGCGGCCAGCGGGCTGCGCACGTACGCCAGCAGGGTCAGCGCCGCGCCGACGAGCAGCGTGAGGTGCACGATCGGCCCGACCCGGTCGCCCCGCCCGGCGGCCCGCCGGTACGCGAGCCCGGCCAGCGTCGCCGCCACCACCAGCAGCACCGGGTAGAGCAGGCCGAACGACTCCTGCCAGCGGGCGCAACCGTCGACCGGGCAGAGCCCGGCGGCCAGCGGCACGCCGTCCAGCAGCCCGCCACCGAGCCGCTGCGACCAGGGCGGAACCGCACCGTTTCCGCCGCTGACGCCGCGCAGCACCGACAGGGAGTCCTGCCCGGGCGGGGCCACCAGGTTGTCCCGGATCATCGGGGCCAGCCCGACGACGAACCCGGCGACCAGCAGCAGACCCGCCCAGCCGAGCAGTTCCCGGCGCAGCGTCCACACCAGGGCCAGCCCGGCCACCGCCAGGTACGGCACGATCAACCAGTCCGACCAGAGCGCCACCCCGGCGAGCAGCCCGAACCCGCCGACGGCCAGCGCCCGGCGACGTACCGTGCCACGGGCCAGCGCCACCACGACCAGCAGCATGGCGAGCACCGCCGCCTTGACCTCCGGCCGGCCGCCGACGGCGGTCACCTGGTCCCGGATCACCCGCTCGGAGCCCAGCGCGAGCAGCCCGACGACCAGCGTGGCGAACCACGGCGAGCCGATCCGCCGGGTCAACCGGTGGATCAGCCAGAGGAACAGCGCGTAGAGCGCGAGCACCGGCAGCCGCAGCACCGGCCAACGCGGCCCGGTCACCGCGATCAGGGGTGCGGCCAGGTACGACTCCAGCGTGCCCATGTACCGCTGGCCGTAGAGGAAGACCGGATGCTCGCGGCCCTGCGCGATGTGCAGCGCGGCCAGCCCGAAGGTCGCCTCGTCGCTGTTGGAGACGGGCACCGTGTTCAGCACGAGGACCAGCCGGTAGCCGACTCCGATCAGCCCGAGCAGCAGGGCGACGAGTGCCGGCCGGTCGAGCCGTGGCCGCCACCACCCGCGCTGCTGCTCTGGTTCCGTCCCTGCTCGCGGCACGACCTCGCCCCCGTCGCCGTCCCGACCGGAGTGTGACACGGCGGCGACGCCGGGCGTGGCGGTTCGGCTCAGCTCGCGTGGCCGAGGTCGCCGCTCTGTGGCAGGGTTGCAACCGTGCCACCCACTCCCGCTGGCCAGCTGGCCATACCGAACCTGCACCGGGCCGCGCGGATCGAGGACGCCGTGCACGCCCTGGTCGAACGCCGGCTGCGGCGCACCGGCTGGCGGACCAACATCATCGCGTACACCGGCTACGGCGCGCCGGGTTGGGTACGGGTGATGTGCCGGGTGCTGCTGGGGCGGCCCGACACCCGCCAACGGGGCCGGCTGGAGAAGGTCCGGGGCTGGCGCAGCTTCACCACCCTGCCGGCCAAGCACGTCACCGTGACCATCGAGACCGGCGGCGTGGTCCACGAGGCGCAGGCCGACCGCAGCGGGTTCATCGACACGGTGGTCGAGACCGCGCTGCCGCCCGGGTGGGGTTCGGTGCGGCTGAGCATGCCCGACGCCGAGCCGGTCGAGGCGCCGGTACGCATTCTCGACCCGGAGGTGCGCTTCGGCATCCTCTCCGACATCGACGACACGGTCATGGTGACCGCGCTGCCCCGGCCGCTGCTCGCCGCGTGGAACACGTTCGTCCTCGACGAGCACGCCCGCGCGGCGGTGCCCGGCATGGCGGTGCTCTACGAGCGGCTGGTCACCGCCCACCCCGGCGCGCCGGTGTTCTACCTCTCCACCGGCGCGTGGAACGTGGCCCCGACGCTCACCCGGTTCCTGTCCCGGCACCTCTACCCGGCCGGGCCGCTGCTGCTGACCGACTGGGGGCCGACCCAGGACCGCTGGTTCCGCAGCGGCCGGGAACACAAGCGGGCCACCCTGGCCCGGCTGGCCAAGGAGTTCCCCGACGTACGCTGGCTGCTCGTCGGCGACGACGGCCAGCACGACCAGGAGATCTACCGCGAGTTCGCCGTCGCCCACCCGGACAACGTGGCCGGGGTGGCGATCCGCCGGCTCTCGCCCACCCAGGCGGTGCTCGCCGGTAGCCTGCCCGTCCCGCACGATCACCCCACGGAGGGGCCGATCGGGCAGAAGTGGCTCTCCGCTCCCGACGGTGCCGGGCTGTGGACCCTGCTGCGCGGCGCGGGCCTGGTCTGAGCTGGATCTGCCGCCTGGGCGCGGCCTGATCCGGAGCCGGCTGCCGCCTCGCCCGTGCGGCCCTGCCTGCGGGCGGAACTGTCCGTGCGGCCCTGCCTGCGGGCGGAACCGCGGTGCGGTCCCGCCCGCGTGTTCCGGTCGGTCAGCCGCCCGGGGTCAGGCTGACCTCGCCGGTGCAGCCGGCCAGGGTGCGACGGTCTTCGAGCAGGTCGATGACGGCCTGCCGGTTGGCGATCCGGGCCTCCGAGAGGGCGTCCGGGTTGCGCCGCTGCCCCTCGATGAAGGCGAGGTTGTTGCGGACCGCGCCGGCGAGGCCGTCGCAGTTCTCCGCCGCGCCACCGTTGAGCGCCGCGTTCGGGTCCGCGTCCGGTACCTCGACCTCGCCGGTGCAGCCGGACGCCGCGCGCCGCTGCTCCAACTGGTCGATGACCGCCTGCCGGTTGGCGATCCGCGCCTCCGACAGTTCGTCCGGGAACACCAGCTGGTCGGCGATGAACGCCAGGTTGCTGCCCACCGCGGCGTCCAGGCCGTCGCAGTTCTCGCTGGCCGAACTGGTCCCGGTCGCCACCGCGAAGGCCACCCCGAAGGTCAGTCCGATCGCCGCGAGACCGGCGATCTTCCGCTGCCGTGGCGACGGTTCGTGTCCGCTGTCCCTACCCGTACGCCTGCTGCTCGCCATCGATCCTCCGCATCGTCGCCCGTCTACCCCCGGTGATACGGACACAACGACCACGACGGTTCACTCACGGGCCGGATTTCGAGATCTTGGTATGTCAACGCCCCCGGAGGGGAGGGAACACACCAAGATCTGGGTCAGCTCGGGCGGAGCCAGAGGGCGCCGAGTGGGGGCACGCGCAGGGACACCGAGGCGGGTTGGCCGTGCCAGGGGACGTTCTCCGCGTGCACCGTGCCGAGGTTGCCGACGCCGGAACCGCCGTAGTGGTGGGCGTCGGTGTTCAGCACCTCCGCCCAGGCACCGGCGGCCGGCAGGCCGATCCGGTAGTCCTCCAGCGGCAGCGCGGAGAAGTTGGCCACGCAGACCAGGGTCGCCCCGTCGGGCGCGATCCGGACGAACGAGACGGTGTTGTTGGCGACGTCGTCACCGGCGAGCCAGCGGAAACCGGCGGGGGAGGTGTCCTGCGCCCACAGGGCGGGGGTGTCCCGGTAGACCCGGTTCAGGTCGCCGACGAGGCGTTGCACGCCGGCCCGGGCCGGGTCGTGCAGCAGGTACCAGTCGAGGCCGCGTTCCTCGCTCCACTCCCGGTCGTCGGCCAGCTCGCAGCCCATGAAGAGCAGCTGCTTGCCCGGGTGCGCCCACATGTACGCCAGCAGCGCGCGTACGTTGGCCAGCCGCTGCCACTCGTCGCCGGGCATCTTGCCCGCCAGGGACCCCTTGCCGTGCACCACCTCGTCGTGGCTGATCGGCAGCACGTAGTTCTCACTCCAGGCGTACGCCAGGGAGAAGGTGAGCTGATGGTGGTGGTGCTGGCGGTAGATCGGGTCCTTCGAGGTGTACAGCAGGGTGTCGTGCATCCAGCCCATGTTCCACTTGAACCCGAAGCCGAGCCCGCCGTCGCTGGTGGCCCGGGTCACACCCGGCCAGGCGGTGGACTCCTCGGCGATCATCACCACTCCGGCGTGGTGCTTGTAGACCGTCGCGTTGACCTCCTGCATGAACGCGATGGCCTCCAGGTTCTCCCGACCGCCGTGCACGTTCGGCGTCCACTGCCCGTCCTGCCGGGAGTAGTCCAGATAGAGCATCGAGGCGACCGCGTCCACCCGCAGCCCGTCGACGTGGAACTCGTCCAACCAGTAGAGCGCGTTGGCGACCAGGAAGTTGCGCACCTCCCGGCGGCCGAAGTCGAACACGTACGTGCCCCAGTCGGGGTGCTCGCCGCGACGCGGGTCGGGATGCTCGTAGAGCGGGGTGCCGTCGAAGCGGGCCAGGGCCCACTCGTCCTTCGGGAAGTGCGCCGGCACCCAGTCCAGGATCACCCCGATCCCGGCGGCGTGCAGCCGATCCACCAGGTGCCGGAACTCGTCGGGGTCGCCGAACCGGGACGTCGGGGCGAAGTAGCCGGTCACCTGGTAGCCCCACGAGCCGCCGAACGGGTGTTCCATCACCGGCAGGAACTCCACGTGGGTGAAGCCCAGCTCCACCACGTACGCGGTCAACTGCTCGGCCAGCTCCCGGTAACCGAGGCCGGGCCGCCACGAACCGAGGTGCACCTCGTACACGCTCATCGGCTCCTGGTGCGGCTGCCGCTGCGCCCGCCGGGCGAGCCAGTCCGCGTCCGACCACTCGTACGTCGACCGGTGCACCACCGACGCGGTGGCCGGCGGCACCTCCGCGTACGCCGCGAGGGGATCGGCCTTGTCCCGCCAGTACCCGTCGGCGCCCAGGACGCGGTACTTGTAGCGGGCGCCGGCGGTGACCCCCGGCACGAAGATCTCCCACACGCCGGTGGAGCCGAGCGAGCGCATCGGCCAGCCGTCGTCGGGCGCCCAGCCGGTCAGGTCACCGACCAGCCGCACCCCCCGGGCGTTCGGCGCCCACACCGCGAACGCCACCCCGCCGTCGACGACCCGCGCGCCGAGCGCCTCCCACAGCCGCTCGTGCCGGCCCTCGCCGATCAGGTGCAGGTCCAGCTCGCCGAGGGTCGGCGGGAAGCGGTACGGGTCGTCGTGGCGTACGCCGTCGACGTCGAGCCGGTAGTCCAGCACCTCGCCGGGGACGGTGGCCTCGAAGACGCCGAGGTCGTGCACCCGCTTCATCGGGTGCCGTTCGTCGCCGACCAGCACGCTCACGTCGCCGGCCCCCCGGCGCAGGGTGCGGATCACCGTACGCCCGCCGGCCGGGTGCGCGCCGAGCACGGCGTGCGGGTCGTGGATCTCCCCGGAGATCAGCTGGTCCATCGGGCGTCGTCCTTCTGGGCGGGAGAGGTCGGTGCGGTGGTGCCGGACAGGTCGCCCGGCACGTCCTCGACGGTCAGGGTGGCCGGTTCGGTGCCGGCCGGCCCCGGCGACCCGGCGGCCGGTCGGCGCAGGGTGAGCACGTGTGCGGGTTGCAGGTACGGGTCGAGCCGGACCGCGTTGCGCTGCCCCCAGTCGTAGTCTGCGCCGGTCAGCTCGTCGTGCACGGTGAACCGGTCGTGCCAGTCCAGACCGAGCGCCGGCATGTCCAGGGTGGTGTTGCCCCACTGCACGGTGTGCGAGTCGAACGAGCAGACCACCAGCACCGTGTTGCCCGTCGCCGGGTCGTGCTTGGACCAGCACAGCAGCGCCGGGTTGTCGATGTCGTGGAAGACCAGGTTACGCAGCCGGCGCAGGGCCGGGTTGTCGCGGCGTACCCGGTTCAGGGTGGTGATGAACGGCGCCAGTGAGCGACCCCGCGCCTCCGCGCCGGCCCAGTCCCGCGGGCGCAGCTCGTACTTCTCGTTGTCGAGGTACTCCTCCGCGCCGGGGCGGGCCACGTGCTCGAACAGCTCGTAGCCGGCGTACATGCCCCAGGAGGGGGAGAGCAGCGCGGCCAGCACCGCCCGGATCTTGAACATCGGCGGCCCGCCGTGCTGCAACGAGGCGTGCAGGATGTCGGGCGTGTTGGGCCAGAAGTTCGGCCGCATGTAGTCGGCCGCCGCGACCAGCTCCACGCAGTACTCCCGCATCTCGGCGGCCGAGGTCCGCCAGGTGAAGTACGTGTACGACTGGGTGAAGCCGACCTTGGCCAGCCCGTGCATCATCGCCGGTCGGGTGAACGCCTCGGCGAGGAAGAGCACGTCCGGGTCGACCCGCTTGACCTCCCAGATCAGCCAGTGCCAGAAGTCGACCGGCTTGGTGTGCGGGTTGTCCACCCGGAAGATCTTCACGCCCTCGCCGACCCAGTGCAGCACCACCCGCAGCACCTCGGCGCGGATGCCGTCGGGGTCGTTGTCGAAGTTCAGCGGGTAGATGTCCTGGTACTTCTTCGGCGGGTTCTCCGCGTACGCGATGCTGCCGTCGGCCCGGGTGGTGAACCACTCCGGATGCTCGGTCACCCACGGGTGATCCGGCGCGCACTGCAACGCCAGGTCCATCGCCACCTCCAGGCCGTGTTCGGCGGCGGCGGCGACGAAGTCCCGGAAGTCCTCCGCCGTACCCAGGTCGGGGTGGATGGCGTCGTGCCCGCCCTCGGCCGCGCCGATCGCCCACGGCGAACCCACGTCGTCCGGGCCGGCGACGAGGCTGTTGTTCGGCCCCTTGCGGTTGACCCGGCCGATCGGGTGGATCGGCGGCAGGTAGAGCACGTCGAAACCCATCGCGGCCACCCCCGGCAGCCGCTCGGTGGCGGTGGCGAAGGTGCCCGAGCGGGCCGGGGCGTCGACGGTGGCCGGGATCGCCCCCTCGGAGCGGGGAAAGAACTCGTACCAGGCGGAGAAGAGCGCCCGCTCGCGGTCCACCCAGATGCGGTACTCCTCGCCGGTGGTCACCAACTCGCGGACGGGATGCGCCCAGAGCAGGTCGGCCAGCTCCAACGCCGGACTCACCCGCTGCGGCAGCGCCCGGTCGACGTCGCCCAGGGCCTTCGCGGCCTTCTTGACGCGGGCCCGCTCGGCCTTCGGCACCAGTGCGGTGGCGGCGGTCAGCACGCGTACGCCCTCGGCGAGGTCGTTGGCCAGCTCGGCCGGCCCCTGGCCGGCGGCGATCTTCTTGGTCACCGCGTTGTGCCAGGTCAGGTACGGGTCACTGAACGCCTCCACGGTGAACATCCACTCGCCGACGGCGTCCGGCACGATCGTGGCGTGCCACCGGTCCTGGCCGGGTTCACCCGGACTCATCCGGGTGAACGGGCGGGCCAGCCCGTCGGGGCCGAGCCACACCACGTTGCAGCCGAGCGCGTCGTGCCCCTCGCGGTAGGCGCGCGCCGACACCGGCACCAACTCGCCGACCACGGCACGGGCCGGGTAACGCCCGCAGGAGACGACGGGGGAGACGTCTTCGATCGGGAACCGTCCGCTCACCGCCTCAACCTACTGCGCGAGATCGCTTCGCGCTCGGCCGACAACCAACGAGATCATGAAGGGCGGCGGTACGCCCGATCCATGGCGGTCGAGGTGGACGACACGCCGAGGTGAAGACGGCAGAACTGCCACAGAACAAGGCGGGTAGCGTGCCGGGCGTGATCGAGTTGGTCGAGCGGCACACCGTGCTCGCCGTCGTGGTCGGGTCGCGGGCGTACGGGCTGCACGGCCCGGATTCCGACCACGACCGGCGTGGCGTGTACGTGGCGCCCACCCGTGCCTTCTGGCACCTGGACAAGCCGCCCACCCACCTCGACGGGCCGGCGGAGGAGCAGTTCTCCTGGGAGTTCGAACGCCTCTGCGAGCTGGCTCTGCAGAGCAACCCGACGGTGCTGGAGGTGCTCTGGTCCCCGCTGGTCGAGACGATCACCGAGGACGGGCGGCAGTTGCTGGCCACGCGGCGGGCGTTCCTGTCGCGGCGGGTGGCCCAGACGTACGGCAGCTACGCCCGGGACCAACTCGACCGGGTGGCGGCCAGCCGCGAGCGCACCGGCGAGACGAACCACAAGCAGGCCATGCACATGGTCCGACTGCTGATCGCCGGGGTGCACGTGCTGCGCACCGGGGAGATCCTGGTGGACGTACGGCACCTGCGTGACCGGCTGCTCGCGGTACGCCGCGGCGACCTGAGCTGGGAGTCGGTCACCGGCTGGGCCGAGGACCTGCTCGCCGAACTCGCCGACGCGGCGGCCACCACCACGCTGCCGGAACAACCCGACCGGGACGCCGTCGACCGGCTGCTCACCGGCGTACGGGAGAGGAACCTGTAGTGACCGTCAACGTGCCGTCGTGGGCCGCCGAGGCCGCCCGGGAGCTACCCCGCCCGCTGTTGTTCGCCACCGTCAGCGGCGCCCACCTGTACGGCTTCGCGTCCGTCGACTCCGACCTGGATCTACGCGCCGCGCACCTGCTGCCGGCGACGGAGGTGGTCGGGTTACGCACCGGACCGGACACCCTGCAGCACACCGGCGTACGCGACGGTGTCGAACTGGACGTGGTCAGCCACGATCTGCTGAAGTTCGCCCGGCTGCTGAACAGCCGAAACGGGTACGTGCTGGAACAGGTGTTGTCGCCGCTGGTGGTCGTGACCACCCCGGTGCACGCCGAACTCGTGGCCCTGGCACCGAGACTTGTCACCCGTCATCACGCGCACCACTACCTCGGCTTCGCCGCCACCCAGCAGCGGCTGTACCTACAGACCGGGAAACTCAAGCCCGCGCTGTACACGTTGCGGGTCCTGCTCACCGGGAGCCACCTGATGCGCACGGGCCGCCTGGAGACGGACCTCGGCATCCTGGGAAAGAGCCTGACGTACGTGCCGGATCTCATCGCCGCCAAGCGGGAGGCCGAGCACGGGCCACTGCCCCCGGGCACCGCCGAGCGACTCGCCGTCGACGTACCACGGCTGCGCGCCGACCTGGAGGAGGCCAGGGACGCCTCCACCCTGCCCGACCAGCCCGACCCGGCCGCCGTGGACGCCCTGCACGACCTGGTCGTACGCACCCGCCTGGCCTGAGCCGCGCCAACAGCGCTTGGCCCCCTGCTCGCTCGGTCGACCGCCCACGGGCTCGGGCTCGTTCCCGACGCAATATCTGGCCTCCGCGGCTGACCCGGACCCGGCGCCCCTACCGTCAGCTCATTTCGATACGCGCAACTTCGGGGAAGTTGCTGCCTCACCCGTGCCGGAGGCAGCAGTTTCCCCGAAGTTGTTCCGGATCACGCCGGCGGGTGCCGTGGGCGGGCCTGCTGGGCGGTGTCGTAGGCGTGCCGGGACTGCTCGACGGCGTCGAGGTTGGTGGCGGCCCACTCGGCGAGGTGGGCGAAGAGTGGGGCGAGGCTGGCGCCGAGTTCGGTGATCTCGTATTCGACGCGGGGTGGGACCTCGGGGTGGTAGGTGCGGGCGACCAGGCCGTCGCGTTCGAGTTGCCGTAGTCGCTGGGTCAGCACCTTCGGCGTGATGGTGGTCAGCCGGCGTTCCAACTCGACGAACCGCTGCCGACCGTACTGGTGCAGTGCCCACAGGATCGGAGTCGTCCAGCGGCTGAACACGATGTCCACCACCGGGGCGATCGGACAGGCCAGCTCCGGATCGGCGGACATGGACGCTTCCCAGGTCGCCTGACTGTCCGCCATCCACGCTCCCGATCGGATAGTCACTTTCTTCTAGGTACCTACTATACCCGCGTTGTTACGGTTCCCGGCGTCGCCCGTAGCCGCACCGGCGCGAGGCGGTGTCGCGTCCTGACCGGACGCGACCGAACCGTTGTGACGGGGAGAACTGATCATGATTGTGGTAACGGGAGCCACCGGGAACGTCGGTCGTACCCTGCTGAGGGCGCTGGCGGGGACGGGCGCCGTGACGGCGGTGTCGCGCGGACAACTGCCCGTCGACCTGCCCGAGGGCGTGCACTACCAGCAGGCCGACCTGGCCGAGCCGGAAACCCTCCGCACTGTGCTGACCGGCGCTCGTACGCTCTTCCTCCTGGTCTCCGGTGCCGGCGGCCATCTGGACGTCAACGAGATCCTCAAGGTGGGCCAGGCCGGCGGGCTCGAACGGGTCGTGCTGCTGTCCTCCCAGGCGGCGGGCACCCGCCCGCAGTCGGTGTCGCACGCGCCGCTGCGGGAGACTGAGCGGACGATCCAGGACTCCGGCCTGGCCTGGACGATCCTGCGACCGGGAGGCTTTGCCTCCAACGCGTACGCCTGGGCCGAGTCCGTCCGTACCCGCCGGACCGTCGCGGCACCGTACGGTGATGTCGGTCTGCCGGTCATCGACCCCGACGACATCGCCGAGGTGGCCGCCGTCGTGCTGCGGGACGACGCACACGCCGGCCGGACCTACGAACTGACCGGGCCCGTGCTCAGCACGCCTCGGCAACGCGTCGCCGATCTCGCCGACGCGCTCGGCGAGCCGGTTGCCTTCGTCGAGCAGACACCGCGGGAGGCTCGCGCACAGATGTTGGCCTTCATGCCCGAGCCGGTGGTCGACGGCACGCTGTCCATTCTCGGCGAGCCCACCGAGGCCGAGCAGCGCATCAGCGCACACGTCGAGCAACTGCTCGGGCGGGCGCCGCGCACCTTCGCCCAATGGGTCGCGGGGCGCATCCCCGCCTTCCGCTGACGCCGCACGTCACCCTGACGAACGCACCACGGAAAGGGCGGCCCGCTGCGGGCCGCCCTCAACTTCGAGGGCTGCGCGGTGTTAAAAGGGGGCCCTTCCTCTACCGCAGGCGTTAATAAGGTGCCCTTCCTTACCCGCGCAACGCGCGGTACAGCTCCAGGGTGCGGGCGGCGACGGCGTCCCAGGAGAAGTGTTCGACGGCGCGGCGTCGCCCGGCCCGGCCGAGCGCGGCGGCGCGCTCCGGAGAGGCCAGCAGCTCGTTGAGCCGCCCCGCCAGGTCGGCCTCGAAGCGGGCCGGGTCCAGCGGCGTGCTGTCGGCCGCCTGTTCGATGGGGACCAGCAGCCCCGTCTCGCCGTCGGCGACCACCTCCGGGATGCCGCCGGTCGCGGTGGCCACCACCGCCGTCTCGCAGGCCATCGCCTCCAGGTTGACGATGCCCATCGGTTCGTACACCGACGGGCAGACGAAGATCGTCGCGTGGGTGAGCACCTGGATCACCTCGGACTTGGGCAGCATCTCGGCCACCCACACCACCCCGGAGCGGCTGGCCCGCAGCTCAGCGACCAGACCCTCCACCTCGGCGGCGATCTCCGGGGTGTCCGGCGCGCCGGCCAGCAGCACCAACTGGGTGTCCGCCGGCAGCTCGCGGGCGGCCCGTAGCAGGTGCGGCAGGCCCTTCTGCCGGGTGATCCGCCCGACGTAGACCACGCTGGGCAGGGCCGGGTCGATGCCGAGCCGCGCCAGCACGTCGGTGCCCGGGTCGGGGGCGTACTGCGCGGTGTCGATGCCGTTGTAGATGACCCGCACCCGGTCCGGATCGATCGACGGGTACGCGGCCAGCACGTCCCGGCGCATCCCCGCGCTGACCGCCACGATCGCGTCGGCCGACTCGTACGCGGTGCGCTCACACCACGACGAGAGCGCGTAGCCGCCGCCGAGCTGCTCGGCCTTCCACGGCCGCAGCGGCTCCAGACTGTGCGCGGTCACCACGTGCGGCACCCCGTACAACAGCTTCGCCGTGTGTCCGGCCAGGTTCGCGTACCAGGTGTGGCTGTGCACCACGTCGGCGCCGGCGCACCCGGCGGCCATCTCCAGGTCCACGCCCATGGTCCGCAGCGCGGCGTTCGCGCCGGCCAGCGCCGCCGGCTCGGCGTACGCCCGCACCCCGGGCTCGGTACGGGGCGCGCCGAAGCAGTGCACCCGCACGTCGGTGATCCGGCGCAGCTCCCGGGCCAGGTACTCGACGTGCACCCCGGCGCCGCCGTACACCTCCGGCGGGTACTCGCGGGTCAGCAGGTCCACGCGCAGCCGTGCGGAGTCGGTCATGTCCGGCACCCTAGTGCAGAATCCCACCCCGCACCGGCTGCGGAACTGTGCCCGTACGAGTGGTGAACCGGCACCGGTATGGATAGCGTCTGCTCATGGCTGCCAAGGTGCTCGCGATCGTCCTGGCCGGCGGAGAGGGCAAGCGCCTGATGCCGCTGACCACGGACCGGGCCAAGCCGGCCGTCCCGTTCGGCGGGATGTACCGCATGGTCGACTTCGTCCTCTCCAACCTGGCCAACGCCGGCTATCTGAAGATCGTCGTGTTGACCCAGTACAAGTCCCACTCCCTCGACCGGCACATCACCAAGACCTGGCGGATGTCGACGCTGCTCGGCAACTACGTCACCCCGGTGCCCGCGCAGCAGCGCCGGGGCCCCTGGTGGTTCGCCGGCTCGGCCGACGCGATCTACCAGAGCTTCAACCTCATCTACGACGAGCAGCCCGACTACGTGATCGTCTTCGGCGCCGACCACATCTACCGGATGGACCCCCGGCAGATGGTGGAGGACCACATCGCCTCCGGCGCGGGGGTGACCGTCGCCGGCATCCGGCAGCCGTTGTCGACCGCCGACCAGTTCGGCGTCATCGAGGTCGGCGAGGACGGCCGGCGGATCCGGGCCTTCCGGGAGAAGCCCACCGACGCCGTCGGCCTGCCCGACGCGCCCGACCAGATCTACGCCTCCATGGGCAACTACGTCTTCACCACCCGCGCGCTGATCGACGCGGTCGAGCACGACGCCGACGACAAGACCAGCAAGCACGACATGGGCGGCAGCATCATCCCGATGCTGGTCGAGCGCGGTGAGGCCAACGTCTACGACTTCCGGGACAACGAGGTGCCCGGCAGCACCGACCGGGACCGGGGCTACTGGCGGGACGTGGGAACCCTCGACTCGTTCTACGACGCCCACATGGACCTGATCAACGTCCACCCGGTGTTCAACCTCTACAACTTCGACTGGCCGATCTACACCGAGCAGCCGCCGTACCCGCCGGCCAAGTTCGTGCACCAGTGGGGCGAGCGGGTCGGTCGCGCGGTCGCCTCGATGGTCTCTCCCGGCGCGGTGATCTCCGGCTCGCTGGTGGAGAACTCGATCGTCTCGCCGAAGGTGAAGGTCCACTCCTGGGCCCACGTGGACGGCGCGGTACTCATGGAGGGCGTCGAGATCGGCCGGCACGCGGTGGTCCGCCGGGCCATCCTCGACAAGAACGTCTACGTGCCCGAGGGCGCCGAGATCGGCGTGGACCTGGAACGGGACCGGCAACGCTACACAGTCTCCGACAACGGCATCGTGGTCATCGGCAAGGGACAGAAGGTGGAACCTTGAGCAGTCATCCCCGTGCCGGTCAGCCGGCCGAGCCCGCCGACCTGGTCGACGTACCGCGGCTGGTGACCGCCTACTACAGCGAGCATCCGGACCCGGCCGACCCGGCGCAGCAGGTCTCCTTCGGCACGTCCGGGCACCGCGGGTCGAGCCTGCGCAACGCCTTCAACTCCGACCACATCCTCGCCGTCACCCAGGCGCTCTGTGACTACCGGCGGGAACAGGGCGTCGACGGGCCGCTCTTCCTCGGCCGCGACACCCACGCGCTGTCCACCCCGGCGGCCGTGGACGCCCTGGAGGTGCTCGCCGCCAACGAGGTCACCGTGCTGGTGGACAGCCGCGACGGCTACACCCCCACCCCGGCGGTCTCACACGCCATCCTCGGCCACAACCGGGGTCGCACCGCCGGCCTCGCCGACGGCATCGTCATCACCCCGTCGCACAACCCACCGGACGACGGCGGGTTCAAGTACAACCCCACCCACGGCGGGCCGGCCGACTCCGACGTCACGAAGTGGATCCAGGACCGCGCGAACGCGATCCTCGCCGCCGGGCTCAAGGAGGTGCGCCGCATCCCGTACGCACGGGCCCGCGCCGCCGACACCACCGACACGTACGACTTCCTCGGCGCGTACGTCGACGACCTGCCGGCGGTGCTCGACCTCGACGCGATCCGCGCCGCCGGGGTCCGCATCGGCGCCGACCCGCTCGGCGGCGCCAGCGTCGACTACTGGGGCGAGATCGCCGACCGGCACCGGCTCGACCTGACCGTGGTCAACCCGACCGTCGACCCGACCTGGCGGTTCATGACCCTCGACGGCGACGGCAAGATCCGGATGGACTGCTCCTCGCCGAACGCGATGGCCTCGCTGATCGCCATGCGCGCCGACTACCAGGTCGCCACCGGCAACGACGCCGACGCCGACCGGCACGGCATCGTCACCCCCGACGCCGGCCTGATGAACCCCAACCACTACCTGGCCGTGGCGATCGCCCACCTGTTCCGCACCCGGGAGCAGTGGGGCCCGGACGCCGCGGTCGGCAAGACCCTGGTCTCCTCCTCGATGATCGACCGGGTGGCCGCCGACCTCGGCCGGCCGCTGCTGGAGGTGCCGGTGGGCTTCAAGTGGTTCGTGCCCGGCCTGCTCGACGGCGCGGTCGGCTTCGGTGGTGAGGAGAGCGCCGGCGCGTCCTTCCTGCGCCGAGACGGGGGCACCTGGACCACCGACAAGGACGGCATCCTGCTCTGCCTGCTCGCCGCCGAGATCATCGGGATGACGGGCCGGGCCCCGAGCGAACACTTCGCCGACCTGGCCGACCGCTTCGGCTCGCCCGCGTACGCCCGGATCGACGCCCCGGCCACCCGGGAACAGAAGGCCGTGCTCGGCAAGCTCGCCCCGGAGCAGGTACGCGCCACCGAACTGGCCGGCGAACCCATCACCGCGACGCTGACCACCGCGCCCGGAAACGGCGCACCGATCGGCGGGCTGAAGGTGACGACGGAGAGCGGCTGGTTCGCCGCCCGGCCGTCCGGCACCGAGGACGTCTACAAGATCTACGCCGAGTCCTTCCAGGGCCCGGAACACCTGGCCCGCCTTCAACAGGAAGCCCAGGCCCTGGTGACCGACGTCCTCGACAACGCCTGACAGCGCCAGCGCACGCCCGAGCCCCGGGTGTCGGGCGTGCCCGAGCCCTGCGGGTCGGGTGGGACGTGTCCGGGCCCTGCGGGTCAGATGGAACGTGCCCGAGCCGGCGCGTGTCGGGCAGGGCAACGGCTGTGGTGGGCGGACACTGTCGAGCTGAATCGCCTGTGCTCTCGCCGGGCTCGAATGCTGCCCGCGCCGCCATGGACGCCGCAGGAATGGTGTGCCTCGGCCGGCGGGGATGGGCTGGTGGCGGGCGTGATTCGCCTGCGCTCTCAGCTCGACAGCGTCGAGGAGGGTGCGGTCCGCCCGCGGATGCCCGGGGGCACACGTCATGGCAGCGTCGGGTGGAAGCAGGTGCGGCCGCCCTCGGAGGCCGGACCGGGAACACGCCGATCATGACAAGCGGATGGACGGCGGCTGCTACCGAGGGCGGGCGAGGCGTGACAGTTCAGCGCGGGGGCGGCAGCTCGCGGCGGCCGAGTTGGCGGCGCAGGTTCTCGGGCAGCAGCTCGCGGAGCTGCTCAGGCAGCAGCGGCAGGTCGAGCAGGCTCAGCTTGAGCTGGCTGCGTTCCTGGTAGCGGCGCGGGTCGAGGCGGACCACCAGGCCTGCGTCGGGACGGTAGCGGACGTGCACCGCGCCCTCGGTCGACCCGTCGCGGATCACCATTCCGTCCACCTCCACGGCGACCGGCCCGGACCCGGGACGCAGCTCCAGATGGATCCGCTCCTCGGGGGAGAGCACCACCGACCGGGAGATGCCGGACATCGGCGCGCTCGGGGTGACCACCACCGCCTGCGTCGCCGGGGAGATCAACGGTCCGCCGGCGGCGTAACTGTAGGCGGTCGACCCGGTAGGGGTGCTCACCACCAGCGCGTCACAGCGGTAGTAGCCGTACTGCTGCCCGTCCACCGCCAGGGTGGCGGTGACGAAACCCTGCCCGGGACGGCGGATCAGCGCGATGTCGTTGAACGCGACCACGTCGTCGCCACACACGTCGCAGGCCAGGCAACTGTGTGCCTCAACGGTGTAGTCGCCGGCCAGGACCCGGTCCAGCGCCTCCGGCAGCTCCGGCGGCTCCACCTCCACCAGAAACCCCAACCTGCCCAGATGTACGCCGAGCACCGGCTTCGGATCGTGTACGGCCGCCCGCAACGCGCCCAGCATCGTGCCGTCCCCACCGATGCTGACCAGCACGTCCGAGCCGGTGGCGAGCTGACCCTCCGGCACCGGCCGGACCGACTCGGGCACCCGCTGCCGGTCCTCGGACCGTACCGTCAGGGCCACCTCGTGCGGCGCGGCCCAGGCGGCGATGGTGTCCACCACCGGGGACACGTCCCGGGTGGGGTGGAGCACCAGCCCGAGCCGGATCCGGTCCATACCCACAGCTCACCACAGTCCGGGCGGCTTTCATGCCGGTACGCGGCAAGGCGCGCCGGCGGTGTCCCGACCGCCGGCGCGCCCTGGACCGCCGCTACCGGCGCGGCCGGCCGGTCAGGTGGGTCAGCGAGCGGGCGACCAGCTCGTCCCGGTCCGCCGGGGCCAGCCCTTCCAGCCCGAAGCCCAGGTAGACGGTGTCCCGGGTGACCACCACCGAGCCCTCCTCGAACGCCTGCTGACTGCGCGACCAGTCGTCGGCCGCCGGGGCGGACCCGGCCGGCGGGCCGGCCACGGTCCAGCCACCCAGGTCCGTCTCGAACGACGTCTCGGCGACCGTGGTCCCGTCCACCACGACCCTGGTGTCGTCGACGAACACCCCGAGGCCCTGGGTGGCCCAGTCGCTGGCGTAGGTGATGGAGACCTCCACCTGCCGGCCCGCGTACCCGGACAGGTCGGCCACGAACTCCTTCCAGCCGTTGGAGGTGCCGGTCGCCGCGTGCCACTGGCCCGTGCTTCCGGTCGGTGAGCAGTCCGCACCCTGGTAGTGGGCGAGGAACGGGTGCAGTTGAGCCACCCAGCCGGAGGCGCAGCTGTCCCCGGTCGCCTGCGTGGTCAGGCCCCCGGCGTCCGGCAGCGTGGTCCAGTTGTCGGTGCCGACCTCACGAGCCTCGACGAACATGAAGTCCCAGTTCGTCTCGATGTCGAACGAGGTGAAGAAGCGCAGCTCACCGCTGCTCGCCCCGGTCAGGTCCACCGTCCGGCTCAACCGCTTGTACGACTCGTCGGACTGCCCGCTGAACAGGTACCACTCGCCGGTACGCGGGTCGAACGGCGCCCCGCCCGGACGCTCCCAGCCCACCGGAGCGGAGCTGGCGAACTGGGGGAACTGCGCCGGTGGCAGGAAACCCGACGTGGTCAGGAACGAAGCCGTGTGGTCCTGGTTGCCCGCCGAATCCTCGGCGTTGAGCGTGCCGGCGAAACCGGCGAACGCTCCGGCGTCGCCCCGGACCGGGTACGGCTGCCCGTCGGGGGAGGTGCCGCCGTCGCTGACGTAGCTGTACGCCCCGAGCCAGTACTGCTGGAAGTCGTTGAGCAGCGGCAGGCAGGTCGGATCGGCGGCGTCCGTGCACTCCGGCGGCGCGTCCGGCTGGTAGCCGTACGAACCGTTGGCCGCCTGGGCGTAGAGCGCGTACTTGCCGCTGACCAGCAGCTTGCCGCCCTCGTTGAGGTAGTCCCGGACGGACAGTTCGATGTCCGCCGCCGCCTTCGCCGCCGTGCCCGGCACCTGGCCCGGCGAGCGCAGGATGATGTCGTCGCCGGTCTCCCAGACCACCGCCTTGTAGTGCGACAGCACGCCCAGGTGGTGCGGCGCGGTACGCCCCATCGCGTCGAAGTCGTACACGTCACTGCTGCGTCCGGCCGCCTTCAGCGAGGCGGCGATCTCATCGGCGTACTTCGCGGTGGTCGTGTCCTGGACCGGGCTCACGCCGGTGACGTCCTCCACGGCCAGGACCAGCACGTCCCCGCCGATGTCGTGATGCACTCGGTAGGTGAAGCGTTCACTGCTGACCTTGCCCCGGCCGGGCCGGGTCGCGGTGAACCAGGCCTGCACCCGGTCACCCGGCCGGGTGCCGGTGACCTTGCCCCGCAGCTCGGCGTAGTAGTCGTTGTGGGTGTCGCCGTAGCGTTCACCGCCGCGCCACTCGCGGACCGTGGTGGACTTCGCCCGGCCCCCGTTGACCGTCCAGTTCAGCTTGACGTTCTTCAGCGAGCGCCGGGTGATCGCGGCGACCTGCTGGTCCCGGCCGTACGACACGTCGAAGGCGTCGACCACGAAGTCCGGGGTGCTGCGACCGACCACCGACACCGGATCGTCCGGCCGGTGCGCCGACTTCGCCACCGACAGCGCGAACGGGATGTTCTTGGCCACCTCGGCGGCGATCAGCTTCTCGTCGTCAGGGAAGGTGAAGACGCTGACGCAGTCCTCCGGACGCCACTGGTCGTCCGGGTCCGAGGCGGCGGCCGCCTGACAGGTCGACATCTCCGGGGTGAAGCCCAGCGTGCCGTAGCGCACCGTGGCGTGGCTGTCGGTGTCACCGTTGGTGGTGTACAGCTCGGCGGAGATGTCCGGGTCGTAGCCGGGTACCGCCGGGTTGGCGTCGTCACCGGCCATCGCCTCGTAGATCACGTCGTCCGGGGTCGGCGTGGCCACCTGCCAACCGACGCCGTAGAGCAGCAACTGCGCCGCGGAGTGGTAGTTGACGAAGAACTTGAACTTGAGCCGCTTGAACAGCGCATCCAGCGCCTTCGTCTCCGGCTCCGAGTTGGGGCCGGGGCCACGGTAAGTCTCGCTGGTCGGGTTCGGCGAAGAACCCTCGTTGTCGTAGCCCCACTTGTAGCTGAAGTTCCGGTTCAGGTCGACGCCGTCGACCCCGGTGATCTGGCCGTCGCCGTCGTTGTCACGCAGGTTCTTGCGCCACAACCGGTTGCCGGCGGTGAAGGTGTGGTCGTAGCCGTCCGGGTTGAGCACCGGGATGAACCACAGCTCGGTGGTGTCCACCAACCGGGTGATCTCCCGGTCGGAGCCGTACCCGGCCAGCACGTGGTGCATCAACCGGCGGGTCATCTCCGGCGTGATCCACTCCCGAGCGTGCTGGGTCCCTCCGTAGAGCACCGCCGGCCGCTTGCCGTCCCTGGTGGTCTTCGCGTTCTTGGTGACCTTGACCGCGAGGATCGGCTTGCCCTGGTGGCTGCGCCCGATCGTCTCGACCTTCGTCAGCCTCGGATAGCGGGCCGCCGTCGCGGTGATCTCGTCACGGATACCCCCGGGCTCGCTGTACGACCGGAAGGCCCGCCAGCCCGCCGCGCTCTGCTCCCGCAGCACCTGCGAGGCATCCTTGCCGCGTACCTTCTTGACCTTCAGATCGATGCCCTTGCGGGCCAGCCGGTCGGCCTGCCCCCGGCTGAGCACCGTCTCAATCTCCGCCATGCCGGACTGATCGGGCTTCGAGTCGTGCCCGATGTCGACACCGGCCTCCCGCAACTGATTCAGTTGCGCGGGATCGACCGTGCCGACGTACACCTCCAGGCCGTCGCGACCGCCCGGGTCGGACGGCGGCCGTGCGCTCGCCGGTGCGGTCAGCACCAGCGCACCGACCAGAGTGAACACGCCGGCGATCGCCAGCGGTGTGCGCCTCATCCTGCCCCCTTTGGGTGGAAGGGTTGTCGGCGCGAGCCTTTCGAAGGTAGGGACATCTGCCAATAAACATTGGTGTCGATTGCCGGACTGAAAGGGGGATGTGTGTGCCCTCATCACCTGCCGACCGCTCCCCGTCCGGTCGGTGCTCGCCGGAGGTACGTCCCGGCAGTGGACTGTTGTCGGTGGGGCCGGTCGGCATTAGGCGATCGGATGATCATTCCGCGGGCAGTCGCGTTCCCGGTCGACGTCGTCGGCTATTGAGGTTAAATGTCCGAATGGGTGCGGTCGGCTCGGCCGTTCCCGGGCGGCTCGCTAGATCGCTGTCCTGTCCTGTTGACTGATCCGTACCGAGGTGGCGCCATGGCCGCACCGAGTCGTGCGAGGCAGCAGGTACCAGCCTTGCTGCTGGTACTACTGCTCATCGGGTCCTTGCTTCCTGCCCGGGGAGTCCCGCTGGTGATGATCGCCGGTGCACTGTTGGTCCCGTTGGTGCTCTGGGCCATCATCCGCGGACTCCCCGTCATACCAAAGGCGGCGGTTCTGGCGTCGGTGCTGGCACTGACCGTGGCGGTCGCCATCTGGTTCGGACCGTCCACCACCGAGTACGGGGAGCACAAGGCGTAGACGTTCTTCCTGCTGACTGTGCCCACGGCCGCAGCAGCACTCCTGATCGCCGACCGCGACATGCTGATGACCTGGGCGAAGATGTGGGTGGCCTTCGGATGTGTGCTTGCGGTACTCGCCCTGATCGGTGAGGCCGATGCCTCAGGTCGGGCGACTGGTTGGAGCGACAGCAACCCGCTCTGGTTGGCCCGGGCAATCGGGTCGCCGCTCGTTGCGCTGCTCTGGCTCGCCTACCAGCGAGCGGTAGGAAGAGCTGCCCTGGCCATCGGAGTGCTGCTGTTCGCCGGCATGTACGCTACCGGCTCCCGGGGGCCGATGGTGGCGTTGATGATCGGGCTGCTGTCGGTGGTCGCCTGTTCGGGGGTGACAGTGCGATTCGTCCGCGCCTGCGCCGTGATGCTTGCCGTCGCGACCGGCCTCTACCTGGCGGTGATGCTCGGGGCGATCCCGACGACGTCCCGCATCGGTGCGACCCTGGTCGACTTCCGTGGCGAACTCGAGGCGTCAGGTCGGGCAGAGTTGGCTCACGCGACGATCGGTGTGATCGCCGAACATCCGTGGGGCGTGGGATTCGGCAACTGGGTGGTCCACGTGCCGCAGCCCGCCTACACGTACCCGCACAACCTGTGGCTCGAATTGCTGGCGGAGAATGGCTGGCTCATCGGTGCGGTGTTTATCGCCACAGTGGCCTGGGTGCTTGTCCGGCTCTGGCGGGCCGCGAGAGCCGCACCGGCAGCAGGGCTCGCTCTGGCGCTACTAGCCGAGGCCATCGCGGTCACCTCCACCGGTGAACTGAATGCCCGAACCTTCTTCTTCCTACTTGCTCTCGGCTATGCGGTCAGTCACTGGGCACCAGGAGTGGCTCGCCGTTGGCACGGCGGGCACCGCCAAGCGTCGACCCGGCGTGATCCGGAATGGCTGGTGCCAGCGGCAGTTGGCCCGACGCGGCGAGCCTCCTCGGCCGGTAGTGCGTGACCCGGTGTCGCCCGGATCGTTGAGGTGGTGGCGGGGCTGGCGGAGCGGCCGCGAAACGATGCCGCCGCTCGGGCAGTAGCCCGACGGCCCGGCCACTGGCAGGCCGACTCCGGTCCCGCCGAATCCGTGACGGCTGGCACGTGGTTCAGCCAGTGTTCGATGGGCGTAAGGACGGCTCTTGAAGATCTCTGTGCTCTCGCCGGTGCACAACGAAGAGAAGTTCATCGGCGAAATGATCGACAGCGTACGTGGACAGTCCTACCGTGACTGGGAACTGCTGTTCGTAGACGACGGCTCGACCGACTCGACCTGCTCTGTCATCGTCGAGGCGGCCCGGGGCGACCAGCGGATCAAGCTGGTCGAGTACGGCCGCAAACTGGGGAAGGTCGCTGCCTTCAACCGGGCGTATGGCGCCTCGACCGGGCAGGTCATCCTGCACGTCGGTGGCGATGACGTGGTGCCGCCCGACTCGTTCGCCCGGCGGGTTTCGGCGTTCCGAAGTCTGGATCCGGCGCAACCAGCGGTCGCCTTCTTCAAGTTGAAGACGTTCTCCGAGAACCCGCGGTTCGCCGACATGGTCCTGCCACGCGGAAGCGCTTCGAGCCGCTCCGGTGGCAGTATCACCATCAACCGTCCGCTGGCCGAGAAGGTGTTCCCCGTCGACGACAGCCTGGCGTGTGAGGACATCTGGTGGGGGTACGCGGCGGAAGATTTGGCGACGACGGTCATCGAGGACCCGCACATAGTGCTCCACTATCGGATCCACTCCGGCAACTCGAACCCACGCGCCTTGTCCTTCAGCCACATGACTCAGGCGACGTATGCCCGGCATCGGTCGTATAAGGCGCTGCTCGACGCGAGGCAACTGAACCTCTCGACGCCGACGCGGGAGCAGCTACAGCGGCTGTGGGAGGCTGAGCAGTTCCGGTACGCCGGAAAGCCACTTCAGGTGCTGCTGCGGACTCGACTGCCCATGGCCGATCGACTCGCCATGGCTTCGGCTGCCAGCCCTCTGCTCTACTCCATCCGATCCCGTTTCTACCGTCAGCTCTCCGGACGTCGCGGACGATAGCTCTTCCACCCCGCCTTCGTGGCCGGCGTGCGCCGGACAAGGGGTGCCCAGTGCGAGACAGCCTGCCCTGGTGGCACCGCTGCCGGGTCACCATCAACGCTCGACGGGCGCGAGCGTTGGAGATGCACCGTCGTCCGTCGGCGCTACCCTCGTTCGCTGTGCGGCGGTCACGACGTGCAGCGAGAGTATCCAGGACGCCCCGTAGGCGAGGCTGGCGGTGAGTCCGAACGCCCACACTGCGACCAGGGCGGGGGCACCGGTCAGGGCGGGAACCGTCACGGCCGCGGCGACCAGCAGCACCCGTCCCACGTCCCATCCGAGTTGAAGACCCTGCCGGCCGAAGACGATCAGGGTCTGTGACAGTGGTGACCCCACGAACTGTGCCCCGACGAACACCGCTAGGGCCTGTGCGTAGACGCCGCTGGTGCGCCATTCGGGACCGAACACCATGGCAAAGGCCCATGGCGCGCCGAAGCCGATGAGCAGTGCTCCGGCACCGGCGACGATGCCGAGGTGACGGCTCGTCCGGAGGAACAGTGCCGATGCGTTCCCGCTGCCCGTACGCGTGGCCTGTGACACCTCGGCCAGATAGACCTGCGCGATCGCCATGCCGATCAGCGCCACCGGTAGGGCCAGCATCCGTTGGGCGAGGCCCAACCAGCCGGCCACCTCCGCACCGTAGTAGAGGGCGATCAGCAGCACGGGGAGCTGGAGACCGAGCACGTTGAGTAGACCGGCCGGTGCGAGGAGCAGCGGAAACCGGCGATGCTCCTTCGCGACCCGCCAGAGGCCGCGCCGCCGTGGGGCAGGTGCCGCTTCGCTGCGGCGCAACCTCGCACCAGGCAGCAGGCTTAACGCACCGATCAGGTGACCCATCCCAAGGCCGAGTGCGAGGCCGCCGGTGCGGACGCCTAGGGTGCCCGCGCCGAGTTGGGTGAGGAGTGTCGCGAGAGCCTGGAGGAAGTTGCGGCGGCCGATCGCGGCGTAGCGCCGGTGTCGGATCGCCACCTGGTTGAGTACCTGAACCGCCGCCATGGCCGCCGCCGTCCACGGCGTCAGCCATAACCAGGTCCGTAACGCCGGATGATCGAACACAGCGGCGACCTCGTCGCGGGTGGCCGCCACCACGGCGGTGGTGACCAGGGCTGTCGCCAGCGTGGTGAGGAGACCGACGAGGGCCAGGTCGTGGGCCTCGCGGTCGTGCGCTGGTAGTGGCACCGCGAGCTCGAACCGGCCAGCCGCGACCGCACTGATGGTCGCGGCCAAGGTGGCAAGCACGGCGAACAGTCCGAAGTCGGTCGGGCCGTAGAGCCGTGCGAGAACCGGCGCGGCGAGCAGGAGCATCAACTGGCCGCCGGCACTTCCCGCCGCGATGCTCAAGACGCCCCGTAGACCTGAGCCCGTCCGGCGGCGACGATGCCGACCCGTCGAGAGTCTCGGCGTGCTCCGTCTCGTCTCCGTCCCCGGTTGACCCATGCCGGTCAGGAAGCGGACTTGGTCGGCTGCGGTGGGTGTACTGCGTAGGCCTTGCGGGGAGCGCCTGTCCAACCGCTCCCCATGGTCGCTGGCGGAGCCCAGCCGTGTTCCCTCTTTCTGTGTGCCGCCGGTCGTCTACCGGGGTCGCCGGCGCGGCTACCCCAGTACCAGAGTCCGAGATAGCTCACGAGGCCGACATTGAGAGGTGTCTCGATCCCGCCGGCGATCCAGGTGCCAAGCACGACGGTGATCCCGGCGAGCCCTACCAGCTGCAGCGAGTTGTATCGCCTGCCGCGCAGCGATCGTTGGGTGAAGTACTGTAGCGCGACACCGAAGAGAGCTGCGAAGAATATCAGTCCGAGAGTGTCGAAGTTGTAGTGGATCGATCCCCACAGTGACGGTGGGGAGGTGCCCCGCGTCGACCCGTAAACCGTGTAGAAGACGTCGGAGTTGAGGGTGCTCCCCCGATGGCCCGGTAGCACGCTCAGCAGTCCGTCGAGCCACTCGCGGCCGTATGCCACAGACAGCGAGGACGTGTGGCGAAAAGCTGCGATACCCGATATTTGATTGTCGTGAAGGAACCGGTTTGTCAGGTCGCTCCAAGCACCGCTCAAGGGACTGGCGGCATCGGTACTTCTGGCGAGAACCGCTGTCGACAGCAGGACAAGCGGCAGACCCAACAGTATCGGTATCACTGCGGCTTTGGGGAGACGCCGTCTGTTGTGCATGTATGCGTAAACGATGGTGGTCAACAGAAAGACCACAAGTGCGCCTCGTTGGCCGGTGGCGAGGAGTGCGAACGCTGCCATCAGGATGAGGCAGATGGAGGCTGCCCTTGCGGCCAACCCGCCATTCTTGAAGGACCATACTGCCACCACCAGGCTCAAGGCCGGAAGAATGGCGTTCTTGAACTGGTTGACGAAGCCCGGAAACAGGTACGTCTCGCCTGCGTACGATTGCAAACGTAGGGTGGCGATATCCTCTGGCGTGCCGTTCAACTGGCCCTGAAGGCCCACCCAGAAAGCACTGTAACCGATGGCGGCGAAGTAGACGAAGGTAACCGTGATGGATGTTGCTACGGCCGCGATGATCCATCCGTTCGGTTTGGTCAGCGACACGGAGTAGCCGTCGGCACTCTTCTTGCCTCGGGTTATTCGTCGGCGTGTAAGCAGATTCGTTAGCATACTGGAGACGATGTAGATGGCGGTGGCCGCCGCCATCAGTTGGGCGTAGAAGAGGTCGACGGTGGAATCACGGTCCACGAGGCGTACGGTGCCGTAGAGCATCAGCAGCTGGCATGCCACGAACAACCCGTCCGGCGTGAGTATCCCGTAATGCCGGACAGCCACCACGTAGTGGATGACGGCGAGCGCCAGGACCGGAAGGAACAAGGTGGCCATCTCAGCTCCACCGATGCCGCGCGCGGTGCAGGTCGTGGATCATCCTCGGCCAGGACGGAGCGCGGTATCCGGTGGTCTGCGCCAAGGCGTCGGCGTTCATGGAGCGGTCGCAGACGAACGAGTCGTGCGGAACAATTGAGCCTCGCCAGCCGTACGCGTCCGCGACCAGCTTGAGCAGCTCGTACTTCGAGATCGGCGACGCTGCCACGTGGTAGAGGCCGGTGAGGTCCTCCCGTGGTATCACCACCGACCGCAGCAGCCGCGCGAACTCGACGGTGGTGACCCCGCTGTAGATCGCCTTCGTGTAGCCGGACACCACCGAGTCCTGGGACAGGAACCAGTCGACGAGAGAACGGTGACCGTTCAATTCGTGTCCGATGATCGACGTACGCAGTGTCAGGGCCGGTGCGAGGTCGACCTCGCCGAGCAGCTTCGACCGGCCGTACAGGTCCGGTGGGTCGGGGATGTCGGTCTCCACATAGCCGCCCCGGTCACCGGAGAAGACGCAGTCGGTGCTGATGTGCACCAGACGCATGCCACGCCGTGCGCACTCCTCGGCCAACTGGTGCGGGAACAGGGCGTTGACCGTGACCGTGTGCACCGCGTTCTGGACCTCGGGCCGCTGCTTGATCACACCCACGCAGTTGATCACCAAGTCGGGGTTGACCTCGTCGAGCAGCCTGCCGAGCCGTCCCGGGACGAGGATGTCCACACCCGTCGTGACCCGGTCGGCGACCGATGGCGGGAGGCCGGCCACGCCGCGTGCCGCGCCGTGCACCTCGACGCCGGGGGCGTCGGGCAGTTCCCGCATCAGGGTGTGCCCGAGCATGCCGGTGGCGCCCAGGACGAGTACCCGTCGCTTCATTGTCGCACCCGCTTTCGGTTGAACCTGTCGCCGCCCTTCGCGGTGGCTGCGGTGAGCAGTTCGGCGAGCACCTGGGCGTTCGCCCCCTCGCTCATGAAAAGTCGGTAGTGGTCGAGACCGGCGCGTCCCATCGCTCGTAGCTGCGCGCGCGGGGTGGTGCGCGCCAGCCGGATGGTCTGGGCCAGCCGCTGGGGGTCGCCCGGTGCGGTGGTGAATCCGGCGCCTGCCTCGCGCACCGCCCGTGCGGCGTCCCCCGGCGCGCAGGACAGGATCGGCTGACCGCAGGCGAGGATGGTCTGCACCTTGCTCGGCATGGTGATCTGGAACAGTGGCTCGTCGGCCAGACAGACGAGCTGGATGTCGGCAGCCGCCATCACGGCGGCCATCCGCTCCGGCGTCACCGGGTCGACGAAATGCACCGTGCGGAGGCCGGATTTTTCGGCCTCGGCACGCAGGGCCGGCTTGCTCACCCCGTCGCCGACCAGCACCAGGTGTACGTCGGTCAGGTCGTGGAGCCGGTCCATCGCCGCGATCGCGACGCCGAGGTCCTGCGCTGGTCCGTGGTTTCCGCCGTACAGCACCACGAAGTCGTCGGGGGACAGGCCCAGGCGGGTACGCAGCTGCGGATCGGGCTCGGTCGGCTGCATGAGCTTCTCGTCGGCCCAGTTGTAGACGACCGACACCTTCTCCGCGGGCACACCCCGCGCCACGACGGTGTCCCGCAGGCCGGGGGAGGGCACGGTGACGTGTTCGGCCCAGCGATAGGTGAGGTCGGTGAACCGGCTCAGCGTTCCCTCCGCGACCCGGCGGGCGAGACCGTCGGTGAGGAAGCCGGTCGCGAAGACCGAGTCGGGCCAAAGGTCCATGACCATCAGCACGTAGGGGGTCCCCCAACGCAGCCGGGCCGCCAGGGCCGCCGTCGCCGCCGTCGCCGGCGAGGAGTACACGAGCGCCACGTCGGCGGTACGCAGCAGCGGCCCGCCCAGCAACGTGGACGACGCCGCCCAGCTCAGGTAGTTGGCGGCGCGGCCGACCGCGGAGCGGTCGTGACTCGGGTGCAGCGGGGTACGCAGCACCCGGAGGCCGTCGACTCGGTCGACGAAACGCCGTCGATGCGGGTAGCCCGGGTGGACGATGCCGGTCGGGTAGTTGGGTACCCCGGTCACCACGTCCACCTCGAAGCCCTGCCGGCGCAGACAGCGGGTGAGACCCAGGGGAATGGGCACCGGCTCCGGTGGGAAGAACTGACTGACCAGCGCGACCCGGGCGGCAACCGGGTCGACGGCCGAACGCCCGGTCACGTGCCGCGTACTGCGGTCGGCTGGCCGACCTCGTCGAGCTGCACGCGAATCTCCGGCAGGGTCAGCAGCAGCGACATGATCTCGGGTACGTCCAGCCGCCGGGCGTTGTGCGAGTGGTAGTCCGCGACGTGTTCCTGCCGGGTGTCACCCTCGTCGAAGTACAGGGCGTAGTTGAGGTCGCGGCTGTCGACCGGTACCCGCAGGAAGTCACCGAAGTCCTCGGCCCGAGCCAGGTCCTCGCGGCTGGCCAGGGTCTCGTACAGCTTCTCGCCGTGCCGGATGCCGAGCACCTCGAACTTGGCCGGCACGCCGAACAGATTGCACAACGCGGTGGCGAGATCGGCGATGGTGCAGGCGTCCGCCTTGCGGATGAAGATGTCGCCCGGCTGGCCGTGCCGGAACGCGTGCTCGACCAGCTCGACGGACTGGCCCAGCGACATCAGGAACCGGGTCATGGTCGGTTCGGTCACGGTCGGCGCGACACCGTTGCGGATCTGGTCGATGAAGAGCGGGATGACCGATCCCCGCGAATACATCACATTGCCGTATCGCACGCAGCAGACCCGCGTCCGTGCCGACGGATTGTTCCGTGCGTGCGCCTGGGCAACCTTCTCCATCAAGGCCTTGGTCATTCCCATGGCGTTGACGGGGTAGACGGCCTTGTCCGTGCTGAGCAGCACCAGGGTTTCGACGCCGTTGCGCTCGCAGGCGTCGACCACGTTGGCGCTGCCGAGCACATTGGTCCGTACCGCCTCCAACGGGAAGAACTCGCAGGACGGGACCTGCTTCAAAGCGGCGGCGTGGAAGACGAACTCCACACCTCGGGCCGCCTTGTGGACGCTGTCGGAATCGCGGACGTCGCCCACGTAGTAGCGCACGCGGTCGTCGCGGAGTCGGTGCCGCATCACGTCCTGCTTGGACTCGTCACGGCTGAGTACGCGCACCTCGGCGGCACCGGCGTCGAGCAGCCGGGAGACCATCGTCTGCCCGAAGGAGCCGGTGCCGCCGGTGATCAAGAAACGACGGCCCGAAAGTGAGGAATCCACATTTCCTCCTGTCTTTCCCTGCTGTCCCCGGGGGAGTTGATGAATCGCATCGAATCGGACCCTACAACTCGACGGGTTGCGGCGAGCTGACAATTGGAGAATCAATCGCAGGAGCAATAAGGTGACGCTTACTCGTAATTCGGCTACGTCACCGTAGGTCGGTCCATTCGTTGAACCTCGGTCCGTTGCCGGCACATTGTCGGAGCCGGCCATGCGAAGGGTGAGGCGATGACGCGGGTCATGACCGTGGTGGGAACGCGACCGGAGATCATCCGCTTGTCCCGGATCGCGGAGCGGTTGGACCGAACGGTCGATCATGTCCTCGTCCATACGGGACAAAACTGGGACCGATCGCTTTCCGACGTGTTCTTCGCGGAAATGCGGATTCGGGAACCCGACCGCTTCCTCCGGGTCGACACTGCTTCGCTCGGGCGGGTGCTCGGCGGCGTCCTCGTCGGCGTGGAGGAGGCGATCCGCGAGCTGCGGCCGGACGCGCTGCTCGTGCTCGGTGACACCAACAGCGCAATCGCGGCGGTCATCGCGCGGCGGATGCGCGTGCCCGTTTATCACATGGAGGCCGGCAACCGGTGCTTCGACCTCAACGTGCCGGAGGAAACCAACCGCTGCCTGGTCGACCATGTCGCCGACTTCAACCTGGTCTACAGCGAGCATGCCCGGCGGAACCTGCTCGCCGAGGGTCTGCACCCACGGCGGATCCTGCACACCGGTTCGCCGATGCGGGAGGTGCTCGACCACTACCGACCCGAGATCGAGGCGTCGCCCATCCTGCACCAACTGGAACTCGAACCCGGCGGGTACTTCGTGGTCAGTGCCCACCGGGAGGAGAACGTGGATGATCCCGCCCGACTGCGGCGGCTGCTCGACTGTCTGCGGGCGGTACGCGCGGAGTGGGGTCTGCCCGTGCTGGTGTCCACCCACCCGCGTACCCGCAAGCGACTGGAGTCACTGACCGACGACGGGACGGACCTGGACGGCATCGCCTTCCATGAGCCGTTCGGCTTCTTCGACTACGTACGCCTGCAGACCCGGGCCCGGTGCGTCCTCTCGGACAGCGGCACCATCAGCGAGGAAGCTGCCATTCTCGGCTTCCCCGCGGTGACCCTGCGGGACTCGATGGAGCGTCCCGAGGCGCTCGACGCCGGGGGGATCATCATGACGGGTCTCGATCGCGACGGCGTCGTCGAGGCAGCCCGGGTGGCGATCGACCAGGTGGCGGCGGCCGGTGTCCCCTGCCCGGCCGATTACCAGGTCACCGACACGTCCCGGCTGGTGGTGAACTTCATCCTGTCCACCGTGCGCCGGCACCACGACTGGGCGGGCATCCGCCGCTGAGCTGAAGCGGCAAGGGCTGGTGACCGATCCGGTCACCAGCCCTTTCGGTACGACGGCTGCTATCGAGGCAGCGGCAGGCCGCCCCGGACGGTCTCGCCGACACGGCCGGCCGGCTCGGTGCAGAGGCGGGCCAGTTCCGCGATGACCTTGGCCGGCTCGTCGAACGGGTCGAGTCCGCTGACCTCCAGCGGGTCGAGCGGGGGCACCGCGACGTGTGACACCAGCGGGTGCAGCGGGCGGGTGTCGGTCTCGCCGGTGCCCAGCAGGTCCTCGTGCAGCTTCTCGCCCGGGCGCAGGCCGGTGTAGACGATCGGCACGTCGCTACCGGCCTGCTCGGCCATCTGCCGGGCGAGGTCGGTGATGCGTACCGGTTCGCCCATGTCGAGCACCAGCGCCTCGCCGTCGCGACCGATCTCGGCGGCCTGGAGCACCAGGTGCACTGCCTCCTGCATCGTCATCAGATACCGGGTCACCTCGGGATGGGTGACGGTGAGCGGGTTGCCCGCCTCGATCTGACGCTGGAAGGCGGTGACCACCGAGCCTCGGCTGCTCAGCACGTTGCCAAAGCGGACGCTCAGGAAGGTGCCCGGGAAGCGTGAGGCGGCGTGGGCGGTGAGCCGTTCGGTGATCCGCTTGGAGTAGCCCAGGACGCTGATCGGGTCGGCGGCCTTGTCGGTGGAGATGTTCACGAACTTCGCCACGTCCTGGCAGGCGTCCAGCACCGACAGGGTGCCCCAGACGTTGGTCTTCACGGCCTCGCCCGGGTGTCGTTCGAGCAGGGTGAGGTGCTTGAGCGCGGCGGCGTGGAAGATGATCTCGGGGCGGCGTTCCCGGATGATGCGCCGGATGGCCTCGTCGTCGCGCAGGTCGGCCAGGATCAGCTCGGGTCCGTCCAGCATCGCCCGACCGTTCAGCGACATCTGGAGCGCGTGCAGCGCCGACTCGTCGCGGTCGAGCATCATCAGCTCGCCCGGGTCGGCCTTCATCACCTGGCGGCACAGTTCGGAGCCGATCGAGCCGCCTGCGCCGGTGACCAGGATCCGTCGGCCGGTGAGGCCGTTGGTGCGTACCGCCATCTCGGTGACCACCTGTCGGCGGCCGAGCAGGTCGCTGATCCGCACGTCGCGTACGTCGGTGACGGTGATCCGGTGGTCGACCAGGTCGCGTACCGGCGGGAGGACCTTGAACGCGGCCCCGGTGTTGAGGGTGGCCTCCCGAATCTGCCGGATCAGCGCGGCGTCGGCGTTGGCGACCGAGAAGATCACGGTGGTGGCGCCGGTGCGGCGTACCGCCTCGGCGACGTCACCGCGCCCGCCGACCACCCGGACGCCGTCGACGCAGAGATCGCGCTTGTCCGGGTCGTCGTCGAGAGCCCCGACGGGCCGGTAGCGGCTGCGCGGGTCGGTGAGCAGCGCGTGAAGGAGGCCCTGGCCGGCGTCACCCATTCCGAACAGCAGCACGGGGGTCGACGAGCGGGCGTCCGGGCGCAGGGCCAGGTCACGGCGGTGCCGGTAGGCGAACCGGGCGGCGAGCATGAACAGCAGGGCGAGCGCGCCGCCGACCAGTGGGGCGCTCGCCGGCACCGGCCGGTCGGGAACCGGGAGTACGCCGAGCAGGATCACCGCGACGGCGGTGAGTGCGGTTCCGGCCAGCCCCTGTACCTCCTGGAGGCTGCCGAGCGGGTGGCGTCCCGAGCGCATCCGGCGTGCCCCCGCCACCGCCAGGTGCAGCCCGGCGGCGAGCAGCCCGCAGCCGGCGGCGCGGGTCAGTTGGCTGGTGGTCAGGGCGAACTCGTAGCGGGTCCAGGCGGCAGCGACGAACCCGCCCACCCAGGCCATGGCGTCGGTGGCGAGGAAAGCCAGGGTGCGCCACCGGATCCTGCTCCGGCGGGGTGTCGGGTCCGGCTGCCGGGTGGTCTGTGTGTCCCGCATCTGCGGCTCCTGTGCTGTCGACCACTTCCGCCCGGGGTGAGCGGAAGGAGCGGTGCGCTCTTGTCCTTGTTACATCCGTGATGAGTGCTTTGCGGGCTTTTCGGCGATTGGTGGCGAATCGCATCCTGCCTGGTGGCCGGTCGGCTGATCGGGCCTGGTGGCCGGGGTGATCAGCGAGCGGGTACGCCCTTGACCACGACACCGGCGGGCACGTCCCGAACCACGCAGGCACCCGCGCCGACGGTGCTGTCCCGGCCCGCCCGCAACCCCTGCAGGACGGCGGCGGTGGTGCCCACGAGCACCCCCTCGTCCAGCCGGCACTCCCCGGAGATCGCGGCCAGCGGATTCACCGACACGTGGTCGGCCAGCTCGCAGTCGTGTCCGACGGTGCAGTTCTGGTTGAGATGCACGTGCCGTCCGAGCGTCACGTTGGTGGTGACCCGGGCCCCGGCGAAGGCAACCAGACCGGGGCCGTGCCGCAGGTCCGGGCCGAGCGTGGCGTCGGGGTGCACGAGACTGGCGGCGGGGATCCCGTAGCGGTCGACCCGCTCGGCGACCGCGCGTCGGACCCGTGGATCGCCGATGCCGATGACGTGGTGGGTGTCGGCGGGCGCCTCGGCGAACCACGAGACCCCGCCGAGGTACGGCACGTCGAGTCGCTGCACCCGCTTGAGATTCACCTCTGAGGGGCGGTCGTCGACGAAACCCAGCACCTGCCAGCGGGGCAGGAGGGCGGCGGTGTTGATCGCGCGGGCGATGCTCAGGACCTCCCGACCGTGCCCGCCGCACCCGACGATGACCAGCGGTACCGTCACGCCGTCGGTACTCTCGTACGCGCCGCCAGGAACTCGTCGATCGCCGAGAGCACGGCGGTGACCTGCCGTTCGTTGAGGGAACTGCCGCTGGGCAGGGTCAGCCCCTCGGCGTAGAGCCGCTCGGCGGCGCCGGTGAGCCGGCTCTCCGCGCCGACGTACGCCGGTTGCAGGTGCATCGGTTTCCACACGGGACGGGTCTCGATGTTCCGGGCCGCCAGGTGGGCGGCCAGGTCCGGCGCGGTCCAGCCGGAGCGTCGCGGATCCACCCGGACGCTGGTGAGCCAGCAGTTCGAGCCGGCGTCCTCGGCACCGATCAGCTCGGCTCCCGGTACCGGGGCGAAGAGCTTGGCGTACCGGTCGCGCAGCCGCCGCCGACGGTCGATCATCCCGTCGAGTCGGACCAGCTGTGCGCGGCCCAGCGCCGCGAGCAGGTTGCTCAACCGGTAGTTGTATCCGGTCTCCCGGTGCTCGTAGTGGGGTACCGGCTCGCGCGCCTGGGTGGACAGGTGCCGGGCCCGGTCGAGCAGCGTCACGTCGTCACCGACGAGCATCCCGCCGCCGGAGGTGGTCATGATCTTGTTTCCGTTGAAGGAGAGGGCTCCCACCCGGCCGAACGAGCCGGCCGGCCGGCCGAGGTGCGTCGCACCGAGCGCCTCCGCGGCGTCCTCGACCACCGGTACGTCGGCGGCAGCGCAGATCGGCAGCAGTGCCGTGTAGTCGGCGCAACTGCCGAACATGTCGACCGGGATCACCGCCCCCAACCGCTCCCCACGCGAGCGGAGTTCCTGGACCAGCTCGGCGACCAGGGCGACGTCGATGTTGCCGGTCCGCAGGTCACAGTCGACGAAGATCGGCCGGGCACCGGTGTAGCGGACCGCGTTGGCGGTGGCGACGAAGGTCAGCGTGGGCACCAGCACCACATCCCCCGGACCGACGCCCAGGCCCAGCAGGGCCAGGTGCAGCGCGGCGGTGCCCGAGCTGACCGCCACCGCACCCCGGGTGCCCACCCGGGCGGCGACCTCCCGCTCGAAGGCGTCGAGATCCGGGCCGACCGGCGCGACCCAGCCGGAGCGCAGCGCCGCGATCAGGTACGACTCCTCCAGCGGCCCGATGTCCGGCGAGGACAGGCGGATGGTGTCGGTCATCGCCGACTCCCGAGGAACTCGGGCATGGTGGCGTTGCCGTCGGCCGAGATGCCGTCCCGGCGCAGCACGGTACCGACGGTGGCGGCCAGGATCGACAGGTCGAGGCGGAGGTTGCGGCTGGTCACGTACTCCACGTCGAGCGAGAGCTTGGCGTCCCAGTCGAGGCTGTTGCGTCCGCGTACCTGGGCCAGTCCGGTGATGCCCGGGCGGACCTCGTGCCGTCGCGCCTGGGTGGGGGAGTACCGGCTCAGGTACTCGGGCAGCAGCGGTCGGGGGCCGACGATGCTCATGTCGCCCCGCAGCACGCACCAGAGCGTGGGAAGCTCGTCCAGACTTGTGGCCCGCAGCCAACGGCCCAGCGGGGTGAGTCGGTCGGCGTCGGTCAGCAGCCCGCGTGCCGGGTCGGGGCTGCGCATGGTGCGAAACTTGATCAACTCGAACGGTCGGCCGTCGCGTCCGATGCGGCGCTGGCGGAACAGCACCGGTCGGCCCAGGCCCATCGCGACCACTGCCGCGACCACCGCCATCAGCGGCGCGGTCAGCAGCAGCAGCGCGGTCGCGAGGACCACGTCGAGCAGTCGCTTGACCGGATCGTCCGGCCGGGTGGGCCGGGGCGGGCGTACCGGCGCGGTCACCGAGGATGCGGGCACCGTTCTGACCTCCGTTAGTCAACCGGGTCATAGCAGACAAACGGGTTGTATCAGACTGTTCACGCGCGGTACCGGAAAATAGCGACAGTCGACACGGATCCCGACACGTCAACCCGCGAAGGTGGGTGAAGGACACGCTCCCCGGCGTGCCGCGTCACCCCGGGTGTGTCGCGTAGTCGCTGGTCAGAGCTCCGCGTCGCCCGCGTCGAGCCGCCGTTGCAACATGATCCGCAGTGGGAGCGACTCTCCGTCGCGGGCACCCTCGCCGACGATCAGCGGGGCCGGATCGGGCTGCGGATCGGCGCCGAGCAGCCGGGCGCGCAGCGAGCGCGGCACGGTCAGCAGGTGGAAGCGACCGTCCACGTCGACCGCCCGGCTGCGCGCCCGGTCGATGTACCAGCCGTACAGGCGGGTCCGGTAGCGGGCGCGACCGTCGTGTGACCGGGCGACGAGCCGGGTGGTCGCCAGGCCGCGCCGCCGCGCCTCGACGACGAAGTCGCTGACCAGCGCCGCCGCCTCCGCCTGCTCGGCCTCCCGGCGCCGCTGCGCGGCGGCCGCGTGCGCCAGCACCGCCTGCTGCCGCACCTCCCGCCAGTCCGGCCCGCCGTCACTCACCACGACCCGACGGTACGCCCATCCGCCCGCCGCCCCTCCCATGCCCCACCCGCTACCACGGGCGCGGTGAGCAACTTCAGGGATACTGCGCTCTCCCGGCGGGTTGAGGCAGCAACATCCCCGAAGTTGTCCGATGTGTTGAACCCGCCGGTGTGTGGGTTGAGGCCCTTTGCTCTGCTTCAACGGGCGCATCGGCCCGGGCGGCCAGCTCCTGTGCGTGGGTTGAAGCAGAGCAAAGGGTGCGAGGGCGGTGTGTGCCGGTGCGATGCCAGCGGCCGGACAGGCGGGACGCGCGCACTGTCTCGCCTGCCTGGGCCGCTGGTGGTGGTGGCGGAGGGTCGCTTCAGAGCAGGCCGGCACGGCGCAGCGCATCGGCCATCGCGCCGTCCGCGGGCGCGGCCGAGCCGCCGCGTCCCTGGCGCACCTGCCCGTCACGTCCCTGGCCGCCGCGTCCCTGCCTGCCCTGGCCGCCGCGGCCCTGGCCGCTCTGCCGGCCACGTCCCTGCTGGTCCGCACCGCCGTCGCCCCGAGCGCCCCGGCCGGCACCCGGCTCCGCCTCGTCCTCCAGGCGCAGGGTCAGCGAGATGCGTTTGCGCGGCACGTCGACGTCCAGCACCTTGACCTTGACCACGTCGCCGGACTTGACCACGTCGCGCGGGTCCTTCACGAAGGTGCGGGACATCGCCGACACGTGCACCAGACCGTCCTGGTGCACCCCGACGTCGACGAACGCGCCGAACGCGGCGACGTTGGTGACGACACCCTCCAGGATCATCCCGGGCGTCAGGTCGCTGATCTTCTCGACACCCTCGACGAAGGTCGCCGTCTTGAACTCCGGGCGCGGGTCGCGGCCCGGCTTCTCCAGTTCGGCGATGATGTCGGTGACGGTGGGCAGGCCGAACGTGTCGTCGACGAAGTCGGTCGCGCGCAGGCCACGCAGGATGGTCGACTTGCCGATCAACGACCGCAGGTCCTGGCCGGTGCTGGCGAGGATCCGGCGCACCACCGGGTACGCCTCGGGGTGCACGCTGGAGGAGTCCAGCGGGTCGTCGCCGTCGGGGATGCGCAGGAAGCCCGCGCACTGCTCGAACGCCTTCGGGCCGAGCCGGGGCACCTTCTTCAGGTCGGCCCGGCTGCGGAACGGGCCGTTGGCGTCCCGGTGCAGCACGATGTTCTCGGCCAGCCCGGCGCCGATGCCGGAGACCCGGGTCAGCAGCGGCGCGGAGGCGGTGTTGACGTCGACGCCGACGCCGTTGACGCAGTCCTCCACCACGGCGTCCAGCGATCGGGAGAGCTTCACCTCGGACAGGTCGTGCTGGTACTGCCCGACCCCGATGGAGCGCGGGTCGATCTTCACCAGCTCGGCGAGCGGGTCCTGCAACCGGCGGGCGATGGAGACCGCGCCGCGCAACGACACGTCCAGCCCGGGCAGTTCCTGTGCGGCGTACGCGGAGGCGGAGTAGACCGACGCACCCGCCTCGGAGACCACCACCTTGGTCAGTTTCAGCTCAGGGTGCCGCTTGATCAGGTCACCGGCCAGTTTGTCGGTCTCCCGGCTGGCGGTGCCGTTGCCGATGGCGACCAGCTCGACCCCGTGGGCGGCGGCCAGCGTGGCGAGGGTGTGCAGGGAGGCGTCCCACTGCCGGCGCGGCTCGTGCGGGTAGATCGTGTCGGTGGCGACCACCTTGCCGGTGGCGTCCACGACGGCCACCTTCACGCCGGTACGCAGGCCCGGGTCCAGCCCCATCGTGGGCCGGGCACCGGCCGGCGCGGCCAGCAGCAGGTCGCGCAGGTTGGTGGCGAAGACCCGCACGGCCTCCTCCTCGGCCGCCTGCCACAGCCGCATCCGCAGGTCCGCGCCGAGGTGGATGAGGATCCGGGTACGCCACGCCCAGCGCACCGTGTCGGCGAGCCAGCGGTCGGCGGGCCGGCCCTGATCGCTGACCCCGAACCGGCCGGCGATCGCGGCCTCGTAGCGGGTCGGTCCGGTCACCACCGCGTCGACGTCCCCCTCGGCCTCCGGGTCCATGGTCAGGTCGAGCACGCCCTCCTTCTCACCCCGGAACATGGCCAGGATGCGGTGCGAGGGCAGCTTCGGGTACGGCTCGGCGAAGTCGAAGTAGTCGGCGAACTTCGCCCCGGCGCTCTCCTGTCCCTCGCGTACCCGGGACACCAGCCGGCCCCGCGACCACATCTGCTCGCGCAGCGTGCCGATCAGGTCGGCGTCCTCGGCGAACCGCTCGATCAGGATGGCCCGCGCCCCGTCCAGCGCGGCGGCGGCGTCGGCCACCCCCTTGTCGGCGTCGACGTACGCCGCCGCCACCGAGCGCGGATCCTGGGTGGGGTCGCCGAGCAGGGTGTCGGCCAGGGGCTCCAGCCCGGCCTCGCGGGCGATCTGCGCCCGGGTCCGCCGCTTCGGCTTGTACGGCAGGTAGATGTCCTCCAGGCGGGACTTCGAGTCGGCCGCCATGATCTGTGCTTCCAGGGCCTCGTCGAGCTTGCCCTGGGAACGGATGGACTCCAGCACCGCCGCGCGCCGCTCGTCCAGCTCGCGCAGGTACCGCAGGCGCTCCTCCAGGGTGCGCAGCTGGGTGTCGTCGAGCAGGCCGGTGGCCTCCTTGCGGTAGCGCGCGATGAACGGCACCGTGGCGCCGCCGTCGAGCAGCTCCACGGCCGCGCGTACCTGACGCTCGGCGACGCCGAGTTCCTCGGCGATCCGCTGATGAACAGAGAGGGTCACGATGTCGCTCCGCCTTCGGGTGTGGGTTCCGTGGTGCATTCTGCCGGGCTACCGTGGCGATCATGGAACCACCTGTGGAGCCCCGGGCGCGCCGCCTCTTCGGCGGCAGCGCGCGGGCCCTCGGCGACCTCGCGACCAGCCCGTTCCGGGCCGACCGGGACCGCATCGTCGGCTCGCCGTTCTTCACCCGGCTCGGCGGCGTCACCCAGGTGGTCAGCCCGGGCGGGTCCGGGCTGCTGGTGCACAACCGGCTCACCCACAGTCTCAAGGTCGCCCAGGTGGCCCGGGCGATCGCCGAACGGCTCGCCGCCGACGGACACCAGCGTGACCTGGTGGAGAAGCTGGGCGGCTGCGACCCGGACGTGGTGGAGGCGGCCGCACTCGCCCACGACCTCGGTCACCCGCCCTTCGGGCACCTGGGGGAGCGGGTGCTGGACCGGCTGGCCCGACACCGGCTCGGCCTGACCGACGGGTTCGAGGGCAACGCCCAGTCGTACCGCATCGTCACCTCCACCGAGATCCGCGGCGCGGCCACCACCGGCCTGGACCTGACCGCCGCGGTGCGGGCGGCGATGCTGAAGTACCCGTGGACCCGGTTCGACCACCCCGACCCGCACCCGCGGCTGATGGACCCGCCGCCGCGCGGTGCGACCCCGCCGCCGGACGACCCGGACAGCGGCTCGGCGAAGTTCGGGGCGTACCGCACGGAGTTGGAGGACCTGCGGCAGGCCCGGGCACCGTTCGCCGGCCGGATCGCGGACTGGCAGCAGACCGTCGAGGCGTCGGTGATGGACACCGCCGACGACATCGCGTACGCCATCCACGACGTGGAGGACTTCTACCGGGTCGGTGTGCTCCAGCAGGGAGCGGTGGCCGCCGAGCTGATGGCCTGGCAGCGCGAGGGTGGTCACCTGCGGGCGATCACCGACTCCGCGCTGGCCACCTCGGCCCGCCGGCCCGGCTCCTCGATCGAACGGCTCCGCCGCCAGCTGCACCACAAGGACGCCTGGATCGCCGACGACGAGGCGTTCGCCGCCGCCGTCGAGCACGTCCGGGAGGAACTGGTCGAGGGGCTGCTCGCGTTGCCGTTCGACGGCTCGATCGAGGCGGAGCAGTACGTGGCCCGCTTCTCCGCCCGGTGGACCACCCGCTTCGTGGACGCGATCACCGTCGTCGAGCAGCCCGCCGTGCGTTCCGGGCACGTGCTGCTGGCCCCGGCCCAGTGGCACGAGGTGCAGGTGCTCAAGTTCGTCCACCACCGGTTCGTGCTGGCCCGTCCCGACCTGGCGCTGCACCAGCGTGGTCAGGCCCGGCTGCTCGACACCCTGGTCGAGGCGCTGCGGGAGTGGCTGCTCGACCCGGAGGAGGAGTCCCGGCTGCCCCGCCGGCTGCACGACCTGGTGGAGCTGGCCGAGGCGGAGCTGCATCCGCGCACCCCGGACCGGATCGGCAAGGCGCGCGGCCGGGCCATCGTGGACTTCGTCGCCCAGCTCACCGACAGCCAGGCGGTGGCGATGCTCGACTCCCTCTCCGGCCGCTCCGGTGCCCTCTGGACCGACGCGTTCGTGCTGTGAAAGGAAGGGGCCCTTGTTAACGCCTGGTGTATAGGAAGGGGCCCTTCCTAACATCGATGCGAGGTCAGGCGACGGCCTGCCACCAGCCGTCGACCGGTGGCGGGTCGTCGACCACCACCCGCTCGCCGGGGCGCGGCACGGCCAGCCGCACGTCGCGGGCCTTGGCCTCGGCCCAGAGCCGGTCCACCGGCTCGGACCAGTCGTGGATGGCGAGGTTGAACGTCGCCCAGTGCACCGGCACGAACAGCCCGCCGCGCAGATCCAGGTGGGCCGTCACCGCCTCCTCCGGGAACATGTGGATGCCCGGCCAGGCCTGGTCGTACGCGCCGATCTGCATCAGCGTGACGTCGAACGGCCCGTGCGCCGCGCCGATCTCGGCGTACCCGGCGAAGTAGCCGGAGTCCCCGGTGTAGTAGACGCGCCGATGGCGGCCGGCCACCGCCCAGGAACTCCACAGCGTGTCGTTGCGGCGCAGGCCCCGTCCGGAGAAGTGCTGGGCGGCGGTGCAGGTGATCTCCAAGCCGGCGACCCGGTGGGTCTGCGACCAGTCCAGCTCGACGATGCGCTCCGGCGGGACGCCCCAGCGGTCGAGGTGGGCACCCACCCCGAGCGGGACCAGGAAGGGCGCCGACTGCCGGGCGGTCAGTTCCCGGACCGTGCCCATGTCGAGGTGGTCGTAGTGGTCGTGCGAAATCAGGATCGCGTCGACCTGGGGCAGCTCGTCGAGGCGTACCGGCGGTTCGTGCAGCCGGCGCGGCCCGACCGCCGTCGACGGGGAGCACCGGTCGCTCCACACCGGATCCAGCAGTACCCGCCGTCCCTCGATCTCGATCAGGGTGGAGGCGTGGCCGTACCAGACGATGTTCAGCTCGCGTTCCGGGTCGATCCCGGTCTCGGCGGACGGCCGCAACAGCGGCACGGGTGCGCTCGGCCGCCGCTTCTGCTTGCCGAAGAGCAGCTCCCGGAACAGGTTGCGGTCCGAGGAGGGCACCATCGTCCGGGTTTCGGTCGGATTTTGGAACGTGCCGTTCCGGAACTGCGGTGACCGGGCCGCCCGTTCGGCGCGGGCACCGCGCAACCGGCCGCCGAGAGCGGCCGGCACGTTCCGGGCCGCCCAGGCCAGGCCGGCGAGCCCGGCCAGCGCGGCCAGTCCCGCCACCGATCCGGTGATCCGTCGACGCGACGTACGTCCGGTCGGCTCGTTCGGCGCCCGCATGGTCCCCCCTCTGGTTGATGCCGAGAACACGGTAGCCGTCGCCGGCCCGCTTCAGTTGCCGTTGTTGGGGCGGTGGGTGGGTGCGCGGTGGGCGGTGCCGCTGCCGCCGAGACCGGCGGTCAGGTCCAGCACCCGCCGGCCCCACCGGGCCCGGGCCTGCACGGCGGGGTGGGTGGCGCCGAAGTCGTCCGCCCCAGCCTGACCGTCGGCGAAGAAGGCGTACGTCACCAAAGGAACACCGAACGTGTCGAACATCACGCCGGCCTCGTGCCGCGCGTCGGTGAACCAGCCGGCCTTGGTGGCGACGCGGGCCCGCTCGGCGGAGGACATCTCGCGCCGTACCCCGTCGGTGAACGCCACCGGCGCGCGCAGCAGCCGCAGCACGAACCCGGTCGACTCGGGGGCGAGCAGGGTGCCACCGACCAGCTCGCGCAGCAGATCGTGGGTCTCCCGTGCCGTGCTGGTGCCCAGGAGGAACCGGTTCGGGTCGGCCACGGGCTGTACCTGGGTGTTCGGGAAGCCCTTCCCGGCCAGGATCTGGTTGACCTCGGCGGCCGGACAGACCAGCCCGCAGAGCCGCACCGCGGTGTCGTCGGAGACGGTCAGCAGGTTCGCCAGGGCGTGGCCGATGGTGACCAGGCTGGGGTAGGCGCCGTCCAGGCCGAAAATGCCGTCACCGCCGGGTACGACGATCGCGGCGGTCACCTCCACCCGCTGGTCGAGGGTGAGCAGGCCCCGGTCGACCTTGTCCAGCACCGCGACCGCCACGGCGATCTTGTTGACGCTGTACGCCTCGATCCGCCGGTCCGCCGACTCGCTCGCCGAGATCAGCGGCCCGTCCGGGCCGGCCAGGCTGACGTACACCTGCCAGTTGCCGCCGGCCCGGCGGCGCTCGCGTCGAAAGACGGCGGCGATGCGGGACGCGACGGATCCCGCATCTGCCGTCACGGAGCCAGGACGACCTTGATGCAGCCGTCCTGCTTCTTCTGGAACATCTCGTACGCCTGCGGCGCCTGCTCCAGCGGCAGCCGGTGGGTGAGCAGGTCGGCCACGCCGAGCGGGTCGGCGTCGGTGAGCAGGGGGATGATCTCGTCGGTCCAGCGGCGTACGTGGCACTGGCCCATCCGCAGCTGGATGCCCCGGTCGAACATCTCCATCAGCGGCATCGGGTCGACCTCGCCGCCGTACACCCCGGAGATGGAGACGGTGCCGCCCCGCCGGACGGCCTTGATCGCCGCCTTGAGCACCACCAGCCGGTCCACCCCGACCTTGTCGATCATAGGTTGGGCGAGCTTGTCCGGCAGCAGGCCGGCGGCGGCCTGGCCGAGCTTGCCCAGCGGTGCGCCGTGCGCCTCCATGCCGACCGCGTCGATCACCGCGTCCGGCCCGCGCCCGTCCACCAGGTCGATCAACGTGCCCGGCACGTCGTCGAGCTGGGAGACGTCCAACACCTCCACACCGTGCCGGCGGGCCATCTCCAGCCGCTCCGGCACCAGGTCCAGACCGATCACGCGGTCCGCGCCGAGGTGCCGGCCGATGCGGGCGCAGAACTGGCCCACCGGCCCCAGCCCGAAGACGGCGAGGGTGCCGCCGCGCGGGGTGTCGGCGTACTTCACCGCCTGCCAGGCGGTCGGAAGGATGTCGGAGAGGTAGAGCCACCGCTCGTCCGGGCCGTCGGTCGGCACCTTGATCGGACCGAACTCGGCGTACGGGACGCGGAGGAACTCCGCCTGCCCACCGGGCACCGAGCCGTAGAGCGAGGTGTAGCCGAACAGCGAGGCGCCCTTGCCCTCGGCGGTGACCTGGCTGGTCTCGCACTGCGCGTAGAGCTGCCGCTGGCACATCCAGCAGGACCCGCAGGAGATGTTGAACGGCACCACCACCCGGTCGCCGGGCTTGAGCCGGGTGACGCCCGGCCCGACCTCCTCGACGATGCCCATCGGCTCATGGCCGAGGACGTCACCGGGCTTCAGGTACGGCCCGAGCACCTCGTACAGGTGCAGGTCGGAGCCGCAGATGGCGGTGGAGGTGATCCGTACGATCGCGTCGGTCGGCTCCTCGATCCGCGGGTCGGGCACCTCCTCGACCCGTACGTCCCGCTTCCCCTGCCAGGTCAGTGCCCGCATGTCGACCCCTCCTCCTCGCCGCTGTCCGGTAGCTGGACTGCTACCCGCACCAACGGCCTTCAACCGACCGCCGCGCTGCCGGCCAGCACCTCCCACAGGGTTGATCATGAGGTTGGCGGCAGTGGTTGATCTTCAAAGTGCCGCCAACCTCATGATCAACGGAGGCGGGGAGGGAAGGGGGAGGGCGAGGGAGGAGGAGGGGTGGTCAGGTGCCGGGGGTGTCGGCGTGGCGGGTGGTGGCTGCCAGGTAGTCGCGGTTGAGGCGGCCGATGGTGGTCAGCGGGATGCCCTTCGGGCAGACCACGGTGCACTCCCCGGCGTTGGTGCAGCCACCGAAGCCGGCCTCGTCGTGGGCGTCGACCATCCCGATCACCCGCGTGTAGCGCTCCGGCTGGCCCTGCGGCAGCAGCGAGAGCTGGGTGACCTTGGCGGCGGTGAACAGCATGCCGGAGCCGTTCGGGCAGGCCGCCACGCAGGCGCCGCACCCGATGCAGGCGGCGGACTCGAAGGCGGAGTCCGCGTCGGCCTTGGCAACCGGCACGGAGTGTGCCTCGGGCGCGCTGCCGGTGGGTGCGGTGATGTACCCGCCAGCGGCGATGATCTTGTCGAAGGCGTTGCGGTTGACCACCAGGTCCTTGATGACCGGGAAGGCGCGTGCCCGCCACGGCTCGATGTCGATGGTGTCGCCGTCTTTGAACTGCCGCATGTGCAGCTGGCAGGCGGTGGTGCCGCGCTGCGGACCGTGCGCGTCCCCATTGATCATCAGGCCGCACATGCCGCAGATGCCCTCGCGGCAGTCGTGGTCGAAGGCGATCGGCTCCTCGCCGGAGAGGATGAGCCGCTCGTTGAGCACGTCGAGCATCTCCAGGAACGACATGTCCGGGGAGACGTCGTCGACCTGGTACGTCACCATCCGGCCCTTGTCCTCGGGGCCGGACTGGCGCCAGATGCGCAGGGTCAGGTTCACTTGTAGCTCCGCTGCGTGGGGTGGACGTATTCGAAGTTCAGGTCTTCCTTGTGCAGCACCGCCGGCTCGCCCGTGGCGGTGAACTCCCAGGCCGCGACGTACGCGAACCGGTCGTCGTCGCGCTGGGCCTCGCCCTCGGGAGTCTGGTGCTCGGCGCGGAAGTGGCCGCCGCAGGACTCCTCCCGGTGCAGGGCGTCGACGCACATCAGCTCGGCCAGCTCGAAGAAGTCGGCGACCCGGCCGGCCTTCTCCAGCGACTGGTTGAGCCCCTCGCCGTTGCCCGGCACCCGTACCCGCTGCCAGAACTGCTCGCGCAGGGCGCGGATCTCGTCGATGGCCTTGCGTAGTCCGGCCTCGGAGCGCTCCATGCCGCAGTGCTCCCACATGATCTGGCCCAGCTCACGGTGGAACGAGTCCACCGTCCGGTCGCCGTCGATCGCGAGCAGCCGCTGGATGCGGTCCTCCACGTCGCGGCGTGCCTGCACGGCCGCCGGGTGGCTCGCGTCGACCTTCTCGAACGGGCCGGCGGCGAGGTAGTTGGCGATCGTGTTGGGCAGCACGAAGTACCCGTCGGCCAGGCCCTGCATCAGCGCCGAGGCGCCGAGCCGGTTCGCGCCGTGGTCGGAGAAGTTCGCCTCGCCGATGACGAACAGGCCGGGGATGGTCGACTGGAGGTCGTAGTCGACCCAGAGGCCGCCCATCGTGTAGTGCACGGCGGGGTAGATCCGCATCGGAACCTCGTACGGGTCCTCGCCGGTGATCCGCTCGTACATCTCGAAGAGGTTGCCGTACTTGGCCTCGATGGCCTTGCGGCCGAGCCGGTCGATGGCGTCGGCGAAGTCGAGGTAGACCCCGAGCTTCGTCGGGCCCACGCCCCGTCCCTCGTCGCAGACGTTCTTCGCGGCGCGGGAGGCGATGTCCCGGGGCACCAGGTTGCCGAAGGACGGGTAGATCCGCTCCAGGTAGTAGTCCCGCTCGTCCTCGGGGATGTCGCGGGGAGCCCGGTCGTCGCCCTTGGCCTTCGGCACCCAGACCCGGCCGTCGTTGCGCAGCGACTCGCTCATCAGGGTCAGCTTCGACTGGTGGTCGCCGGAGACCGGGATGCAGGTCGGGTGGATCTGCGTGTAGCAGGGGTTGGCGAAGTACGCGCCCTTGCGGTGCGCCCGCCAGGTGGCGGTGACGTTGCAGCCCTTGGCGTTGGTGGAGAGGTAGAAGACGTTGCCGTAACCGCCGGAGGCGAGCACCACCGCGTCGGCGAACTCCGTGGTGATCTCGCCGGTGACCATGTCGCGGACCACGATGCCCCGGGCCTTGCCGTCGACGACGATCAGCTCCAGCATCTCGTGCCGGGCGTTCATCTCCACGTTGCCCAGGCCGATCTGCCGCTCCAACGCCTGGTACGCGCCGAGCAGCAGCTGCTGGCCCGTCTGGCCCCGGGCGTAGAAGGTGCGCTGCACCTGCGCCCCGCCGAAGGAACGGGTGTCCAGCAGGCCGCCGTACTCGCGGGCGAAGGGCACGCCCTGGGCCACGCACTGGTCGATGATGTTGGCCGAGACCTCGGCCAGCCGGTGCACGTTCGACTCGCGGGAGCGGAAGTCGCCGCCCTTGACGGTGTCGTAGAAGAGCCGGTGCACCGAGTCGCCGTCGTTGCGGTAGTTCTTGGCGGCGTTGATCCCGCCCTGCGCGGCGATGGAGTGGGCCCGGCGGGGGCTGTCCTGGTAGCAGTACGACTTGACCCGGTAACCCTGTTCGGCGAGCGTGGCGGCCGCGGAGCCACCGGCCAGGCCGGTGCCGACCACGATCACGGTCATCTTGCGCCGGTTGGCCGGGTTGACCAGCTTGGCCTCGAACCGGCGGCGCTCCCAACGGGTCTCGATCGGGCCGTCGGGGGCCCTGGTGTCGGCGATCGGGTCGCCCTCGGTGAACAGATCCATGGTCAGGACACCAATCCGGTGAGTACGGCGAACGGGACCACGAGGTAGCCGACGCAGAGGGCGACGGCGAAGACCAGCGCCACCGCCCTGGCCCGCTGCTCGCCGCGCGGGGTCTGCTGACCCAGGCTGCGCAGCGCGCTGAACACGCCGTGCCGCAGGTGGAAGCCGAGAGCGACGACGGCCAGGGTGTAGAAGAGCGTGACGTACCAGCGTTCCGGGGCGAAGTCGGCGACCACGTTGGCGTACGGGCGGGACGGGTCGCCGACCGGGTTCAGCGTGCCGGTGGTCAGGTCGAGGATGTGGTAGACCACGAAGAGCAGGATGATGACGCCACCCCACCGCATGGTGCGGGCCGCATAGCTGCCCCGGACCTTCTTGCGGTGGGCGTAGCGCACCGGCCGGGCGGCGCGGGCGCGCAGCGCGAGCACGGTGGCGGCCCAGATGTGCAGCAGCACCGCGGCCAGCAGGCCGATCCGCTGGAGCCACAGGAACCCGGCGGCGGGCAGCAGCGGGGCGCCGAGTTCCCGCAACCACTCGGCGTAGTGGTTGAACGCCGTGGCCCCGGTGAAGATCTTCAGGTTGCCGAGCATGTGCGCGATGAGGAACAGCACCAGCAGGATGCCCGTCACCGCCATGACGGCCTTGAGGCCGACATTGGATCGGATGGGCGACCGCGTTCTCGTCGTGACTACCACTCGACCGACGCTAGGAGGACTTCGATCAGTCGTCCAATGCATCGACACCGCAGTCTTGATAGCCATAAGCTATGTAGATGCAGCTACATCAGCTGAAGTACTTCGTCGCGGTGGCCGAAGTACGACATTTCACCCAGGCGGCCGATCTCGTGGGCATCACCCAGCCCTCGTTGAGTAAGCAAATTCACGCGCTGGAGGACACTCTCGGCGCCCCGCTCTTCGAGCGGGTAAGGGGCAACATCACGCTCACCGCCGCGGGCGAGGTGCTGCTGCCGTTGGCCAAACGGATCCTGGCCGACGTCGAGACCGCCACCCGCGAGGTGCAGGAACTGGTCGGGCTGCGGCGCGGCCGGGTACGCCTCGGCGCCACCCCGAGCCTCGCCACCTCGCTCGCCCCGCCGGTGCTGCGCCGGTTCCGCGACGCGCACCCCACCGTCGACCTGCGGGTGGAGGAGGGCGGCTCCCAGGACCTCGTCCGTGACCTGCTCCGCGGCGACCTCGACCTGGCGCTGATCATCATGCCCGCCCAGGGCACCGACCCCGGGCTGCGGGCCGACCCGATCCTCACCGAGAGTCTCGTGGTCGCCTCGGTCGACCCGGTGCCGACCGCCTCACCCGGTGCCGACCTGCGCATCACCGACCTGCGCGACCAGCCCCTGGTGATGTTCCGTGAGGGCTACGACCTGCGCGACGCCACCCTCCAGGCGTGCCGGGACGCCGGCTTCGAGCCGACCCTGTCGGTCGACGGCGGGGAGATGGACGCCGTGCTCAGCTTCGTCGAGGCCGGGCTGGGCATCGCCCTGGTCCCCGGCATCGTGGTGGCCCACCGCCCCAACATCCGGGTCACCCGGCTCGCCCCACCCGGCGTACGCCGCACCATCGCCGTGGCCCGCCGCCGCGACGTCGTACCCACCCACGCCGGCCGCGAACTCCGCCGCATCCTGCTCGACTACGTCCACACCGCCACCGCGACCGCCCAGCTCCCACCCGGCGTCGAACCCCTGCCCTGACCCCGCAACCCTCGCGGGGCAGGGGTCAGCGGGCTTCGGCGTCGTCCATGGCGCGGTAGATGCGTTGCTCGCTGACGGGGTAGGGGGTGCCGAGGGCCTGGGCGAAGATGCTGACCCGCAGTTCCTCGATCATCCAGCGGATCTGGCGCACCGCCTCCGACGAGCGCTTAGCCGGGGGCAGCGCGGCCAGCATCTCGTCGTACTCCCGCTGCACCACCGCGACCCGGTCCTGCTGGGACTTGTCCCGCGCCGGGTTGCCGGGCAGCCGGTCCAGCCGCCGTTCGATCGCCGTCAGGTAGCGCAGCAGGTCGGGCAGCCGGGCGTACCCGGCCTCGGTGATGAAACCGGCGTGCACCAGCCCGGTGAGCTGATTGCGGATGTCGGCCAGGGCGGCCACCACGGCCAGGTTCCGGGTCGCGCCGAGCCGCTGCTGCACCGCGTACGCGGCGGCGAGCACCGCCCGGACCCGGTCCATCACCTCCACCACCGTGTCCACCAGCTCGGCCCGGACCCGCTCCCGCAGCGCGGCGAAGCCCGTCTCGTCCCAGGCCGGCCCGCCGGCCTCGGCGATCAGCTTGTCGATCGCCGCCCCGGCCGCGTCCTCGATCAACGCCTGCACCCCGCCGTGCGGGTTGCGCGACAACGCCAGCTTCGCCTCGTTGCTCAGCCGCCCCTGGAGGAACCTCGCCGGCGACGGCACGGTGAGCCGCAGCAGCCGCCGGGTGCCCGCCCAGTGGGCGGCCTCCTGCTCCGCCGGTGAGTCGAAGACCTTCACCCCGACGGTGGTGCCCTCGTCGACCAGCGCCGGGTAGGCGGTCACCGCGTATCCGGCCCGTACCTGCTCGATGGTGCGCGGCAGCGTGCCGATCGACCACTCGGTCAGCCCGGTGCGGGCCACGTCCGGCGCGGCGGCGGCGACCACCTGGCGTACCTCCGCCTTGAGCTGGCGTTGCAGGGCCGGCAGGTCCTTGCCCTCGGCGACCGGTTTGTCGTCGTCGCCGAGCACCCGGAAGGTGACCCGCAGGTGCGCCGGCAGCCTGCCCAGGTCCCAGGCGTCCCGGGGTACGGTCACCCCGGTCATCCGCCGCAACTGCCGGGTCAGCGCGTCCAACAGCGGCTCCTCGCCGGGAGTGATCGCGGCCAGCGCGGCGCGGGCGTAGTCGGGCACCGGCACGAAGTTGCGCCGGATCGGCTTCGGCAGCGACCGGATCAGCGCGACCACCAACTCCTCGCGCAGCCCCGGCACCTGCCAGTCGAAGCTCTCGGCGGGCACCTGGTTGAGCAGCGGCAGCGGGATGTCCACCGTCACGCCGTCGGTCGGGACACCCGGGTCGAACGTGTACGTCAGCGGCAGCGCCACCCCGTCGGCCCGCCACTCGTCGGGATAGTCGGCCTCGTCCACCCCGCCCCGGCCCGCGTTGACCAGCAGCTCCCGGGTGAAGGTGAGCAGGTCGGGCCGCTCCCGCCGGGTCTTCTTCCACCAGCTGTCGAAGTGCCGCCCGGACACCACCTCGGCCGGGATGCGCTCGTCGTAGAACTGGAAGATCGTCTCGTCGTCGACCAGGATGTCGCGCCGCCGGGCGCGGTTCTCCAGCTCCTCCACCTCGGTCAGCAGCCGTTGGTTGTCCCGCCAGAACTGGTGGTGGGTGGACCAGTCGCCCTCGACCAGCGCGTGCCGGATGAACAGCTCCCGGCTCAGCGTCGGATCGATCCGGCCGAAGTTCACCTTGCGGGAGGTGACCAGCGGTACGCCGAAGAGGGTGACCTTCTCGTACGCCATCACCGCCGCCTGCTTCTTCTCCCAGTGCGGCTCGCTGTAGCTGCGCTTGACCAGGTGCTGGGCGAGCGGCTCGACCCACTCCGGTTCGATCCGCCCGTTCACCCGCCCCCAGAGCCGGGAGGTCTCCACCAACTCGGCGGACATCACCCACCGGGGCGGCTTACGGAACAACGCCGAGCCCGGAAACAGCGCGAACTTCGCCCCGCGCGCCCCCAGATACTCGTGCTTCTGCGATTCCTTGAGGCCGATGTGCGACAGCAGGCCGGGCAGCAGTGACTGGTGCACCTTCGGTGTGTCGATCTCCTCCGGCAGGTCCGCGCCGGTCTGCCGCCGTCCGCCACCGCCGTCGGGCCCGGCGTCCGCGGCGCCCCGCCGGCCCCGTCCCCGGCCGTCCCCCTCGGGCGTACGTAGGACCTGCCGCAACTGGCTGACGATGTCCTGCCACTCCCGGACCCGCAGGTAGTTGAGGTATTCGGCCCGGCACATCCGGCGGAACGCGCTCGAGGAGAGCGCCCGCTGCTGCTCGCGCAGGTAGCGCCAGAGATTGAGGTACGCGACGAAGTCCGACTCCTTGTCGGCGAACCGGGCGTGTGCCTGGTCGGCCTGGGCCTGCTTGTCCGCCGGCCGCTCGCGCGGATCCTGGATCGACAGGGCCGCGGCGATCACCATCACCTCGGTGGCGCAGCCGTTGCGCTCGCCCTCCAGCACCATCCGGGCCAACCTCGGGTCGACCGGCAGTTGGGCCAGCCGCCGGCCGAGGGAGGTGAGCCGTCTCGCCGGGTCGTCCTCGGTGGGATCGATCGCGCCCAGCTCGTGCAGCAGGTTGACGCCGTCGGTGATGTTGCGCCGGTCCGGCGGGTCGATGAACGGGAAGGCGGCGATGTCGCCGAGGCCGATGGCGGTCATCTGAAGGATGACCGAGGCCAGGTTGGTCCGCAGGATCTCCGGGTCGGTGAACTCCGGCCGCGAGTCGAAGTCCTGCTCGTCGTAGAGCCGGATGCAGATGCCGTCCGAGGTACGCCCGCAGCGCCCCTTGCGCTGGTTGGCGCTGGCCTGGGAGACCGGCTCGATCGGCAGCCGCTGCACCTTCAGCCGCTGCGAGTAGCGGGAGATCCGGGCGGTACCGGGATCGACCACGTACTTGATGCCGGGCACGGTCAGCGAGGTCTCCGCGACGTTGGTGGCCAGCACCACCCGCCGTCCGCCGTGGGGCGCGAAGACCCGGTGCTGCTCGGCGACGCTGAGCCGGGCGTACAGCGGCAGGATCTCGGTGTTGTGCAAGGGCCGCCGGTTCTGCACCAGCTTGCCGAGCGCGTCGGCGGTGTCCCGGATCTCCCGCTCACCGCTGAGGAAGACCAGGATGTCGCCCGGCCCCTCGGCGGCCAGTTCCTCCACCGCGTCGCCGATGGCCTGGATCTGGTCGCGGACGTTCTCCTCGTCCGCGTCCTCCTCCTCGTCACCGTCGGCGACCTCCACCAGCGGCCGGTAACGCACCTCCACCGGGTAGGTCCGGCCGGAAACCTCCACCACCGGTGCCGGCGCGCCCTCGGGATGCTCGGCGGTCGGCGGGCCGGCGAAGTGCCGGGCGAACCGGTCGGTCTCGATGGTCGCCGAGGTGATGACCACCTTCAGATCGGGTCGGCGGGGGAGAAGCTGCTTCAGGTAGCCGAGAATGAAGTCGATGTTGAGGCTGCGCTCGTGCGCCTCGTCGATGATCAACGTGTCGTACTGGCGCAGCATCCGGTCGGTCTGCAACTCGGCCAGCAAGATGCCGTCGGTCATCAGCTTGACCAGGCTGTTCTCGCCCACCTGATCGGTGAAGCGCACCTTGTAGCCGACCACGTCGCCCAGCTCGGTGCCCAACTCCTCGGCGATCCGGTCGGCCACCGTACGCGCGGCCAGCCGCCGGGGCTGGGTGTGACCGATCAGCCCGTGCACCCCGCGCCCCAGCTCCAGGCAGATCTTCGGCAACTGGGTGGTCTTCCCCGAACCGGTCTCGCCCGCCACGATCACCACCTGGTGGTCGCGGATCGCCGCGGCGATGTCGTCCTTGCGCTCGCTCACCGGCAGACTGGCCGGATAGGTGATCTTCGGTACCGCGGCCTTGCGCCGCTCCAACCGGCCCTCCGCCGCCACCGTCTCGGCGACGATCTCCGCCAGCACCGATTCCCGGCGCTGCGGGTCGCGTAGCTTCCGCAGCCCGTCGAGTCGACGACGCAGGTGACGCTGGTCGCGGAACATCAGCGGCGACAGACGGCGCTGCAACTCCCGGACGGGATCGGCCGCGGCGGGTGAGGCTGAATTCTGCATGTCGTGGCCAAGGATAGGCAGCCGCCCGCCGCTCCGCCTCCTGGTTACCCGCCCCCCGCCCTCGCCCCCGTTCCGCCTTTCCGCGGGCCGCCCCGCCCTCGCCCCCGTTCCGCCTTTCCGCGGGCCGCCCCGCCCTCGCCCCCGTTCCGCCTTTCCGGGGGCCGCCCCGCCCTCGCCCCCGTTCCGCCTTTCCGGGGGCCGCCCCGCCCTCGCCCCCGTTCCGCCTTTCCGCGGGCCGCCCCGCCCCGACCCCGGCCGCGCCCTGCCCTCGCTCGCCCCGCCTGCCCCGGGTCGCCCGCCTCGCCAAGCCCGGGTCGCCCGGCGTCGCCATGCCACGCGACGTGGCGTGCGGTGGCCGCATGCGAGCGCCCCTTGCGTGCGCTTTGCTCTGCTTCACCCGACGCAACGGTCGTAACCCTCGATCGGTGCGTCCGGTGAAGCAGAGCAGGGGCGTGGCGGTCGCACCCTGACGGGGCGGTCTATCGTCTTAGCGCTGGCTGGGAGCGGGGAACCGGGGATTCGATGACGATGCGCGACACCGATCGGGCGCTGGTGCAGGCCGCCAGCGCGGTGGCGAAGCTGCGTTGCCGCAGTGCCGCCCACACCCTCGCTTCGGCGGCCCGTACCGCCGATGGTCGGGTCATCTCCGCCGTGAACGTGGTGCACGCGACCGGCGGGGCCTGCCCCGAGACGATCGCGCTCGGCACCGCCGCCACCCAGGGCGTGGGGGAGCTGGAAACCATTGTCACGGTCGGCGACCGCGGCCGGTCCCTGGTCGCCCCCTGCGACACCTGCCGCCAGCTCCTGGCCGACCATTTCCCAGCGTTACGCGTCATCGTCGGCCCGACCGAGGCCCCGAAGGTCGTACCCGTCACCGACCTGACCCCGCCCGCCCCTCAATAACCCCGCCGCGCCGTCACGGCGGTGTGCAACTTCGGGGAAAGTGTCGCCTCAAGCAGGGTTGAGACGACACTTTCCCCGAAGTTGCACGCTGGGGCTTCCGTGAGGGCGCAGTCAGCGGGTACGGGTGCGGATTGCTTGACGGAGTTCGGCGAGGAAGCCGTCGAAGTCTTCGCGGAGCCGTTGGGCGGTCACGTGCAGGACCATCCAGTCCTCGCCGAGCAGGCGGTTGAGGCGTCGCCGGTCGCGGTGGAGTTGCTGCGGGTCGTCGTGCCAGCGGCCGTCGTACTCGACCGCGATCTTGAGGTCCGGCCAGGCGAGGTCCACCCGCGCGATGAACCTGCCGTTCCGCTGCACGACGAACTGGGTGACCGGCCGGGGGAGACCGGCCAGGACGATCCGCACCCGCAGCCGGGATTCCTGAGGCGACTCCGCGCCGGGCTCGGCGAGGTGAGCCACGCGGAGCAGGCGTTTCCAGCCTCGGGCACCACGACGGCGGTTCACCAGCTCCCGCAGCTGGTCGGCGCTCACCAGCCGCCGATTGAGCAGACGATCGACCGCGACCACGGCCGCTTCGGTGTCGAGCCACTGAGCCAGATCCCAGCAGGTCCGCAACGGCGTGGTGACCGGTATCCCGGCGTGCGACAGCAGATCGGCCTCGGCGACCTCGGCGGTGTGTACCGCGAGACCAGCGACCGGCCCGAACCGAAGCCCGGCCGGCACCAGAACGTCGAGCGGCTCGGCGTCCCCGACGAGCCCGGCACCGAACAGCGCCGCGGCGCTGCGCCCGGCGATCGCCGCACCGGACGGAAGCACCCACCGTGCCGCGGCCTGGCACCGGGTGCGGTGGGAGATCGTGAGCTGGGCGTCGGCGTACACGTCCCGGAAGACCGGGCGCCATGCCCTGCTGCGCAGCTCGCCCTTGGTCAGCAGTCCGCGCGCCACAGCGTGGGAACCTCGGAACACGCGCCCGCGAAGCTGCGGTGGCCGTCGAGCGGAAGTCGGCATGCGTCCAGCGTGGACGAACGCAAGCCTCCCGCGTCACCCTTGTGGATAACTCGCTCCGCCGCTCCGCCGCTCCGCCTGCCGCCCGAAGGCCTGCGGCAGGTGGACCGGGATCTGGGTCACCCCGATGAGGCGTGGCTGGAAGCAACGTCGGGGAAGATGTCGCCTCGGCGTAACACCTGACCGAAGGCAGCACCTTCCCCGACTTGGAACGGATCTTGAAGAGGCTGGTGGTTGGGGTGAGGGGCGGACTCAGGCGGCGGCGGACCAGATGGCGCGGAAGGCGGCGGCCTCGCCGGCGAGCCAGCGTTCGATCTCGTCGGGTTTGGCGCCGTCGGGCATCCGGTGGGCGGTGCCTCGGCGTACGTCGACCAGGACCGGCTCGGCGTGCGGGAGAACGGCGTCCATGTGGCGGGCGGTCAGGTGCAGCGCCGCCAGCATCGCCTCCTCGCTGGGCGGGGCCTCGTCGAAGTGCAGCCGGACGGCTTCGGCGCGACCGTCGGCGTAGCGGAGACCGAAGTGCGGGTTGATCTTGATGGGTAGGTCGCCGAGCATGGCGAGGGCGTCGCGGGTCTGGGCCAGGTCGACGCTCGCCGGCTCGCCGAGCGAGTGCAGCCAGGCCGTCGCGCCGGGCACGAGCGTCTGGTAGAGCGGCCGCCACCGGGGCTTGACCACGTCGACCACCTGCGCCAGGTGGGTGCCGCCGGTGTGGAAGGCGATGTCGGCCTTGAGTGCCTTGACGAACTGGCCGTGCGGGTTGAAGCCGGAGCGGCTGGCCCGCTGTCGACGCAGGCCGCCGACGAAGCTGGCCTTGGTCGGGCCGGTGCGGTCCACGTACCGGGTGAAACCGAGGAGGGTGGCGTACGGCGTGAGGGGGGTGGAGGTGGGCGCGGTCACGAGCATCCTCCCAGGTCAGGAACTCGATTAGTACATACATTCTAATCGACGGGCCTGACATCGCCCAGGGCACGAAAGGGGCCGCCCGGGCATCCCGGACGGCCCCCGTACGAAAAATTTCAGAGCTGGCCGACGTCGGTGATCCGCACGACGGCGGCGCCCGCCTCGTCGGAGGCGGCCAGGTCGACATCGGCGCTGATGCCCCAGTCGTGGTCGCCCTCCGGGTCGTCCAGGATCTGCCGCACCGTCCAGGTCGAGCGGCCCTGTTCGATCATGAGCAGCGCGGGGCCACGGGCGTTCGGTCCGGTTCCGATGGAGTCGTACGACTCGAAGTACGGCTCCAGCGCGTCCGCCCAGGCGTCGGCGTGCCACCCCGCGTCGGCGTCCAGGTCGCCGAGCGCGTCCCAGTGCCGTAGCGCGGCCAGCTCGACCCGTCGGAACAGGGCGTTGCGCACCAGCACCCGGAACGCCCGGAGGTTGCGGGTCACCGCCGCCGGCCGGTCGTCCAGGGCGGCGGCGACGTCGGGCAGGTCGGTCGGGTTGCGCAGCCGCTCCCACTCGTCGATGAGGCTGGAGTCGACCTGGCGGACCAACTCGCCGAGCCACTCGATCAGGTCGACCAGTTCCTCGGTCTTGGCCTCCTCCGGCACCGTCTGCCGCAGCGTCTTGTACGCGTCGGCGAGGTAGCGCAGCACCAGACCCTCGGAGCGGGACAGCCCGTAGAACTGCACGTACTCGGTGAAGGTCATCGCCCGCTCGTACATGTCCCGCACGACGGACTTGGGGGAGAGCTGGTGGTCCGCCACCCAGGGGTGCCCCCGCCGGTACATCTCGTAGGCGTTCTCCAGCAGCTCGGCGAGGGGCTTGGGCCAGGTCACCTCGTCGAGCAGTTCGAGACGGGCCTCGTACTCGATGCCCTCGGCCTTCATCGCGGCGACCGCCTCGCCACGGGCCTTGAACTGCTGCGCGGAGAGCACCTGACGCGGGTCGTCGAGGATCGACTCGATCACGCTGAGCACGTCGAGGGCGTACGACGGGGACTCGGTGTCCAGCAGTTCGATGGTGGCCAGGGCCAGGGGCGACAGCGGCTGGTTGAGCGCGAAGTCGAGCTGGAGGTCCACGGTGAGCCGGACCCGCCGACCGGTCTCGTCCGGCTCGGGCAGTTCCTCGACCACCCCGCCGGCCTTCAACGCCCGGTAGATCGCGATGGCCCGGCGGATGTGCCGGCGCTGGGCCGCCGCGTCCTCGTGGTTGTCGGTGAGCAGGTGCCGCATGGCCGCGAACGCGTCGCCGGGGCGGCCGATGACGTTGAGCAGCATCGAGTGGCTGACCTGGAAGCTGGAGGTCAGTGGTTCCGGTTCGGCCTCCACCAGGCGCTCGAAGGTGGGCTTGCCCCAGCCGATCGAACCCTCCGGCGGCTTCTTGCGCACCACCTTGCGCCGCTTCTTCGGGTCGTCACCGGCCTTCGCCAGGGCCTTCTCGTTCTCGATCACGTGCTCGGGCGCCTGCACCACGACCCGGCCGAGGGTGTCGAAGCCGGCCCGCCCGGCCCGCCCGGCGATCTGGTGGAACTCCCGGGCCTTGAGCAACCGGGTACGCACCCCGTCGTACTTGGACAGGCCGGTGAACAGCACGGTGCGGATCGGCACGTTGATGCCGACGCCGAGGGTGTCCGTACCGCAGATGACCTTGAGCAGGCCCGCCTGGGCCAGGGTCTCCACCAGGCGGCGGTACTTCGGCAGCATCCCGGCATGGTGCACCCCGATGCCGTGCCGGACCAGCCGGGACAGCGTCTTGCCAAAGCCGGAGGTGAACCGGAACCCACCGATCGCCTGCGCGATCATGTCCTTCTCGGCCCGGGTGCAGACGTTGACGCTCATCAGCGCCTGGGCGCGTTCCAGGGCGGCGGCCTGGGTGAAGTGCACCACGTACACCGGGGCCTGCTTGGTCTCCAGCAGTTCCTCGAGGGTTTCGTGCAGCGGCGTCATCGCGTACGAGAAGAGCAGCGGAACCGGCCGCTCGGCCGAGCGGACGACGGCGGTCGGCCGGCCGGTACGCCGGGTCAGGTCGTCGACGAACCGGGTGGTGTCGCCCAGCGTGGCCGACATCAGCACGAACTGCGCCTGCGGCAGCTCGATCAGCGGCACCTGCCAGGCCCAGCCCCGGTCCGGCTCGGCGTAGAAGTGGAACTCATCCATGATCACCTGACCGACGTCGGCCCGGCCGCCCTCGCGCAGCGCCAGGTTGGCCAGGATCTCCGCGGTGCAGCAGATGACCGGGGCATCGGCGTTGACGCTGGCGTCGCCGGTGAGCATGCCCACGTTCTCGGCGCCGAAGACCTCGCAGAGCGCGAAGAACTTCTCCGACACCAGCGCCTTGATCGGCGCGGTGTAGAAGGTCGTCCGGTTGTCGGCCAGGGCGGCGAAGTGCGCGGCGACCGCGACCAGGCTCTTGCCGGAGCCGGTCGGCGTATTCATGATCACGTTGGCCCCGGAGACGATCTCGATGACCGCCTCCTCCTGGTGGGGGTAGAGGTCCAGGCCGCGCTCGGACGCCCAACTGGCGAACGCGTCGTAGAGGGTGTCGGGGTCGGCGGTCTTCGGCAGCGCGGCGGTGAGAGTCATGGCCGGTCCATGGTGCCTGGATCGGGTGCCGGGACGCCAACCGGCCTCCGGGCGGGCGGTGGTGTTGGCAGGGGGCCCTTCCTATCCACCAGGCGTTAAGAAGGTGCCCTTCCTTGCACGCTCAGCGGCGGCGGTAGATCAGGTCGGCGATCGGGCGGCCGGCGCGCAACGCCCGCCGCTCGAACCGGGTCACCGGCCGGTGCTCGGGCCGGGGAGCGTACCCGTCGTAGGCGTTGACCAGGCCCGGGTCGGCGTCGAGGGTCGCCCGCATGGACTCGGCGTACTCCGCCCAGTCGGTCGCGCAGTGCAGCGTGCCGCCGACGGCCAGCCGGGAACGCAGCCGGGCCACGTGGGCCGGCTGGATCAGCCGCCGCTTGTGGTGCCGGGACTTCGGCCACGGGTCCGGAAAGAAGACGTGCACCGCGTCCAGCGAGCCGGACGGCAGCAGATCGAGCAACTCCACCGCATCGCCCTCGACGATCCGGACATTGCCCAGGTCACGCCGGTGGACGAGGTCCAGCAGGTTCGCGATTCCCGGGGTGTGCACCTCGACCGCCAGATAATCTCGATCCGGGTCGGCGGCGGCCATCTCGACGGTCGTGTCGCCCATGCCGGAACCGATCTCGACCACCAGCGGAGCGCGGCGGCCGAACAGGCCGACCGGATCGAACGGGTCGACGTCGGCGACGCGCAGGCCGTACCGCGGCCAGAGCTGTTCCAACGCCGCCACCTGCCGGCCGCTCATCCGGCCGCGACGCGGGTGGTAGGTGCGGATCGCCCGCGCCGCGTGCGGCGCGACGACGGCGGGAGTCGGGTCGGTGGTGGTCACAACCAGACGAGCGTACGCGAGTACCGCGCCGGACCGGATGTGATGTACGACCGGTGATGAGACCATCATCGGGGTAAGGCAGTACCGGGTGTCCCGGGGGAGCCCGGCGAACGCCCCGGCGCACCGGGAGGGGGCCTCGTGTCAGCAGTGACCCGCACTCGTCCGGCGCGGCCGGCCGTCCCGCCCCTCTTGCCGCGGCGCACCCTGACGGCCGTCGTGCCGCTGCTCGCGGCCGCGTTGGCCGCACCGTTGCTGTCGATGACGCCCGCCGTGGCGGCACCGCTGGCGACGCGGGCCGTGTCGTTGTCGCCGCAGGCAGCAGCCCTGGCCGGCGGCGCACCGATCGCCGCCGGGCAGCCCGGCGGGTCGGCCCCCACGTCGCAGCCCGGCCCGAGTGTGTTCGTGGAGGTTTCGCCGAGCATGGTGGAGCCGGGCCACCTGGTCGGCATCCGGGCCAGCTGCCACGACAACTCGGTCGGGGCCATCGTCGTCTCGGACGCGTTCGGCCGGGTCGCGGTGCAGCCGCAGCGTGGGCTGCTGACCGGCACGGCCATGGTGAAGGACCGGGTGCTCCCCGGCAACTACCGGGTCAAGCTGGAGTGCCGGGGTGGCGAGACCGCCTCCACCATGATCCAGGTCGTACGCCAGGTGAAGCCCAGCCGGGGGCCGGCGACCGGATTCGGCGGCGGTGCCGGCGCAGTCACCTCGAATCTGCTGCTCCCCGGCGGCCTGGCGTTGACCGTCACCGGCATGGTCCTCTGGGTCACCGCGACGCGCCGTCGTGGCACCCGGCGGTGAGCCGCCGTGGCCGCCGCCCGCGCACCCCGCCCCACCGGCTCCACCGGCCGTACGGCCCCTCCCGCCGGCTCCGGTCGTACGGCCCCTCCCGCCGGCTCCGGTCGTGCGGCTCCTCCCGCCGGCTCCGGTCGGGCGGCCCGCCTCGGCGGTGGCCCACCCCGTCCGACCCACCGGGCCGACCTGTTCGTGCCGCCGGCCAGCCCGCCCCCTCCGCCAGGGTCCACGCCTCGCCGGGAAATGATCGCGCCCCCACCCGCCGGCCGGGTACCGCCTCCGCACGGTCGGAAGCCTCGACCCGGTCCTGTGCCGGGCCTCGACGGCCGGAGGTCGGGTTCCGGCCTGGAGCCGCGCGCGCACGGCCGGGCGGCTGTCCCCGATCCCGCTGCCCGCCGCTCCGGCCTGCTGCCGCTGTCCACCGACCGGCGTCGCGCACCCCGGAACGCGGCAAAATCCGACCGCGCGGCGCGGTCCGGGCGTAGTCCCTGGTCGCTGCCGCTCGCGGCGGTGCTCGTGCTGGCCGGCGTCTTCGCCACCGGTGCCGGCCTCGGGCACAGCGTCGGACTGGACTGGGCCGCCACCGGCGGCCAGCGTGATTCCAGCACGGCACCGGTGGCACCCGCCGCGCGCACGGCGGCGCGGCCGGTGAGCCTGTCCATCCCGTCGATCGACGTCTCGGCACCGGTGAAGCCGGTCGGGGACGCGCCGGACGGGTCGATCGACGTGCCGCCGCTGAGCCGGCACGAGGAGACCGGGTGGTACGACCGCGGGCCTGTGCCGGGGGAGCCGGGTCCGGCGGTCATCGTCGGGCACGTGGACACCAAGAGCGGCCCGTCGGTCTTCTACAACCTGGGCAAGCTGAAGGTGGGGGACACCGTCGAGGTGGTCCGGGAGGACGACTCGGTGGCCGTGTTCACCGTCGAGTCGGTGGAGCACTTCCCCAAGGACCGGTTACCGGCCGACCGGGTCTACGGCCACGAGGGCCCGGCCGGCCTGCGGCTCATCACCTGCGGCGGCGAGTGGGTAGGCGGTGGCACCGGCTACGCCGACAACGTCATCGCCTTCGCCACCCTCACCACCACCCGCCCCGCCTGACAGATGCCGTTGACGGACGTGCAGGAGGATGGCCGTCAGCCCTGAGATCGGCCCGGTAGCTCCTCGGCGACCCACAGGCCGCGGCCCTGTAAACCGACGACCATTCCGCGATCTTGAAGAATGATGATCGCTCGCTGAACCGTCGTGACGCTCACGCTGTAGAGGTCGGCCAGTTCCTTGTAGGTCGGCAACCGCTCACCTCGCGGATACTCGCCGCTCTTGATTCGGGTTGCCAGGTCTTCGGCCACCTCGCGGTAGCCGCCGGTTGGTATCGGCATGGGAAGGTCCTTCGTTCGGCACCTTCCATCGGATCATGAGTGGCATCCACCTTCAAGACCAACATTGCCTTAGGTACCAAAGGTCTCTAAGGTGATGGTCGTGGTTGGGTTCTTCGTTCGGCAAACGCTGGACCCCATCACGAAGCCGTCCAAGGGGAGCGCGACGCAGGGTCTCTGCCCCCTTGGGCGGGGCCAATCGTGATCACGCCGGAGGTCTTCGCCGTGCCGCTCGACGATCCTGACGAAGACTCGCCCATCCGCCGACTCTTCGAGGCCAACCGGGTGCTGGAGCTCCACTGGACCCGTGCGCTCGCTGACCCGTTCGAGGTGGGCGGATGCCTGGAGTGTCGTGGGCGTACCGAATGCCCTCAGCTGGACTGGGCGATCGGCGTCACGGTCGAGATCGCGGCCGTGATGTTCCAGAAGCGGTGACGGGCCGGCCGGTCAGGGGACCTGCTGGACGACCTCGAATTCGAGGAGGGTGGCGCCGGAGGCGACGGGTGGGCGCTGCTCGGCGCCGGGCGGGGTGGCGTGCGCGGCCCGCGCCGGGCCGGCGGCCCACTCCTGGTAGGCCTCTTCGGTCTCCCACCTGGTGTAGACGAAGTAACGGTCCTCGCCGGCGACCGGGCGCAACAGTTCGAAGCCGAGGAAGCCGGGGGAGTTCTCCACCGCGCGGGCCCGGGCGGCGAACCGCTTCTCCAACTCCTCGCCGGCACCCGGCGGGACCTCGATCGCGTTGATCTTCACAACAGCCATGACGCCACCCTAACCACCCTCCCCGCGACACCGTCCCGCCCGACGTCCATGGTCGGTGCAACTTCCCCGATAGTGCTGCCTCGGTCGACGTTGAGCCAGCAACATCCCCGAAGTTGCACGGATCTTGAATCGCGGGGTCAGCAGTGGCGGGGCCCTCAGAAGGACTCGACGGTGGGGATCAGGTCGGCGTCGACGACGATGGGGGCGTGGTCGGAGGGACCCTTGCCCTTGCGGGCCTCCCGGTCGACGTACGCCGAGCGGACCGCGCGGGCCAGCGGGGTCGAGGCGTACACCAGGTCGATGCGCATGCCCTTGTTCTGGTGGAACATGCCGGCGCGGTAGTCCCAGTAGGTGAAGGGGTGCGGCCCCTTCATCGGGGTCGGCACCACGTCGGTGAGCCCGAGATCGCGCAGCGCCGCCAGCGCGGCCCGCTCGGGCGGGGTGACGTGGGTGGAGTTGACGAACAGCGCCGGATCCCAGACGTCGTCGTCGGTGGGGGCCACGTTGAAATCACCGCAGACGGCCAGCGGCACCCCCGTGGTCAGTTCGACGTCGAGCGCGTCCCGCAGCGCCGCCAACCAGGCCAACTTGTACGCGTAGTGCGGGTCGTCGGGGGCACGGCCGTTCGGCACGTACACCGACCAGACCCGCAGCCCGCCGCAGGTGGCCGAGATGGCCCGCGCCTCCGGCTCGGGAAAGCCGGGCTCGCCGGAGAACCCGACGGTGACGTCGGCCAGGCCGACCCGGGACAGGATGGCGACCCCGTTCCACCGACCGTCACTGTGGCTGGCCACGGTGTACCCCAGTTCGCCCACCTCGGTCGCCGGGAAGGCACCGTCCGGGCACTTGGTCTCCTGGAGGCAGACCACGTCCGGCCCGGTGCCCGCCAGCCAGTCGAGCAGCCGGGGCAGCCGGGCCTTCACCGAGTTCACGTTCCAGGTCGCCAGGCGCATGGTGTCAGCCTGCCGTATCCCGGCCCGGCCCGCCCGCCGCGGCACGGGAGTGGCGGCGGTACAGGCGGCGCGGTGTTAGCAGGGGGCCCTTCCTATACACCAGGCGTTAAAAAGGGGCCCTTCCTTGCATCTCAGGGGGTGTCGTTGTTCGGGCGGGTCTGTTCGGCGAGGAAACGCTCCAGCTCCGCGCCGAGTTCCTCCGCGGTGGGCAGGGGGCCGTTCTCCGTGGCGAGCAGATTCTTCTCGCCACGACCCCGGGCGTACGCGTCGTACTGCTCCTCCAACGCATGGACCAGGGTGGTGGCCTCGTCGCTCTGCGCGACCTGTCGATCGATCTCCACCCGCACCACCTCGGCGGCCGAGCGCAGCCCGTCGCTGGGCAGCAGCAGCCCGGTGCTGCGCGACACCGACGCCAGCAGCACCTCGGCGGCGGCCGGGTACTCGGCCTGCGCCACATAGTGCGGCACGTGCGCGGCGAAGCCCAGCGCGTCGCGGCCCGCCTCGCCGAGGCGGAACTCCAGCAGGTGGCCCACGCTGCCGGGAACCTGGACCCGTTGCAGCCACGGCTCGTAGCCGGCGATCAGCTCCCGGCGGGTGGCGTGCGCGGTCACGCCGGTCGGCCGGGTGTGTGGCACCGCCATCGGGATCGCGTTGAGCCCGACGGTGAGCCGTACGTCCAACTGGGCGGCGAGCCCGGCGACGGCGGCGGTGAACCGTTCCCACTGCAGGTCGGGCTCAGGCCCGGTGAGCAGCAGGAAGGGGGTCTCGTCGTCGTCGTGGAGCAGGTGCAGCTCCAGCTCCGGGGCGTCGTAGCTCTCCCAGTGGTCCTCGACGAAGGTCATGATCGGGCGGCGGGAGCGGTAGTCGAAGAGCTGGTCCAGATCGAACCGCGCGATCGCGCGGGACTCCAGCGATGTGAGCAGTTGCTCGCGGGCGAGCCGGCTCGCGTTACCGGCGTCGACGAAACCGGTGAGCGCCTGGATCAGGACCGGTTGACCGAGGTCGGGCAGATCGTCGGTGAGTTCGTAGAGCTCGTGTGGGTCGAGCACCGGTGCGGCCTCCCTGCGTGTGCGTAACGGGTCACCGAATCGACGGCATCCCGATCGCCAGAACGTACCTGCCATCCTCGTGCATTCCGGCTGCGGCGGTCCGCCCGGCCCGGTGTCGTCGTGCGATCGGCCGACGGTACGCGGTTGCCGTGGCGGGGTACACATGGATGGGCGCCATCGAAAGGAGAGGTGATGAGCGATCCGGTCCCCGCCGAGGGGCAGCCCGTCACCCCGGCCGCGGCCGTGTCCGACGGCCCGGCCATCGAGGCACCGCCGGTCACCCTCTGGGACCGGATGCGCCAGGATCCGCAGTACGGTCCGGAGCACCTCGCGCTGGAGGCGGTGCGCCGGCTCGGGCCGGAGGCCGCCCGATGGGCACAGCGGACCCGGGCGGCGCAGCCGGAAACCAGCACCGAGGCCCTCGCGGAGCAGGCGGTGCGCCGGTTCGTCAACCAGGCCCGGCTCTCCGGGGCCGTCTCCGGCGCGGCCGGGCTGCCTGGCGCGGTGATCGACGTGGGTGTGCTGGCCTGGACCCAGGCCCGGATGGTGTTGCACGTCGCCGCCGCGTACGGCGTGGATCCGACGCATTCCGACCGCGCGGCCGACCTGCTCGTCCTGCAGAAGGTGCACAAGGTCGCCGAGAGTGCCCGCCTGGCGCTGGGCGTGGCGGCCGGGCGGGAGCGGGCGGGCGCGCTGTTCGGCGGTGGTGGGCAGGCCCCGCTCGGCCGGGTGATGGTGCACCTCGGCATCCGGTTGGCCCGGATGGCGGGCCTGCGCGCGGTGCGGCGGGGTTTCGCCAAGGTGGTGCCCGGGGCGGCGATCATCCTCGGTACGTGGGCGAACTCGTCGGCCACCAAGAACCTCGCCGAGCGGTCCCGGGCGCACTACCGGCAGCACGCCGGCCCTCGGGTTCCGTCGCCACGCCGGCCCGCCGACGACGATGGTCAGTCGGCGTAGCCGGAGGAACGCCAGGTCACCTGGGCGAGGCGGGACTGGCCGGCCGCGTTGGGATGGAAGTAGTCCAACGGGTTGACCAGGTCCAGGTCGAACCGGACCCGGTGCGCCGCGCCGCCGTCGTAGCGGCACCGGGATCCGTACGCCCGGCACGCCGCCGCCAGTTGGCCGTTGTACGCGGCGACCCGCTCCCGGAACGCCACCCGGCGGTTGCGATCAGCGGGCGCGGTCGACGTCGCCTCGGCGAGCAGCGCCGGACACACGCCGCGCCGCCAGGCCCGTACCGCCCGGGGCTCGTCGTGGCCGACCTCCCAGAGCCGGTACAGGTTCGGGATGCTGACGACCAGGACCCGGGCCTTCGGACGCCCCTCGCGCAGCACCCGCAGCCCTCGGTCGATCTCGGCCCGGAACTCGGCCACCGGCGTCATCGCGTCGACCGTGGCGCGGCAGGCGTCGTTGGCGCCGACCAGCACCGTCACGTAGTCGGCGCGGTCACGGACCGCCGCCTCCGCCTGGCCGGCCAGCGCCGCGGCACGCGCCCCCGGCCGGGCGTGGTTGTAGGCCTTGCCGCGCAGCCCGGGGTTGCGGTCGAGCAGCCGCCGGTAGTGGCTGTCGACCCGCAGTCCGTCCCCGGTGGACCAGGAGTTGCGCTCGCACGACGTGAGGACCAGGCAGGACCCGAAGCCGGTGGTGATCGAGTCGCCGAGGGCGGCGACGACGCGGGGGGAGCCGGGCTGGGCCGTTCCGCCCGACGGTCGGGGCGACGCGCCTCCACCCGACTCGCAGGCCAACGCGATCAGAGCGAGCAGACAGACGGCGGCGGTGGTCCAGCGTCCAGGCATGACTTCCCCAGCCTCACAGCGCAGAGCGACAGCACGGTGACTCTACGCGTGTGCGGCTACCCGCGCCAGGGGGCCCGCTGCCCGTGCAGCCACCAGTGCAGCGCCCGGGTGATCCGGGGCAGCACCAGGTAGGTCATCAGCGGGGTCAGGGTGAGCGTCATGACCAGCACCCGCGCCGCCGTCGGCAGGTCCGGCAGGAACTGGCCGGTCAGCAGCGTGGCGGTGAGGCTGAGCGGGAAGAACGCCAGCCAGATCGTCACCGCCTGCTTCCAGCGTGGCGGCGACGGCACCACTGTGGGTGCGGCGTCGAGCCGCTCGACGGCCGCCTCGCGCGGCGGGTCGAACCAGCCCTCGATGCCACTGCGCCGCTCGACCCGGGTGTGCTCGACGATGCCCTGCGCCGACGTGAGCCACCAGAGTCGCTGCGGCGACTCCTCCCAGCGGCGCAGCGTGTCCGGGTCGGCGAAACGGTAGAGCATGTGCCATTCGCCCGATCCGGGGGCGGTGCGTACCCAGCCCGCGCCCAGAAAACCCGGAAACGCCTCGGCCAGCGCGGTGCCGGCCCGCATCCACGCCACCATCTCGTCGGTACGGGCGGGGTCGGCGCGTCGGGCGACGGCGACGGTCACCGGCTCCGCGTGGCTCACGGTCATGCGTCCATGGTCCCCGCCGATACCCGGAAAGGCCGGGTCACACCGGGCCGGTGTAACGCAACGCACGGCCGCTCCACGCCCCGCGAAGGACCCGTGCCGCCCGGGCCCCGGATCGTCGCGGGGAAAGCGGGCGCCGGCGACGGTTAGCTCTGCCGGCGCGGGGTAGGTGGAGGTGATGACGAGATCACAGCCCCGGCGTGCCCGTGGCACGGTCGGCCACGCGTACAGCGCGTTGAACCTGCGCCTCGCGCTGGCCAGCTTCGGGCTCGTCACCATGACCGTCTTCGCGGTGCTGGCCTTCCGGGCCGACGTGGCCTGGTTGGGGGTCGTCTGCGCCGTCTTCGCGGTGGTTGCCGTCGTCGACCTGATCATCATTCAACGTCGTCGCGCCGCCCGCCGCCGGGAGGAGCCCGGTGCGCGGCACTCGCTCTTCGAGTGACGGGAGTAACCCTGATGACCATCGCCACCACCAATCCGGTCAACGGCCAGGTGCTCAAGACGTACGAGGCGATGTCCGACGAGCAGATCGACGATGCGATCGAACGCACCGACCTGGCGTACCGGCAGCTGCGGGGCACCACGATCGAGCAGCGCGGTCGGTGGCTGACCGCGGCGGCCGACCTGCTGGAGGCGGAGCGGGACGAGATCGCCCGGCTGATGACCACTGAGATGGGCAAGACGTTCGCCGCGTCCAGGGCCGAGGTCACCAAGTGCGCCACCGCCTGCCGTTTCTACGCCGCGCACGCCGCCGAGTTCCTCGCCGACCAACCGGCCGACGCCGAGGCGGTCTCGGCCACCCGGGCGTTTGTCCGCTATCAGCCGATCGGACCGGTCCTGGCGGTGATGCCGTGGAACTTCCCGCTCTGGCAGGTCCTGCGCTTCGCCGCGCCGGCCCTGATGGCGGGCAACACCGGCCTGCTCAAGCACGCCTCCAACGTGCCGCAGACAGCACTGCTGCTGGAGAACCTGTTCCGGCGGGCGGGCTTCCCCGAGGGCGCGTTCACCACCCTGCTGGTCGGCTCCGAGGCGGTGGACCGGATCCTGAGCGATTCCCGGGTCCGTGCCGCCACGCTGACCGGCAGCGAGGTCGCCGGCCGGTCGATCGCTCAGATCGCCGGCCGGGAGCTCAAGAAGACGGTGCTGGAACTGGGCGGCAGCGACCCGTTCGTGGTGATGCCCTCCGCCGACGTGGAACTGGCCGCCCAGGTGGCCACCACCGCGCGCTGCCAGAACAACGGTCAGTCCTGCATCGCGGCCAAGCGGTTCATCGTGCACACCGACGTCTACGACGCCTTCGCCGAGGCGTTCGCGCACCGCATGTCGGCGCTGCGGGTGGGTGATCCCATGGACGACGGCACCGACGTCGGGCCGTTGGCCTCCGAGCGGGGTCGCGACGAGGTCGACGCGCAGGTACGTGACGCGGTCGACAAGGGAGCCACGGTGCTCTGCGGCGGGGAGAAGCCGACCGGGGAGGGCTGGTTCTACCCACCGACCGTGGTCACGGATCTGAACCCGGGCATGCGGATGTGGGCGGAGGAGGTGTTCGGGCCAGTCGCCGGGTTGTACCGGGCCTCGTCGTACGAGGAGGCGATCGAGCTGGCCAACGGCACCAGCTTCGGGCTCGGCTCGAACGCCTGGACCCGTGACCCGCAGGAGCAGCAGCGGTTCGCCATCGACCTGGAGGCCGGTGCCGTCTTCATCAACGGCATGACCACGTCCTATCCGGAGCTGCCCTTCGGCGGTGTGAAGAACTCCGGCTACGGGCGGGAACTCTCCGCCCAGGGCATGCACGAGTTCTGCAACGTCAAGACGGTCTGGGTGGGGGAGGGCGCCGCCACGGCCGGTGCGGGCGCCCATTCCGAGTAGCTCGCGGTGTGATCCAGGGCGTTAGGAAGGGGCCCTTCCTATACACGAGGCGTTAACAGGGGGCCCCTGCTTACATCCGTCCTGGTGTGGGTAGTGAAGCGCGGCATGACGGCGATCGCGTTTCACGCTTCCCACGAGCAGATCCACCCGCGTGAGCTGCTGGAGGCGGTGGTCCACGCCGAGCGCGTCGGCTTCGACGCGGCCATGTGCTCCGACCACTTCGCGCCCTGGAGCGAGCGTCAGGGCCACTCCGGGTTCGCCTGGTCCTGGCTGGGGTCGGCGTTGCAGGCCACCGGGCTGTCGTTCGGGGTGGTCAACGCCCCCGGGCAGCGCTACCACCCGGCGATCATCGCGCAGGCGATCGGCACCCTCGCCGCGATGTACCCGGGCCGGTTCTGGGCCGCGCTGGGCTCCGGTGAGGCCGCCAACGAACACATCACCGGCGACGTGTGGCCGCGCAAGGACGTACGCAACGCCCGGCTGCGCGAGTGCGTGGACGTCATCCGGGCGCTGCTGGCCGGCGAGGAGGTCAGCCACGACGGCCTGGTCCGGGTCGACCGGGCGAAGCTGTGGAGTCGGCCGGAGCAGCCGCCGGCGCTGGTCGGTGCCGCGGTCAGCGTCGCCACGGCCCGCTGGTGCGCCGAGTGGGCGGACGGCCTGATCACCGTCAACGCACCCACCGACCATCTACGTCGGATGATCGACGCCTACCGGGAGGCCGGGGGGCGCGGGCCGGTGCACCTGCAGGTGCACCTGAGCTGGGCCCCGGCGCAGGCCGAGGCCGAGGCGATCGCGTACGACCAGTGGCGCAGCAACGTCTTCGCCCCGCCGGTCTGCTGGGACCTGACCACCCCGGAGCACTTCGACGTCGTCTCCGCCGAGGTGCCGATGAGCCGGCTCGCCGAGGTGGTCAACATCTCCGCCGACCTGGGCCGGCACGTGGGCTGGCTGGAGGAGTACGTCGACCTAGGCTTCGACCAGATCGCCCTCCACCACGTCGGCCAGAACCAACTCCCCTTCCTCGACACCTTCGCCGACCAGGTCCTCCCGAAGCTCCGCGCCTGACCCTCCACCGACCGACCCGGTTGATCATGAGGTCAGCGGCACTTTGAAGATCGACAACTCCCGTCAACCTCATGATCAACGTGACGAGGGCGAGCGGGTTGGTCGGTCATGGCCGGCATGCTGCTACACGGGGCCCGCCGGCGCTGCGGGAAGGGTTCCGGCCAGCATGCCGGCGATCCCGCGGTCACCGTCGACCTGGGCCTCGTCTACCTCAGGAAGTCCAGCAGTTGTCGGGCGGTCTCCTCGGGGGCCTCTTCCGGAATGAAGTGCCCGACCGGCACCGGGCCGCCGCGAACGTCGTCAGCCCACTCTCGCCAGATCGTCAGGGGATCGTCGTAGAGCTGGCCGACGGGACCCCGCTGGCTCCAGAGGAAGAGCACGGGGCAGGTGATCTTCCGCTTGCCGCGGTCCGCTTCGTCATGCTGAAAGTCCACCGTCGCGGCCGCCCGGAATTCCTCGCAGATCGCATGGACGGTGGCCGGGTCGCGGAACTTCTCGAGGTAGGCGGCCCGCACCTCGGCCGGAAAGGTGTTCTTCACCTCTGGCCACGTGTCCAGCATGAAGTTGACCAGGACTTCCGGCGCGGCGCCGATGAACTGCTCCGGCACCGGCTCCGGCGCGGCCAGGAAAGACCAGACCCAGTACGCGAGGGTGAATCTGCTGTCGGCGCGCCGCCAGGCGTCGCCGGTCGGAATGACGTCCATCACCGCCAGGCGGCTGACGGCGTCGGGTTCGTCGAGCGCGAGCCGGTAGGCGCAACGTGCCCCGCGGTCGTGGCCGACGACCATGAACTGGTCGTGGCCGAGCGTCCGCATGAGTTCGATCTGGTCGCGAGCCGTCGCCCGCATGCTGTAGGGCTCGTGGTCGACGGTGCTGGGTGGCTTGCCGCTGTCGCCGTAGCCGCGCAGGTCGGTAGCGACGACCGTGTACCGCTCGGCAAGGTCGGGTGCCACCCGGTGCCACATGAGGTGTGTTTCCGGAATGCCGTGAAGGAGAAGCACCGGCGGTCCGCTGCCGCCGCGGCGTCCGTGAATCGTCGCACCCGAGGTGAGAATGTCGAATTCCTCGAATCCGTCGAACACGCCTGATGGCCCCCTTTTCCGGTCCGCCTTTGACGCTATCAGCGGGCTGGGGAGCCGACGTGCCGTTCCGTCGAGGAGGGGCCGGGTGGGGCGCCGGTCGCCGACGGCACCCCACCCGGGGATCAGGACGCGGCGCAGGGCGCGCCGTTGACCGTGATCAGATTGGGGGACGGGTTGGCGAGAGCACCGGTGGTGGCGTTGAAGCCGAACATCACCGAGCCGCCCGGGTTGATCCGGGAGTTGTACGACTCGCTCTTCGCGGTCACCGTGGCCCCGGACTGGGTCACGTTGGCCATCCACGCCTCGCGGACCTTGGCGTCACCGGTGAAGGCGAACCGGGCGGTCCAGCCGTTCACCGCGGTGGTGCCGGTGTTGCGGATGGTCACCTGGGCGGTGAAGCCGGTGCCGCCCTGCCACGAGCCGTAGTTGGTGTACGACACGGCGCAGGTGGGCGCCGGCACCGCCCGGGCGTCGCCCTGGTCGGCCAGGAACGAGGCGATCCAGGCCAGCGCCGAGTTCCAGTTGATCGCCACCTCGTTGGTCGAGTACGAGGCGATGTCGTCGACGAAGCAGAACATCGGTGCGCAGCCCTCCAGCAACTGCTCCACGAACGGGTCCTGGAGGGCGGCGTTGGGGCCACCGGCGATCGAGCCGGCGGGCGGCTTCGGCATGCTCGGGTCGAGCTGGTTGCCGAAGATGCGGCTGTGCTGGTTCTCCGCCGCGTGCTCACCCCACCCGGTGACGTACGAGATGTTCAGCGCGTTGCGGCCGAGGATGTAGTCCATCGTCTGCACCGCGCCGTCGCGGTACTTCGCCTGCCCGGTCAGGTCGAACGCGGTGGCCAGCACGACCGCGTTGTTGATGATGGCGCCGTTGCCGCCCCAGAAGTAGCTGTCCGGGTCCCCGGGCATCGGCAGTCCGTACGCCTGGCGGCGGATCTCGGCGAGGTAGCGGTCGGCGGCGGCGGTGACCGACGCCCGGATCCGGGACACCTCGGCGGCCGGCAGCCCGTTGGGCACGGTCGCCAGGTCGAGGCGGCCCAGCGCGGCCACGCTCTGCCAGCCGAAGCCACGGGGGTCGAAGACGTCGCCGGTGTGGTGCGGCGAGGCGGTCAGGTCCGCCAGGTAGGTGCGTTCGCCGGTGGTCAGGTACAGCTCGACGGCCGCCCAGTAGAACTCGTCGGTGACGTTGGTGTCGTCGTACGGGCCGCCGCCGTTGCCGGTCGACGGGGCGTACCGGGCCGGGTTGGCCTTGGCCGCCGCGTACGCGGTCTTCGCCGAGGCGCCGCACTGCCGGGCGAACGCCGCGTCGTACGGGGCGAACAGCCGGGCGCACTGGGCGGCGACGGCGGCCAGGTTCAGGGTGGCGGCGGTGGACGGCGGGTGCAGCTCCCGGGGCTCCGGGTCGTCCTCGGGCTGCATCGGCAGACCGGTCCAGTTCCGATCGTGGATCTTGTGGTGGGCCATCCCGGCCAGCGGCTTGCCGGCCGGCACCTGCATCCGCATCAGGAACTCCAGCTCCCAGCGGGCCTCGTCGAGGATGTCCGGCACCCCGTTGTCGCGCTCGGGCAGCCGCAGCGTGCCGTCGCCGAGGGCGGCGCCGAAGCCGGCCGTGGCGGCGTTCTTGGTCCGCTCGAAGGTGCTCAGCAACTGGTAGGTGGCGATACCGCCGTTGACCACGTACTTGCCGTGGTCACCCGCGTCGTACCAACCGCCGCGCACGTCGAGCCGGTAGTCGCAGGTCCCGGCGACGCACGGCACGTCGGTGTCGCCCTGGTTCGGCGGAACACCCACGTGTCCGGCCGGGCGGGCGTACTCCTCGCCGACCAGGTCACCATCGATCTCGATGCCGCTGCGCTGGATGTAGAAGAACTGGAGCGCATCCGAACGAAGCTGGTCGTAGAGCGTGCCGGAGATGTCGAACGGGTGGCTGACCTCGCCGTCCACGGCCAGCGTCAACCCCCGACCCGGGGTGCGGTACGACGAGAAGTCGACCGTGTGCACATTCTGCGCCGACGCCTCGTCCACGCCGCGCGGCGTGGTGGTGCCCCGGGCCAGCACGGCCCCGGAGGCGGACCGCAGCTGCCAGGGCAGGGCCTTGGTCGCGTCGGTGACCACGGTGGCGTTCTTCGGCCCACCCGGCAGGTAGCCGACCTGGTTCACCCGGACCCGTGGGCCGGTGTCCGGCACGTACGGCTCGGGCGGGTTGCCGCCGCGCAGCGAGATGTTGTCCAGGCAGACGGTCCGCGGCTCGGCGCTACCGCCGATCTGGAAGATCAGCTGAGCGCGACTGTCGTCGGTAGGGGCGACGAAGGTGCGCTCGACGCGCTGCTGGGTCGGTGTCGCGGCGGCGGTGACCGAGTAGTAGCCGGTGTAGGGCTCGCTGCCGAGTTGCAGCACGGCGGCCACCGGGCCACCGGGGGTGGAGGTGACGTCGAAGCCGAGGGTGTACTCGGCGCCGGCGATCAGCGGCAGCGCGTCGTGGCCGATACCGGCGTCCCAGGGGTTGGCCAGGCCACCGGCCACGCTGGCGCAGAGCTGGCCGTCGACTACGCCGAGGGAGTTGGTGCCGTAGGAAAACCAGGGCGACGAGCCCTCGCTGAAATCACCGTTGCGGATCTGTTCGGGTGCGTCGGCGGGTGGATCGGCGAAAGCGGTGCCGGCGCTAACGCCGACCAGCGCCACGGCGGTCGCTGCGGCGAGCACCGCGAGGCGACGTCGGGATGGCGTCACGGGGGAGTCCTTCCGACGAGCGGGACGGAATATAGGCGTGGTGGGAGGTAGATACCTGGGAGCGCTCCCAGGTATCGGGCATGTTTCCAGGCCAGGCAGGCCGTGTCAATCGATCGCATCCGATGGCGGTCCGTGCTCACCGTCAGTGAGATTCGCCGCGCCACGCCGGGCGGTCCTGATCTCCTAGAGACAACCGAGCCCTTCTCCTGGCAGGCTGCGTGCCATGACCCTGAAGCTGCGTTCCGCCGGGACGAGCGACCGTGGGCTGATCCGCAGCGGAAACCAGGACGCGTTGCACTCCGGCACCTGGCTGGTCGCCGTCGCCGACGGCATGGGCGGCATGGCCGCCGGGGATCTGGCCAGCGCCATCGCCATCGGGGCGGTGGCCCCGCTGGACGTCGAGACGCCCGAGGACGTGCTGGTCGCCGCGTTGCAGAGCGGCATCCAGCTGGCCACCGAGCGGATCCGCCAGGCGGTCGCCGAGGATCCGCAACGGCAGGGGATGGGGACGACGCTGACCGCGCTGCTCTTCGCGCGTACCGGTAGCTGCCTGGCACTGGCCCACGTGGGCGACTCCCGGGCCTACCTGTTCCGCGACGGCGTGCTCAAGCAGATCACCCGGGACGACACCTTCGTGCAGATGCTCGTCGACCAGGGGCTGATCACCCCGGACCAGGCCGGCAGCCATCCCCGCCGGGCCGTGGTCACGCAGGCGTTGCAGGGCGACGAGGTCTCCCCGACGTACGCGACGATGGTGCCCCGGGCCGGGGACCGCTGGCTGCTGTGCAGCGACGGGCTGTCCAACGTCGTACGCGCCGAGACCCTGGCCGAGGTGCTGGCCGGTCAACCGGACCGGGAAGCCTGCGCACGCCGGCTCATCGACCTGGCGTTGCACGCCGGTGGACCGGACAACATCACCGTCGTCGTCGCCGACGTGGTCGACGAGCCGTGACCTGTCAGGAGCGCCGCCCGGCCCGCCGGGTCGGCGTGGCCGTGGTCGGGTCCTCCGGCCAGGGGTGGCGTGGGTAGCGTCCGCGCAGCTCGGCGCGGACCTGTCGGTAGCCGGAGCGCCAGAACGAGGAGAGATCGGCGGTCACCGCCACCGGCCGGCCGGCGGGGGAGAGCAGGTGCAGCAGCACCGGCACCCGGCCGCCGCCGACGCGGGGGGCCTCCGGCCACCCGAAGGTCTCCTGGAGCCGTACCGCGAGAACCGGCGCGGCCGGGTCCGCGTAGTCGACCCGGATCCGGGAACCACTGGGCACCATGATCCGTTCCGGCGCCAGCTCGTCCAGCCGCCCGGCGAGCGGCCACGGCAACAACCGGCGTAGCGCACCGACCACATCGACGCGGGCCAGGTCGGCGCGGCGGCGGGCACCGGCCAGCTCCGGCCCGAGCCAGTGCGTGGCACCCTCCAGCAACGCCTCGTCGGAGACGTCGGGCCACTCGTCACCGAGCGCGTGCCGGCAGAACGCCAGCCGCTCGCGCAGCGTCCTGGCCGCTGGGGTCCAGGTCAACAGGTCGAGCCCGATGCTGCGCAGCCCGGTCAACAGGGCCGCGACCACCTCGTCCCGGTTCGGTCGGGTCAGGGGGCGGTCGGCCAACTCGATGGCGCCCAACCGGACCACCTCCCGGGCCACCACGTCCCCACCCGACCAGCCGATCTCCCGGTCGGTGCCCAGCAGCGAGCCGGCCGCCTCGCGGGCGGTCGCCTCGTCCAGGACGGCGGCGAGGCGGATCCGGGCGGCCGGTGCGCCGGGGGTCCGGTCGGCCACCGCCACGGCCAGCCAGTCGACGCCCGCCAGCGCCGACCCGGGCGTCAGCTCCGCGGCGGTCCCGCCACTCATCAGGTACGCCGAGCCGCCCGGCCGCCGCACCCGGGCCAGCCGTTCCGGGTACGCCAACCCGACCAGCAACCCGGCGGCGAGGTCGTCGGGCAACGCCGCCGCCCGGTCGTCAGTTGGCCGGTGCGGTTCGGTGGGTGGCAGGGCGGCGCGCAGCCGGCGTACCTCCGTGCGCCAGCGGGCGGTGGCGGCCGGGTCGGTGCCGGCGCGCAACCGCCGCCAGACGGCGCCGAGGTCGTCGCCGGAACCGGAGACGGTCTGCTCCGCCAGCAGCCCCACCACCTCCGCGGCACGGTCGGCGCCCACCCGTTCGGCCCCGTCGAGCAGGGCGCGGGCGAGCCGGGGATGCGCGCCGGCGGCGACCACGGCCCGGCCCCGCTCGGTGATCCGTCCGTCCGCGTCGATCGCGCCGAGAGCGGTAAGCGTCTCGGACGCCACCGTCATCGCCCCCGCCGGAGGCGGATCAGGCAGCGCGAGCCCGGTCCCACCCGGGGCACCCCAGGCGGCCAGTTCGAGGGCGAACCCGGTCAGGTCGGCGGTGGCGATCTCCGGTTCCGGCTGCGCGGGCAGCCGCTCGTGCACCGCCGCCGACCAGCAGCGGTAGACCTGGCCGGGAGCCTCCCGACCGGCCCGACCGGCGCGCTGGGTCGCCGCCGCCCGGGACACCGGCACCGTGACCAGCGCGCCCAGCCCTCGGGCCAGGTCCAACCGGGCCACCCGGGACAGTCCCGCGTCCACCACCGTCCGCACGCCCGGCACGGTCAGGCTGCTCTCCGCTACCGCCGTGGCCAGCACCACCCGCCGTCGGTCTCCCACCCGCAGGGCGGCATCCTGTTCGGCGCCGCTCTGCCGGCCGTGCAGGCGGAGCACGTCGACACTGTCGCGCAACTCGGCCAGGCGGCCGGCGACGGCGGCGATCTCACCCACTCCGGGAAGGAAGACCAGCAGGTCGCCATCCTGTTCACGCAGGGCCCGCCGAACGGTGGCCGCGACGTGGTCGAGCAGTCCCCGGTCCACCGGCCCCGGGCCGGGCGGTGGCACCGGTCGGGACGGCGGCGCCCAGATGCGGGCCACCGGATGCAACGCCGACGACGCCCGCACCACCGGCGCCGGTGCCGCGCCGCCCAGCAGGGCGGCGAAGCGATCAGCCTCCGGGGTCGCCGACATGGCCAGCAGCCACAGCTCCGGCCGCAGCGCCGCCCGCGACTCCACGCTGAAGGCGAGCGCGAGGTCCGCGTCGAGGTGTCGCTCATGGATCTCGTCGAGCAGCACCGCGTCGACGCCCGCCAGCTCGGGGTCGTGGTGCAGCCGGCGAACCAGCAGCCCGGTGGTGACCACCTCGACCCGGGTACGCGGTCCGGCCCGCCGCTCACCCCGCACCGCGTAGCCGACCCGGCCGCCGACCGGCTCGCCGAGCAGGGTCGCCATCCGTCGGGCGGCGGCGCGGGCGGCCACCCGGCGGGGCTGGGCGACGATCACCCGCCCGGCCACCGCGTCGGCCACGGCGAGCGGGGCGAGGGTGGTCTTACCGGTGCCCGGCGGGGCAACCAGGACGGCGCTGCCCGCCGAACGCAGCGCCGTCACCAGCGCCGGCAGCACCGGCCGGACCGGCAGGTCGATACGCACGTCGGAGAGCACGGCCCAGTCTCGCACCGCACCCCCGCGCCCCCGAGGTACCGGGGCCCTCGATGTACCGGGGCCCTCTTGGTTGCAGTTAGTAGCCGTACCCGCGGCCGACTACCTACCTCTCTCCTCCCTTTGCTCTGCCTCAACCCACGCAATGACTACTGTCCGCAGTGGTCGGTTCTGCTGAGACGGTTGGCCGCGTGCCAAGAAAGAGCAGGCAGGGGACCTTTGCGTCGGTTGAAGCAGAGCAAAGGATGGATTCGGGGATGTCGAGGGGTGAGAGGTGCCGTCACGGAACGCAACCCGTGGCTGTCGGCTGCCTCGGTCACAGCTGGTGACAGGCGAACTGCTCCGGTCAGCCTGTTCAGCAGGCTGGTCGGGCCCAGCGTCGGATCATCGTCGGGTCATCGTCGGATCATCGCCAAGGCCGGACGTCGGCGACGAAGGCGTTCCAGGCCGGTGCCGCGAAGGTCAGCACGGGTCCCTGGCGATCCTTGCTGTCGCGCACCGCGACCCGACCGTCGATGGTGGCCACCTCGACGCAGTTGCCGTTGCCCACACTGCGCGTGCTGGTGCGCCACTTCGCCCGGGACAGGTCGAGCGCGGTCATCGCGATCCCTTCGTCGATACCGAGAGTGATCGCGACGCAGCGATCACGTAAAGTAGCGAGAAGCTTCCTTCAGGCGGATCAGGGACGCCGCTGGATCAAGGGCCAGCCGGCGCAGCCTCTCGTGTACCAGGCTATACGAGCGCACCTGCGCGGCCTCTTCCAGTGCCAGGCCCGTGGAGAGATTTTCCAGGTAGACGACGGCCGCGTCGGCCGCGTCGGCGAACGTGAGCAGCACGTAGGGCGAGTTCATCGCCGGGTGTCCACCCGCGTCGAAGGGGAGCACCTGAATGGTTACATTGGGTAGCTGAGCGATGGTCTCAAGGTGGGTCATCTGCTGCGCCATGACGGACCGATCGATTACGGGACGTAGCAGTACCGCCTCGTTCAGCACCACCGACAACTCGGCCGGGTCGTCGCCGCGCAGCACGTCCTGCCGCCGTAACCGGGCGGCCACCTTACGATCCAGATCCTCCTCGCCGGCGGTCAGCCGGTAGACCTCCCGGGCGTACGCCTCGGTCTGCAACAGGCCGGGCACCGCCTCGGCCTCGTACGTGCGCAGGGTGGCGGCCTCGGCCTCCAGCCCCACATAGAACTCGAACCACTCCGGGAGCACGTCGCTGTAGTGCTGCCACCAGCCGCGCTGCTGGGCACCCCGGGCGATCTCGATGAGCGCCTCGGCGTCGTTGCCGGTCACCTGGTACAGGGCCAGGGCGGCCCGGACGTCCCGGGGCTTGATGCCGATCTGGGCGTTCTCGATGCGCGACAGGTTGCTCTTCGACATGTCCAGCTGTCGGGCGGCGACATCCAGGGTCATTCCGGCGCGCTCGCGCAACTGGCGCAGTTCCCGGGCGATACGGCGGCGGCGGACGGTGGGGCTTGCGGTCACCCTCCGAGTCTGTCACGGGAAAAGGCGCAGGTCGCATCACCACGGAGTGCAACTGCCGAAAACGGGAGTTGCGTTGCAGTAGCGCTCGGTGCATCCTTTCCCGGTTAGCGATCACTTTGGACGGCCGGCTCGGGAGGACGTGTGCTCACCGCCGACGAGTTCTTTTTGATCGCGCACAACGACACCCGAGGCAAGGCGAAGCTGCACCCGGCGGCGACCGGCCTCGGGCTGGCCGGCGGGCTGCTCGGCGAGCTGGTCCTCTATGGACATGTGACGGTCACCGCCGGCCAGGTCAGCGTGATCGACCGCCGGCCACCGGCCGACGCGTTGGCGCACACCGTGCTGGACCAGTTGATCGGGGAGGCCCAGCACCAGTCGGTGCGTACCTGGCTCAGCTTTCTGGCCCAGACCTCGGTCACCTCGGTGGGGGAGCGGCTGGCCCGCGCCGGTGTGCTGCGGCGGCAGGAGAGTCGGCGGCTGCTCCGGACCGTCGTGACGTACCAGCCGATCGATCTCAACGTCGCGGCCTGGCCGGCCACCCGGCTGCGCACCCTGCTGGAGCGTGCCGAGCCGCCGAGCGTTCCCGACGCGACGCTGCTCGGACTGGTCGCCGCCGCCGGCCTGACGCGCGAGGTGCTGTGGAGCGCCGGTCCGCGGGCGCACCACCGGCTCAACCTGATCATCCCGGCCCTGCCGGCCCCGCTGAAGGAACTCGTGGCGCACACCGAGGCCGCCGTCGGCGCGGCGGTGCTGCGCGGCGCCCCCTGACCCGGTACACACCCCTTCCCCTCCCTCAGACCGGAGCAGTCCATGTCCTCGACAGCGACAACCGAACGACCGAGCAACGTCTCCGATGCGTTGGCCCGTGGCCGCCTCGGCGTACCCTCGGTGGTCTTCTTCGTCCTCTCCGCGGCGGCGCCGCTGACCGTCGTCGCCGGTGTGGTCACCACCGGCTACGGGGTCATCGGGGTGCTCGGCATCCCGCTGGCCTTCCTGGCGGTGGCTGCGGTGCTGGCCCTGTTCAGCGCCGGCTACGTGGCGATGGCCCGACGGATGGCCAACGCCGGGGCCTTCTACGCGTACGTGACCCGTGGCCTGGGTCGCCCGGCCGGCGTGGGTACGGCCTGGGTCGCCCTGATCGCCTACAACGCCCTCCAGGTGGGCCTCTACGGTGCCATCGGTGCGGCAGCCGCCCCCGTGCTGGACCGGCTGTTCGGGATCACGCCGCAGTGGTGGATCGTGGCGCTGGTGGCCTGGGCGCTGGTGGCGATGCTCGGCCTGCTCCGGGTGGACATCAACGGCATGGTGCTGGCGGCGCTGCTCTGCGCCGAGATCGCCATCATCGTGGTGTTCGACCTGGGCCAGCTGGGCAACCCGGCCGGCGGCAGCGTCAGCTTCGCCGCGTTCTCGCCGGAGAACTTCTTCGTGCCGGGGCTCGGCGCGGTGCTGGTGCTGGCGATTCTCGGTTTCGTCGGCTTCGAGGCGTCGGTGGTCTTCAGCGAGGAGAGCAAGGACCCGAAGCGCACCGTGCCGATGGCCACCTACCTCTCCGTGGCGATCATCGCGGTGGTCTACGCGCTCTCCTCGTGGAGCATGACGGTGGCGGTGGGGCCGGACCGGATCGTCGAGGAGGCCGGTACGCAGAGCGTCGACCTGATCTTCAATCTGGCCGGGGCGCACCTGGGGGACACCGTCCTGACCATCGGGCAGGCGCTCTTCCTCACCTCGGTGCTGGCCGCCATGATCTCGTTCCACAACACCACCGCGCGCTACGCCTTCGCGCTGGGCCGGGAGCGCGTGCTGCCGGCGGTGTTCGGGCGAACCTCGCCGACCACCGGCGCACCCCGGGCGGCGTCGCTGGCCCAGAGCACGCTCGGCCTGGTCGTGATCCTCCTGTACGCGGTCAACGGCTGGGACCCGGTTCTGCAGCTGTTCTTCTGGCTGGGCACCAGCGGCGGCTTCGGCGTGCTGCTGCTGATCGCGACCACCGCCGTGGCGATCATTGCGTACTTCGCGCGCAGCGGTGAGCAGGAGACGCTGTGGCGGCGACTGATCGCGCCCGGCATCGCCGCGATCGCGCTGGTCGCCATCATCGTTCTGGCCGTGCAGAACTTCGCCAACCTGCTCGGGGTGGAGCCGGACTCGCCGCTGCGCTGGGCGATCCCGGCGGCGTACCCGGTGGCGGCGCTGCTGGGCGCGCTGTGGGGGCTGTCGTTGCGGCGGCGGCGTCCCGACACGTACGCCCGCATCGGCCTGGGTGCGGAGAGCGCCGCCGCGGTCGTGGTCCCGCCGTCCTCGGTCACCGAGCCGGTGCCGGCGGCGGAGGTGCGACGGTGACCGGGCCGCAGATCGCCCGGCTCGGTGCGGACGACGCCCGCTGGGTCGCCGCCCGGATCGCCGAGTCGTTCATGGTGCTGGACCAGCCCCGCTGGCTGGTGCCGGACGAGGCCAAGCGGGAGTCGGTGCTGGCCGGGAACTTCGAGATCATCGTCGACCACGCCACCCGGCACGGACTGGTGTTCGGCACCGAGGACCGCGCCGGGGTGGCGGTCTGGCTGCCGTCGGTCGGCGAACCGCTGCCACCGCCGGAGAACTACGACGCCCGGCTGGCCGCGGCGTGCGGGGAGTGGACCCCGAACTTCGTGCATCTGGACGAGTTGTTCGCGGCCAACCATCCGCACGCCGACCATCACCATCTGGCGCTGCTGGCCGTGCGGCCGGACCGTCAGGGTCAGGGCGTCGGCACGTCGCTGCTGCGTCACCACCACGCCTGGCTGGACGCGAACGGGATGCCGGCGTACCTCGAGGCGAGCAGCGAAACCAGCCGTGACCTGTACGCCCAGCACGGCTATCGGGTCGCCGAGCCGTTCCGGCTACCCGACGGCACGCCGTTCTGGCCGATGTGGCGGGAGCCCGCCGCCGGCTGAGGTGGTGTGGACACGCCGGTGGCCGGGTCCCGAGGGACCCGGCCACCGGCGCCACCCCCTCCTAGTACGTTCCGTCGAGCTGCCCCCGCAGCTTCGTGAGCGCCCGGGCCAGCAGCCGGGACACGTGCATCTGCGAGACGCCGATCTGCTCGGCGATCTGCGACTGCGTGAGGTTGCCGTAGAACCGCAGCGTCAGGATCTTCTGCTCACGCTCGTCCAGCGTGGCCAGTGCCGGACCCAGCGCCACCCGCAGCTCGGCCAGCTCGAACTCGCTGTCCTCGCCGCCGAGCATGTCGCCCAGCTCGGTCGCCCGGTCACCGTCACCGGTCGGCGTGGACAGTGAGACGGCGTTGTACGCGCGGGCGCCCTCCAGGCCCTCCAGCACCTCTTCCTCGGTGAGCTTGAGGTGGGCGGCGATGTCGGCCACCGTCGGGGAGCGGCCCAGCGTCTGCAACAGGGAGCTGTTGGCGTCGGAGATGGCCAGCCGCAGCTCCTGCAACCGGCGGGGTACGCGGATGTCCCAGGTCCGGTCGCGGAAGTGCCGCTTCAGCTCACCGATGATGGTGGGGATGGCGTAGCCGGCGAAGTCGACCCCGCGGGACGGGTCGAACTTGTCGATTGCCTTGATGAGGCCGACGGCGGCGGTCTGCGCGAGGTCGTCGGTGGGCTCGCCGCGACCGCTGTAGCGGTGGGCGAGGTGGTTGGCCAACGGCAGCCAGGCCTCGATCGCCCGGTCGCGCAGCGCCGCCCGGGACGGGTGCCCGGCCGGCAGCGCGGCCATGGCGTTCAGCAACTCGGTGGCGCTGTCGGTGAGCGCCCGCGGGTCGAGCTTCGGGGGCGTGGCTGCCGGGGCGGTCGCCGATTCAGTGATCGTTGACGCGGTCATGGTGGTCCTCCCTGCACCTCGTCCGCGGATATAAGACGTGACGCTTTGGTTGGGTGCTGTTAGTACGTTCGGGAGCCACCTTAGCCCGATCGTGCTCCAAAAATCTAGCCGAACGGACGATGTACTTAAGTGATTTCAGGGCATGAAAGCCGCATAAGGGCTTAGTAGACGTGTCGAACGACAGCAAGATCGCCCGGTTCGCAGGGCCAAGACGGCCGGTTCGGGCGGGTTGCGGATGTCCGTGCGCCCCGCGCCGTGGAGCCGGACGGGGGCGGCGGGCGGTCGAACGGAGGATGCCCGCGACGATGGCAAGGAGAGTGTCGGCAATCCGTCGTTGTCCCGTGGACGGGACCGGGCTTAGCGTACGCGGGTACATTCCTGATCCGGAGGTGCCGTGCTCGATCCCGCCGTACCCCACCTCGTCGTGAACAGCCGGACGCTGTACTTCAGCTGGCTGCCGGCGGACCCGGACGCGGTGGCGGCACTGGTCCCCGAGGGGCTGCGGCCCCACCCGGACCGGGAGGTCTTCATGAACCAGTACGTGGTGGACGACGAGAGCCAGACCTCCGGCTTCGGCTCCTATTCCCTGACCTACATCGGCGTCACGCTGGACGGGATGGACGCCCCGGACGGGGTGACCCCGGGCGGCTGGTGGACCCACTACGTCACCTCCAGCGAACGGGTGCGCGGCTACGCCCTGGCCCGGGGCGCCCCGGCCCTGGCCGGCAGCACCGCCATCACCGAGCAGGGCGACACCATCGTCACCGAGACCGACATCGAGGGCGTGCCGGTGATCCGGGCACAGGTACGCGTGGGCGACACCGGGCACACCGTGCACAACGGCCACCACCGCTACCTGACCCAGTTGCACGGCCAACTGGTGAGCAGCATCTACCCGGTGGTCGCCGAACCGTCCACCTCCTTCGAGATCGAGTCGGTGGAGTTCCTGGATCCGGACCATCCGGTGTACGCGCTACGCCCGGAGAACCCGCTCACCATCGCCTGGGGCTACTACTCGCCGCGCTCGTCATTCGCGTACCCCGGCGGGCTGACGGTCCTCGGCGAGCTGGAGCCGGGCTACCAGGTACCGGACCGGCGGGCGCGCAGTGGCCTGCCGTCGGGGTCGTAGACCAGGCGGTACGCGGGCAGCGCCCAGGCCCGGACCCACCACGGCAGACGGCCGGAGCGGTGCGGCCTGAGCCGACCGGGCGGACGTGGGCCCACCTGGCCACCGTCGTACCAACTCTGCAACGCCTCGGCGGCGGCGGTGATCGCGGCGACCGCGTCGTCCGGGTCGATCAGGTCGGCGTCGTCGCCGCCGGCCGGATCGCGGTCCAGGTGCTCGCGCAGCAGGCGCAACCGCAGTTCCCGGGCGAACCGCCGGGCCCCGTCGCCCCGACCCGCCGGGTCGAGCGGATGACGCCCGTCCGGAGTCTCGTCCAGCACCGCGCAGGACAGTTCGCTGTCGTGCGTCCAGGACCGGCGGTTGAAGTTGTCGCTGCCGACGCTGGCCCACACGTCGTCGACCACACACACCTTGGCGTGCACGTACACCGGGGTTCCGGCGTGGTTCTCCACGTCGAAGACGTGCACCCGCCCGGCCGCGGCCTGCTCGCACAGGGCCAGCGCCTGCTCACGGCCGACCGTGTTCGGTGGCAGGGCCAGCCGCCCGTCCACATCCGGATGGCGAGGCACCACCGCGACCAGGTGCAGCTCCGGGTTCTCGCGCAGCGCGGCGGCGAAGAGCTCGGCGACCTCGGTGGACCAGAGGTACTGGTCCTCCAGGTAGATCAGGCGACGGGCGCGGCGCACGGACTTGGTGTAGCCCCGGGCCACCGTGCGCTCGCCGTCCGGCGCGAACGGGTAGCGCGGCCGGACCGCCGGATAGGTGCGCAGCACCTGGACATGGTGCGGTCCGCAGGCCGGTGGATCGGCCGGTCGCTCCGGCAGCGTCCCCGGGGTGAGGTCGGCGCCGCGGAGCCGGTCACGGAGGTAGGCCAGCGGGTTCTCCGAGTCCAACGGCATCGGGTCGGTCCACCGCTCGCGGAACGTGAGGTCCAGCGCGCCCACCACCGGACCGCGCAGCGCGAGCTGCACGTCGTGCCAGGGCGGACGGTCGCCGTACGCGCTCGCCATCCGTACCGCCTGCGGGTCGCCCCGGTGCGAGTCGTCGTCGCGGCGACTGTGGCACAGGTCGATGCCGCCGACGAAGGCGATGTCCTTCTCCGGGGCGGCCGGACGACGGAGCACCACCAGCTTCTGGTGGTGTGATCCACCGCGCCGGACCCGCTGGTCGAGCAGCACCTCGCCGCCCGCGGCAGCGACCGCCTCGCTGAGGTTGCGGTTCTCCTGGTGGCTGTAGGACAGCACGTCGAGATGCGAACGCCAGATCAACCCCTTGACCACCACGCCACGCTGGGCGGCGCGGGCGAACAACTGGGAGACCGTCGGTCCGTCCGGGCGCATGCGTTCGTCCGGGTCGCCCCGCCAGTCGGCGAAGAAGAGGTGGTCGCCGGCGCCCAACTGCTCGACCTCGGTGACCAGCCGATCGAAGTACGCGGCACCGTGAATCAGCGGCTCGGCGAGGTTTCCACTGGTCCAGACGGGTAACTCAGAGACCGGGTTGGCGCGTTCCGGTGCGGTGAGGAACCAGTCCCGCAGCGGCACGTTCCCGCCCTCAGAGAGGTCGTCCACGACCTCACGATACGAACGCGGGGTCGGGTTCGCACGCCGGTGGGCTGCCGGTTGACGGCGACCGATCCCCCCGAACAGCGAGGAGCCCAGGCATGTCCGGCGAGACGACGAACTCCGTGACCGAGCACCGCGAGCCGGCGGTGGAGGGTGAGCGGGGGGCGCTGTTGACCGTGCTGGTGATGGTCCTGCTCGGCGTCGCCGGCATCTTCGCCGTCTCCTGAGCCGGGCGGGCGGCCCCGACGAAGCGGAGCCGCCCCCTGCCAGTGGTCGGTCAGGGACGCTCGCCCTGGCCGCCGGTGTGCGGCAGCCGTTCCGCCGGAACCACACCGAGTCGGCCGGCCTGGAAGTCCTCGAACGCCTGGATCAGCTCGTCGCGGGTGTTCATCACGAACGGCCCGTAGTGTGCCACCGGCTCCCGGATCGGCTGGCCGCCCATGATGTAGAGGTCCAGCGTCGAGGTGCGGCTGTCCTGGCGGGCGTTGGCCTTGAACCGCAGCGCGTCGCCGGGCCCGTGCACGGCCAGCTGCCCAGTCCGTACGCCGCGCCCGTTGGCGCCGACCGTGCCGCGACCGCCGAGCACGTACACCAGCGCGTTGAAGTCCGGCCGCCACGGCAGGTCCACCTGCGCCCCGGGCTCCACCGTCACGTGGGTGACGGTGATCGGGGTGTGCGTGGAGCCGGGCCCGTGGTGACCGGCGATCTCGCCGGCGATCACCCGGATCAGCGCGCCGCCGTCCGGAGTGGTGAGCAGCGCCGCCTGGTTGCCCCGGATGTCCTGGTACTTCGGTGCGCTCATCTTGGCGGCGCGGGGCAGGTTGACCCAGAGCTGGGTGCCGTGGAACAGCCCGCCGCTGACCACCAGGTGCTCCGGCGGGGCCTCGATGTGCAGCAGGCCGCTGCCGGCGGTCATCCACTGGGTGTCGCCGTTGGTGATGGTGCCGCCACCGCCGTGGCTGTCCTGATGGTCGAAGATCCCGTCGATGATGTAGGTGACGGTCTCGAAGCCCCGGTGCGGGTGCCACGAGGTGCCCTTCGGCTCGCCGGGGGCATAGTCCACTTCGCCCATCTGGTCGAGCATGATGAACGGGTCCAACTCGGTCATCGGCACCCCGGCGAATGCCTTGCGCACCGGGAAACCCTCGCCCTCGAAGCCGCTGGGCGCGGTGGTGAGTCGGCGGACCGGCCGGAAGGTGGTGGACTCGTCGAGCCGCGGCAGCCGGGGCAGGACGAGGACGTTGTCGACGGTGATGGCGGGCATCGGGGCTCCTCTAGTTGTCGCCGGTTGCGGTGGCGAGGGTGGCGTCGCTGTCGGCGGCCCCTCGCAGCCGTCGGTCGAGGCGGGTGAAGATCCGGGTCAGGACGGCGACCTCGGCGTCGTCGAGGTCGTCCATGAGATGGGTGCGTACGGAGCGCAGGTGGTGGGGCGCGGCCTCCCGCAGGGCCAGCAGTCCCGCGGCGGTCAGCACCGCCTCGCTGCCCCGCCCGTCCTGGGGACAGGGCTGCCGGGCCACCAGGCCCCGGCGCTGCATGGAGGAGACCTGATAGGTCAGCCGGCTCGGTGAGAAGACGAGGCGGTCGGCCAGCTCGCCCATCCGCAGTCGTTGCCCCGGAACCTCGGAGAGCAGCACCAGCACGTGGTAGTCGGCGAGGCTGAGCCCGCTGGTGACGCGCAGGTCGTCCTCCAGCCGGGTGAGCAACCGCTGACTTGCCTCGATGTAGGCCCGCCAGGCGGTGAGCCGGTCGCGGTCCAGGCTCTCGGTCATGTCATCACGTTAGCACTTACTCAAAATTTCAACAATCAGCTCCGGCCTCGGGCGGTCTCGGCCCTGCTGGCAACTGTCAGGGACGATGCTGAAGCTTTGAAACAACTGAACCGGTGTCTGGCCCGGGTCATATCCGGTGCGCGGTGGTGCGGGGTGTGCCAGACTCAGCCGCCGTGGAACTGACCGCCCCCGGCCTGCTGCTGCGTCCCTGGCGCGACGCGGACGCCCCCGCCGTCCTCGACGCCTGGCGCGATCCGGCCATCGCGCAGTGGAACCCACAGGGTGACGCGTTCGACCTCGATGCTGCGCTGCGCTGGCTACGGTGGCGGGCCGACTGGTCCAACGGCGATCGTGTGGCGCTGGCGGCGGTCGACCCGGTAGATCCGGACATCCTGCTCGGCTCGGTGTCGCTGCACCGGATCCATGCCGGCGACGCCTCGATCGGTTACTGGACCGTGGCCGCCGCCCGTGGCCGAGGGGTGGCCACGGCGGCGGTCGTACGGCTCAGCGAGTGGGCCTTCGCCGCTCTCGGACTGGAGCGGATCGAGTTGTGCCACGCGGTGGCCAACCCGGCGTCCTGCCGGGTCGCCGAGCGGGCCGGCTACCTGGCCGAGGGCACCCTGCGGCAGTCACACCGCTACGGCGACGGCCGCCGCTACGACGAGCATCTGCACGCTCGCCTCGCCACCGACTGACCGGGCGCGGTGTCAGCCCGCCGTCTGCGGCGCGCGTCCACCCACGTTCAGCCGGGCCAGCAACTGACGGGCCTGATCGGCCACGTCGGCCTCCACCGTGACCGCGTACCGGCTGGCCCGCAGGGAACTGGCCGAGGTGAAGTCACGCTGCCCGCCCGTCATCGCGTGCGCGACGGCACCGAAGACGGCCCCCCAGACGGCGCCGATGACCAGACCGGCGAGGATCACCGCCACCCAGTTCCCGACGGTGAAGATGCCGAACAGCAGGCCGATGAAGAGACCGAACCAGGCGCCGGTGCCCGCCCCGATCAGTGCCGCGCGGGCCGTGGTCATCCGGCCCAGCACGGTCTCCACCAGGGTCAGGTCGGTACCGACGATGGCGGCGCGTTCCACCGGGAACCGGTTGTCCGCCAGATGGTCCACCACGCGCTGGGCGGACGGATAGTCTGGAAAGTCCCCGATCGTCACGGTCGGCGGCCCGGTCTGCGGGCCGTGGCCGTCGCCACTGGGCGCGGCGGGACGGCCACCAGGCCCCGACGGGAGGGTGCCGCCGCCGGTCACACCCGGCTGCCAGGCCGAGGGGTTCGACTGTGGGGTCATTGGTCTCCTCCTTCGTCACCGCAGTTGCCCGCCTTCCCGCGATGCGGTGGCCGTAACGCGCTCCGGGCGGCGTCCGGGTCGACGGTGTCTCCGGCGGGGCACGCCCGGGGCACGGCGGCGACCGCCGAGAAGGCCTCGGCCGGACCGTCCGGGGCCCGGGACACGACGAGGCCCCCGCCGTACGCGACGACGGGGGCCTCGGACCAACGGGTCAGGCGCAGGCCGAGCCGTTGAGGGCGAACCCGCTCGGCGCCGGCAGGCTGGAGCCCGAGTAGGTGCCCTGGAAGCCGACGCTCACCGAGCCGCCGGAGGGCAGGTTGCCGTTGTAGGAGGCGTTGCGGACCGTGATCCGGTCGCCGGACTGGCTCCAGTCGCCGTTCCAGCCGTTGCTCAGCCGCACCCCGGAGCCCACCGTGAACGTGAGCGTCCAACCGTTCAACGCCGCGCCGCGGTTGGTCACCCGGATCTCGGCGGTGAAGCCGCCGGTCCAGGTGTTCGGGGTGAACGTCACCGAGCAGCCCCCGCCGGGCGGGTTGGTGGTCGGCGGCGCGGTGGTGGGCGGCGTGGTCGTCGGCGGGGTGGTGGTGGGCGGCGTGGTCGTCGGCGGCGCGGTGGTCGGCACCGGGCCGGCCGCGACGGCCAGGTCGTACGCCCGCTGCGGCACGAACTGACCCGCTGCCGCGATGCAACCGTCCGCCTCACCCGGCAGCTTCACCCACAGGAAGGCGTCGATCGCGGAGTCACCGGTGGCGGTGGTGCTCGGGGTGCCGATCGCCCGTCCCGGCGGGTCGCACCACTCGGAACCGGCGGGGCCGTTGCCGTTGCGGCTGGTGTCGATGATCGCCTTCAGCCGGGAGTTGCCGGTGGCCGCGATGATCTGCTTGGCGTACGAGACCTCGTCGGCGGTACGCCGGTAGTTCGACACGTTCACCGAGATGCCGTCGGCGCTGTTGGCGATGTCGGCGGCGTTCAGCCGCGCGGCAGCCTCCCCGGCGGAGAGCCAGCCACCGTGACCGATGTCGAAGTAGACCTTCGCCGCCGACGAACCCCGCTTGAGCGCCTTGCCGGCGTACGCCATCGAGGCCCGCACCTCGGCCTGCTGGCTGTCGTTCATGCAACTGGTCATGATGGGGAGCACGTCGGGCTCCAGGATGATGCTGGCCGGACGTCCCCCGAGACCCGCGGCGACCTGGTCCACCCACTGCCGGTAGGCCGAGTGGTTCGGCGCGCCGCCCGCGCTGTGGTTGCTGCAGTCACGGTTGGGGATGTTGTAGACCACCAGGATCGGGATCTTGCCGGCGGCGGCTGCGGCGCCGACGAAGGAGTCCACCTCGGCGCGTACCGTCGAGGTGTTGGTGGTGGTGTACCAGCGGGCCTGCGGAACGCTGGCGATCCGGTCGCGGATCACCGCGGCCCGGGAATCGTTCGGGTTGGCCGCCACCCAGCGGGCGGCGCTGGTCTGCGGGTCGACGTAGAAGGCGGAGTCGGCGGCCGCGGCGGGCGCGGGGCGCAGCGCGCCCACGCCGACGCCGGCGACCACGGTCAGGGCCGTCGCCACGGCGCCGACCAGAGCGAAGGTGCCTCGGGTTCTCATGGTCTGCTCCTCGTACCCATCGAAGAAAGTGCGTGGAAGCGCTCCCACATGTCCGACAAGGTACGGGCCGATTGCCGGCTTGTGAAGACCTTCCGGAACTATCCGGCGAACGGCGGGCGTCGATCCCGGTCGGCGAGATGCCGAGCGGCCCTACGATCATCGGATGCGTCGTGGCTGGTCGGGTGTGGTGGTGGTGGGTGCCGGCATCGCCGGTGTGGCGTGCGCCCGGGAACTGCTGCAGGCCGGCGTACCGGTCCAGATCCGGGAACGGGGGCGGGTGGCCGGCGGCCGGATGGCCAGCCGCCGCTTCGACGGTCGCCCCGCCGACCTGGGCGCGGCCTACCTCACCGTGAGCGATCCGGACTTCGCAGAGGTGGTACGCGGCTGGCAGGCCGCCGGGCTGGCCCGCGAGTGGACCGACACCTTCGTGGTGTACGACGGACGGGGTCGCCGCGAGGTCCGGGGACCGATGCGGTGGGCCGCGCCGCGCGGACTGCGCTCGCTGGTCGAAGACCTCGCCCGGGACCTGCCCGTGACGGTGGACCGGCTGGTGCTCGGGGTGGAGCCGGGACCGACGGTGGACGGCGAGGAGTGCGCCGCGGCCGTGCTGGCGATGCCCGGGCCACAGGCCGCGCTGCTGCTCGACCCGGGTCTGGCCGTGGCCACCGAGGTGGTGGGCCGACAGCGGTGGTCGCCCACCCTGGCGGCGATGCTGCGGTTCCCGAGCCGGCGGTGGAACGACTTCCGGGGTGCCTTCGTCAACGACCACCCGCTGCTCAGTCTGGTCTGCGACGACGGGGACCGGCGTGGCGACGGCGCCGCGGTCCTGGTCGCCCACACCACCGCCGAGTTCGCTGCCGGTCACCTGGCCCAACCCACCGCCGCCGCGCCGGCCATCGAGGCGGCCGTACGCGACCTGCTCGCCCTGCCCGAGCGGGCAGCGCAGGTGCACGTCCACCGGTGGACGTACGCCAAGCCTTCCGGCGGTGCTCCGGCCGCCGGTTTCCACCTCGACGCCGACGGCATCGGGCTGGCCGGGGACGTGTTCGGCGAGCCCCGGGTCCAGACCGCCTGGCGCTCCGGCCGTGACCTCGGCCGGGTCCTGGCCCGCCGGCTGACCTGACCGGACGGCGCCGCACCGTCCGGTCGCTCAGGCGGTGACGGGCGCCGAACGGGCGGCCGGAACCGCCGACGGGGTGCGCTGGCCGGTGGCGTCCAGCACCCGCATGACCGGGGTCGCCGCGATGCCGTGCACCACCACGGAGACGATCACCACCAGCGCGGTGGTGGCCCAGACGAGTTCCGCCTGAGGGAAATCCGCCTTCGTGGTCGCGTAGGCCAGGTAGTAGAACGACCCGATGCCCCGGATGCCGAAGGCCGCGATCACCCAGTGCTCCGCAGGCCGTCCCGGCGCACCGCGCAGTGCCAGCCAGCCGAGCAGCGGCCGGACCACGAACACCAGCGCCAGGCCGACCAGCGCGGCGGGCCAGGTCAGCGGTGCGAGCAGGCCCCCGATCACCGCGCCGCCCAACAGCAGCAACATCAACACGGTGAGCAGCCGCTCGACCTGCTCGGCGAAATCATGCAGTACCTGGTGGTACTCGTGACTGCGCTCGGCCGCCCGGATCGCCCGGGCGGCCACGAAGACGGCCAGGAAACCGTAGCCGCCGGCCACCTCCACCAGCCCGTACGCCAGGAAGGTGGCGGCCAGCGCCAGGAAACCCTCCGCGTGTCGTGCCAACCGCAGCTCGCTGGGCGCCCGGAAGAAGAGCTTGCCGAGGAGCCAACCGACCAGGAGCCCACCGATCACCCCCACCGCGACCTTGTAGAGCAGGTCGAGGGTGATCCAGCGGGCCAACCAGTCACCGGGTGCGAGGCCGGCACCCGCGATCGCGATCGCCGCGTAGACGAACGGAAACGCCAGACCGTCGTTCAGGCCCGCCTCCGAGGTCAACGCGAAGCGAACCTCGTCCTCGGAGTCCGACTCGCCGGTGGGCTCGCCGACCTGGACATCGGAGGCCAGCACCGGATCGGTCGGCGCGAGCGCCGCGGCGAGCAGCAACGCGCTGGCCGGCACCAGACCCGCCCACCACCACCCGAGCAGTGCCACGGCGGCGATGCACAGCGGCATGGCCACCGCCAGCAGCCGCCACGTCGACGACCAGCGCGCCCAGCTCAACGGCCGATCGATCTTCAGGCCGGCGCCCATCAACGCCACGATCACGCAGATCTCGGTGAGGTGGGTGGCGAGAGCCCGATGGGTCAGTGGATCGGGCACGGGCAGGTCGGTGGGGAGCGCGTAGACCAGCATCCCGAGACCCAGGAAGGCCAGCGGCATCGACAGCGGTCGCCGCTCCAGCAACCGGGGCAGGATGCCGGCGAGCAGTGCCGCCAGACCCAGCACCGCGAACGCAACGTCGATCGTCTCCACCGGACCGCCCCTCGCCACGTCCGCGCCATGCGGACAGGTGGCGCACTTCTTGCCCCGGCCGACGTTCCGGTAATCCCGGCGGAGCTCGCAGCGGCCGTGACCGGTGCCGCCGGGTCTTCCCAGCGAGCGGCGGTGGGAGGTTCAGGCGGGCGGAAGCAGGATCTCGAACCAGACCGTCGAGCCGCGGACGGTGGGGTCGGTGCCCCAGGCGTCGCTCAACTCCTCGATCAGGCCCAGCCCGCGTCCCCGGCTGCTCAGGGCCTCCGTGCGGGCCCGGGTGACCGTGCCCCGGGAACCCGAGTCGGCCACCGACACGAGCAGCCGCTCGGGACTGAGGTCGACCTCGACCCGGGCCGCCGTGCCGGCGTGCAGCAGGGCGTTGGTGGTGAGCTCGCTGGTGCACAGCACCGCCGCGCCGATCACCGACTCGGCGACCCCCCACCGGGTGAGCTGGTCGGTCATCCAGTGCCGTACCCGGCTCGGCGCGGTCGGTTCGGCGGGCACCTCCATCCGCGCGGAGCGGCTCGGCCGCAACGCGTACTCGACGGCGAGCACGGCCACGTCGTCCTCGGTCGCGCCGGGCACCGCCGCGGAGGCCACCGCGCACAGCGACCGAGGGTCGCCGCTGGGTGCCCCGGCCACCGACTCCGCCAGGCGCGCCAGGCCGTCCGACAGCCCTTGTCGGCGGCGCTCCACCACACCGTCGCTGAACAGCAGCAGCGTGTCGCCGGGGGAGAACCTGACCGCGCGGGTCGCGGCGTGATAGCCAACGCCCAGCGGGGCACCCGACAGCACCTCGACGTACTCGGCCCTCGGCTCGCCCGCCGGTGAGCAGCGACGCACCAGCGGGGCCGGGTGCCCGGCGCTGGCCAGGACCAGTTCCTCCCGGTCGACGTCGATCACGCCGAACGCCACCGTGACGAACAACTCGTGGGTGCCGGCCTCGGCGCCGAGGCTGCCCACCAGGCGGTCGAGCCCGGTGAGAACCTGGTCCGGGCGGGGGTCGTTGAGTGCCAGCGCGCGAAGCGCGGCACGCACCTGGCCCATCCGTGCGGCGGCCTGCACGTCGTGGCCGGCGACGTCGCCGAGGACCACACCCAGGTTGCCGGTGGGGAGCATGAAGGCGTCGTAGAAGTCGCCTCCGGCGGCGTTGCCGTCGACACCCGGGTCGTAGCGGGCGGCGATCCGCAGGCGGGGCAGGACCGGCAGGTTCTCCGGCAGCATGCTGCGTTGCAGCAACTGGGCGGTGCCGTGCTGCGTCTCGAAGCGGCGGGCCCGTTCGGTGGCCTGCCCGACCAGCTCGGCCGTGGCCGCCAGCAGCGCCCGTTCCGCCGCCGACCAGGAGTGCGGGGCGCGGTACCCGACGCTCATGGCACCCCGGACCACCGACGCCCGTAGCGGCACCGCCGCCAGCGCCCGGATCTTCTGATCGTGCCGGTCGGCCGCGATCTCGTGCAGCGGCTGGCCGTCGTCGATGAAGTTGGCTCGTCCGGTGCGGGCGGAGACCACCGCCGGTGCCGACCAGTCGGCCGGGCCGCGCCGCCACAACGGGGGCAGCCGTTCGTCCGCCTCGTCCACCAACTCGCCCCGGACCCGCCGGACCATCCGCCAGCCGGCGCCACCGCCCCCGTCGTCCACCGCGAAGGAGACCCGGTCGGCGTCGAACGAGGTGATCGCGTAGCGCAGCGCGACCCGGGCCACGTCGTCCAGGGTGAGGGTGCCGGAGAGCGCCGCGGCGAAGTCACTGAGGCCCTGCAACTGCCGGGTGGCCGGGCTGGTCTCGGCCACCACGGAGAGCACCCCCACGACCCGGCCCTGGCCGTCGCGTACGGGGGAGCAGGCCCGGGTGTAGACGGCCTGTTCGAGCGGACCGGCAGCCCCGTGCGCCGGGAGGGGAATCTCCTTGTCCAGGACCGGCGTGCCGGTGCGGTAGGTGTGCTCGATGACGTCGCCGATGCCCGGGCGTTGCCAGAGTTCGGCGAAGACCTCGGCCGCGGGCCGCCCCATGGCGCGTGGGTGCCGGTCGCCGATCAGCTCCGCGTACGCCTCGTTGTAGAGCAGCAGCAGCTCCGCCCCCAGGTAGAGGGCCATCGGCGCCGGAGAGGCGAGCACCACCTCGGCGGCGGCCCGGATGGTGGGGTCCCACGACTCGTACGGGCCGAGGGCCGTGGCGTCCCACCGGGGGTCCCCGCCGACGGTCGCCGCGCCTGGCGCCGCCGCGCCCGGCAGAGGGCCTGCTGGCGTGGGTACTCGCCCGACCGTTCCTGGCATGACCGCAGCCTAGTCCGCCCGCTCGATCGGTGTTTCCGATCATCGGCGGGGCGCGTCGCTTCAGGGCTATCCGGGCAGGTCAGGGCCGCTCCGGAGCGATCTGTCCGGAAAAAGGGGCGGAGCTGCTCGGCGTGCTGGCCGGGGGAAGGGGTAAGCGCGCGGGGCAATCCATGGACAGGAGGGACATCATGCCGGAAAGCCTCGCGGCCAGGCAGGTCAACATCGGTGACGCCGCGGCCGACATGTGGAGGTCGGTGCTGCTGTTCGTGCCGCGGGCCATCGCGTTCATCGCGATCCTCGTGGTCGGATGGCTCATCGCCAGAGCTGTGCTCAAGGTCGTGGACGCGGTCCTGGAACGGGTGGGGTTCGACCGCGCGGTCGAACGAGGCGGCATCAAGCGTGCGCTGGAACGGACAAAGTACGACGCCAGTGACATCCTGGCGCGACTGGCGTACTACGCCGTGCTGCTGTTCACGCTGCAGTTCGCCTTCGGGGTCTGGGGACCCAACCCGATCAGCGACCTGATCGCGGGCGTGGTGGCGTGGCTGCCACGGGCCTTCGTGGCGATCATCATCGTGGTGGTGGCCGCCGCGATCGCCAACGCGGTGCGGGATCTCGTCACCGGGGCGCTCGGGGGTCTGTCGTACGGCCGGTTCCTGGCCGACGTGACGGCGATCTTCATCATCGCGCTGGGCGTCATCGCGGCGCTCAACCAGGTGGGCATCGCCACCACCGTCACCCAGCCCGTGCTGATCGCGGTGCTCGCCACCGTGGCCGGAATCCTGATCATCGGTGTCGGTGGCGGTCTGGTGCGGCCGATGCAGAACCGCTGGGAAGGCTGGCTCACCCGAGCGGCCGAGGAGTCGCGGGCGATCCGCGAGCAGCGGCAGGGTGCCGAGGCAGGTCGCGGCGACATGCGGCGGCAGATGGCCGACCGGGGCGGCGCCCCGCAGCCGGCCGGGCAGGGACCGGAGTCCTCGATGGCCGGGGGACGGGGGACCTATCAGTCCGGCAACGTCGCTGACGAGACCCAGCAGTTCCGTCCGTGACGGCTGGTCGCGTCATCGAGACAGGACGGGTGTCCGCCGACTTGGCGGGCACCCGTCACGCATTCGGGGAGACTCACAGCGGCGGCGGCTGCGGAGCCGGCGTGTCCAGCGCGGCCGTGAGTGAGCAGACCGCGAGCAGCCGCAGCAGCACCCAGTCCGCCTCCGCCCAGTCGATCGGGTCGGGCGGTTGCCAGCCGTACTCCTCCGCCGCGGCCCGTACCCCGTCGGCGTAGCCGGCGAGGGCCGCGGCGGTCAACGGCCGGGTGTCCCCGCGCAGGCTGTCCCGCACCGCGGCGGCGTGCTGGTCGACGGCGGCGAGCAGTCCCGGCCGGACGAAGGCGACGGCGAGCCCGTCGAGACCCACGGCGTTGGCGAGCGTGACGAGACTGGACCGCGCCCAGTCGACGGCGGTGGGGGAGGTGACCCGGTTCGACGGCACGCGCATGGGGAACGAATGTAGCCAACCCGGCACGGCCCTGACCTCGGCCGCTCGGTCGGTCACCGCATCCTCCCGGTGGTGCCCGTCAGGTGTCCGAGGGGATCGAGTCGGGCGGCGGCAACCGGACGCCCCGGCACGACCGGCACCAGGAGGCACGGATGGACACCAAAGACGGACCCGACGAGCGGCACCGGCGTCCCCCCGGAGTGAGCGACGACACGGTGGCCGCCCTCGGCAAGCTCAGCGAGGCCCTGGAGTGCGTGGAACGCGCGCGCGGCCACCTCTACTCGCTGCACCAGCTCATCGGTCACGCCGACCTGATGCTCGACGACGCGGTGCGGATGTTCCGCGACGCCGGGCATCCCGAGGTCGCCGATCGCATCGCCGACGACCTGGTGGGCCGCAACGTCATCGCCGGGCGGTGGACGTTCCAGATCGTCGAGGACTTCGACGACGGCTACCACGCGTTGTTCCGCGACGTGGACCGTTCGGCCCGCGAGCAACTGGTCGGCGGTCGACGGCACCTCTACGAGGCGGAGATGAAGGAACGCCGCCGGACGCACGGGCGCCCGGGGCACGAGGCGCGTCCGGGCTCGGCCTAGTCCGAGGAGCGGGCGTCGGCGGGGCGACGGCGCGCGGCGTCGTCAGCGATGATCACGGTCGCCACCATCACCGCGACACAGAGGCTGAACAGCCACGAGCTGTCGTCGACCAGCCTGGCCGAGACGGGGGCCTGCACGGCGGCGAGGAGGAAACCGAGCCATGCCAGGCGACGCTGACGCGTGGAGAGGAAGCCGGAGCCCTGATGCATTCCGAAAGTCTTGCGCGCGACGCCGGCATTGCCGTCAGCCGAACGGCCGATTCTGTCTGAGCTGTCCGAATTCACCGCCCGTTCGGACGAACCAGTTGACGCCGCTCGGCGCGGTGTTCCGGGTACGTCCCAGGTGACCGGTGTCACCGACGGACGTACCCGGAGGTGGTGTCAGAGGGTGTCCGGACCGGTGCGGCCGGTGGTGGAGGGGCGGTAGGCGCGATCGGGATCGGTGGGCTCGCGCCCGGTGCCGGGGACCGTGCCGCCACGGTCGGCCGCCTCGGGGCCGTGCCCGAAGGCGGCCTCCTCCCCGGCGTCGTTGCCGGTCACGTCGTCGGCCTGCCCGTCGAGCGTGGACCGGGCGACCGCCCGGTCCAGCTCCTCCAGCGGGAGTCGTTCCTCGTTGCGCCACGCCCTGTCGTCGGTCATGTCATCGCGGTACCCCGGCCCGGTCGTCGCAAACGACACGGCGACGGCCGCCGGGAGCACCCGGCGGCCGTCGACGAACCTCGTCAGGAGATCAGGGCTGCGGACGGTCGACCTTCCCGCGCCACGCGCCGGTCTCCTGGCCGCGCCGCTCGATGAACGTCTTGAACCGCTCGAGATCGCCCTTCGCCCGGCGGTCGACCACGCCGAGCTTGTCACCGGCCTTCTCGATGACCCCGTGCGGGTCGAACTCCAGCTGGAGGGTGACCCGGCTGCTGTTCTCGTCGAGCCGGTGGAAGGTGACCACCCCGGCGTGCTGGGTGCCGCCGGTCGACCGCCACGCCACCCGCTCGTCGGGCAGTTGCTCGGTGATCTCGGCGTCGAACTCGCGCTTCACCCCGGCGATCTCGACGGTCCAGTGGGTCATCGTGTCGGAGAGCTGACGGACCTCCTCGACACCCTCCATGAACTGCGGAAACTCCTCGAACTGCGTCCACTGGTCGTACGCCGTGCGCACCGGGACGGCAACGTCGACATGCTGGGTAACGCCACTCATCAGGATCCTTCCCTGCGCTCGTGCGGCTTCCGGACCGTTCCGGTCCACCTCACCAGCGCGTCGTCTCGTTGGTGTGGCCGAGCGCCGCCCACACCTCGGACACCGTCTGGTACCGGGTGCCCTCGGGCAGGCGCTCCAACGCGGCCAGTACGTCGTCGGGCGCCTCGTTCTCACGGGCGTTGGCGAGCAGCGTGGCCCGGTCGCCGGGCAGCGCGGTCATGGTGATGAACCGCCCGAGCCGGCTACGCGCCTCGACGTCCTCGGAGGTCATGCCCTGGGGTGAGCCGCTGCGCAGCTCCCCGGCCGGCGCGGTGGTGGGCTCCGGCTGGTCCTCTCCCGCGGGCTCCGGGACGCGGAACTCGTCGACCCGCGAGCCGCCGGTCCCCGGTCCCTGCACGAGACCGCTGACCTCCTGGCTCATCTGCTCGTCGACCCTCGGTGAGTGCTTGCTGCTGCCGCGATCCATGTCTTCTGCGCTACCCGAGGGGACGGCGAGTAAACCCGGCAAGCGATCATGATTCGGCTGGCGACCGGGGTGGCAGCACGGGTTCGTCGGTGTCCTCCGCCCCGGACTGGAGCATCCGTCCGCGCTGGAGCTCGGCGTTGATCTGCACACCGAGCATGAGCGCGGAATTGGACAGGTAGAGCCAGACCAGGAAGGCGATCACCGCGCCGAGGCTGCCGTAGGTGGTGTTGTACGAGCCGAAGTTCGCCACGTACAGGCCGAAGCCGAAGGAGCCGAGCGCCCAGGCGGCCAGGGCCACGCCCCCACCGGGGGTGAGCCAGCGGAACCGGGGCTGGCGCACGTTCGGCGCCACCCAGAACAACAGGGACATCAGCAGCATCGCGATCAACGCCAGCGCCGGCCACTTGGCCACGGCCCACGTGGTGCGGGCGGCCTCGCCGGCGCCCAGCAGGTCACCGACCGCGTCGGCGACGGGACCACTGACGATCAGACCGGCGGCGACGGTGGCGAGCAGCACCAGCGAGAGCGCCGCCAGCCCGATCTGCGTCGGACGCAGCTTCCACACCGGGCGTCCCTCGGCCACGCCGTAGATCGCGTTCGAGGCCCGGGTGAACGAGGCGATGAAGTTCGAGGCCGACCAGAGCGCACCGAGCAGGCCGAAGCTGAGCAACACCCCGGCGGAGCTGTTCTGGTCCACCACCTCACGGACCACGCCGACGAAGCTCTCGTTCGCCACCACGGAGCCGGCACCCACGTCGCGGGCCAGGTCCAGGACCGTGTCGACGGTGCGTTCCCCGTCGGAGACCAGGCCGACCAGAGCGACCACCACGACGGTGGAGGGAAAGAGCGCGAGCACCCCGTAGTAGGTGAGCGCGGCGGCCCAGTCCGTGCAGTTGTCCCGCAGGTAGTTGCGACCGGCGCGAACCAGCACGCCGCGCCAGGTCGGCCAGTGCAACTGGCGGATTCCCGGCAGCCGCGGCGTCGGCGGGTCGGCGGACGGGGCCTCGGGGTTCGTCGTCGTCATCACCGCTCCCTGGGCATGGCCGGCGTGCGGCTCGTCGATGGCCCCGCCGGTACCCGGCCCCATCCGTTGGCAAACGCCGGCGGCGTTTGCCGCCGCGTCGCGCGGGAACACCAATCCGAATCGCTCGCACACGGAGGAGGTTCGAGATGCCCGGGCGCGAGGTACTGCCCAGCACGCTGCGGCGCTCCCCGGAGAAGGCCCAGCGCACCTGGGAGAAGACACACGATTCCGCGGTGGAGACCTACGGCGAGGGCGAGCGGGCGCACCGCACCGCGTTCGCCGCCGTCAAGCACGAGTTCGAGAAGGTCGGTGACCACTGGGAGCCGAAGGGTCGCAAGGGCCCGAGCGACCAGCAGGCCGCCGGCGGCGGACCGGCCCGGCGGGCACCCACCGCCGGTGGAGTGGACGCGAACGCCCCCAAGGAGCACCTCATGCGGGTGGCCCGCGACCTGGACGTGACCGGACGGTCGAGCATGACCAAGCCGGAACTGGTCAAGGCCATCCAGAAGGCGAACGACCGACAGACCCGCAAGGCCCGCGGCGGCTGAGCGCCGGCTGCCGCCCGACCGGGCCCGGCCGGCCTACGCGCCGAGTCGGGCCCGGCCGGTCCGTGCGGAGAAGTGATGCCCGGCCCGGCTCACCAGTGGCCGCCGCCGGGGGCCTGGATGTGCACCGCCTTGGTGGCGGTGAACTCGTCGAGCAGTTCCGGTCCGTAGCCGAAGCCCTGCCCGCTGCTGCGACGCGGATGCGCGGCACCGGCCGGTGCGCCACCGAAGACCGCGTTCACCTTGACGGTGCCCACCGGCAGTTCCCGCCAGGCCCGCTGGGCATGGCTCATCGATCCGGTCAGCACGGTCGCGGCCAACCCGTACGGTGAGTCGGCCGCGCACCGCAGCGCCTCCGAGAACGAGTCGACCACCACCACGGCGGCGACCGGACCGAACGTCTCCTCGCGGATCAACGCCATGTCGTGGCGGCAGTCGTCGACCACGGTCGCCGGATAGAAGGCCCCCGGTCCGTCCGGCAGGGTGCCGCCGACGCGCAGCCGCGCCCCGTCGGCCGCCGCGGCGATCACCTGCCCGTGGACCTGGTCCCGGTGCCGCCGGTCGACCAGTGGGCCGAGTTGGGTGTCCGGATCCCGTCCCGGTCCGACGCGCAGGGCGGCGGCCCGCTCGACCAGCGCGTCGACGAAGTCCTCGGCGACGTCGCGGTGGGCGTAGATCCGCTCCACCGCGACGCAGATCTGACCGGCGTTGGCGAAGGCGCCCAGGGCGGCCTCACCGGCGGCCCAGATCGGATCGACGTCGGCGTCGACGATCAACGGGTCGCTGCCGCCGTTCTCCAGCAGCACCTTGGCGCCGGTACCGGCCGCGGCCGCGGCGATCATCCGGCCGGTGGCGCTGGATCCGACGTGCGCCACCATGTCCACCTCGGCGGCGGCGAGCGCCGCGCCGGTCGTGGGGCCGCCGCTGAGCAGCGACAGCACGCCCGCCGGCAGGGCGGCGTCGAACGCGCGGGCCAGCAGCCACCCGGTCGCCGGGGTGCGCTCGCTGGGCTTGTGCAGCACCACGTTGCCGGTGACCAGGGCCGCGCCGAGCAACCCGCACGACACCGCGACCGGGTCGTTCCACGGGGTGATGGCGGCCACCACGCCGCGCGGCTGCGGCGTCATGAAGTCGATCGCGGCGGGATCGCCGTGCAGGGTACGGCCGCCCCGGGCCGGCGCGAGTTCGGCGTACTGCCGCAGGGTGGCGATGCCCGCCTCGACGCCGCCACGGGCGTCCGCGAGGGGCTTGCCCATCTCCGCGGTCGTCGCCTGCGCCAGGTCGTCGGCGGCCTCGGCGACCGCGTCGGCGACCCGGTGCAGCGCCGCCGCCCGCTCCGCCGGGGCGATCGCGGCCCACTCCGCCGCCACCCCGCGCGCCGCCGCCACCGCCTTGTCGACCTCGTCGGCCGTGGCGACCGGCGCACTGGTCACCGGGCGACCGTCGGCCGGATCGTGCACCACCAACTCGCCGGCCTCCCCGCCGGCACCCCAGACCCCACCGATGAGCTGCGTGACCGTGTACATGGCGCGCTGCATGCCCGGGCCCGGCCGCGGCAAACGTTTCGCCCGGACGGGTCGGGGTAGCGTCCTCGGATGACTTCGCCAGGTTCCACCGGTGCCGAGCGGGCCGATGCCGTCGTCATCGGTGCCGGACACAACGGCCTGGTCGCCGCCAACCTGCTGGCCGACGCGGGTTGGGATGTACTGGTACTGGAGGCGACCGGCGTACCCGGCGGGGCGGTGCGCTCGGCCGAGGTGACCGCCCCCGGCTACCTCAGCGACCTCTTCAGCTCCTTCTACCCGCTCGGCTACGCGTCGCCGGTGCTGCGCGGACTCGACCTGACCCGGTACGGGCTCACCTGGCGGCACGCGCCGGACGTGCTGGCCCACCTGTTCCCCGACGACCGGGCCGCCGTGCTCAACCGCGACCCCGCCGTCACGGCGGCGTCGCTGGAGACGTTCGCCCCCGGCGACGGTGATCGCTGGCTCAGCGCGTACGACGAGTGGCGGCAGGTCGCCGACCCGATGATGGACCTGATCACCACGCCGTTCCCGCCGGTGCGCGGTGGACTGGGCCTGCTGCGTCGACTGCGCGTCGGTGGCTCGTTGCGGCTGGCCCGGCGGCTGGTGCTGCCGGTGAGCCGGCTCGGCGAGGAACTGTTCACCGGGGCCGGCGGGCCGGCGCTGCTGGCCGGTTGCGCCCTGCACACCGATCTGTCCACCGAGGAGGCCGGCTCCGGGGTGTACGGCTGGCTGCTGGCCATGCTCGGGCAGCAGGTCGGCTGGCCGGTGCCGGAGGGTGGGGCGCAGAAGATCACCGACGCGTTGGTGGCCCGGCTGACCGAGCGGGGTGGCCGGATCCTCTACGGCGCCCGGGTGGACCGGGTGCTGGTGGCCCGTGGCCGGGCGGTGGGCGTACGCACCCTTGGCGGCACCAACTGGCGGGCCCGTCGTGCCGTGCTCGCCGACGTGCCCGCACCCGCCCTCTACCTCGATCTGGTCGGGCCGGCCGCATTGCCGCCGCGCCTGGTGGCCGACCTGGAACATTTCCGCTGGGACGGCTCGACGCTGAAGGTGGACTGGGCGCTCTCCGCCCCGATGCCCTGGACGAACCGCCGCCTGTCCACGGTCGGCACCGTGCACCTGGGTGCGGACCTCAACGGGCTGACCGGCTACGCCGCCACGCTGGCCCTGGGTGAGCTGCCACCGGACCCGTTTCTGCTGGTCGGGCAGATGACGGTGGCGGATCCGAGTCACTCGCCGCCGGGCACCGAGTCGCTCTGGTCGTACACCCACCTGCCGTTCCGTCGGCACTGGCGGACCGACGACATCATGGCCCACGTCGAGCGGATGGAGACGGTGCTGGAGGCCGCCGCGCCCGGTTTCCGCAGCCTGGTGGTGGGCCGGCACGTGGCCGGTCCGGCCGAGTTGGAGCAGGCCAATCCGAGTCTGGTCGGCGGCGCGCTGGGCGGCGGCACCGCCGCCCCCTACCAGCAGCTGTTCCTGCGGCCGGTGCCCGGCCTCGGCCGCGCCGACACCCCGGTGGACCGGCTCTTCCTGGCCAGCTCGTCGGCGCATCCCGGCGGCGGCGTGCACGGGGCGCCCGGCGCGAACGCGGCCCGGGCCGCCCTGGCCCGCGACCGGGCCGTCACCGGCCGGCTCTACCACCGCGCCGTGGCAGCCGCGCAGCGGGCCGTCTACACGTGAGCGGCCGGGTCTCCGGTCAGCGCTCGATGTTGCGGTGCCGGGTCCGGAGCTTGAACGGCATCAGGGCGCTCTCGATCTTGGTGGCGGTGGTCATCTTCGAGTCGCCGTCGCGCCGCTCCTCGAACCGGATCGGCACCTCCAGGATGGTGTGCCCCAGCTTGGTGGCGAGGTAGTGCATCTCGACCTGGAAGCTGTAGCCGTTGGACTGCACCCGCTCCAGCCCGATGTCGCGCAGCGCGTCGGCCCGCCAGATCTTGAAACCGGCGGTGAGGTCGCGGATCCGCACCCGGAGCAGCGTGTGCACGTACAGGTTCGCCCAACCACTGAGCGCCCGCCGGTACAGCGGCCAGTTCTCGTCCAGCTCACCGCCCGGCACGTAGCGTGACCCGATGACCACACCGGCCTGGGTGGACAGCAGGGCGCCGAGCATGCCCGGCAACGCCTCCGGCGGGTGGGACAGGTCGGCGTCCATCTGGGCCACGTACTCGGCGCCGCCGTCGAGGGCCCGGCCGATCCCGTCCACGTACGCCCGGCCGAGACCCTCCTTGCCCGGTCGGTGCACCACTTCGACCCGCTCCGGATGCTCTATCGCCAGCTTGTCCGCGACCTCACCGGTGCCGTCCGGGGAGTTGTCGTCGGCGACCAGCACCTTCAGGCCGGGCAGCGGCAGCGCGAGGAGGCGCTCGACCAGCACCGGCAGGTTGCCCGCCTCGTTGTAGGTCGGGACCACGACGGTCAGGCGCACATCCCGCCACGGCGAGGGCAACTGGACGGGTTCGATCATGGGGGACATCCTCGGTCTGCGGACAGGGTTCCCCGAGAGCGTAGCTAGTTGTCCCTTCCGGGGTGAAATGGCTCCCGGTACGGTGCCCCGATCAGTCCGGTGCCTTCTGCCGGCGGGCGATGTCGGCGAGCCGGTCGAGGGTCTCCTTGTTGCGCATGTGCAGCACCAGATCATTGAGCTTGGTGCGGATCCAGCGCAGCGGGCCGGCCGCGAAGTCCTCGGCGAGCCGCACCCGGGTCCGGTCCGGGCCCACCGGCTCCAGGGTGAAGACCACGATCGCCTCCCCGGCCGGCCAGAGTTGCACCCGGAGCACGAGCTTGCGCTCCGGCTCGCAGGCCAGCACGATCGAGCAGTCCTCCAGGGAGAACGGCCAGGGGCCGGCACGGTGGTACAGCCGCGTGCCCACCCGTGGCCAGTCCTCGTCCACGTCGCGCATGTGGGCGGTGCCCACCACCCAGTCGCTGTAGGTCCATCCGTCCGCGAGCACCGCCCACACCTGCCGGGCCGGTGCCTCGATCACCTTTTCCACGACCGCCACCGCACCTCGGTACCCGGCCCGCGGCCTCGACTAACGAGGCGGCCGGGTTAGCTTCTCGGGGGGCGCGGGTAAGGCCACCGCGGGCGGCCGTACGGGTGCCGCCGGCGCGCGGTGCCGCCGACCGCGTCGCGGTCGACGTTTACTCCCCGGGGCGCAGGGAACCCGCCGCCCGTGCGACAGGACCATGGGGAGCCGGATCAGCGCAGGTCAGCCGGGGTGCTGGCCGCCGCCGACCCGGCCAGGCCATGTTCGGTCCTGTTCGACGCGGTGCTGCTCGACCGCGACGGCACCCTGATCGAGGACGTGCCGTACAACTCGGATCCGGACAAGGTGCGCCCGATGCCGGGGGCCCGCGCGGCGCTGGACCGGCTGCGGGCGGCCGGGCTGAAGCTCGCCGTGGTCACCAACCAGTCCGGACTGGCCCGGGGACTGTTCACCGAGCGGCAGTTGCATCGCGTGCACCGCCGGATCGAGGAACTGCTCGGCCCGTTCGACTCCTGGCAGGTGTGCCCCCACGACGACGGCGACGGCTGCCCCTGCCGCAAGCCGGCACCCGGCCTGGTGCACGCCGCCGCCCGGGCGCTGGGCACCGTGCCGGCCCGGTGCGCCCTGATCGGTGACATCGGCCGCGACGTCACGGCGGCGCTGGCCGCCGGTGCGGCCGGCATCCTGGTCCCGACGCCGGTGACGCGTGCCGAGGAGGTGGCGGCGGCACCCTGGGTCGCCACCGATCTGACCTCGGCCGTCGCGGAGATCCTGCGGCGACAGGCGGCGCTGAGCCCGGCGCAGCCGATGACCGGGGCGACCGGCGCCGTCGGTCCGCGCGAGGCCCGCGCGGCACGCCCGGGTGGCGGCCGCACCGTGCTGGTGGTGCGGTCGGACTCGGCGGGCGACGTGCTGGTGACCGGGCCGGGCATCCGGGCCGTCGCCGCCGGGGCCGAGCGGGTCGTGCTGCTCTGCGGCCCCCGGGGACGGGCCGCCGCGGATCTGCTGCCCGGCGTCGACGAGATCGTCGAGCACCGGCTGCCCTGGATCGACCCGGACCCCGCGCCGGTCGACGCGCGGGAGATGGCTGCCCTGGTCACCCGACTACGCGCGGTGGCCGCCGACGAGGCGGTCATCTTCACCTCGTTCCACCAGTCGCCGCTGCCGCTGGCCCTGCTGCTGCGGATGGCCGGAGTCGCCCGTGTCGCCGCGATCAGCGACGACTACCCGGGGAGCCTGCTGGACGTGCGGCACCGGGTGCCGACCGGTGTGCCGGAGGCCGAGCGTGCCCTCTCGCTGGCCGCCGCCGCCGGCTACCCGCTCGGCGAGGGGGACGAACCGTACCTGCGGCTGCGCCCGGTCCCGCCGCCCCCAGCCGAGGCCGGTGAACCGGGGTACGTGGTGCTGCATCCCGGCTCGGCCGCGCCGGCCCGGGGCTGCCCGCCCGAACTGGCCGAACGGATCGCCGGTGAGCTGCACGCCGCCGGGCACCGGGTGGTGGTCACCGGAGGTCCGCACGAGCGGGACCTGACCGCCCGGGTCGCCGGACGGCACTGCCGGGATCTCGGTGGCCGGACCGGCCTGGCCGAGCTGGCTGGGGTCGTGGCCGCGGCCGGCGCGGTGGTGGTCGGCAACACCGGGCCGGCGCACCTGGCCGCGGCGTACGGCGTGCCGGTGGTCAGCCTCTTCGCCCCTACCGTCCCGTTCGGACAGTGGGGGCCCTGGCGGGTGCCGACGGTACGCCTCGGCGATGCCACCGCCGCCTGCCGCGACACCCGGGCCGCCCGGTGCCCGGTACCCGGGCACCCCTGCCTCAGCGGCGTCGAGCCGGGCGCCGTCGTCGACGCGTTGCGGCTGCTGGGCGTACCGCCGGACCGGGTGCCCACCGGTCCCGCCGGATCGCGGGCGACGCCCGAGGTGCCCACCACCGTCGGGAGTGGCCGATGAACGTCCTGCTCTGGCACGTGCACGGTTCCTGGACCACCTCGTTCGTGCACGGTAAGCACCGCTACCTGATCCCGGCCACCCCGGACCGGGGACCGTACGGGCTGGGCCGAGCCCGGACGTACACCTGGCCGGAGAGCGCCGCGGAGGTGAGCCCGGAGCAGTTGCGCACCGCCGAGGTCGACGCGGTGATCCTGCAACGCCCCGAGGAGATCGACCTGGCCGAACAGTGGCTTGGTCGCCGGCCTGGCCGGGACCTGCCGGCGATCTACGTGGAGCACAACACGCCGAAGGACGGCCAGGTGCCGAACAGCCGCCATCCGATGGCCGACCGGGACGACCTGCTGGTCGTCCACGTGACCGCGTTCAACGAGCTGTTCTGGGACACCGGCGCCACCCGCACCACCGTCGTCGACCACGGCATCGTCGCGCCGACGCCGGACTACACCGGCGAACTCGACCGGCTGGCCGTCGTGATCAACGAGCCGGTACGTCGCTGGCGGGTCACCGGCACCGACCTGCTGCCCCGCTTCGCCGAGATCGCCCCGCTGGACGTCTTCGGCATGAAGGTGGCCGGGCTGGCCGAGCACCTCGGCCTGCCGGCCGACCGGTTGACCAGCCACGACGATGTCCCGCAGCACCGGATGCACGCCGAGTTGGCGCGCCGCCGGGCGTACCTGCACCTGTGCCGGTGGACGTCGCTGGGGCTGAGCCTGATCGAGGCGATGGCGATGGGCATGCCGGTGGTGGCGCTGGCAACCACGGAAGCGGCGATGGCGGTGCCACCGGCCGCCGGCGCCCTCTCCACCCGGGTCGACACGCTGCTGGAGGCCGCCGCCCGGTTCGTCGCCGAACCGGAACGGGCGCGCCGGGCGGGCGCCGAGGCCCGCCTCGCCGCCTGTGACCGTTACGGCCTCGACCGTTTCCTCACCGACTGGGACCGGCTGCTGGAGGAGGAAGTATGCGGATAGCGATGATCTCGGAGCATGCCAGCCCGCTCGCCATCCTGGGCGGCGAGGACGCCGGCGGCCAGAACACGCACGTCGCGGAACTCTCCGCCGCACTCGCCGCCGCCGGACACGACGTGCGGGTCTACACCCGCCGGGACGCGGTGGACCTCCCGGTGACCGTACGCAGTCCGGACGGCTACGACGTGGTGCACGTACCGGCCGGGCCGGCCGAGCCGGTGGCGAAGGACGCGCTGCTGCCGCACATGCGACCGTTCAGCGCCTGGCTGATCGACCGGTGGCGGGGCGGCGACTGGGCCCCGGAGGTGATCCACGCGCACTTCTGGATGAGCGGGCTGGCCGCGCTGGAGGCCGGCCGACAGACCGGGGTGCCGGTGGTGCAGACCTACCACGCGCTCGGCACGGTGAAGCGTCGCCACCAGGGCGTTCAGGACACCAGCCCGGCGCGGCGGATCGGCTACGAACGCCAGCTCGGCCGCTCGGTCGACCGGGTCATCGCCCAGTGCCGCGACGAGGTCGGTGAGCTGGTCCGGATGGGGGTGCCGCGGTCGGCGATGACCGTCGTCCCGTCCGGGGTGAACCTCTCCACGTTCGCACCGCTGGGGCCGGCCACCGAGCGGGAGCCAGGGCGGGCCCGGATCCTCACCGTGGGCCGCCTGGTGGAGCGCAAGGGCTTCCAGACGGTGGTCCGGGCCATGGCGCACGTGCCCGAGGCCGAGTGTGTGGTGGTCGGTGGCCCACCGGCCGGCCTGCTGGAGACCGACCCGTACGCGCGGCGGCTGCGGGCGCTGGCCGGCAGTTGCGGCGTCGCCGACCGGGTCCGACTGGTCGGCGCGGTGCCTCGGGAGGAGATGGGCCGCTGGTACCGCTCGGCGGACATCCTGGTCGCCGCGCCGTGGTACGAGCCGTTCGGGCTGACCCCGCTGGAGGCGATGGCGTGTGGGGTACCGGTGGTGGCCACGGCCGTCGGCGGTCTACGGGACACGGTGGTCGACGGGGTGACCGGGGACCTGGTGCCGGCCCGGGACCCGCGCGCGTTGGGGGAGGCGCTGCGCGCGTTGCTCGACGACCGGATCCGCCGCTTCGCCTACGCGGGCGCGGCGCGCGCCCGGGCCCGCCGGCACTACTCGTGGACGGTCACCGCCCAACGCCTCGCCGAGGTGTACGACGAGGTGGCCGCCGTACACCGACCGACCCGGGTGGTTGCCTGATGAGCCTGCTCGACGCGCACCTGGCGCAGCTGACGGCGGCGCTGCCACCGTTCCGCCGCCACGAGCCGCTGCTCGTCCGATGGGGCTCGGCGCTGGCCCGGCGGCTCACCGACGGCGGTCGGCTGCTCGTCGCCGGCAACGGTGGCAGCGCCGCCGAGGCGCAACACCTGACCGCCGAACTGGTCGGCAAGCTCCGTGACGACCGGCTGCCACTGTCCGCCATCGCCCTGCACGCCGAGACGTCGGCGCTGACCGCGATCGGCAACGACTACGGGTACGAGGAGGTCTTCGCCCGGCAGGTACGCGCCCACGGCCGGCCCGACGACGTGTTGCTGCTGCTGTCCACCAGCGGCGGCAGCGGCAACCTGCTGGCCGCCGCGCGGGCCGGTCGGGAGGCGGGCCTGCGCTGCTGGGCGTTCACCGGGCCGACGCCGAACCCGCTCGCCGAGGCGTGTCACGAGGCGCTCGCCGTGGACTCCCCGGACACCCAGGTGGTGCAGGAGCTGCACCTGGTTTCCAGCCACCTGCTCTGCGAGTACGTCGAGCAGGCGATGGCGGAGCAGCTGGCACCGGCCGCGCCGGCCGCCGGTGCGGTGCGGGCCGGTGTCGAGGTGGTGCTGGACGGCGATGCCGCCCGGCCGGTGCAGGCGTGAGGAGGCAAGCGTGACGGGACCCGTGGTGGTGATCGGCGACACCCTGCTCGACCGGGACGTCGAGGGTGTGGTCAACCGGCTCTGTCCGGACTCGCCGGTGCCCGTGCTCGACGAGATCGCGCACGTGGACCGGCCCGGCGGTGCCGGGCTCTCGGCCGTCTTCGCCGCCGCGCAGGGTGCCGAGGTGGTGCTGGTGACCGCCCTGGCCGACGATGCCGGCGGTGCCCGGTTGAGCGTGCTGCTCGCCGCCGCCGGGGTGCAGGTGTACCCGCTGCGGCTGGCCGGCGCGACGCCGGAGAAGATCCGCCTGCGCTCCGGCGGCCGGGTGCTGCTGCGTCACGACCGGGGCGGGGGCGCGGGGGAGTCGGGGGAGCCGGGCGAGGCGGTGCTGCGCCTGCTCGACCGGGCGTCGGTGGTGCTGGTCAGCGACTACGGCCGCGCGGTGGCCCGACAGCCGGCGCTGCGGGCCGCGTTGGCCTCGGTCCGCGCCCCCCTGGTGTGGGATCCCCACCCCCGGGGGCCGGCCGCGGTGCCCGGGGCCAACCTGGTCACCCCGAACGAGGCGGAGGTGCGGGAGCTGATGGAGGCACCGGTCGGTGCCACCCGGCTGGCCACCGCCGCCGAGGGTGCGCAGCGACTGCGGCAGCGGTGGCGGGCGGGGGCGGTCGCGGTGACCCTCGGCGCCGACGGGGCGCTGCTCAGCCACGCCGGGTCGACGCCGCTGATGGTGCCCGCCCCGGTCGCCGCCGAGGGGGACACCTGCGGCGCCGGTGACCGCTTCGCCGTCGCCGCCGGCCTCGCCCTGGCCCGTGGGGCGCTGGTCTCCGAGGCGGTGCAGGAGGCGGTGGCGGAGGCGTCGGCGTACGTGGCCGACGGAGGCGTGGCGACGGCGCTGCCCACGCCGGTGCGCCGCGCCCCGCAGGCGGTGCACGCCGCGGTCTCCGGCGACCGGATCGGGGTGGCGGCGGCCGCGGCCGTGGTCGCCCGGGTCCGCGCCGCCGGAGGAACGGTCGTCGCCACCGGTGGCTGCTTCGATCTGCTGCACGCCGGGCACGTGGCGACCCTGCAGGCCGCCCGGCAGCTCGGTGGCTGCCTGATCGTGTGCCTCAACTCCGATGCCAGCGTCGCCGGTTTGAAGGGACCGGACCGGCCGGTGATGCGCCAGGACGACCGAAGTCGCCTGCTGGCGGCGCTGAGCTGCGTCGACGCGGTGATGATCTTCGACGAGCCGACGCCGGCGGCGGCGCTGTCCTGGCTGCGCCCCGACATCTGGGTCAAGGGCGGGGACTACGCCGCCGGCGTCGGTGACGGTGACGGCCTGCCGGAGGCGGAGATCCTGCGTCGCTGGGGCGGCCACACGGTGGTGGTGCCCTACCTGGACGGGCGCTCCACCACCGAGATGATCGCCGCCACGGCCGCGCGAACGGAGGTGGCCCGATGAGCGCCCCCGGTACCGGGCGGACCGTGCTGGTCACCGGCGGCTCCAGCGGACTCGGCGCGGCCGTGGTGGCGGCGGTGGCGCTCGCCGGTGGTCGGCCGCTGGTGCTGGACCGGCAGGCGCCGGCCGACGGGGTGGCCTGGGTCCAGTGCGACCTGGCCGACACCCGGGCCGCCGAGCGGGCCACCCGTGAGCTGGCCGAACGCGTGGGTGGGCTGGACGCCGTGGTCACCGCCGCCGGCGTCGACGTGCCCGGCCGGCTCGCCGACGTGCCCGGTGAGACCTGGGACCGGATCATCGCGGTGGACCTGCTGGCCACCGCCGCGGTGGTGCGGGCCGCGTTGCCGTTCCTGACCGCGTCCCGGGGCACCGTCGTGACGGTCGCCTCCACCCTCGGCGTCAAGGCGGTCAGCGACGCGACGGCGTACTGCGCGGCGAAGTTCGGGGTGGTCGGGTTCACCCGGGCGCTCGCCGCCGAACTGGCCGGCACGGTGGGGGTCACGCTGCTGATACCGGGGGGGATGCGGACGGCCTTCTTCGACGAGCGCGACCCGCGGTACCGCCCGGGGCCGGACGCGATCCTGAACGATCCGGCCGACACCGCCGCCGCGGTCATGTTCGCCCTGTCCCAGCCCGCCGGCTGCGCGATCCGCGAGATGGTGGTCTGCGCGGATCAGGAGACCTCGTACCCGTGATCCTGGCGCTGCGTGCCCTCGGCGTCGGTGACCTCGCCACCGCGGTCCCGGCGCTGCGGGGGCTGCGCGCGGCGTACCCGGACCGGCAGTTGGTGGTCGCCGCGCCGGCCTGGCTCGGGCCGCTGGTCGACCTGGTCGGCGGGGTGGACCGGCTGCTGCCCGTGGACGGCCTGTGCGGGCTGGACCGGCCCGTGGGGCGGATCGAGGTGGCGGTCAACCTGCACGGCCGGGGTCCGCAGTCGCACCGGCTGCTGGCGGGCGTCCGTCCCGGCCGGTTGTTCGCCTTCGCCAACGCCGACGCGCCGCACGTCGACGGCCCGGAATGGCACGAGGACGAGCACGAGGTGTCGCGCTGGTGCCGGCTGCTGCACGGGTACGGCGTCCCGGCCGACCCGACCGACCTGGAGCTGCGCCGGCCGTCGCGGGAGTCGGCGGTCGTGGCCACCGGTGTCACGGTGCTGCATCCCGGCTCGAAGGAGCCCGCCAAGCGCTGGCCCGCGGACCGGTACGCCGCGCTGGCCCGGGAGCTGACCGGCCGGGGCCACCGGGTGGTGGTGACCGGCAGCGCCCCGGAGCGGGCCGCGGTGGCGCGCATCGCGTACCACGCCGGGCTGCCCGCCGAGGCGGTGCTGGCCGGCCGGACGGACCTCGCGCAACTGGCCGCCCTGGTCGCCGGTGCGCGCCTGGTGGTCAGCGGGGACACCGGGGTGGCACATCTGGCGACCGGCTACCGCACCCCGTCGGTGGTGCTGTTCGGCCCGGTTCCGCCGGCTCGGTGGGGGCCGCCGCCGGAGCGCCGACGACACCGGGCGCTCTGGGCCGGCCCGGGCGCATGGCCGCCCTGGGACGGGGTAGGTGACCATCCCACAATGGTCGCCCTCGGTCTGGACGAGGTGCTGGCCGCCGTCGACGAGGTGGAACGGGCGGTGCGGGTGGACCGTGCGGTTGCGGCGTAGCGATCCGGGTCGGCCGGGTTACCGGCGGCGCCGGCGGGGCAGGGGCTGGTCGTTCCTGGATCCGGGCGGCGAGCCGGTCCGCGACCCGGACGAGCTGGCCCGACTGCGGGCCCTGGTCATCCCGCCCGCCTGGCGGGAGGTGTGGATCTCGCCGTACCGCAACGGGCACATCCAGGCCATCGGCATCGACGCGGCCGGCCGTAAGCAGTACCTCTACCACCCGCTGTGGCGGCAGCGGCAGGACGAGGCGAAGTTCGACCACGTGCTGGAGGTGGCGCAGCGGCTGCCGGCGTTGCGGGAGCGGGTCGACCACGACCTCACGGGGCGCGGGCTGCGGCGGGAGCGGGTGCTGGCGACGGTGACCCGGCTGCTCGACATGGGTACCTTCCGGGTCGGCAGCGACCAGTACGCGGCGGGCGACGATCCGACGTTCGGGGTGGCGACCCTGCGCCCGGAGCACGCCCGCTCCCGCCGGGGCTGCGTGCTCTTCGAGTTCCCGGCCAAGGGCGGCATCGAGCAGGCGCGGCTGATCTCCGATCCGCAGCTGTGCCGGGTACTGACCGACCTGCGCCGTCGGCGGCGGGCGGCCGACCGGTTGTTCGGCTACTGGGACGGGCGGAACTGGCGCGACGTACGGGCCGACGAGGTCAACGACTACCTTCGCGAGGCCAGCGGCGGCGAGATGACCGCGAAGGACTTCCGCACCTGGCACGCGACGGTACGGGCGGCGACGGAGCTGGCCGGGTTCGCCTCTGCCCGGTCGGTCACCGCTCGGCGGCGGGCGGTGGCGGCGGTCATGCGGCAGGTGGCGGAGCTGCTCGGCAACACCCCGACGGTGGCTCGCGCGTCGTACGTCGACCCGAGGGTGGTGGACCTCTTCCACGACGGCGTGGTCGCGCCGGTGACCGGGGAGACCCCGCAGGAGCAGGCGGAGCGCGCGGTGCTGACCCTGCTGGCGCGGGACTGACCGAGGCCCTCAGCTGCCGGACGGGTCGGCGGCGCCGGACGGGTCGGCGACGCGGGACGGGTCTACGGCGCGGGCGTCGATCATGGCGGCCACGCCGTCCAGGATGCGGCCCAGACCGAACCGCCACTCCAGGTCGCCGTCCTCGTCGTACTCGTCGCCCTCGGCGAGCAGCTCGTGGATCGCCGGGTAGGGGCCGGGTGCGGTGACCACGGCGAGGTGCTGCCAGTAGCGCATGCCCACCTCATCGGGCGTCCGCCCGGTCCGCGCGGCGGCCTCGGCGATGTCCGCGGTGAGCGTGGCCCAGCTGCGGGCGTGCCCGCTGACCAGCATGATCGTGGCGATCCGCTCGGTGGCGGTCAGGCCGGTGCCGCGCAGCGCGGCCAGCCCGTACTCCAGCCACCGCACCTGGTTCGGATTGATCGGCGGGCCGCTGATCGGCACGTGCCGCATCCAGGGCTGTCGGCGCATGGCGGTCAGGTTCCCCTCACCCCAGCGGGCCAGCGCCGGTCGCCAGCCCTCGTCCGCGCCACGTGGTCGCGGTGGCGGGCCGTACGCGGTGTCCACCATGAGGTCGAGCAGGTCGTGCTTGGTGGGCACGTACCGGTACAGCGACATCGTCGCCACGCCCAGTTCGCTGGCCACCCGGCTCATCGACACCGCCGTGAGCCCCTCGGCCTGGGCGATCTGGATCCCGGCGGCCACCACCTGGTCGAGGCTGAGACTGCGCTTCGGACCACGGCTCGGGCGGTCCCGCAGGCCCCAGGCGAGCGCGACGTTCTCGGGCAGTTCGACGTCGGGTCCGTCCACTCCACCTCCCAGGCCGGCGTTGACCGCCAGCATATCTTCTGCGTATGGTCTACGCATTGAAGCGTACGACGTACGCAGATTACGGAGGGGCTCATGGTGAACGGACCGCCGTCGGTCGAACTGGTCGACCTGCGCAAGTCCTTTGGTGACCTGGTCGTGCTCGACGGGCTGACCATGCGGGTGCCCACCGGCGGGGTGCACGCCCTGCTGGGCCAGAACGGGGCCGGCAAGACCACCACGGTGCGGATCCTGGCGACGCTGACCCGGCCGGACTCCGGAACCGCCCGGGTCGCCGGGTACGACGTGGTACGGCAGCGGCGGCAGGTGCGACGGGCGATCAGCCTCGCCGGCCAGCATGCGGCGCTCGACGACGGGCAGACCGGCGTGGAGAACCTGACCATGCTGGCCCGGCTCACCGGGCTGCGCGCACCGGCGGCCCGCACCCGCGCCGCCGAACTGCTGGACCGCTTCGATCTGGCCGACGCCGCCGGGCGGCGGGTGATCACGTACTCCGGTGGCATGCGCCGCCGCCTCGACCTCGCGGCCAGCCTGGTCGGCACCCCGTCCGTGATCTTTCTGGACGAGCCCACCACCGGCCTGGACCCGCGCAGCCGGCAGGGGCTGTGGGAGGTGATCGGCGAACTGGCCGGTGCGGGGGTGACGGTGCTGCTCACCACGCAGTACCTGGAGGAGGCCGACCGCCTCGCCGACCGGATCATGGTGCTGCACGGCGGTGGACTCGTCGCCGAGGGGACGGCCGCCGATCTCAAGCGCCGTTTCGGTGCCCAGCGGTTGGAGCTGACCTGGCGCGACGCCGCCGGTCTCGCCCAGGCGGCGCGGCGGCTGGGCGACCGGGTCACCCACCGCGAGCCGGCCCGGCTGACGTTGTCGGTGGCCACCGACGGCAGCGCGCCCCAGGTTCGTGGCCTGCTCGACGAGGTCGATCCGGACCGGCACGGGGTGGTCCGGTTCACCGTGCGGGAGGCCACCCTCGACGACGTCTTCTTCACGCTCACCGGAACCGCGGCGAGCCCCGAGCGGGAGGTGGCCGGTGTCTGAGTTGACCCTCCGGCCGGCGCACGCCGCGGTGATGATCGGCCGCTGCGTCCGGCTGTCCCGGCGCAACGTCGACGCACTGCTCACCTCGCTGCTGTTGCCGGTGATCCTGATGCTGCTCTTCGTCTACCTCTTCGGCGGGGCGATCGAGACCGGCTCGGCGTACGTGACCTACGTGGTGCCCGGTGTGCTGCTGCTCTGCGCCGGTTTCGGCGCGGCCGGCACCGCGGTCAGCGTCACCACCGACCTGACCGACGGCATGATCGAGCGACTACGCACGATGGACGTCGGCGCCACCTCGATCCTCGCCGGGCACGTGGTGGCGAGCGTGGCGCGCAACACGGTCTCCACCGTGCTGGTGCTGGGGGTGGCCGTGGCGATCGGGTTCCGGCCGGCCGTCGCGCCGCTGCGCTGGCTGGCCGCCGCCGGGGTGCTGCTGCTGTTCCTGCTGGCGGTGTCGTGGGCGTCGGCGGCGTTCGGCCTGCTGGCCCGGACCCCGGAGGCGGCGAACGGCTACACCTTCCTGGTGATGTTCCTGCCGTACCCGAGCAGTGCCTTCGTACCGGTCGAGACCATGCCCAGCTGGCTGCGCGGTTTCGCCGAGCACCAGCCGGTCACACCGGTCATCGAGTCCCTGCGCGGCCTGTTGCTGGACACCCCCGTCGGCACCGCCCCGGCTCGCGCGGCCACCTGGTGCGTCGCCCTGCTGGCGGTCGCCGTGCTCCTCTCCACCATCCTCTTCCGCCGCCGCGTCGCCTGACGGTCCCACCCCTGTTGATCATGAAGTTGGCGGCGATCTCGATCTCGATGACTGCCGCTAACCTCATGATCAACGAGGCGGTGGGTGGGTGCGGTGTGGGGTCAGTCGTTGAGGATCTGGGAGAGGCGGTCGCGGAAGCGGCGTTCCGACGGGCTGACCTGGCTGCCGCCCAGACCGAGCACGCCGCCGCTGGAGGCGGCACCGACGACCTGCTCGGCGATCTCCACCAGCCAGTGCCGGTACGCGCCCGCCTCGCCCTCGTCCACCTTGTCCGCCAGCAGCGCCGAGGCCGCCTTCGCCCGGCCCAGCACGTCCTCGGCGTAGCCACGCGGGTCAGCGGGCTCGATGACCGGCATCTCCTCGCCGGCCTCCGGGTCGCCGACCCGGGTGACGATCTCACCGGCCACGGCGGCCACCAGGGGGCTGGCCGACTCCCGCCCGGCGGAGATGGTCTCCAGACCGGCGGCACCCTCGGCCATCGTCGCCTTGGTGCCGTCGGACTCGGCGGCGCTCGCCGCGGTGAGCACCGACTGTGGCAGGCCGACCAGCAGCCCCCACTCCTCGTCGGAGAAACCGAAACCGGTGTACGCCGGTTCTTCGATCACGACCCGCCCCTCCCGCTCGTCGTCCACGTGCTCGTCGGCCGCCCCTGGCGGCCGGCTCAGGTTAGTCCAGGGTCAGCAGACCCTGCTCGGACACCACGCTGACCGATAGCGTCTTGTACCCGACCTCGTCGAACAGCACCGTCATCCGGCCCTCCTCGTAGCTGAGCACCAGGCCGGAGCCCCACTCGGCGTGCCGGACCTGACTGTGTACGGGAAACGGGCCGACCGAGCCGTCGTCGGGCACGCTGGTGCCGGCGTGGCAGTTGTCGCAGTGCCCGCAGATCTCGGTCATCTGCTCGCCGAAGTACGCCAGCAGCGTCTGCCCCCGGCAGGAGTTCGTCTCGGCGAAGGCGCGCATCATGTCGGTACGGGACCGGGTCAGGCTCTGCTGTCGTTCCGCCTCGGCAACGGCGGCCGTGGCCGCGTCGACCGGAGTGGGCGCGTAGCGGGGTGCGCCGACACGCTGTCCCGCTCGCTGCTGTGCGGCGCCGACCTGCTCCAGCAGGGCGAGGTACTGCCCGAGCTTGCGGGGGCCGAGCCCGGTCACCTCGCGCAGGTCCTTGCGGGTGATCGGTTCCTTACGCAACAACGCGGCCAGATCGCGCAGCTCGGTGGCGTCCGGCAGGCCGCCGCTGAAGTAGCGTTGCAGGCCGACATCCTCGGCCTGCCACAGCAGCAGGACGCGGGCCGGGTGGCCGTCGCGGCCGGCGCGGCCGATCTCCTGGAAGTAGCTGTCCGGTGAGTCGGGCAGGGCCATGTGCACCACCCAGGCGATGTTGGGTTTGTCGATGCCCATGCCGAACGCCGAGGTCGCCACCATGATCGGCACCTGGTCGTCGAGGAAGGCCCCGTGCAGCCGGGCGCGGGCGCTGCCCGCCATGCCGCCGTGGTAGTACTCCGCCGGGAAGCCCGCGTCGGTCAGTCGCGCGGCCAGTTCCTCGGCGGCGCGGCGGGTGGGCACGTAGATGATGCCGGGCCGCTTGTCCTCGCGCAGCAGTGCGATCAACCGTCGCCACCGGTAGTCCTCGGTGGGACAGTGCGCCACCTCCAGGAAGAGGTTGGGCCGGTCCAGACCGGACACCACGATCTCGGGCTTGCGCAGCCGCAGCCGGGTGACGATGTCGTCGCGGACCGGCGGTGAAGCGGTGGCGGTCAGCGCGACCACCGGTGGCCGGCCGATGCCCTCGATGAGCTGCCCGAGGGCCAGGTAGTCCGGGCGGAAGTCGTGGCCCCAGGCGGAGATGCAGTGCGCCTCGTCGATCGCCACCAGCGCCGGCCGCAGCTCCCGGACCTCGGCCAGCCGGTCGGGGTTGGCCAGCTGTTCCGGGGTGATGAACAGGAACTCGGCCCGCCCGTCGCGGATCTCGGCGATCGCCTCGGCCTGCTGGGCCGGCGTCTCGTCCGAGCTGATCCGGACCGCCCGCAGTTCCGCCCGCTGGCGCTCGTTGAGCGCGGCGATCTGGTCCTGCTGAAGCGCCAGCAGCGGTGAGATCACCACGGTCGGGCCGGGGATCAGGCTGGCCGGAATCTGATAGATCGCCGACTTGCCGGCGCCGGTGGGCAGGACCACCAGGGCGTCGCGGCGGCGCATCACCGCACGCATCGCGGCCAACTGGTTGGGACGCAGGGCGGTCCAACCGAACAGGCTGCGCGCGGCGCGGCGCAGCGACATCGAGTGCGTCGTCAGCTTCATCGAAGGCCGCAGGTACCCGGGTCGCCGCGCGCCGAAACCCTGTGTTGATCAGCGCGCCCGGGGCAGCACCTCGCGCTGGTACAGGTCGAGCAGTCCCGGCCAGTTCGGTCCGGTGTTGGCCACATAGACCTCGTCGAAACCGGCCTTCGCGTACGCGTCGATCTTCGCCAGGTGCGCGTCGGCGTCGTTGCCGCAGACGAACGCCTCGCGCATCGCCTCCGGGTCGATCAACGTGGCGGCCTGCTCGAAGTGCCGTGGCGAGGGGAGCACCTGCAACAGCTCACCGGGGATCGCCTCGGTCGGCCAGCGCTCGTACGCCAGCCGCATGCCCTCCTCCACCGTCGGCGCGTACGCGGCCTTGAAGCCGGCCTGGCACGGCTTGTCGCCGCCGCCGTTGTCCCGGAAGCGGCGCACCAGGTCGGCGTCGGGCATGGTGTTGACGAAGCCGTCACCGACCCGCGCGGCGAGGTCCACCGCCTTGGGCCCGAACGCGGAGACGTAGATCGGCGGGGGAGTCTCGGGCAGCGTGTAGATGCGGGCGTGTTCCACCTGGTAGTGCCGGCCACGATGGTTGACGAAGCCGCCGCGCCACAGTTTGCGCATCACCTCGATCGCCTCCTCGAGCATCTCCAGCCGGACGCCGGCCTGCGGCCACGGGTCGCCGAGGATGTGCTCGTTGAGCGCCTCGCCGGAGCCCACGCCGAGGACGAACCGCCCGGAGTGCAGCACCGCGCTGGTGGCCGCGGCCTGGGCGAGCACCGCCGGGTGGATGCGTACGGTCGGGCAGGTGACGGCGGTGGTGACGGGCAGTTGGCAGACCTGGCTCAGCGCGCCGAGCATCGACCAGACGAAGGGGCTCTGCCCCTGGGCGTCCGTCCAGGGGTGGTAGTGGTCGGAGATCCACAGCGCTTCGAAGCCGGCCCGCTCGGCGGCCCGCGCCTGGTCGAGCAGTTCCGCCGGCGCGTACTCCTCGGTGGACAGGAAGTATCCGATCTTCATTTTCTCCCCCTCGGGCCGCTGCTGCCTGTGGGGCACGCGGTACCCGGGCGGGCGCGGGTCACACCCCGTCGCGTTCAGCGCCGGAACATCGCGCGGATGGCGAGAAGCAGCAGCAGACCGCCGACGACCAGGCCGAGCAGGCGTACGCCGGGGATGTCGGCCGGGCTCGTCGCGTCGGCCAGCAGCACGGGGTCCATACCCGCACTTTCGCGGGGCAGCGCTCCCAAGGCAACTGTAAGGTTTATTGACTATTCTGTGGCGCGGTGTGACCATGTCTGCACCGCCGGGTGGCGGGAGTCCACGGCGGAACACGCGGGGGTACAGCGCCGAATGAGCGAGCGGCAGCGAGCGAATCTTCAACTCAGCGCGTCGGTGCCTCATGGCGGCACGCAGCGAAGCGGAGTGCCGGCATGAGCGAGCGGCAGCGAGCGAATCATCAACTCAGCGCGGCGGTGCCTCATGGCGGCACGCAGCGAAGCGGAGTGCCGGCATGAGCGAGCGAGTCGAGCGGAACGGCAGCCTGGCGGCCCTGGCGGCCGCGGTCCTGCAGCCCGGTTTCGTCGGTACCGTCCCGCCCGCCTGGATCTGCCGCTGGCTCGGCGACGGGCTCGGCTCGGTGGTGCTGTTCAGCCGCAACGTCGTCGACCCCGCGCAGGTCGCCGCGCTCACCGCGGCGCTGCGCGCCGAGCGTCCGGACGTGATCGTCGCCATCGACGAGGAGGCGGGCGACGTGACCCGCATCGAGTCCGGCCGGGGCAGTTCCCGCCCGGGCAACCTGGCGCTCGGCGCGGTGGACGACCCGGCGCTCACCGAGGAGGTGGCCCGCGACCTGGGGGTGGAACTCGCCGCCGCCGGGATCACCCTGAACTACGCCCCGGACGTCGACGTCAACTCCAACCCGGACAACCCGGTGATCGGCGTCCGTTCGTTCGGCGCCGAGCCGTCGCTGGTCGCCCGGCACACCACCGCCTGGGTACGCGGCCTCCAGGCCGGTGGCGTCGCCGCCTGCGCCAAGCACTTCCCGGGTCACGGCGACACCCGCGTCGACTCGCACCACGCGCTGCCCCGGATCGACGCCGACCGGGTCCGGCTGCACGCCGTCGAGCTGGCTCCCTTCCGGGCCGCCGTCGAGGCGGGCGTCCAGGCGGTGATGACCGGGCACCTGCTGGTGCCGGCGCTGGATCCCGACCTGCCGGCCACCCTGAGCGGCCGGATCCTGGGTGGCCTGCTGCGCGAGGAGATGGGCTTCGACGGCGTCGTGGTGACCGACGCGGTGGAGATGCGCGCGGTGGCCGACCGCTACGGCTTCGCCGGTGCCGCCGTGCGCGCCCTGGCCGCCGGAGCGGACGCGATCTGCGTGGGCGGCGAGCACGCCGACGAGGAGACGGCCCGCCACCTGCGGGACGCCATCGTCGACGCGGTCGTCGCGGGAGAGCTGCCCGAGGAGCGGCTCGCCGAGGCCGCCAAGCGGGTCGGTCAGCTCGCCGCCTGGACGGTGACGGCCCGCACCGCCCGCCCCGGCACCTCGGCCGCCTCTCCCGGTGCGTACGCCGGCTCGACGGTCGGGCTGGCCGCGGCACGACGCGCCGTCCGGATCACCACCGGCGAGGCCACCGCCACCCCGCTGCCGCTGCCCGGCCCGCCGCACGTGGTGGAGTTCCAGCCGCCGCACAACATCGCGATCGGCTCCGAGACCCCCTGGGGAGTGGCCGCGCCGCTGGCCGCCCTCCTGCCCGGCACCACCAGCGTCCGGTACGTCGAGGGCGCCGTGCCCGCCGATCCGATCGTCGGGGCCGCCGACCGGCCACTGGTCCTGGTGGTGCGGGACCTGCACCGGCACGCCTGGATGCGGGACGCGGTGGGCCGGGCGTTGGCCGCCCGTCCCGACGCGGTGGTCGTCGAACTCGGCGTGCCCGCCCTGGTCACCGGCGCGGTGCACATCGCCACCCACGGCGCGACCCGGGCGGCCGGTCGGGCCGCGGCCGAACTGCTCGGTGGCGGTGCCGTCAGCCCGGGTTGGTGACCAGGTCGGCGTACTCCGGGTGGCGTTGGATGAAGGCGGCCATGAACGGGCATCGTGGCACCACCCGCTGCCCCTGCGCGCGGACCTGGTCGAGGGTGCCGCGCATCAGCGCCGAGCCGACTCCCATGTCCTGAAAGGCCGGATCCACCTCGGTATGGGTGAAGATCAGCACCTGGTCCCGAGGCAGGTACGCGGTGAAGCCGGCGAACGCGTCGTCGACCAGGATCTCGAAACGGTGTTTGGCGGGATTGTCCTCGACCAGCATGCTCACGCACTCATTGAACACCGACCGCCGGCCGAGCCGGTCAGTTCGTCGACGTCTCGTACGCTGGACGACGTGACGAACCCACCCCCCGCCGGCAGGACCCCGCAGACCACCCCCGCCCGTCGGACCCCCGCCCGGCTCGCCGGCCTGCTGGCCGGTCTCGCGCTCGGCGCGGCCGTGCTGGCCGGGTGCAGCTCCGAGGGGGCCAGCACCAACTGCGGACTGGACGCCTGTACGGTGACCTTCGACCGGGGCGTGGACGCCCGGGCCAACATCCTCGGCGTCGAGGCCCGGTTGGTCGACGCGCAGGACGACGTCGTCACCATCGAGGTCGGCGGCGAGCAGTTGTCGCTCACGGTCGGCCAGCAGGCGGCCGACGTCGGTGGCCTGGCGGTCACCCTGGACAGCGTCACCGACTCCGAGGTGAAGGTCCGCATCGCGCGCAACCCGGGCTGACGGCACCCGGGCGGCGGCCAGCACGTTTGGAAATCTTCGCGTTCGGAGATTGAGGCGCCATGTCTCTCACCCGGAACGCCGAAGCCACCGCCGCCCGTACGGCCGACAGCCGGTGGCTGGAACTCCTCGCCCGGGCCGGTTTCATCGGCTACGGGATCGTGCACCTGCTGTTCGGCTGGCTGGCGCTGCAGATCGCGTTCGGCAACTCGTCCGACGACGGCGACCAGTCCGGCGCGCTGCGTACCCTCGCCGCGCAACCCATGGGCAGGTTCCTGGTCATCGCCATCGCCGTGGGCATGCTCGCCATGGCGATCTGGCAGGCCCTCGAGGCGGCGGTCGGGCACCGCGTCGAGCGGGGCAACGACCGGCTCAAGGAACGCGTCATCTCCGGCGCCCGCACCGTCATCTACCTCTGGCTGGCCTGGACCGCGTGGAAGGTCTTCTCCAACGCCAACTCCGACAGCGCCTCCCAGCAGGAGGAGCTGACCGCCCGGATGATGGAGTCCACCGGTGGCCGCTGGCTGGTGGGCCTCGCCGGTCTGGTGCTCGCGGGCGTCGGTGTCGGCATGGCGATCTACGGCATCAAGAAGAAGTTCATGAAGCGGCTGAAGACCGGCGAGATGAACGCCCGGACCACGCAGCTCGCCCGCCGGCTCGGCATGGCCGGCTACGCTTCCCGGGGCGCCGCCTTCGCCGTGACGGGCCTGCTGGTCGTGCTGGCCGCGGTGAACTACGACCCGGAGAAGGCCCGTGGCCTGGACGCCGCGCTGCGGACCCTGCGTGACCAGTCGTTCGGCACCGTCCTGCTCACCCTCATCGCGCTGGGCATCGCCGCCTTCGGCCTGTACTGCTTCCTCCAGTCCCGCTACCGCAAGGTATGACCTTCTCCTCCCCGGCCGCCCCTGCGGTGGCCGGCGACGGCGATCCGAGGCACCATTGCCCCTTTGTGTCGGATCTTGATCGCCCGTTCGCCGGATGCCGCCGTAGAGGACTTGGCCGGGCCGGAAGGAGAAGCAACACGTGCACAGCTACCTCGTGACGGTCGTCGCCGCGCTCGCCGCGGCGGCGATCGCTCTTGCCGTGGTCGAGGTGGTGCATCGCCTCACCCGCCGGTGGGGGCGCCGTTCGCTGCTGCTGACCGAGCTGACCGAGCACGCGCACCGTTCGTTCCAGGTCGCCGTCACGGTGCTCGCCGTGCAGTTGGCCGTCCGCTTCAGCACCGGGTACGCGGTCGGCACCGGCTGGCGTCAGGCGCTGCTGCACGTGCTGGTGCTCGCGGTCATCGCCGCCGTCGCCTGGTTGGTCGCCTCCCTGCTGGTGGTGGTGGAGGACACCGCGCTGGCCCGGTTCCGGGTGGACGTGCCGGACAACCGGCACGCCCGCCGGGTGCGTACCCAGGTGGTGATGCTGCGGCGGGTGACGGTCGTGGTGATCGTCGTGCTCACCCTCGGCGTGATGCTGATGACCTTCCCCGCCGTGCGGGGAATCGGTGCCGGCGTGCTGACCAGCGCCGGTGTGGTCGGTATCGTCGCCGCCCTGGCCGCGCAGAGCCTGCTGGGCAACGTCTTCGCCGGCCTGCAACTCGCCTTCAGTGACGCGGTACGCCTCGACGACGTGGTGGTGGTCGAGGGGGAGTGGGGCCGGATCGAGGAGCTGACGCTCAGCTACGTGGTGGTCCAGGTCTGGGACGACCGGCGGCTGATCCTGCCCACCTCCTACTTCACCAGCACGCCGTTCCAGAACTGGACCCGCACCGAGGCGAAGGTGCTGGGTACGGCCGAGTTCGAGGTCGACTGGTCGATTCCGGTGCAGGCCATGCGGGAGGAGCTGCGCCGGCTGGTGGAGAGCACCGAGCTGTGGGACGGCCGGGTCTGCGTACTCCAGGTCACCGACGCCACCGGCGGCATGATCAAGGTTCGCGCGCTGGTGAGCGCCGGCAACGCGGGAGCGCTGTGGGACCTGCGCTGCCTCGTGCGGGAACACCTGGTGGCGTGGGTACGCGATCACCGGCCCACCGCGATGCCCCGGTTGCGGACCGAGGTCGGCGACGGCGGGGGCGACCTGCCGTGGCAGTGGGTCCAGCCGCGGCGCTCGGTGCGCCGCCGCGCCGAGGCCGAGGTCCCGGACGACGCCCGGCTCTTCGGCGGCAGCGACGACGGCGAGGCCCGCAACGAGGCGTTCGTCGGCCCCGACGAGACCGCCGAACTCCGGGAGCCGGCCGAACCCCGCCGCTGACGCCGGCCGACCGGGAGATCGGTCGGCCCGCGGGACAGCCGACCACCCCTCCGCCTCGTTTATCCACTCGAATGGGCGGATCGGGAGGCGTCGGAGGTTTGCCGCCGCGTGTGGCGGGGACCTGCTGCCCGACTCTTCTGCCCCTTCTTCGGGAACAGGATTGACGAGCGGCGACTCCGGGCATACAGCGCGGTGATGACGAGAGGGGGACAGCATGGCTGACGTGGCGAACGCCCGTACGTCCCACAACGGGACCGAGCCGTCCACCGCCGAACTGGTCCAGCGGGCCACGGAGCAGGTCTCGCGCCTGGTCCGGGACGAACTCACGCTGGCGCGCGCCGAGCTGACCGAGAAGGGCAAGCAGGCCGGCATCGGCTTCGGCCTGTTCGCCGGCGGCGGTGCGCTCGCCTTCTACGGCCTCGGCGCACTGCTCACCGCCGCGATCCTGCTGCTGGCCCTGGTCATGCCGGCCTGGGGGGCCGCCCTGGTCGTGGCGGTGGCGCTGTTCCTGGTCGCCGGAGTGCTCGCGCTGATCGGCAAACGGCGGGTCAGCCGCGCGGTCCCGCCGGTGCCCCAGGCGGCCGTGCGCAGCCTGAAGGCCGACGTGGATGTGGTCAGCGCCGCGGTGAAGGACAGGGGACGAGGATGACAGGCAACGGTACGGGCGACACGGAGGCGCTGCGGGAGGAGATCCGGCGCACCCGCGTCGAACTCGGTGAGACGGTGGAGGCGCTGGCCGCCAAGGCCGACGTGAAGAAGCGGCTGAAGTCCTCGGCGGACCAGGCGCGGGAGCGGGTCCGCGAGCAGGCTGCGCTGACCGTCGCCCGGGTCCGCGCCCAGGCGGGTCTCAACCACCAGCAGGGGCGCGGCCGGCAGGGGCCTGCGCCGTTCATCGCACTCGCGGCCGGTGCGGTCGCCGCCGCCGTGGTGCTGATGATCATTCGAGGGAGGCGTGGGTGAGCAAGGGGATCGGCAAGGCCGCCTACAAGCCGGTCGGCGTGCTGATGGGCATCGCCGCCGGTGCGATCGCGGGCATGGTCTTCCGTCAGGTGTGGAAGATGACCGCCGGTGACGGCGAGGCGCCCAACCCGACCGACGAGGACCGCCGCTGGGGCGAGATCCTTGCGGCGGCCGCCCTGCAGGGGGCCATCTTCTCGGTCGTCCGGGCCGCGGTGGACCGGGGCGGCGCGGTCGGCGTCCGCCGACTCACCGGCAGTTGGCCGGACTGAAGGACCCGAGTCAAGGCCCTCTCGCCGGTGTCGGTGAGGGGGCCTTTCGCGCACTCTCACAACCGCCGCCCGACGGATCTCACGCATCCGTCAGGTCACATGTCGGAGAATTTCGTCGGGTAGGCTGTGCAGAGTTTTTGCGTACGTGGTTAAGCTGTTCCACGCTGTTGAGAGACGGCGTGGGTTGAGAAAAGTCTCCTTCACCGGGGGCCGCCTCAGGCACCGCTGCTCGAAAACGGCCAATCGGCCGCACGGTGTGCTCGGCCGCCAGTTTTAGAAGGAGATACACATGGCGCAGGGAACCGTGAAGTGGTTCAACGCTGACAAGGGCTTCGGCTTCATCACCGTCGACGGCGGGGGTGCTGACGTGTTCGTCCACTTCTCGGCCATCCAGACCAGCGGCTACCGCACGCTGGAGGAGAACCAGCGGGTGGAGTTCGAGATCGCCCAGGGCCAGAAGGGGCCGCAGGCCGAGCAGGTCCGCCCCCTCTGAGGCACCGGTCGGCGACCGCCGGCCAGTGGCGAGGCAGTCCCCGAATCAGTGCGAAGCCCCGCGTTCCCACCGGACGCGGGGCTTTCCGCATCGTTGCGGCGGTCTCAGCGCCGGTTGCGGGCGCGTACGCCGAGCCAGATCAGCACGAGGCCGATCAGTACCAGCACGGGCCCGAGGACGGCCCAGATCCGCTGGTCGGTCATCACGCTGCCCTCGACGTAACCGAGGCCCTGTACCGTCCATACAGCTCCCACGACCACGGCCAGCAGGCCGAGCGTGAGCCGGAACCAGCCGCTCATCGGAGCCTCCGTCCGCTGTGGACCACCGGCGGCCGGGCCGCCGGTGGGCTCGCCGCTCACCACCGGTGGTGCACCTGAGGGCGGATCAGGTCGTCGTAGACCGCCGCCACCTCGGTCAGTTCCGACGTGGACAGTGGCGACTGGCCGGCCACGGCGGCGTTGCCGCGCGCCTGCTCGGCGTCGCGGGCGCCGGGGATGACCACGGTGACGCCCGGCTGGTCGAGCACCCAGCGCAGCGCGAACTGGGCCATCGTGCGGTCCTCCCCGACCAGCGGAGCGAGCCGCCGCACGGCCGCGAGACCGGTGGCGAAGTCCACACCGGAGAACGTCTCGCCGACATCGAACGCCTCGCCGTGCCGGTTGTAGTTGCGGTGGTCGTCGGCGGCGAAGGTGGTGTGCTCGTCGTACCGACCGGAGAGCAGGCCGCTGGCCAGCGGGACGCGGGCGATGATGCCGACCCCGGCGGCCGAGGCGGCCGGCAGCACGCGTTCGAGCGGCTTGTGACGCAGCGCGTTGAGGATGATCTGCACGCTGGCCACCCCGGGGCGGGCGATCGCGGTGAGGGCCTCGTCGCAGGTCTCCACGCTGACGCCGTACGCGGCGATCCGCTTCTCGGCCACCAGCGTGTCGAGGGCGTCGAAGACCGCGTCGGTGCCGAAGACGGGCGTCGGCGGGCAGTGCAGCTGCACCAGGTCCAGCGTGTCCACACCGAGGTTGGTCCGGGACCGGTCGGTCCACCGGCGGAAGTTGTCCAGGGTGTACGCCTGCGGGGTCTGCGTGACGCGTCGGCCCATCTTGGTCGCCACGGTCAGCCCGGCGTCCGGGTGGGCCGCCAGGAAGCGCCCGATCAGCTGCTCGCTGCGCCCGTCGCCGTAGACGTCGGCGGTGTCGAGGAAGGTGACCCCGGCGTCGACCGCGGCGTCCAGCACCGCCATCGCGTCGTCCTCGGTCACCGTGCCCCAGTCGGCGCCGAGCTGCCAGGCGCCGAGACCGACGACGCCGACCCGGCGTTCCATGCGGGGGAACGTGCGTTGCTCCATACGGTGAGCCTAGTGACCCTGCTTGCCACGCCGGGGGCCGGGCCGTACGGTAAGCAAGACGGACGTACGGTTTGTAAGGGGTGAGGCGTCCATGTGGGATCCGACGACGTACCTCCGCTACGGCGACGAACGCTCCCGACCCTTCCACGACCTGCTCGCCCGGGTGGCCGCCGTCCGTCCCCGACGGGTGGTCGACCTCGGCTGCGGCCCCGGCACCCTGACCGCCGTCCTCGCCGGCCGCTGGCCGGAGGCCCGCGTCGTCGGCCTCGACTCCTCGCCGGAGATGATCGCCCGGGCCACCGCGTCGGACGCACCGGTCAGCTACGTCGTGGCCGACGTACGCGACTGGCGTCCCGACCCGGACACCGACGTGGTGATCAGCAACGCGGTGCTCCAGTGGGTGCCGGGTCACCGGGAACTGCTCGTCCGCTGGGCCACGGAGCTGCCGGCCGGCGCCTGGCTGGCGACGCAGGTGCCGGGCAACTTCGACGCACCCTCCCACCGGGCGCTGCGGGAGGTCGCCGGTCGCCCACCGTGGCGGGCGGCGCTGACCCCGCTGCTGCGGGAGGAGGAACCGGTCGCCGGCCCGGTCGACTACGCCGCGTCGCTGGTCGCCGCCGGCTGCGCCGTCGACGCCTGGGAGACTACCTACGTGCACCTGCTCGCGGCCCGTCCCGACGCGGACCACCCCGTGCTGACCTGGCTGGAAGGCACCGCGCTGCGCCCGGTCCGGGCCGCGCTGGACGCCGCCGGCTGGTCCGCCTTCCGCGCCGAGCTTGCGGTACGCCTCACCGAGGTCTACCCGGTGCGGCACGGCCAGGTGTACTTCCCGTTCCGACGGATCTTCCTCGTCGCCCGTACCGGCGCCCGCGCCCAGGAGAACCTGTGACCGATCTGCGTACCTTCATCGCCGGACTGCCCAAGGTGGAACTGCACGTGCACCACGTCGGCTCCGCCTCGCCCCGGATCGTGGCCGAGCTGGCCGCCCGGCACGAAGGCAACAGCCCCGTACCGGCCGACCCACGGCTGCTGGCCGACTACTTCGTCTTCCGCGACTTCGCCCACTTCATCGAGCTGTACCTCAGCGTGGTCGACCTGATCCGCGACCAGGACGACGTCTGGCTCCTCACCCACGAGGTGGCCCGGGAGCTGGCCCGTCAGCAGGTCCGCTACGCCGAGTTGACCGTGACGCCCTACTCGCACGTCAAGCGGGGCATCCCCGCACCGGCGTTCTGCGAGGCGATCGAGGACGCCCGTCGGCGCGCCGCCGCCGACTTCGGCATCGAGCTGCGCTGGTGCTTCGACATTCCCGGCGAGGCGGGCCTGCCGGCCGCCGAGGAGACGCTCCGGATCGCCCTCGACGAGCGCCCCGACGGGCTGGTCAGCTTCGGCCTCGGCGGCCCCGAGATCGGCGTACCGAGGCCGCAGTTCAAGTCCTACTTCGACCAGGCCCGGGCGGCCGGGCTGCGCTCGGTGCCGCACGCTGGAGAGACCACCGGCCCGCAGACGATCTGGGACGCGCTGCACGAGCTGGGCGCCGAGCGCATCGGCCACGGCATCTCCGCCGTGCGGGACCCTGAGCTGCTCGCGTACCTTGCCGAGCGGCAGATCCCGATGGAGGTCAGCCCGACGTCGAACGTGCGGACCCGGGCGGTGGCCGACATCGACGAGCACCCGCTGCGCCAACTGGTCGAGGCCGGCCTGCTGGTCACCATCAACTCCGACGACCCGCCGATGTTCGGCACCACGCTGAACGACGAGTACGCGGTGGCCGCTCGGCTGCTCGACATCGGCCCGGAAGGGGTCGCCGACCTGGCCCGCAACGCGGTCACCGCGTCCTTCCTCGACGAGACCGGCAAGCAGCGGATCAGCACGGAGATCGACGCCTACCTGGCCGGCCGGCCCGGCTGACCCGGGTCACTGGCGGGGCCCGTCCCCGGTCGGGATCGCGACCCCCGGCAGAAGGTGGCGCGCGGCGGGAGGAGGTGTGGGGGGACCGTGTCTCCCGCCGCGCGCACGGCTCCACCGGCCAGATGCGCTGGGAGCGGTAGCCGGTGGAACTGCTGGGTTCGCAGCGATCCTGTCAGTCGGACCGGCCGGCCGGAGCGGGGTTAACTTGGATCTAAGGAAGACTTGTGCCGTCACACAGCCCTGGGGAGCGGGCCCGCGACGGTGGCCGTACGGTCTTGTTCAGCCGTCCGACGGACGCTGTCGGGGCCAGCGCCGTCCGGACTTCTGCTCCCGGCTCTCCCGAGCCATCCGGCCCACCAGACCGAACCGGCTGACCTGCCGCGGCGTCGCCTCCGGATCGGCCAGCAGCATCACCACGCTGGCCCCGCCCAACCGGGCCCGGTCGATGCTGACCGATCCGTTGGCCTGCAACGCCACCCGCTTGGCGATGTCCAGCCCCAGCCCGGTGGAGCCCTGGTCGCTGGCGCCGCGCCGCAGCGCCCGGTCGGGGTTGGCGATGCCGGGGCCGGCGTCGTCGATCCGGATGGCCACATAGCCGTCCCGGCGCGACACCGCCACCTCGAACGCGGTGCCCTGCGGGGTGTACCGGAACACGTTGCCGATCACGGCGTCCAGGGCCGCGGCCAGCTCCGCCCTGGGCACCGGCGCGGGAATACGCAACTGTGCGCCGGAGACGCGGTGCGGACGGTTCTGGTCACCGGCGAGGGCCGCCCAGAACACCATCCGGTCCCGGACCACCTCGCTCACGTCGCACATCGCCGGCGCGGCCTCGGTCGCCACCGCCTTGCGGGTGGTCTTGATCAGCACGTCGATCTCACCCTCCAGGGTGACGATCGCCTGCCGGATCCGGCGGATGCCGCGCCGGTAGTCGAGTTCGGCCTGGCTGAAGGAACCCACGCTGGTGTCGTCGGACTCCAGCGCCTCGGCGTCCAGCCGCAGCACGGTCAGCGGGGTACGCAGCCGGTGGGACAGGTCCGCCACCAGCTCCCGCTCCTCGGTGCGGGCCGCCACCAACCGCTCCGCCATCCGGTTGAACGCATGGCCGGCCTCGACCAGCTCGCGCGGGCCCTGCGGCTCGACGCGTACGCCCAGATCGCCGTCGCCGATCGCCAGCGCCGCCTTCACCAGGCCCCGGCTGGCGTCGGCCGCCCGCGCCGCGAGTCGGTCCACGACCAGTATCGCCGCGCCCACCAGGGCGACGGCCACCCCGGCCAGCAGCAGCCACCGGCCGCCCGCACCGGCATCGAGCACGGCGTCCGGGACGAAGACCTCCACCACGGCCGTCCGCTCGCCCAACACCACCGGGTCCAGTCGCAGCACCCCGCCGTCGACGTCGACCACCAGCGACCGCCCCTGCTCCCGGGCCTGCTCCAGGTGCGTCGCGTCGGCGCGTCCGGCGGAGGAGTCCACGTCGAGCCCGTGCACGACCGGCCGGGTGGTCGGATCGTCGCCGCTGGCCTCGATCGCGCGGGTCACCACCTCGGCCTCGGTGCTGATCGCCAGGGCACCGGTCACCAGCGCACTGCGGCGGGCCGCGTCGGCGATCGCCTCCTCCCGGGCGTGCCCGCCGAGGGTCAGCCCGAGCGGCACCAGGAAGGCCAGAGCCAGCAGTATGCCCACGCCGGCCGTCCACAGGGCCAGCGATCGTCTCAGTCCGGCGCCACCAGCCGGAAGCCCACCCCCCGCACGGTGCGCAGGTAACGCGGCTTCGCCGCGGACTCGCCCATTTTGCGCCGTAGCCAGTACAGGTGAACGTCGATGGTCTGATCCTCGCCGACCGATGGCTGCCGCCATACCTCCTCCAAGAGCTCCCGCCGGGACACTACCCGGCCAGGGCGGGCGGCGAGATACGCCAGCAGGTCGAATTCCTTGCGCGTCAGTGCCAGTGCCTCACCGTCGAGGTGGGCGCTGCGCTCGCCGACGTCCACCCGCAGCCCACCCACGCTGTGCACGGCCGGCTGAGCGGCGCGGCTGGCCCGGCCCGCGCGGCGCAGCACGGTGGTGATCCGGGCGTCCAGGTGCGCGCCGGTGAACGGCTTGATCATGTAGTCGTCGGCACCGGCCCGCAGCAGCTTGACCACGGACTGCTCGTCGTCACGGGCGGTGGCGATGATGATCGGCACGTCGGTGATGCCGCGCAGCATCCGCAACGCGTCCGAACCGTCCAGGTCCGGCAGGCCGAGGTCGAGCACGACCAGGTCCGGCGTCTCCGCGGCGACCCGACGCAGCGCGTCCAGCGCCGTGCCCACCGCGTGTACGGCGTGACCCCGGTCGGTGAGGGAACGAAGCATCGCGCCGCGGACGACGTGATCGTCTTCGACCAGGAGGACGGTGGCCACCCAAGCACGGTACTCGGGGCGGCAAGTGCGGCGTCATTGCGGCCCACCCCGGAACCCGCCAAGCTGGTGCGACCATGACGTTCACCCTCTATCCGGACACCCGCCTGGCCCTCGCCCGGCACAGCCTCGCCGGCCTGTCGGTCGGCGACGCCCTCGGCTCCCAGTTCTTCGTACCGGGTCGCTCAACCAGGTCCTGGCCGGCGGTCCTGCCCGCCGGCCCCTGGGCGTGGAGCGACGACACCGAGATGGCCTGCTCGGTCGTCGCCACCCTCGCCGAGCACGGCGAGATCGACCAGGACCACCTCGCCGTCTCCTTCGCCGCCCACTACGATCCGGCCCGGCGCTACGGGGCCGGCGCGGTCGGGATGCTCGAACTGATCCGTGGCGGTACGCCGTGGCCCGTGGTCGCGGCGTCCGCGTTCGACGGGCAGGGCTCCTGCGGCAACGGTGCGGCGATGCGGGTGGCGCCGCTGGGCGCGTACTTCGCCGACTCCACCAGCCGGGCGGCCGGGCAGGCCCGGGCATCGGCCGAGGTGACCCACGCCCACCCGGAGGGCATCGCGGGCGCGGTGGCGGTGGCGGTGGCCGCCGCCCTGGCCGCCCGGGCCCGGCTCGACGGCGACCGGCCCGACCCGGGCCGCCTGCTCGCCGGTGTCGCCGCCGCGGTGGACCCGGGAACCGAGGTGCACCGCAGCGTACGCCGGGCGGCCGGGCTGCTCGGCCGTCCGCTGCCGGAGGTGGTGGACGCGCTCGGTAACGGCTCCCGGGTCACCGCGCAGGACACCGTCGCGTTCACCTGCTGGGTGGCCGCCACCCACCTGGACGACTACCCGGCCGCGGTACGGGCGTGTGTCGAGGCGGGCGGCGACGTGGACACCACCGCCGCCATCGCCGGTGGCGTGGTCGCCGCCCACACCGGCGTCGGCGCCGACGGCGGCGTCCCCGCCGGCTGGCTCGCGGCCCGCGAGCCGCTACCGGACTGGGCCGGCTGACCCGGAGGCGCCGCGCCCGCCGCTCACCGCCGCGTGCCCGCCTCGACCACGTCGGAGCCGGCGGCATCGGCCTGCTTGTCCGTGCCGGAAGGTTCCCCGTCGAGCACCGAGCGGTCGATCTCCTCGGTCGACGCGCGACGCCGACGGCTGATCAGCCACCCCACCACCGCGCCGCCACCGAGGCCGGCGACCAGCCCGGCGGCGAGCAGGCTGTTCGGGTTCGGGCCGCCGTCGGAGGTGTCCGTGGCCGACGGTGCCTCGGCGGGCGGCTGCCCGCCGGTGGCCGCGCCGTGCCCGTGGGCGGCACCCGGGTACGCCGGGTCGCCCGGCACCAGCGTCAGCACCGGCAGCGGCCGTTGGCCGGCCCCGTTGCCCCAGCGCACCTGGAGACCGTCGGCGTACGTCTGCACCAGCTCGAAGGTCAACCGGTCGGTCTGTGGCAGCGGCGCCATCGAGAAGACCAGCCGGGCGGGGCCCTCGTTCGCCTCGTCCGCCGCCCGCGACCAGATCAGCGAGGCGGTCACCACGTCGGTGGCCGGACCGTGCATGCCCGCCACCGGCCGGTCCAGCTTCCGGGTGGTGATCGTCGGTGCCCACCCGGGTACCGAGAGCGGGTACACCTCGGCGATCGGCGGGTCCGCGGGGATCCTGATCTCGATCCGTTCGGTCCGCACGCCGGGCCGCTCGTCCGGTACCACGAACTCGAGCTTCACGGCGTTGCCCTGCTGGGCCTCGGTCGGGGTGAAGGTCACCCCGTCGGCCCACGCCGTCGCGGGCCAGAGCAGCACCACGGCCGTGGCCAGGGCGGCCACCAGCACGCCCCGGCGTCGGCGACTCCCGTCGTGCGTCATCGCCATCTGGATCCCCATCCGTGTCCAAGCGGCCGGAACCGGCTCCGGCCACACCTGATAGTTCGGATGGCGGGCCGAAAAGGTTCAGAGACTGTCGGGAAACCTCGCGGCGATCGCCTGCCGTCGGTGTCGACGGCGGCAACCACCGGGGCGACCGATAGCATCAGTGGGCCGACATCGGCACCATCCGTCACGTCTGCTGCGAGGAGTCCTCCGTGTCCGCACCCCGTACCCCCGCCGTGGCCGACCCCGTCGTCGTCGCCGCCGGGACCACGGCGGCCGACGCGGTGGCCGCGGCCGGGCTGCCCACCAACGGCCCCCGGGCGATCGTGGTGGTCCGCGACCCGCACGGCGTGCTGCGCGACCTGGACTGGCGTCCGGCCGAGGAGACCACAATCGAGCCGGTCGCGCTGGACTCGCCGGACGGGCTGAACGTGCTGCGCCACTCCACCGCCCACGTGCTGGCCCAGGCCGTGCAGGACATCTTCCCCGAGGCGAAGCTCGGCATCGGCCCGCCGATCGACAACGGCTTCTACTACGACTTCGCGGTGGACAAGCCGTTCCAGCCCGACGATCTGGCCAAGCTCGAAAAGCGGATGCAGGAGATCATCAAGTCGGGGCAGCGGTTCCGGCGTCGCCGCTTCGACAGCCTGGACGAGGCGAAGACCGAGCTGGCGGCCGAGCCGTTCAAGCTGGAGCTGATCGACGTCAAGGGCGAGGGGCTGGACTCCTCCGAGGTGATGGAGGTCGGCGGCGGCGAGCTGACCATCTACGACAACCTCGCCGCCGACGAGGACAAGGTCTGCTGGTCGGACCTGTGCCGGGGGCCGCACCTGCCGAACACCCGGCTGATCGGCGCGTTCAAGCTGATGCGCTCGGCCGCCGCCTACTGGCGTGGGTCGGAGAAGAACCCGCAGTTGCAGCGGGTGTACGGCACCGCCTGGCCAACCCGCGACGGGTTGAAGGCGTACCTGAAGCTGCTGGAGGAGGCTGCCCGGCGCGACCACCGCAAGCTCGGCGCGGACCTCGACCTGTTCAGCTTCCCCGACGAGATCGGCTCCGGTCTCGCGGTCTTCCACCCCAAGGGCGGCATCATCCGCCGGGAGTTGGAGGACTACTCGCGTCGCCGGCACGAGGAGGCGGGGTACGAGTTCGTCAACAGCCCGCACATCACCAAGGCGCAGCTCTTCCAGACCTCGGGCCACCTGCCGTACTACGCCGACACGATGTTCCCGCCCATGCAGTTGGAGGGGGCGGAGTACTACCTCAAGGCGATGAACTGCCCGATGCACAACCTGATCTTCCGGTCGCGCGGTCGGTCCTACCGCGAACTGCCGCTGCGGCTGTTCGAGTTCGGCACCGTCTACCGGTACGAGAAGTCGGGTGTGGTGCACGGCCTGACCCGGGTACGCGGCCTGACCCAGGACGACTCGCACATCTACTGCACCCGGGAGCAGATGCCCGGCGAGCTGACCACCCTGCTGTCGTTCGTGCTGGACCTGCTGCGCGACTACGGCCTGGACGACTTCTACCTGGAGCTGTCCACCCGCGACGATTCGCCGAAGTTCATCGGATCCGACGACGACTGGGCGGAGGCCACCGAGGCGCTGCGCACCGCCGCCGAGACCTCCGGCCTGGACCTGGTGCCGGACCCGGGCGGCGCCGCGTTCTACGGGCCGAAGATCTCGGTGCAGGCCAAGGACGCCATCGGCCGGACCTGGCAGATGTCCACCATCCAGGTCGACTTCAACCAGCCGGAGCGGTTCGGCCTGGAGTACCAGGCCGCCGACGGCACCCGGCAGCGGCCCGTCATGATCCACCGCGCGCTCTTCGGTTCGATCGAGCGGTTCTTCGGCGTGCTCACCGAGCACTACGCGGGGGCGTTCCCAGCATGGCTGGCCCCGGTGCAGGTGGTCGGCATCCCGATCCGCGACGACCACGCCGACTACCTGCACGGTTTCGTCGCCGCGTTGCGTGCCGAGGGCATCCGGGCCCAGGTCGACGCCGGTGACGAGCGGATGCAGAAGAAGATCCGCACCGCGCAGCAGCAGAAGATCCCGTTCATGGTGATCGCCGGTGACGACGACGTGGCCGCGGGCACGGTCTCGTTCCGCTACCGGGACGGCTCCCAGCGCAACGGCGTCCCGCTGACCGAGGCGGTCAGCCACGTCCTCGACGTGGTCACCTCCCGGACCAACACCGGCCCCTCCGCCGACATGTGAGTGGCCGCCCGGGTCGTAGGATCGCCGGTGTGACTGGGGCGGAGGAGCACACCGACAGGGACATGGCCGACGAGCTGGACCGGCTCTGGACGCCCCACCGGATGACCTACATCTCCGGTGCGGACCGGCCCGAGGGCGGCTACGAACGGCCCTCGGGTTGCCCGTTCTGCCTGGCGCCGGCCCGGCCCCCGGAGGAGAGCCTGGTCGTGGCGCGGGGCGAACACGTGTTCGTGGTGCTCAACCTGTACCCGTACAACCCGGGGCACCTGCTGGTCTGCCCGTACCGGCACGTGGCCGACTACACCGACCTGGACGGGCCCGAGACGGCGGAACTGGCGTCGTTCACCCAGACCGCCATGCGGGTGATCCGCAAGGTCAGCAGTGCGCACGGCTTCAACCTGGGCATGAACCAGGGCGGGGTGGCCGGTGCCGGCATCGCCGCCCACCTGCACCAGCACGTGGTGCCCCGGTGGGGCGGCGACGCCAACTTCATGCCGGTCATCGGGCGCACCAAGGTGCTGCCACAGCTGCTGGGCGACACCCGCGACCTGCTCACCCGCGCCTGGCCCGCCTGACCCGCCTGACCTGACCGCCCCCCGCTTCGCCGCTGCGGACGACAGCGCCTTCGGTGCTGCGCCGTCCCTTCGGCTCTGCTTCAACCCGCGCGATGGTCACCCAGCGGAGTCGATGCGTACCGGTGAGCAGAGCAAGGGAGGGCCCGGCGGGGAGCCGCCTCCCGAGGCCAGCCGCAGGTCGCTGGCGACCCGACGGGGCAGCGGGCGAAACCGCGGCCGATCCGCCGCCCGTCGGATGATCCGTACGAACACCGGCGCCCGTACGGATGATCGTGCTGGATGTTCGTCAAGATCTGTCCGGAAGGTGGCACGATGCGCCGGTGGTGGAGGCGAGGCGGACGCTGGGCCGCAGCGGCATCGAGGTCAGCGCCCTGGGCATGGGCTGCTGGGCGATCGCCGGGCCGTGGGCCGAGGGGCGGATCCCGCTGGGCTGGGGCGCCGTCGACGACGAGGAGTCGGTACGGGCGGTCCGCCGGGCGCTCGACCTCGGTGTGACCCTCTTCGACACCGCCGACAGCTACGGCGCGGGGCACGGTGAACGGGTCCTGGGCCGGGCCCTGGCCGGCCGCCGCGACGAGGCGGTGATCGCCACCAAGTGGGGTTACACGTTCGACGAACGGACCCGACAGGCCATCGGACCCGACGCCTCACCGGCCTACCTGCGGCGGGCGGTGTGGGATTCACTGCGGCGGCTCGGCACCGATCGGATCGACCTCTACCAGCTGCACCTGGCCGACCTGCCCGTGCCCCGGGCCCACGAGCTGATCGGCGCGCTCGAGGACCTCGTGGCCGACGGCCTGGTCCGCGCGTACGGCTGGAGCACCGACCGGGCCGACCGGGCGGCCGTCTTCGGGCACGACGCCCCGCACGCCGCCGCCGTGCAGCACAGCCTCTCGGTCCTGCGTGACGCACCCGACCTGCTCGCCGTCTGCGAGAAGTACGACCTGGCCAGCGTCAACCGGGGACCGCTGGGCATGGGCCTGTTGACCGGCAAGTACCGCCCCGAGTCGGTCCTGCCCCGCGACGACGTGCGGGGGATGACCTCAGGTTGGCTGGAATGGTTCCGGGGCGGCCGGCCGGCGCCGGAATGGCTGCGCCGGGTGCACGCGGTCCGGGCCACCTTGACCGCCGACGGCCGCACCCTGGCCCAGGGCGCGCTCGGCTGGATCTGGGCCCGCAGCGACCGGGCGATCCCGATCCCCGGCTGCCGCACCGTCGCCCAGGTCGAGGAGAACGCCGCCGCGCTGGCGCTCGGCCCGCTCGCGCCGGACCACTTCGCCGAGGTGGAACGGCAGCTCGCCGCCCTGCGTACCGCCGCCCTGCGGGAGGCCGACCGCCCCTACTGGCCCAGCCCGATGCTGCCCACCGCCCGGCCCTGACCTGATCCGGCCCCGTCGGCCTGCAGTCACGCGCGGCCACGGCCCGGGCGGGGTCCGGTCAGGTGTGCTCCTTGCGGATCCCGTCAGCCAGGTGGGCGGGCATCGGGTCGTAGCGGACGAAGTGGCGGCGGAAGGTGCCGGCTCCCGAGGTCATCGCCCGCAGCTCCACCGCGTAGCGCAGCAGCTCCGTGGCGGGCACCTCGGCGCGTACCAGGGTGCGTCCCTCGGAGTCCGGATCCGGTTCGGTGCCGAGCACCCGGCCCCGCCGCCCGGACAGGTCACCCATCACCGCGCCCACGTTGACGTCGGGCACCCGCACCGTCACCTCGTCGACCGGCTCCAACAGCGCCGGCTGCGCCCGGTCGGCGGCATCGCGCAGGGCCAGCGCCCCGGCGGTCTGGAATGCCGCGTCGGAGGAGTCCACGCTGTGCGCCTTGCCGTCGACCAGGGTCACCCGCAGGTCCACCACCGGATGGCCGGCGACGAGCCCGCGCTCCATCTGGGCGCGTACGCCCTTCTCCACCGAGGGGATGTAGTTGTGCGGCACCGCGCCGCCGACCACCCGGTCGACGAACTCGAAACCGCCGCCGCGCGGCAGCGGCTCCACCTCGATGTCGCAGACGGCGTACTGGCCGTGCCCGCCGGACTGCTTGACATGCCGGCCGTGTCCTCGGGCCGGGGCGGTCAGCGTCTCCCGCAGGGCCACCCGCACCGGCTCGGTGTCCAGCTCCACCCCGCCCGAGCGCAACCGGTCGAGCACCACGTCGGCGTGCGCCTCACCCATGCACCACAGCACCAGCTGATGGGTCTCCGGATTACGCTCCAGCCGCATCGTCGGGTCGCCGGCCACCAGCCGGGCCAGGTTGCGGGCCAGGGCGTCCTCGTCCGAGCGTGTCTTCGCCACGATCGCCACCGGCAGCAGCGGCTCCGGCATCTCCCACGGCGCGATCAGCAGCGGGTTCTCCTTGGCGGAGATGGTGTCACCGGTCTCCGCGCTGCCGGACTTGGTGATCGCGCAGATGTCACCGGCCACCGCCACGCCCACCTCCCGCAGGGTGGCGCCGAGCGGGCTGTAGAGGTGGGCGATCCGCTCGTCGGCGTCGTGGTCGGGGTGGCCGCGCTCGGCCAGACCGTGCCCGGACACGTGCACGGTCTGCTCGGGACGCAGCGTGCCGGAGAAGACCCGGACCACGCAGACCCGCCCGACGTGCCGGTCGATGGAGGTCCGCACCACCTCGGCCACCAGCGGACCGTCCGGATCGCAGGTCAGCGGCGGGCGCGGGGAGCCGTCCACCCCGGTCACCGCGGGCAGCGCGTGCTCCGGCGGGGCGGGAAAACCGGCGGTGAGCACCTCCAGCAGTGCGTCCAGCCCGACACCGGTCGCCGCGCAGACCGGCACCACGGGGTAGAAGTGGCCCCGGGCGACCGCCTTCTCCAGGTCCTCCACCAGGATGCCGGCGTCGATCTCCTCGCCCGCGAGGTAGCGGTCCATCAGGGTCTCGTCCTCGCTCTCGGCGATGATCCCCTCGATCAGCTCGTTGCGGGACTCGACGATGGCCGGCAGGTGCTCCGGGTCGGGCTCGCGGACCTGCGGCGGCAGTCCGCCGGTGTAGTCGAAGACCCGCCGCGTGATCAGCCCCAGCAGACCGACGGTGGACTCGCCGTCGTCGCCGAGCATCGGCAGGTAGAGCGGGAGCACGTTGTCGCCGAAGACCCGCTGGCACAGCGCCACCGCCTCGTCGAAGTCGGCGCGCGGATGATCCAGCCGGGCCACCGCGACCGCCCGGGGCATGTCCACCGCGGCGCACTCCTCCCACAGCGCCGCGGTCGCCGCGTCCATCCCGTCGACCGCGGAGACCACGAAGAGCGCGGCGTCGGCGGCCCGCAGCCCGGCGCGCAGCTCACCGACGAAATCGGCGTAGCCGGGCGTGTCGAGCAGATTCACCTTGATCCCGTCGTGCAGCAGCGGCGCGCAGGCCAGAGCCACCGAACGCTGCTGGCGTACGGCGGCGGGATCGTGATCGCAGACGGTGGTGCCGTCGGTGACCGAGCCGGCCCGGGCGATCGTGCCGCTCGCCGCCAACAACGCCTCGACCAGGGTCGTCTTGCCCGCACCGGAATGCCCGACGAGCACCACGTTGCGGATCCTGGCGGGATCGGTCACCGCCGGAACGCCGCCGGTGGCCCCCTTGTCCTGACTCCTCTGCGCCATCGGGCGCACCTCCCTCAGCCGGTGGTGGTGGGTGGCGACCGCCGCACGCGACGGGATGCGGCCCGGGCGGGGTGCTGCGGCGATATCCTCCGGTGGTTCGCTGGGAACCGGGCAGTCAACGGGCGGTGGGGTGAGCCGGGTCACCCTCCTGGCTCGATCTCACACCCGATGGCGGACGGACACAAGCCTCTCCGGCCGAGCGGCCGGACGCGCCCGGGCCGGGCGGCGGGGGTGCCGGCTGAGCGGGCCGGGCCGGGCGGTGGCGCGCCGGCTGAGCGTGGCTGGTCAGACGGCGGTGTCGCCGGTCGAGCGCCGACCGTTATCGTGGGACCGCCATGGCGAAGATCTTCCAAGTGTCGGCCCGCGCGGGGATGACCCGCGTGGTGGAGCCGATCGCCCGCAGCCTGCTGCGCGCGGGCGTGTCCCCCAACGCGGTCACCGTCGCGGGCACCGTCGGCGTGCTCGTCGGCGCGCTCGGCTTCGGCGCCCGCGGCCATCTGGTCGCCGGTGCGCTGATCGTGACCGTCTTCGCGCTCACCGACCTGCTCGACGGCACGATGGCCCGGATGAGCGGCGGGTCGACCCGGTTCGGCGCGTTCCTCGACTCCAGCATGGACCGGGTGGCCGACAGCGCGGTGTTCGGCGCGGTCGCCTTCTACCTGGCCACCGAGGGCAACCACGCCGGCGTGGCCGCCGCGCTGATCTGCCTGGCCGCGGGTGGGCTCGTGTCGTACGTCAAGGCCCGCGCCGAGGGACTCGGCATGACCTGCAACGTCGGCATCGCCGAGCGTACGGAACGGTTGCTGATCGTCGGTGTCGGCGGCCTGCTCGCCGAACTGGTTCACCCCTTGGCGCTGCCGATCGCGCTCTGGCTGCTCGCGGCGGTGTCCCTGTTCACCGTGGGGCAGCGGATGCGGCACGTGTACCGGCAGGCGCAGCAGGTCGGCGCGCCGGGCGGCCAGGGGTGAGCGGCACAGCCGGGGGGAGTACCCGGTGAACCTCACCGAGTTGGGCTTCGTCGCCGGTTGGCGGCTGGTCCGCGTCCTGCCCCGGCCGGTAGCCGCCGCCGCCTTCACCGCCGGGGCCGACCGCGCGTACCGCCGCCGTGGCCCGGGTGCCACCCGGCTGCGCGCCAACCTTCGCCGCGTGGTCGGGCCCGAACTGCCCGAGGCCGAGCTCGACGACCTGGTCCGCCGGGGCCTGCGCTCGTACGCCCGCTACTGGATGGAGGCGTTCCGGCTGCCGTCGCTGAGCCGCGAGCAGATGCTCGCCGGGTTCCGGCTGGACCGCGCCGAGGTCCTCGCCGCGGATGTCGCCGCCGGGCGGGGTGCGGTGGTGGCGCTGCCGCACGCCGGTAACTGGGACGCCGCCGGGGCGTGGGTCGCCGCCAATGGCTGGCCGCTGTCCACCGTCATGGAACGGCTCAAGCCCGAGGGCGTCTACCGGCGGTTCACGGCGTTCCGGGAACGGCTGGGGATGGAGATTCTGCCGACCACCGGCGGCGTCCGACCGCCGCTGGACGTGCTCACCGACCGGGTGGCCGCCGGGGCGGTGGTGCCGCTGCTGGCCGACCGGGATCTCTCCGCCCGTGGCGTGGAGGTGGACTTCTTCGGCGGCCGGACCCGGATGCCGGCCGGCCCGGCGCTGCTGGCGCTGCGCACCGGCGCGCCGCTGTACGTGGCGTCGATGTGGTACGAACCGGATGCGGCGTGCGCCTCGCTGGTGGGTCCGCTGCCGGTGCCGGGGCCCGAGGCGGGCACGCTCGACGTGCGGGTCCGATCACTGACCCAGATGATCGCCGACGGTCTCGCGGCGGGCATCGCCCGGCATCCGGAAGACTGGCACATGCTGCAGCGGATGTGGCTGGACTGAGGGGACGGGCGCAATGCGGATCGGCATCGTCTGCCCGTACTCCTTCGACGTGCCCGGCGGGGTGCAGAACCACGTCATGGACCTGGCGGAGGCACTGATCGGGCTCGGGCACGAGGTGAGCGTCCTCGCCCCGGCGGACGAGGACTCGCCACTGCCGCCGTACGTGGTGTCGGCCGGCAGGTCGGTGCCGCTGCCGTACAACGGCTCGGTGGCCAGGATCGCGTTCGGCCCGGTCTCCACCGCCCGGGTACGTCGCTGGATCACCCGGGGCGACTTCGACGTGCTGCACGTGCACGAGCCGATCACGCTGAGCCTGTCCATGCTCGCGGTGCTCTCGGCCCGGGGTCCGGTGGTGGCCACCTTCCACACCGCGATGACCCGCTCCCGGATGCTCGCCGCCGCCCAGGGCGCGCTCCAGATCGTGCTGGAGCGGATCACCGCGCGGATCGCCGTGAGCGCGCTGGCCCGCAAGGTGCAGGTCGAGCACCTGGACGGCGGGGCGGTGGAGATTCCCAACGGGGTGGCGGTGGCCAAGTTCGCCGGGGTGGAGCCGTTGCCCGGCTGGCCGGGGGAGTGCGGGCCGGGCACCGGTGGCACGCTCGGCTTCCTGGGCCGTTTCACCGAACCCCGCAAGGGGTTCCCGATCCTGCGCGACGCCTTCGTCGAGCTGGCCCGGCAGCGTCCCGGCCTGCGCCTGCTGGTCGCCGGCCCCGGTGACCCGGACGACCTGTTCGACCAGTTTCCGGCCGACCTGCGGGACCGGGTCACCTTCCTCGGTCTGGTCTCCGAGGAGGAGAAGGCACGCATGCTGCGCAGCGTGCACCTCTACGTCGCGCCGAACACCGGCGGAGAGTCCTTCGGCATGATCCTCACCGAGGCACTCGCCGCCGGCACCACCGTCGTGGCCAGCGACCTCGACGCCTTCCGCCGGGTGCTGGACGGTGGCCGGGCCGGGCGGTTGTTCCCCACCGGCGACGCGGTGACGCTGCGCGCGGCGCTGTCGCAGTTGCTCGACGACCCGGCCCAGCGGGCGGAACTGACCGCCTGCGGTGACCAGGTCGTGGCGAATTTCGACTGGCCCGTGGTTGCCCGCCGGGTTCTGGAGGTATACGCAGCGGCGATCGAGGCGACCGATGGGCGGGTGATCGACCAGGAGTGGGTGGGTTGACCTGATCGGAGGGAACGGGAGCAGCACTACGATGCCGGGCATGTGGTGGGTGGTGGGCGCGACGGTGGTCGTCGCCCTGGCCGTGGCGTACCTGATCTGGACCGCCGGCCGGGTCGAGCGGCTCCAGGACCGCGCGCAACTCGCCGCCCGTGCCCTCGACGCCCACCTGCTGCGCCGGGCCGCCGCCGCGGCGGTACTGGCCGAGCGCCGTTCCGGCGTCGAGCTGTACGCGGCGGCGCGCATCGCCCTCGACGCCGGCCCCGACGAGCGGGAAGCGGCCGAGAACGACCTGACCCGGCAGCTGCGGTCGGTCCAGCTCGATCCCACCGACGCCGACTGCGAGGCCGTCATCGCCGCCAGCCGGCGGCTCGCCCTGGCCCGCCAGGTGCACACCGACCTCGTCCGCGACGCGCGATCGGCGCGCAGCCGACCACTGGTGCGCCTGTTCCGGATGGGACGAAGGCACACCTGGCCCAGCTACTTTGACATCGACGACCCGACCCTCACCGTTCCGGCCGCCGACGTTCCCAGCCGCTGAACTCGTCCGCCGAGCCCGGGGGTGATGACGGCCACAGAGCAGGCCACCACGGGTCTGATTGGCTGTCGGAGCGGCGTTGGCCCGGGCGTAGCATCTCCGCTGCCACCTCCCGAGGACGCCTGAGGAGCGACGACGTGTCCGAGACGACTTCCCCGAACACCGCCACCCCGGTCGTCGGCACCGCGCGCGTGAAGCGCGGCATGGCCGAGATGCTCAAGGGCGGCGTGATCATGGACGTGGTCACCCCCGAGCAGGCCAAGATCGCCGAGGACGCCGGCGCGGTCGCCGTGATGGCGCTGGAGCGGGTGCCCGCGGACATCCGTGCCCAGGGCGGGGTGTCCCGGATGAGCGACCCCGACATGATCGACGGCATCATCAACGCCGTCTCCATCCCGGTGATGGCCAAGGCCCGCATCGGCCACTTCGTCGAGGCGCAGATCCTCCAGTCCCTCGGCGTCGACTACGTCGACGAGTCCGAGGTCCTCACCCCGGCCGACTACGCCAACCACATCGACAAGTGGGCGTTCACCGTGCCGTTCGTCTGTGGTGCGACCAACCTGGGAGAGGCGCTGCGCCGGATCACCGAGGGCGCCGCCATGATCCGCTCGAAGGGCGAGGCCGGCACGGGCGACGTCTCCAACGCCACCACCCACATGCGGAAGATCCGGCAGGAGATCCGCCGCCTCCAGTCGCTGCCGACCGACGAGCTGTTCGTCGCGGCCAAGGAGTTGCAGGCCCCGTACGAGCTGGTCAAGGAGATCGCCGAGACCGGCAAGCTGCCGGTGGTGCTCTTCACCGCCGGTGGCATCGCCACCCCGGCCGACGCGGCGATGATGATGCAGCTCGGCGCCGAGGGTGTCTTCGTCGGCTCCGGCATCTTCAAGTCCGGCAACCCGGCCCAACGGGCCGCCGCCATCGTCAAGGCGACCACCTTCCACGACGACCCGGACGTGCTGGCCAAGGTCTCCCGGGGCCTCGGCGAGGCGATGGTCGGCATCAACGTCGACGACATCCCGCAGCCGCACCGCCTCGCCGAGCGCGGCTGGTGAGGTGAAAGGAAGGGCACCCTGTTAACGCCTCGTGTAGAGGAAGGTGCCCCTGTTAACACCCTGGAGGAAGTCACGTGACGGCACCCGTGATCGGTGTGCTCGCCCTTCAGGGCGACGTCCGCGAACACGTCACCGCCCTGTCCGAGGCCGGCGCGCGGGCCCGCACGGTACGCCGACCTGCGGAACTGGACGCGGTCGACGGCCTGGTGATTCCGGGCGGCGAGTCGACCACGATCAGCAAGCTGGTCGACATCTTCGGGCTGCGCGGCCCGATCGACAAGCGGATCGCGGACGGGATGCCGGTCTACGGCTCGTGCGCCGGAATGATCATGTTGGCCACCGAGGTGCTCGACGGCCGGCCGGACCAGCGTGGCTTCGACGGCATCGCGATGACCGTCCGCCGCAACGCCTTCGGCCGGCAGGTCGACTCGTTCGAGGCGCCGGTCGAGGTCACCGGCATCGACGGCGGCCCGCTGCACGCGGTCTTCATCCGAGCGCCCTGGGTCGAGCGGGTCGGCGAGGGCGTCGAGGTGCTGGGCACCGTCACCGCCGGCCCGGCGACCGGCCGGATCGTCGCGGTACGCCAGGGCAACCTGCTGGCCACCTCGTTCCACCCCGAACTCACCGGCGACATCCGCCTGCACGCCTACTTCGTGGACCTGACCCGCAGCACCACCTGACCCGCCCCGCTCGCGGCCCCGCGTCCGCCCACCGCGCGCTCACCTCGTCCGGCAGGGCAGCAACTTCGGGGATGTTGCCGCCTCCGACGTGCGGTCAGGCAGCAACATCCCCGAAACTGCTCGGATCCTCCCGGGCGAGGGGCGTCAGCGGGGGTGCGGCCGGGGGGTGTCAGCCGGCGATTGGGCGTAGGCCGCCGGGGCGGCGGCCCAGCAGGCGGTCCAGCGCCGCGGCGCTGTCCGCGTCGGCGGGCTGCTGCACCACCAGCCGCTGCTGGTCGTCGGCGAGTTCCAGCGTCTCGTACGACAGTCGCAGCGGCCCCACCTCCGGATGCCGCAACCAGCGCACGCCGCTGGACTGCACCGCGACCGGCCGGCGCTGCCACCGGGACCGGAACGGCGCACCGACGGTACGGTCGAGCCGTTCGGCGAACGCGTCGGTGGCCGGGTCGCCGCCGCGTAGCCGGTGCAGGTCGGCGACCTGCTGATCGGCGAGATCGGCCCAGTCGGGGAAGTGCTCCGATGCGCGTTCGTCGGCGAAGACGAACCAGACCAGGTTGGGTCGCTCGTCGTCGAGCAGCCCCAGCGGGCGGGCCAACCGGTCGAACGGCTCGTTCCAGGCCAGCACGTCGCCGAGCCGGTTGAGCAGGTACGCCGGTCGGTCTCGCAGTGCCTCCAGCAGCGTGCGGACCTGCGGTCGGACGGTACGCGACACCATCGGCCGCCCGCCCGCGCACAGTTGCCGGCGATGGTCGACCGACGCGAGCTGCTGGAGGTGCCGCCGGTCGGCGTCGTCCAGTCGCAGGGCGTCGGCCAGCGCGGCGAGGATGGCGGGTGAGGGACGGACGTCGCGTCCCTGTTCGAGCCGGGTCAGGTATTCCACGCTGACCTGGGCCAACGTGGCCAGCTCCGCACGCCGCAGCCCCGGGGTGCGGCGCCGACCGCCGGCGGGAAACCCCACCTGCTCGGGGCGCAGCGCCTCCCGTCGGCTGCGGAGGAACGCGCCCAACTCGCCGTCCATCACGCGTCCAGTCTGCCGCCGCCGTCGCCGGTGAGCATGTCCCCGCCAGGGCCACCCTCCCGCCGGCCTCCCGCCGGGTCCCCGACGGCGGTGGGATCGGGTCATGAACAGTACGCAGCAGAACGGACCGGTCATGGTTGGCCTGGTCGTGGGCAGCAGCCGTCCGGGGCGGCGCGGGTCGGCGGTGGCGCGATGGGCGGCCGAGACGGCGGCCCGGCATCCAGCGGCCCGAGCGGGGGAGCTGACCGTCGAACTGATCGATCTGGCCGAGCAGCGGTTGCCGATGTTGGACGAACCGGTGCCGGCGAGGTTCGGCGACTACCGCCACGAGCACACCCGCCGCTGGTCGGCGGTGGTGGCGGCGTGTGACGCCTTCGTCTTCGTGGCTCCGGAGTACAACAGTTCGGTGCCGGCGGTGCTCAAGAACGCCATCGACTACCTGGACGCCGAGTGGCGCGGCAAGCCGGCCGGGGTGCTCAGTTACGGCGTACGCGGCGGCGGGCAGGCGGGCGAGCATCTGCGGGCGATTCTCGGCGAGGTGGGCATGACCGTCGTACCGGGCCACGTCGAGTTGCAGCTCTTCACCGACTTCGAGTGGCCCGCCGAGAGCCCGTCCGACCCGACCGCCAACGCCCGGATCGCACCATCGCCGGAACGCGCGGCGGAGCTGACGCTCATGGTGACCGCCCTGCTGGATGCCGGCCGCGGTGCCGTCGCGACGGCGGTACGGTGAGCATGGAGACGATCCTGATCAGCTATCGGGTCCGGGCCGACCGCCTCGATGAGCATCGTGACCTGCTCGACGCGGTGCACCGGGAACTCGCTCAGCTCCGGCCCACCGGGTTCCGCTACCTGAGCCTGCGGCTCGACGACGGGTACGACTTCGTCGACATCGCCATGGGCCCGCAGTTGCCCGGGCCGCTACCGTCGCTGGAGTCGTTCCGCCGTTACCGCGCCGGGTTGGAGGAGCGGTGCGAGCGGCGGAGCACCGCCGAGTTCACCGTGCTGGGGTCGTACGGCATGGGGGAGTAGTTTCGTCCGCTTTGTTCGGATCGGGGGAGTGCGGCCAGCGGCCGACGTGCGGCGGGGGAAGACCACCCCCCCCCCCGAGGGGTGATTTTGGAGAGTATGGACGGGCAACGTGGCCCCACATCGTC